>JBEKYC010000050.1:0-57204 GCA_049511415.1 Bryobacteraceae bacterium | reverse complement strand
GCACAACAAAAACTGGTGCTGATGCTGGCGCTGGCGTTCCTGGCGCTGGCAGTTGGCTCAGTCGTTCACTACTGGAACCGCGGAAGCCGATTGGAAAGTATTGTAAATGATTCGCTGCAGGCCAGTTTGGAGGAAACCCCACAGCAGCACAAGGGGCTGGAGGCGTTTCTGATGACCAGCCTGAACGAACAGGTGCGCGAAATATCGGCCAAACCCCTAGTTGGCTATGTCAAGTCCGCCGAGCTTTCTCCCGCTTTCATGGATCGTTACGCGCAATTCCTGAACAAATTGAGCACCGCGGGCCAAATCGATTGTCCCGGTCCGGAACTGACCGTGGCCGAAGGAGACGGTTCTGAGATCGTTTTGACAGATTCATCGACCTTAGGCTTTCTCTTTGCGCCGCTACGCCTCTTTCGTTCCTCTCCCGACGCCTCGGGACTGTATGCGCTCGGCGACAGCCGGAATACGAAGAAGGACACCACTGCGGCCTTCATAAACAGAGCGCTGCAGGAGGATCCATTCCTCAAAAAAGACATCTGCGTCTCGGCGGCAGTGGCGCCCGAGATACACCAGTTCACCGAAATCTATATCCTCGACCGCGGATCCATCAAACCCGAAGTCGCCCAGTTCCTTGATATTGCCCCACGGCAGACGTACCTGATTTCCCGCAGCGGTCTGAATCGCATATTCCTGCGCTCCACCAAAGCAACCCGCAAGTATTACGCCACGCAGTTCCGGGCCACCACGTTTTTTCCCAGCAGGCCCTATTTCTGGCCCGCCTTCGATCCTAACTTCGTAGTGACCACCGCCACGCAATCGCTCACCACGGCGCCACGGGTCGACAGTTTCTTCGCCGTAACCCAGCCCTATATGGACCTTGGCGGCAACGGCATCGTGATCACGCTATCCAAGGGCTTTCGCCTGCCTGGGCTAAGTGAGTTCGCCCTGTGCTTCGATCTGGCGTTCGAGGCCGACGCGGGGCTGCAGGGCAGTTTGAAGAAAAGCGTAGAGCGGTTCGACGGGCAAATGACCGAGGTCACGTGCAGCCTGAACGATAATAGTTCCACTTGCCAACCGAATCATCCGGGGCGGCAGGAAACGGGGGATGAATCCGACCTGCGCGAAGCGCTCACCAAGTCTCTGCGCGACGCGGTCAAGGACGGCCAGCAGGATAAGGTCTTCGGCAATATTCTGGTCTTGCCGCCTTTGCGGGCTTCCGAGCGTGAAGATCGGGTGCTCGCTTCCATCCCGGTCGGCAAAGTCAGGATCGACGGGCAAGACAAATCCGCGGACTTCCTCGTGGTGGAGTTTAACTTCTTCAAGTACCGCCGCGTCACCACGATCTGGGCCGTTGTGGCCGCAACCTGCTTCTTCGTCTCCTTGACGATCCTGGGCTTTACGCTCACGCGCACGGTCCTGCAGTCCCGTGAGTTTGATAACGCGCTGCGCCGCATTACCTTCGTGATGGAAGAAGCGCCCACCGCCTTCGTGTGGCTGGATGCCACGGACCATGTGTCCGAGGCGAATCAGGCGTTCTGGACATTGATTGGCCGGCGTCGCGAAGAGAAGTTTACGCTGCGCTCGATCATCTCGAAAGAGTCTGTCGGGCAATACGATGCCGTGCAGGAGAACCGCGAGCTGGGTAAGAACGTCGAGCCGTATCGCCTCACCCTCATTCGCGGCGACGGCAGTACGGTCGACGTGCATATCCGTAGCATGGACGTGCCCAAGTTGAATCCCGAGCGGGGCGTGCTGCCCGAGACTTTCGGCGTGTTTCTTACACCGGCATAAATACAGCTCACCAGCGCACTTTCGGCGGAAAATACTCGGCGATGAGCCCCTCGTAATACGGCCGCAGCGACTTCGCATCCGGCCGCGCGGCGCTCTTCGAGTACAGATCATAGGGATTGAATGCGCGCACCCACGCGAACATTTTCCGGTCCTGATCGTGCATCAGGTATTCGTAAGCGCGCTCGCGATGACCGGGATAAAACGAGTGATACCGGATCATGTACAGGGCTTCCCGCGGCAGGTAATCTTTGGCCACGTGATACAGGTATTCGTCGTGTCCCCAGGAAAGATCGACGTTGTCCAGCCCCCCGTGTTCGTCGTAAATGCCCGTGCGGGTCTGGTATGCGGGCACCATCGAGTCCGGATTGGCGGCGAAATATTCCGGGTAAACGATCTTGTCCGACCAGGCGCAGCCTACCGGAAAGGTATCGCCCACCACGGCCCATTGCGGCTCGCCATAGAGGCAAAGGATTTTACCCAGGTCGTGAATCAAGCCCGCGAGTACGAACCAGCGCGGATGGCCATCGGCGCGTATGGCTTCGGCGGTTTGCAGGCAATGCTCGATCTGGGAGAGATCCGTATCGGGATCGCTGTCGTCAACCAGCGTATTTAGATATTCGAGACCTTCCCATATGCCCATCCGGCGCTGGTTGAGCGCCATGTATTGACGCTTCTTGGCCAGGACGAAGGCGCGGGTCTGATGCGTGTGATTCAGACGATAGAACTCGCGGACGACCGGGGGCGCCTCGGGCGTGAATTGCCGGAAGCCTTCCTGCGCGCGATTCGGATCGTAGCGATCCTTGACGAAATCGTCCCACTGCTCCAAGTTTTCGAGCGGTCCTGTGGCGGCCGGCATCGCGTGTCCCCCCTCTGCTGCCATTATACTGGCTGTATCCATGCGCAAGACATTTGTCATTATGTGGTTACTTGCTCCGGGCCAGGCGTGGTGCTGGGGCGACGAAGGCCACCAGACGGTAGCCCGCATCGCCGCCGCGCACCTGACCGACCGGGCGCGCGCGGCGGTGGGCCGGCTGCTCAACCAGGATCCGGCGTTTGCGAATGATGCCGTCGCCGAGGCTATGGCGCGGGCGGCGATCTGGCCCGATCACATGCCGGGCGGCAAGGGAGCTACCGCCCCCTGGCACTACATCGATATTGGGTTGTTCGAAGGCCCGGCGCACATGGCGGAGCGATGTCCGGACGGCAACTGCATTGTGGCCAAGATGAAGCAATACCTGGTGAACTTGAAGGAGCATCGCGCCGACGGGAAATGGTCGGAGGCGCAGGAAATCGCTTTTCTGGCGCATTTCGCGGGCGATATTCATCAGCCCTTGCATTGTGTCAGCGACGCGGATGCCGGCGGCAATTGCGTGAACGTGGTGGGATTTGAGCCCATGCACAACCTGCACGCAGTGTGGGACATTACGCTGGTGCGCAACCTGATGGCGCGCGATGGCGCCGGCATGGTCGCAGGCATGGAATCGCGGTTCCACGGCAAGATGCGGCGCTGGGAGGATTACGGCAGCATCGATCAGATTGCGGCGGAGTCTTTCAAGATCGCCAAATCGCAGGTGTATGGCAAAGCGCGTCCGAAACTGCCGGTGATTCCGAAGTTCATCGAGGTGCAGCCCCGCGATTGCGCGACCCAAGCGCCGGAGAATCTGCGCATCGTCAAAGTGGACGGGCCGCGGTCTTATGGATCTGGTTCGCTCGACGTGGTGCGGGCGCAGTTGTATAAGGGCGGCGTGCGGCTGGCGGCGATGCTGAACGCGATTTACGGGGATTAGACGAAGATTTCGGCGAGCGGTACGATCCATTCGGGATCCGTGGTGCGCAGAAGACCGTCTCGCACCTCGCGGATTTCGGCTTGCGTGTAGATCCAGGCCCTGCGCTTGTACGGGTCGATGATCCACACGAAGCAAACGCCGAATTGCAAGTAATCTTCGATCTTCTCCTGTAACCGGCTCATGCGATCCTCCGGTGACAGAACCTCAATGCAAAGGAACGGCGGCTTCGTGAAAATCTGCTCGTCTGGTTCAGGGCCGAGCATCACGCAGACGTCCGGCACCCTGTAGCGGGAGGCGGAGACTTGTACGCGCTGCTCCTGCATCACGAAAAGACCCCACAGTTTGCGCCCCTCCCGGAAGTAAGCAATCAACTCCTGTTGCGCCTTGCCGTGCTCTTTCTCGCCCACGTTCCGCTCCACCAGCATCCCGTCCACATAGTCGCAGTCGGGGCTATAGTCGGTGTGCAGGTATTCGTCGACGGAAACCAGATTCGACACTGCGCGCATGTGCATGATTATGTCACATCGCCGCGGCGAGCCGTTTCTTGGGCACGCCCTTGGTATGGCAATCCACGCACTTTGCAGAGTGAATATTGTGCCCGCTCTTCGGCGACAGGAACGTAGTGTCCATCTTCTCCACGTCCAGCCCGCAATTGGACAGGCGTGGATGGCAATTGGCGCACGATGCGCGCGTCTGCTGTCCATGCTTCTGGTGGCAGGCCAGGCAACTGATGCCTTCGTGGATGCCGAGGCCGGTGCGGTCGTCGCCCGAGCCGGCCTGGCGTGTCGCCAGCGGTGCGTGGCACTGGTAGCACAAGCCCTGGCGCGGGTCGGGGCTCACGCGCACCGGACGGGCACCATCCAGGACGAGTGGGATCGCCAGGTTCGCATTGGCCACGTGCTCCATTTCGCGCCGGTCAAATAGCGCCAGCGACGGGCGGTAGATGGCCTCTTGCGCCGAAGAGCGGGCCATACGGTCCGGCTGCTTGGCACGCGGCTCGCCGTGCCGATGCATCTGGTGGCACGCCAGACAGGGGATCGCCGGCAGGTTTGTCCAGCGGGCATCCGCGATGCGCCATGGCCCTTTGGTGTCGATGGGCGTCACCAGGTCGCGGATGCCGCCTTCGAATTGCATGCCGTGACAGCGCAAGCAATCGTCCATCAGCAGCCGCTGGTGATTCTGCTTCGTGTCCAGGAAGAACTTGGCGAATGTGGCGCCGTGAGGTCCCGCCTGCCAGTCCGCGAACTCCTGGCGATGGCACGCTTGGCAGCGCGCCAGCATGGCGTAATTGTCCAGACCTTTGATGCGGATCTGCTCCGGCACGTCGCCCGAGAGGTGCGCGATCAGGCGCCGGGAATTGTCCGTCACGGACCCGCCGTGGCAGCCCTTGCACGGCACGCCGCGATGGGTGGAATCGCGCCACACGGTCCAGTTGTCCCGGATCTCGTGGCACTTTGCGCAGCCTTCGCCGGCGGTCGATTGATAGTAGATGTTGGATGCCGGCAACACCAGCAGCAGGCAAGGCACGGCGGCTGCGGCGTACCACCAGCGCTTGCTCATGTACGGTACCGCGTCCCTTTCCAGCCCTTCACCAGATGCTCCGACGCGCGATAGGCGTTGGCCATGATGGTCAACACCGGATTGAAGCCGCCGTTAGTGACGTGCACGCTGCCATCGATCACGAACAGATTGTCGATGTCGTGCACCTGGCAGTAGCGGTTGACGACCGACGTTTTGGGATCGTTACCCATGCGGCAAGTGCCGGCCTGGTGCTGGCCGCCGCTGTATCCAGGACCTGCCAGTTTCTTCCAGGTGCGCACGGCTCCCGCTTCCTTCAGCCAAGCCTCGGCCTTCGCCGCCGCGAAAGCCCCGATTTCGATGGTGTGCGGATGCTTGTCGCCGGAGAGCCGCGCCACCGGAATGCCCCAATAATCCGGGACCTTGGGGTCCACTGTCACCCGCGCGTCGAACATGGGCATTTCCTGCGTGGGACCCTGCACGGCAATCGCGCGGCGATAGTACCGGCGCATGAAATCCTTGTGCGCCGGTCCCCACTTGGGGACATCCGGCGGCAGCATGCCGACGAACTGGTAGGGCAAACGGATGAACTCGTTGGCCAGCATGGCGCCACCCGCCAGCCCTGCATTGCCGTGATTGAAATCGCAGATGGCGATGGAAGCGCCGGGGCCGAGGTCGTCGTAGATTTCTTCCGGCAGGATGCCGAACGCGCCCGTATAGCTGTGGCCCTGGAAATTACGTCCGACCCAATCGTAGCGATTGCCCAATCCGTTGGGGAACAGCGGGCTCTTCGAATTCAGCAGCAGCCGCGCCGACTCCACGGCCGCGCTCGACACCACCACGATGTCGGCATCCTGGCGCCGCAGCCGATCGTGCGCATCGAAATATTCGACGCCCGTGACGCGCCCATGGTCGTCCGTCACGATCTGGCGGGCCATGCATTCCGTGCGCAGTTCGCAATGGCCGGTCGCCAGCGCTTTCGGAATCACCGTGTTCTGCGTGCCGCCTTTGGCATTCACTTCGCAGGCGAAGCCTACGCACCAGCGGCAGCGCATGCACGGTCCACGGCCATTGTAGGGGACGGAATTACGCAGCATGGGAATGTGGAAGGGATGCAGTCCGAGCCGTTTGGCCGCGGGCTCCAGGATTTCAAATTCGAGGTTGGGCGGCAGCGGCGGCATGGGCAGCGGCTTGCTGCGCGGCCCGCGGAACGGATTGCCGGAATCGTCGCCCGACACGCCGATCTCCCATTCGGCCTTCTCGTAGTACGGCTCGAGATCGGCGTAGGAGATGGGCCAATCCTCGAGCGTGCTGCCGGCGACCGGGCCGTAGGTGGAGCGCATGCGGAAATCCTGCTCCATGTAACGCCAGGCCATCGCGCCGTAGCTGAGCGTGCCGCCGCCCACGCAGGCCGCATTGTTGCTGTAGCCCGGACCGCTGGCGCGCACCACGCGCGGGCGGCCCTTTAGGTCCACGGAGACGCGCGGATTGCGCTCGTCATCCGGACCGAAGGCATTGCCGAGTGCGCTGGTGCGTTGGTTGCGCAGATCGTCCTTGCGGCAATCGAAAGCCGTGTACCATTTGCCGCGCTCCAGCAGGACCACGCTCAGCCCAGCTTCCGCCAGTTCCTTGGCCACGATGCCGCCGCCCGCGCCGGCGCCCACGATCACCGCGTTGACACGATTCACGCGCGCCCCCGGATGGGCGGCGAGGCCACGCCGAGCATTTTCCAGCTCACCCGCTCGCGGTTGCCGCCATGCCGCGGATCGCCGTAGAAACCTTGCATGGTGTGCGCCACCAGCATGTCGAAGAACGGCTTGGTCTCGGGATTCCGCTCCATGCGCCGCAGCGCGTCGAGTTGGGCGGCGGCGGGCAGATCGGCGAAACCCGGCCCGATGGCGGCGAGACCTTGCCGATAGCTCTTCTGTAGCGGCTTAAAGAAGCCTGTGAGTTGGCGGTCGACGAAGACCACTACGCCGGCACGCACCGCGCCCGGATCCTGGTCTTCCGGAATGATGTGCGCGCACACGGCTTCGAGCGTGCGGGCTTCGGCCAGGGTGAAGAACCGCCAGGAAGTGCGCGCGCCGCCACAGCCGGCCGCCGTGCCCGCCAGTCCGGCGACGATGAATTTGCGGCGCTCCATGCTACAGACAGCGTAGTTGGATTCGCGGGGTTTTTCAATATAGGGATCTTAAACTCGGCTTAGAGCCAACCCAAGGCGCGCAATTGGGCGGCCGGCTCTTCGAACGAGCAGGAGCCGAAGCTGTGGGCAAAGTTGCGGCGCGCGGACGTGATATCGGCCGTTGTCATGGGCCGGCGGCCCCAGCGCAGTTCGCCCTCGCGGAAATCGAACGCGCGGGCATTCGTCTCGTCCAGAATATCGACGATCGAGGCGCGATCCGCGCCCTGCCATGCGAACGCGGCCGCAACGAAGACATTTACGAATCCGTGCATGGTGACGCTGCGTATCGGATGATGCAGGCCGGCTGTGGCCTTGAAAGCGATCCGGCGGGCAGCGGCCGCGCACAGGAAATCGGCGATCGCCGCGGAGGACGGAACCGCCTCGGGCGTCAGTCCGCCGGTGCGTATCTTGGCGAACGCTCCCAGAATCGCGGCGATAGGTGCTTCGCAGTATGTAGGCAATGACAGACGCTGTGGGAGTTTGGTTTCCAACGTCTCCACCTGCGGCGGCAGCGAACCCGGCTCCGCATCCACCAACAGAGTCACGCGCCAGTTTTCGCCCAGGCATAGTTCGGGCAGTTTGGTGGCAGACAGCACAAGCCGGTTTAGCATCCAGACTTCCGGTGAAATCAGGTAGGCCTCGTAGTTCTTAAGCACCTCGGGTAGTGGCAGCGCCGCGGGCGGATACAATCCGGCGTAATCGATCAGGTTTGCCAAAAGCGCGCGAAGTGAAGCTGGAGTTCTTGGCATGCAGTCAAGCTCCGACGTACCGTGCGTACAGGCTGCGCGCGAGGCCGATATCCGTGGTGCCTTTGACGATCGCACGGCCGTCCGGAAATATGGTCATCTCGTACGATCCGGTGAGGAAGCGCAGCGCGAAGTCATTGGCGCGCACTTCGCCCAGGGGCTGAAGCGTGGCGCGGAGTTCGTCCAGATCGAGGGGCCGCGCGCGCTCGTGGATCTGTACCGCGTTGCGGCCACATAAGCTGACGGGCGCGCGGCGGTGTCCATCCAGGTAAACGAAGTCGCGCGCGCCGCATGCCGGACAATCGGGCGCCGCGGAGGGCTGATCGATCTGGCGTATGCCGCCGTCCCAAACATCCACCGTGGTGATGCGCGCACCTACCGCGTCGGCGCGTCCCGCCAGGATCTTCAAGGCATCGGCCGATTGCAACGCCGCGATCGTCGCGGTGATCGAGTTCAGAACGCCGGCCGTATCGCAGGTAGGCTGCGCTCCCGCGGGCGGATCGGGGTACACGCAGCGCAAGCACGCCGTGCGCCCCGGAATCACAGGCATGGTGAGACCGTAGCTGCCCACCGCCGCACCGTAGATCCACGGAATCGCGCGGCTCAATGCGAAATCATTTATCAGATATCGTGTTTCGAAGTTGTCCGTGCCGTCCAGAATCACCTGCGCCTGGCCCAACAGGTCCGCGACATTCGCGGGTGTCAGATCCGCGACGATGCCCTGCACACGAACCGCAGAATTGATGCGCGCCAGGCGGCGTTCGGCGGCCACGGCTTTGGGCAACGCTTCGGCCGCGTCGGATTCTTCGAACAACCATTGCCGCTGCAGATTGCTCGGCTCCACGTAGTCGCGATCGATGATGGTCAGCCTCCCGACGCCCGCACGCGCCAGCGCGGCCGCTTGAAAACTGCCCAGTGCGCCGCATCCCACAATGGCGGCGTGCGACGCAAGCAGGCGCTCCTGGCCCGCTTCACCTATTTCCGCGAAGAGAATCTGGCGCGAGTAGCGCTCTCTTTCCTCGACCGTCATTCCTGAATCGATGGTAACGCGTGGCAGCCGGTTGCCGCCGTGTTGTAACGTCAAAGTGACGGAGTTGCCGATGAAAGACATTGCCAACCACCTGGCGGATTACCGGCGGAAGCGCGGGCTCCCGGCGGCCGCATTAGCGCACAGCGCGGGCGTCAGCCGACAGACGATTTACGCCATCGAATCCGGCAGCTACGTGCCGAACACGGCGGTGGCCCTACGCCTGGCGCGGGCGCTGGACGCCAGCGTGGAGGACCTGTTCGCCCTGGGGCCGGACGAATCCGGCATGCCGCGGACGGCCGAGCCGGTCATGCTGTTACCGGACGCAGAGGCGCCGCGCGCGGGCGATCCCATGCAACTTTGCCGGGTGGATCGTCACACCGTGGCTTCGCCGGCATCGCCGGTTCCCTGGTATCTGCCAACGGCCGACGCCGTGCTGGTGGATGGCCCGGACGCCGGCGGGAAGGCCGCCGTTCAGCCCTTCCACGAAGACTTCGATCTGGCCAATCGCATTTTGATCGCCGGATGCGATCCGGGCATTTCAGTCCTGGCGCGGCACATGCTGCGCGCCGGGGTCGAGTTGGTGGTGGCGCAGCGCAACAGCACGCGCGCGTTGGCGCTGTTGAAACAGGGCGTCATCCACGTGGCCGGCACGCACCTGCGCGACGAGGCTTCCGGTGAGTCGAATCTTCCAGCCATCCGCCGTATGTTTCCGCGAAAAGCCGTCGCGGTGGTCTCACTGGCGGTGTGGGACGAAGGGCTGGTGGTGGGGCGCTCGAATCCCAAGACAATTCGCTCCGTGGCGGATCTGGCGCGGCGCGACGTCACGATCGTCAACCGCGAACCGGGCGCGGGCAGCCGCATGCTGCTGGATTCACGGCTCAACGGTCTGGGCATTCCCGGCGAAAAAGTGCGGGGCTACGACCGCCTGGCCGGCGGCCATTTGCAAGCGGCATGGCAGGTGCGGTGCGGAGATGCGGATTGTTGTATCGCCACGCGCTCGGCGGCCCGTGTTTTCGGGCTGGACTACATTGCGTTGGAAAGCGAGCGCTACGACCTCGTAATTCGACGCCAACATCTCGATCATCCGCCCATACAGGCGTTGCTCGATACGCTCAACCGCGCCAGCTACCGCCGAGAATTGGAGGGGCTGGGCGGCTACGATGCCGGCGGGGCCGGACGGCGGCTCCTGTAACAGCCGGTTCCAGCGCACGGCTTCACCGCAGCTCCACCAATGCCAGGCCGTGTGCGGGCAAACGCAGTTTGAGCGAGCCGTCGCTGCCAAGTGGCGCCGTCTCCGGACTGGCGGCCTGCGCGGCAGTCTGCAGCGCGGCGATCTGTTCGCGCGTGGGCCAGGCGGGGCGGCCCATTTCCTGCCAGGCGTGGATGGGCGATCCGTGCTCCGCGTCCACGCGCTCGATCCGCGCCGCGTGCGGGCCGCCGCGCAGACCCTTGAACCATAAGGTCATCTCGACCGGCGTGCCCGCTTCCTCCGGCGCCGCATAATTCCAGACGGCGATTTCCAAAGCGCCATCGCCGCGCCGCGTTACCAAGACCGAGTCCGAATCCACGGACAGACGCTCGGTTCCCAGTTTGTGCAACAGGCGGAACGCATGAAATGCAGCCTTGGGAATGCCGTGTTCGGCGATGATTCCGTACCCGCCATAGAACGGTGTCTTCACCACGCCTCCCTCCTCAAAGACATCGGAAAACGTCCAGTACGACATGGTGTCCACCAGGCCATCGCATTGCCGGATGTTGTTGGCCAGCCACGGCCCCATGAATGGCGCATCGGTGACCGCCGGCTCATTCATATAGCTGGCGTTGTATTCGGTCCAATGGATCGGCAGATTGGGAAACGCGGAGGCCCGCACCTGGTCGTGCACTTTGCGCACGGCGCGCGCCACCATGTCGCGGCGGGTTATCTTTTCATCGGCGCCGAAAACATCCTGCGCGCTGTCGTTGCCGTAGACGTGAGTGGAGACGAAGTCGATTGGCACGTTATTCTTCGCGCAGTAGGCGATCAGATCGCCCACCCACGCCGCCTGGGCGGTCGCGGGTCCGCCCACGCGCAGGCGCGGATTGACGCGTTTCAATCCCTCAGCGGCCGCGGCATAAAGCTGAAAGTAAGTGGATTGCTTGGGTGTGCCGGCCCAGAAGTCGATATTCGGTTCGTTCCAGACTTCGAAATACCATGCGGCGACTTCATCGATGCCGTAGCGCTCGACCAGATGTTGCGCGAATGTGCTTACCAGGCTGCTCCATTGGGCATAATCCTTGGGAGGCGAAATCACCGGCTGATACCAAAAAGGATGCGGCACCGGAGGCACGGCCGACAGCTTCTTCGGCATGAAGCTCAGTTCCACGAAGGGCCGCACGCCGTCTGCCAGCAGTCCGTCGTAGATCTGGTCGACGTTGGAAAAGTTGTAGACCGGCCGGCCTTGCGCATCTTCTGCGTAGACGCCGTTTTCGTCATGGAAGATGGCGTGGAAACGGGCGTAATGGAAATCGGTGGCCTGGCGCACGGCGCGCAGATCGCGGCGATAGCTCTCGCGCAAGGCCAGGTTGGCGCGTCCCGAACCGAAAACCTGCTCCCAGAAATGCGGGAACGGATGGCCGGGAGCGCCGGCATCAATCACGACGGTCTGCGCCAAGGCGGGCACAGCCAGCAGCATGAACAGCCCTTGTTTCATTTGGAATTGACTCCTTTTATCGGAAGATCGACTTGGCGATCATGGCGTGGACCCCGACGTTGCCATCCACCAGTTGCGTGATGCTCAGGTCCGCGGCCACGCTCGTGAGCATGTAGGCGTCCTCGCGCGATAGATGCTTCTCCGTCACCAGGAAGTCAATCATCTCGTCCACGGCTATCTTGGCGGCCTCGCGCAGGTCCGCATGCATGCCCATGGTGATGTAGTGCGTGGGCGTCTCCCCGCGCGGCCAGCGCAGATGCAGATCCTTGCGCACCGCGAACTGAAACACGCCGGTGAGCGAGGTTTCCAGAGCGGTAATATCCACTTCGCCGTTGCCCTGGCCGGCATGGCCGTCGCCGGCCAGGAACAGTGCACCGCGCGCATGCACGGGAATGTACAGCGCTGTGCCCGCGACGAATTCCTTGTTGTCGATGTTGCCGGCGTGAAACCAGGGCGGGGCGCTGCTGATGCGGCCCAGATTCTCCGGCGGCGCGACGCCCATGCTGCCGAAGAACGGCCGGATGGGGATCTCGATGTGTTCGCCAAAGCGGGCGATCATCTTTTCACGATCGAGGGGAATGATCCTGGTGCGCGTGAACGGAAACTCGTCGGGCAGGAAGCCTGCGCCGGGGCGGAAGGCATTGTAAGCGTAGGGCAGCGCCAGGCGGATGGATTGAATGCGCACCTCCAGCGTATCGCCGGGTTCCGCGCCTTCCACGTAGATTGGCCCGGTCAGAATATGCCCGCCCGGCCCTTTATCGGTGACCTCGCGATAAATGTCGCGCAGGCTCTGTTCGATTTCCGCGGGCGGCACTCCCGCCGCTTCCAGATGCGCGGGACTGTTGGTGATCAGCGTGTCAATCTCAACCGTATCGCCGGAATGGATGCGCAGAGCCGGCGGCGTGCTGGCCGCGTAGTATCCCCAAGCGATGGTTTTAGGAGTGGCTTTCAGTTTGTAGACTGCGGTTTGCGGCGTGGCAGCGCCGGCTGCAAGCGCCGCCAGGATCAGAGTGTGAATCCGCATGGCGCTCTTATTCTAGAATGACAGGATGCCGTCCCGCATGCCTGTGTTGTTCCTGCTTTGTGCCGCCGTGGCGATCCCGGCGGAACTGACCTACCAAAAGCCGCCCAAGGAGATCCTGGACGTCTTGAACGCGCCGCCCCCGCCGCTGATCGCGGTAAGCCCGGCGCGCGATTATGCGATTCTGATGCAGCCGTTGCGTTACCCGCCGATTGCCGAGGTGGCGCAGCCCATGCTACGGCTGGCCGGACTGCGCATCGACATACACAGCAACGGGCCGCATCTGCCGCCATACAGCACGTCGTTCACGATCAAGCGGCTATCCAATGCTTCCGATATTGTGGTTTCGACGCCACCGGGCGCGAAGCTGGGGGCGCCGGTCTGGAGCCCCGACGGCAAGCAGTTTGCTTTCACGAACACTACCGAGCATGCGATCGAGTTGTGGATCGGAACCACCGCCAGCGGGCAGGTCCGGCGCATGGCCGGCGTGCGCTTGAACGCGGTGATGGGGACGCCGGTGGTCTGGCTGTCCGACAACCGGACCTTGCTGGTGCGGCTGGTTCCCGAGAACCGCGGCCAGCCGCCCGCCGAATCCAGCGCGCCGCGCGGCCCGCACGTGCAAGAAAGCTCCGGCCGCTCCGGTCCGGTCGTAACGTTCGAGGACATGCTGAACACGCCGCATGACGAGGATCTTTTCGACTACTACGCCACGGCGCAACTCGCCTATGCGGACGCCGCCACGGGCAAGATTACTCCGGCGGGCAAACCAGGGGTCTTCGAGGCCGCGGAGCCATCGCCGGATGCACGGCGCCTGCTGGTGTCCCTGGTGCACCGGCCGTATTCCTATTTGCATCCGGTCTTTCGTTTCCCTTTGACCGTCGAAGTGTGGGACCGGGCCGGGCAGAAGGTGTACCAGCTTGCCGACCTTCCGCTGGCGGATCGCATTCCGGTGGAAGGTGTGCGCACGGGTCCGCGAGCCTATGAATGGCGTCCGGATAAACCCGCGACGCTGGTGTGGGTGGAAGCCATGGACGGCGGCAATCCCAAGGAGAAAGCGCCGCATCGCGACCGCATCCTGACTCTGGCCGCGCCGTTCCAGGGTTCGCCGCGGGAGATCTTCGAAACAACCGAGCGATTCACCGGGTTGGAGGTGCTGGCCCAGAGCGGCAGGGCGCTGGTGACGGATTACGAGCGGGACAAGCGCTGGACGCGCACCATGGAGATCGCCCTGGATTCCTCCAGCGCGGAAGGCCGCGTTATTTTCAGCCGGAATGCGCAGGACCGCTATCACGACCCGGGTCGTCCGCTGATGCGCCGGATGGCGAACGGGCAGCCGGCGGTGCAGCAGAACGGCGACAACATCTTTCTCGCGGCGGACGGGGCCAGCCCGTCGGGTGACCATCCGTTTCTGGATCGCTATAACCTGGCGACGCAGAAATCCGAACGTCTGTTCCAGGCCGGCAACGGGAGCTACGAAACCGTCTTGGCGGTCCTGGACGACACGGGCGCGCGCTTATTGACGCGCCGCGAAACGCCGACGGGATCTCCCAACTACTTCATTCGCGCGGGCGAGTCGCTGCAGCCGCTGACCAGGATTGCCGATCCTACGCCGCAGGTGCGCGGCATCCGCAAGCAGATCGTCAGCTACCAGCGCGAAGACGGCGTGCCCTTGTCGTTTACGCTCTATCTGCCGCCGGACTATCACGAAGGCACGCGACTGCCCACACTGCTGTGGGCCTACCCGCTGGAGTACAACGACGCCACCACGGCCGGGCAGGTCAGTGGCTCGACGGACCGCTTTACGGTTTTCGGCGGGGCGAATCTGCACCTGTTGTTCCTGTTGCATGGATACGCGGTTTTGGATAACGCGGCGATGCCGGTGATCGGCGACCCGGAGACCGTGAACAACACCTACGTGCAGCAGATCGTGATGGACGCCAAGGCCGCCATCGATAAGGCCGTGGCCATGGGCGTCACCGACCGCGAGCGGGTGGGCGTGGGCGGCCACAGCTACGGGGCTTTCATGACCGCGAATCTGCTGGCGCATTCGGATCTGTTCCATGCGGGCGCGGCGGAAAGCGGCGCTTACAACCGCACGCTGACGCCTTTCGGGTTTCAAACCGAACGGCGCACGTTTTGGGAAGCGCAGGATATCTATCTGCGCATGTCGCCGTTCATGATTGCGGACAAGATCAAGACGCCGCTGCTGCTGATCCACGGCGAAGCGGACAACAATACGGGGACCTTTCCGATCCAATCCGAGCGGTTGTATCAGGCCATTCGCGGCAACGGCGGAACGGTGCGGCTGGTGATGCTGCCGCTGGAGTCGCATGGATACGGCGGGCGGGAATCCATCGAGCACGTGCTCTGGGAGGAACTGAGCTGGTTCGATAAATATCTGAAGAAAGATTAGATGGGACAGTTTGCTACGGGGCGTACATGACGGCTGCGATCGTACGCCCGCCGATCAGACCGCCGATAGTAGCCATGGCATGCGGCGCGACGTTGTTCCAGGTAATCACCAAGTCGCCGGTAGTCGCCCCCGGGCCATTCACCAGCAGGCTGGCGGCGATGGCGCCGGTTCCGTAGTTCCAGTCGATCGTGCCGGAGACGGTGACATCCGTGGTCCATTGGACATTTTCGAGCGTGTAGTCAATGAATGGCGAATTCTGGGTGTAGGTCCACGTGCCTCCGCGCAGGCCGACGCCGGATTCATTGAAGTTTACAAACCAGCGGGCGACGGCATCACCGGCCGCCAGCGTGGCATCGGCCGCTAATTGCAGGTCCGTCGTGGTGCCCTGATTTCCGGCCAACGGCGTGGCTGGCTGAACGTCGGCGACCACCGTGGCGAAGTTGGGAACCGTCCGCACCTCCGCGATTTGCGAGGCGCAGGACGTATCTCCGGGACTCAGGGTCAAAAAGAAAGTGCGCGCTATAACCGAGGCACAGTGATCCTCGTCTTCCACCGCGGTTACGTGGAAGCTGTTGGCAATCAGCACCTGTTGGGCATTCGGGAAAAGATCGGCGGCCAGTTTCCCTTCCGCGGGCGTAGTCAGCGAATCCAGTTCACCGGAAAGTACCAAGACCGGCACCGGTGGAAAAGTGGCATTCGGCGGGACGGAATGTTGCGGGGGATAGAGCGGCGAAGGGATCGGCCAGTTTAAGCACAGATCGAGCACGCTGACGTCGATGGACATTTTGCGGAATTCGTCGATGGTGAACGGGGCAAACACACCGGGATCGGTGGCATTCTCCTGGGCGATGGCCGCCTGTTCCTGGGTGACGCGCTCGCTGGGGGGCACGGTCATATCGTAGAGCTGCGGATAGTCGCTGCAACTTACCGCGGCAAACAGGCCGCGGCTGTATTCGGTGTCCTTGCCACCCGGCTGCGCGAAGGCGGAAGTCAGGTCATTTTCGGCGAAGAGGCGCAGCAGCGGAACGGTATCGCCATTGGACAGATAGGCGCGCGCCGCGGCGTCCAGGTCGCGATAGATGACTTCGCCCATGGTCCCGGCATAGATGGCATAAGCCAGAGACGTGGGCGTGGCGGCGACCGGGCGTAGGTTGCCATTACCGTCGTAGGCTTTGCCCGTGAAGGGACTCGCGCGGAGCGAGGCGGTTAGCGCGTCGATGCGATCCTGCGAGGTGCCTGGCAGGTCCTGGCAGCTCAGGGACCGCTGGCACACCATGTTGTAATTCAGCCGGTTGAAGATGCCGGAGAACGGGTAGAACGGATTCTCGCCGATCACCGGGTAAGCGCTGTCCAGGATGACGGCGCGCACCAGCTCGGGATGATTCACGGCGAATGCCTGGCTGTACCAGGTGCCGTAGGAATCGCCATAGAGATCGACCGGGCCGGTGCCGAGAGCTTCGAGCACGGCGGCCATGTCGTCGGTGGCGAGAGCCGTGCCGTAGAGGTCGGAGGCGCCGCGCAGTTCGGCTCCGCACAGGCCTACTGCGGGGACGGTTTGAACAAGCTGGGTCTGCAGCGGCTGGCAGTCGATGGCGCCAGAGAGGCCGGTGCCGCGGTTATCGATGATGAGGAGGTTGCGCCGATCCAGCAGGGGTTTGAATAGGCCTAAATATCCGGCGGCGCTGCCGGTGCTGGCGAAGCCGGGTCCGCCTTCGACGGCCACGATGGTGCCGAGGGGCGGCTGGGAGATATCGGCGGCGGAGAAGAGTTCAAATCCGATAATGATACTGCCGGGTGTTTGGCCGGTGGGATCCAGGGGACGCGCGAACGTGCCGCAAAGAGCCGGGTTATCCGGACAGGGGCCGAGGGTGAGCGACGGGGTGGCCCCGTAGGCGGCTGAGGCTAGCAATAGGAGAGTGCAACGTCTAAGTTTCATTTTATCGATGCTATTGGCGCCCCTTGGCCCGGGTCTTCAAAACAATGGGCGTGCCCTGAAAGCCGAAGTGTTTGCGGATCTCATTGATCAAATGCCGCTCGTGCGAGAAATGCAGCGGGCCGGCGCGGTCGGTGAACGCCACGAAGGTTGGAGGACGCACGGAGGCTTGGGTGATGTAATAGATCTTGCGTTCCTCGAAGCGCAGGTGTTCCACGAAGCGGTTCATCTCGCCGGTGGGGATGCGCTTGGTGGCGGATTCGTAGACCTGGCGGATCATTTTGAAGATGCGGTCCACGCCCGCGCCGGTCTTGGCCGAGAGAAATAGCACGGGCGCGTATTCGAGAAACTTCAAACGATCGCGCACGTCGCGCTCGAAGGCGCGCTTTCGCTTCTCCGCGATCAAGTCCCACTTATTGACGCACACGATGACGCCGCGCCCGCCCTCGTGGGCGTAGCCGGCGATGGTAGCGTCCAGTGCAAGCACGCCGTCGGCGGCATCCATCAGTAGCAGGACCACGTCGGCCATACGGATGCTCCGGCGCGCCATCACCACGCTGAGCTTTTCGGCCATCAACTCCGTTTTCCCTTTGCGGCGGATGCCGGCCGTATCGACGAACGTATAGTTGGCGCCGTCGTGGGTCACGGTTTCGTCCACGGAATCGCGGGTGGTGCCGGCTATGGGGGAGACGATGGCACGCTCCTCGCCGGTCAGGGCATTCAGAAGGGTGGACTTGCCGACGTTGGGCCGGCCGATGATGGCGATCTTGATGGAATGGATCGGCTCGGCGGCGGGCGTCGCTTCCAGGCCGGCAGTGACATGATCGAGAAGCGTATCGATACCGATACCATGCTCGGCCGAGACTGGGAAGACCTCGCGAATCCCCAGGGAGTAGAAATCGTGTGCCAGGCTCTCGCGCGCCCCGGTGTCCGCCTTGTTCACGGCCAGCGACACGGGCTTGCCGAGGCGCAGCAGCATACGCGCCAGGTCGCGGTCGGAAGCGGTGATTTCGCTGCGGCCATCCACCAGAAAGATAATGTGGCCGGCGTGCTCCAGCGCCATGCGCGCCTGCTTCAGGATCTGGCTGGGGATATATTCGGCATCGTCGACCACGATGCCACCGGTGTCGATTAGCGCGAAGCGCCGCCCGTTGTATTCAGCGTCGCCATGGAGACGGTCGCGAGTGATACCCGGTTCGTCGCCTACGATGGCGCGACGCTTGCCGGTGATCCGGTTAAAGAGGGTCGATTTTCCAACGTTGGGTCTGCCCACGATGACCACCGTGGGAAGGGCCTCTGGCATGAGTCCCCATGATAGCATCGAGTTAGCTGAACCATGCCTGACGAGTAGGTCAATAACCGGCTGGATCGCACCGCCGAGTTGATCCGTAACGTTGCCAAACGTGCCGGGACGCACATGGATCAGCGGGACCGCTCAGCGTTGGAGATACTGGCCTAGCGACTCGCGTGCGGCGCGTGCAGCCGAAATTGAGAAGGGCTTAACCTGCGCTGCTCAGTAGCTCACTCGTTGCGCAGCGCCACAATCGGATCGATACGCGCAGCCCGGCTGCTGGGAATCAGTCCCGATAGCGCCGCCACGACCACCAGGATCAGCGACGCCCCAGCGAAGATCGCCGGATCGCCCGCCCTCAATCCGAAAAGTTGCGATTCCACGAGGCGGCCCAGAACCAGCGCTACCGGCAAGCCGATCGACAGGCCGAGAATCACGAGCAGGCCCACATCGCGCATGACCAGCCAGAGTACGTCGCGCGGCACGGCGCCGAGCGCGACACGTATGCCGATCTCCGCGGTGCGGCGCGCCACGGTGTAGGCGACTACGCCGTACAGCCCGATGGCCGCCAACAGAGTAGCCAGCACGCCGAAGGCGCACGACAGAATCGCGATCAGGCGGTCGACCTGCACGGATTCGGCGACTTGGATCTCCACCGGCTGCATGTGGAAGACCGGCAAGCCCGCATCCATCTGCTGTACCACGCGCCGGATCTCCTCACCCAGACCATTTATATCGCGCTCGCCGCGCACGTAGAACTCGATGCGGCCGGCATCCTCATCATTCGTGTAGGGGTAGAAAACAGCAGGGTCCGGCTTCTCGCGCAGGCTGTTGTGTTTCAGGTCGCGCACCACGCCGACAATTTCGCGGTCCGGCAGGCGCTTATTACTGGCGCCGAACATCATGTGCTGTCCTAGCGGGTTGCGGTCGCCGAAGAAGCGCTTGACAAAAGCCTCGTTCACCACCACGACCTTGTCTGGTGAAGTCAGGTCGCGTTCAGCGACTTCACGCCCGCGCACCAGCGGCGCACCCAGCGTGTGGAAGTAACCCGGACTCACGACATGGCGCGAAACGACCATGTTCTCGTCTTCGCGCGCATGATAGCCTTCCACTGTGACGTTGCTGCCGCGGTTATCGCCGGTTAGCGGTCCGGGATTGGCGGCGCCCACAGCCGCAACGCCGGGCATGCGCGCGATGCGTTCCTGCAGATCGCGGAACAGAGCGAAGCCACGCTCCTTGGTGTAGCCGTTTAACGATGGGTCGATGGCGAAGGTCAGCAAGCGTTCGCTGTGGAACCCCGGATTCACGCGCAGAAGGTTAAATAAGCTGCGGGCAAACAACCCGGCGCCTACCAACAGGAGCAGCGACAGCGCCAATTGCACAACCACCAGGGCGCGCCGGAAGCGGGCCGCGCCGCCAGCCGAGGCCAGCGCCGCGGGCTGCTCGCGCAACGTGGATGCCACTTCGTCGCGGCCGGCCTGCAGCGCGGGCGCCAATCCGAATAGCAACCCGGTGCCGAGAGAGATGGCCAACGTGAAGAGGAGCAAGCGGCCATCCACGGTGGGTGAGATCCATCCGCCGGTGGCATCGGCGGGCAGCACGTGCAGCAGAGCGCTGGTGGTCCACACGGAAACCAGCAGGCCGAGCAGACCGCCGGCGATGGCAATCACCAGGCTCTCGATCAACAATTGGCGCAGTAGCGATCGCCGGCCGGCGCCCAACGCCAGCCGAATGGCCATCTCGCGGCGGCGGGATGCGGCGCGCGCCAGCAGCAGATTGGCCACGTTAGCGCAGGCGATCAGCAACACCAGTCCGACCAGGACCATTAAGGCGATGAGCGGCTTCTCCCAAGCTTGGCGCAGCTCGTTGATGCCCTGCGCGGCCGGCCGGAGTTCGATCTTCTGGCCCAGAATCAGACGCTCGGTGCGCGGGAATTCATGAAACTGCTTGACTTCCAATTCCAGGGCAGGATGGTACACCATCTGAATGGCGGCTTGCGCTTGCGCCGCGGAGACTCCAGGGCGCAAGCGCGCCAGGATGTTCAGCCAACGATCGCGGCGGTCCTTCAAACCATCCCAGGTGGGTGACAATTCGCGCTTCATGGCGATGGGCGCCAGCAATTCGGGATTCTCGCCCGCCAGCACACCGCGGAAACCCTCCGGCGCAATTCCGATTACGACCATGGGATGTCCGTTTATGGACACCTTCTGGTTCAGCACGGCGGGATCGGCGGCGAAGCGCCGCACCCAATAATCATGGCTGAGCATGACCACCGGATGCGCGCCGGGCGCGCCGTCATCTTCCGGCAAAATTGTCCGGCCGATGGCCGCATGCACGCCGAGCACTTCGAACAGGTTGCCCGATACGACCTCCGCGCGGGCCCGCTCCGTCTGGCCGTTCCACAAGATGCTGACAGAGGAACCCATGCGGGCGACGACGCCGCTAAAGACCGCGTTATTGCGCAAATCCTGGTACATGGGGTAGGAAAAGACGCTTTGGCTGTTATCCGACGACGAACTGCCGGAGCCGTGCTCCTCGACGTGGAACACCACCAGCGACCGCGGATCGCGGACCGGAAGCGAGCGGTAGAGGACCTGGTCCAGCAGGGAAAAGATGGAAGCATTGGCGCCAATGCCGAGCGCCAGCGATAAGACCGCGACGGCTGTGAACAGCGGACTACGCAGGAGGGTGCGGATGGCGAAACGAAGGTCGTGGCCCATGAGTGCAGCCTTCACCGTAGCACTTTGAGGTCCCTGGTTAACCTTCGTTATGGTTAACGCCAGATCCGCCGATTTGTATACTAGTGCCTGTGATTCACTTCACCCGCCCCGCCGTGGGCATCGAATTCGTGCTGCTGCTGGCCGTGGCGGTCGCCACGGTGACCGACCTGCGGTGGCGCCGCATCCCTAACTGGTTGACTGTCAGTACGCTGGTACTCGGTTTTGCGCTGAACGCGCTGATTACCTATCCGACGCCGCTCGATGGCCTCTGGGTGGCGGCCAAGGGCTTTGCGTTTGCGTTCGGACTGAACCTGGTGATGTATACGCTCCACATGACAGGGGCCGGAGACGTGAAGCTGCTGGCCGCGGTGGGCGCCATGGTGGGATTCTCGGACTTCCTGGGCATCTTCCTGCTGACCGCTTTGCTGGGTGGGGTGCTGGCAATTCTGCTGATGACGTTGAAAGGGCGCGTGCGGCAGACGCTGTGGAACGTCGGTTTTCTGGTGGGTGAGCTGATGCGATGGCGGGCGCCGCACTTGACGCGCGAGCAGCTCGATGTAGGCAGCAACAAAGCGTTTCGTCTGCCCGGCGCCGTGCGTATCTGCCTCGGGGTGGTGACGTTTCTGGTGATGGCGCGGGTTTTTTCGCCCGCGTAGCCCGCTCCCAGGTAGCCCGCTACCGGTACGTTCATTACCGGCTTTTTCCCCGACCCGGTGTCTATAATGATTTTTTCGGCGGCGAACGGAGAACTTCCGCAGGCTACGCAACCATTCTAACGGGACGGCAGAATGCTCTATACGCAGATGTTTCTGTACTTGCAGGTGCTGGATTTTTTTACCACGCTGATCGGGTTCAAGCTGGGCTTATCGGAAGCCAGCCCGTTCATACGCGCGCTCCTGCAATTCGGGCCGGTGGCGGCTTTGCTGCTGTCGAAGGCCGCCGCGCTGGTACTGGCGGGCGCCTGCATCGCGACGCATAAACATCATCTGATCCGCTGGATCACGTATTGGTATGCCGGACTGATAACGTGGAATCTTTGCACCATCCTGGCCGGCGCACACTGCGGGTGAAGCCGAGCTTATTTCAATAGGCGCTCTTGGCTATTTCGTTCAAGAGATCGAGGAGAGGGAGGTTCCGCCGGACAAATGCCTGGCCCGTGCCTGTCGCGGGCGGTGCGCCTTGTCGCCGGCGACTTTTGCGGCCCCGGACCGTCGTGAAGACCGTCCAAAATAGCCCAGTTGCGATATTTGCTTTGAGATTTCCGGCAGGCGCTGCAGGCGTTGCACAACGCCCCACCGGGTCTCGTCCGAGCGCCATGCATGGTAGGAGATGTTTGCTTCGAGTAAAGTGGGTAGCCCTTCCGCGGCAATACATTAATTACACCGTTTGCCTCTCGCCAATAGAATCGCACCAAGGCGGGCATTGAAGGATAGCACTAATGAATCGTGCGCGTCTTACGATTCATGTAATCCATCAGCAAATACTGCCCCAGCGTATATGGCGTCGTGAAGTAAGCCTTGCCGCGGCAGATCTCCGTCACCTTCTGGACGAAGTTCACTAAGCCGTAATCACTGGCGAGCATGAAGGTGTTGATGATAATGCCCTGCTTCTTACAGCGGTTGACTTCTTCGAGCGTGCGGCTGATCACCAGCGGGTCTAGGCCGAAGGCGTTTTTATACACGCGGCCATCTTCAAGCGTCAGGCAGCTGGGCTTGCCATCGGTAATCATGATGATCTGGCGCATGTCCTTCTTCTCCTGCGCCAGCAGGCGCTGCGCCAGGATCAGGCCGTCGCGTGTGTTGGTGTAATACGGCCCCACCTGCACCCGGGCCAACTGGCTGATGTCGAGTTCTTCCGCCGAATCGTGGAACAGCACGCAGCGCAGGCTGTCGCCGGGATATTGCGTGCGGATCAGATGGGCCAGCGCCAGGGCAACTTTTTTGGCGGGGGTAAAACGGTCCTCGCCGTAGAGGATCATGCTGTGGCTGCAATCGAGCATCAGTACGGTAGCGCAGGAGCTTTGATACTCGCACTGATGCACGTGCAGGTCCTCGTACTGCAAGTCGAGCGGCACTTTGGCGCCCTCGCGGCGGATAGCCGAAAACAGCGTTTCGCTGATATCCAGGTTCAGCGTGTCGCCGAATTCGTAACGCTTCGAAGATCCGGAAGCTTCGATGCCAGTGGCCAGGTCGCGCGTATCGTGGCGGCCGAAGCTGGATTTGCCCAGCGATCCCAGTAAGTCCTTGAGCGTTTTGAACCCAAGAAAGTCGAGAGACTTATCGGTAACTTCGAAGCGCACCTTGCCATCGGGACCGCTGGCGGGACCGGATGAGCCGGGCTGCTGGTTCGGCTGCTCGACAGTGATCTGGCCTTCGTCAATCATTTTCTGCATCAGGTTTTCGAGCAACTTGTCCATCTGCTCCGGTGTCAGGTTTTGCAGGCGCTCCATCATCTCGCGCATCTGCTGATTGTCGAAGAGATCGCCGCGCTCCAGTGCCTGCTGGATAGCTTGTTTGAGATCCTCCAGAGTGTGCTCGTTCCACTCGCTAAAGGGCATGTACTGGGTGTTGAAGCCGCTTTGGAGCAGGAAATCGGACAGCGCCTGGAGTAAGTCTTCGGCGCTAATGCCGAAGTCTTCGCCAGTGTACTTGGAATAGTTTATTTTCACCTAGTTAAACTGGCGGCGGAAGTTAGGCCGCTGCTGCGGTTGCCCTTCCTCCCTGGGTGACTCGCGCTTACGCTCCTCGGCGCCGAAGCCGCGCTCTTCGTTGCGGCTGATACGGCGATGGGCATACAGGCCTTCCAGCACGAACTCGGCGGCGGAGGCGCGCACGGCGTCCGGCTCGTTAGCCGAGAGCTTCAGGGCTTTTAGTTTCTCCATCAGGCCTTGGATGGGCGTGAGCACCTTCACCATGGCGGCCGCGTCGATGGCTTCGTCGAGTTTCAGTGTGCCGCCCAGATCGAACCATTGCACGATCTGCGCGACGTTGGCGCCTTCATAGTATTTGTCGTACACCTTTCCAACGGCGACACGAATCAAGTCGCGGGCGATGGCGTCTCCGCCTTTCAATTCGCCCTCGTACTCCAGTTCCATCTTGCCGGTTATGGAAGGCAGCGCGGAGTAGATATCCAGTACGCGCGGCACGGCCATGGGCTCCTTGGCCTTCAGGGCCCGCCGTTCCGCGTTCGAAACCACGTTCTCCAACACGGAGATTGGGAGTCGCTGGGAGACGCCGGAACGCTTGTCGACGCGTTTGTCTTCGCGCGCCAGAAACGCCAGTTGCTCCACGATTTCCTTGATGTAACCGGGGACCCGCACTTCAATGGGCGCGGCGCGCTGCAGCCAGGCTTCCTGCTCGGTGATGGCCATGCCCTGATCGAGGGTGGCCGGATAGTGGGTTCGAATCTCGCTGCCGATGCGGTCTTTGAGCGGTGTGATGATTTTGCCGCGCGCGGTGTAGTCTTCCGGGTTGGCGGTGAAAACCAGCATCAGGTCCAGCGGCAGGCGGATGGGGTAGCCTTTTATCTGTACGTCGCCTTCCTGCATGATATTGAAGAGGCCGACCTGGATTTTGCCGGCAAGATCGGGCAGTTCGTTGATGGCAAATATGCCGCGATTGGCGCGCGGCAACAGGCCGTAGTGCACAGTCAACTCGTCGGAAATATCCTGGCCGCGGCGGGCGGCTTTAATGGGATCGATGTCGCCGATCATGTCGGCGATGGTCACGTCCGGGGTGGCCAACTTTTCGACGTAGCGGTGTTCGCTGGAGAGATAGGCGATGGGTGTGTCGTCGCCTTCCTCCTGGATCAGGTTGCGGCAGCGCCGGCAGATTGGATGGTAAGGATTATCGTGAATCTCACAACCCTCCACAAAGGGCAGCAGATCGTCGAGCAGGGTGGTAAGCATACGGATCAGGCGTGTCTTAGCCTGGCCGCGCAGTCCCAGCAGAATGAAGTTGTGGCGCGAAAGGACGGCGTTGACGACCTGCGGCACGACGCTTTCCTCATAGCCCACAATGCCGGAGAACAGCGGCGTGGGGCATTGCAGCTTACGAATGAGGTTGGCGCGCAATTCGTCCTTGACGGAGCGGCTGCCTATGCGGTCTTCGGAGAAGGAGCTATTGCGAAGAGCGCCGAGCGTGCGGGGCAAATCCCAGGTGGCTTTGATCAACTGCTGACCCCCTTTGCCCGATTGTACCATCGGCGGTTGAATTGGGCGTATCGAACCGGCGCCGGGAAAAAGTTTGCGTACCGGATGGTTTGCTACTGCGCCGCGCTGGTTTCCTTTGCCTGATCGCGCGCACCGCCGGCCCATAGATAAATGGCCGCGTAAGCGCGCCAGGGCCGCCATGTTTCGGCGCGGCGCTCCAACTCGCCGGCGCTGCGCAGATCCAACGCGCGCAGCAGACCCAGGTCGCCGCTGGGGAAGGCGTCCGGCTCACCCAATGCGCGCATGGCGACGTATTGTGCCGTCCAGGCGCCGATGCCGGGAATCTCGCAGAGGCGCGCCAGCAGGGCGCCGGAATCGGCCACGCCTTCGAAACAAATTCGGCCGTCGCAGACCGCGCGGGCCAGCGCGCGAAGAGTTTGCGCCCGCTTGGCTGTCAGGCCGATATTATCCAAGGCCGCATCGGCGAGCACTTCCGGGGAGGGAAAGACATGCGTCAGACCGGTTGGCCCGACGCACGGTTGGCCCAGGGCGCGCACCAGGCGTCCGGCGAGCGACGTGGCTCCCTTAACCGTAATCTGCTGCCCGAGAATCGCGCGCACCGCCAACTCAAACCCGTTCCAGCAGCCCGGCACACGCAACCCGGGATGAGAGTCCAGACGCGCGGTCAATACGGGGTCGACGGCCAGAGCCTGCGCGATGGTGGGCCAATCGGCGTTCAGGTCAAACATGGTGCGGATACGCTCGATAATCCAAAACAGCAGGCGCGGATCGCCAAACTGCACGCGCACCGCCAGCGCGTCGTCGGCGCTGTCGCGGGAGACCTCGAACCATCCCTGACCACCCTGGAGGGATATCGAGCGCCGGTAAGCGCCGTTCTCGACCGCCTCCACGCCCGGTGTGGCGCGCGGCGCGAGAAACGCCAGCATGCCGGCCCAATTGTAAGGTGGTCGGAAGCGCAGCCGGAACAGATATTCATTCTGCGGCGGCACGCCGGTCTTGCGAGCCAATCGCCGGATCTGCGTCGGTGTCCGGTGATAGACCTGCCGGATGGCCGCATTAAACCGCCGCACACAACCAAAGCCGGAGGCCACGGCCACTTCGCCCATCGCGAGGTGCGTCTCATCAATGAGTTTCTTCGCGAAGTGCAGCCGGCGGGTCTGCGCAACGGCGCTGGGTGTGGCGCCCAGGTGCTGCAAAAACAAACGCCGCAAGTGCCGCGAGCCGACTCCCAGATGACCCGCGAGCACTTCCACGCCACCGTCCTCCAGGCCGCTCTCCGCAATCAGGCGCAGCGCGCGCGAAACGGTGCTGGGCGTTCCCATCCAAGCAGGCGTTCCGGGTGAGCATTCCGGGCGGCAGCGTAAACAGGGGCGGAAGCCGGCTTCCTCGGCAGCCGCGGCAGTCGGAAAATAACGGACGTTCTTCTCATTCGCGGTGGGCGAAGGGCAGATTGGCCGGCAATAAATTCTCGTGCTCAGCACGCCGATAAACATCTTACCGTCGAACCGCGCATCCCGCGACAGCCGCGCCCGGGAACAAACCTGCCCGTCCAGTTCCATTCCTTTCCCCATCATACCGGCTGCGGGGGCAGGGTGTGGACGTTTTCGGACCAGGCTGCCGGGCATCACGGCGGCGTCCGAAAACGTCCGGGATCGTTTCTATGGGGTCCGTTCGCGTCCAATCCGGCCCTCCCGGCGGCTCTAACCTAAGTAGCCGAGGGGGAGTTATGAAATCGACTTACTTAACAGTCATTATGGTCGCCGCAGCCGTGGTGTCTCTTCATTTACAGGCGCAGATGCCCAGTTACAACGTCGTGCAACTGGGCACTTTGGGGGGTAACACCGGCGCGGCCAACGCCATCAACAACCGCGGCTGGATCATGGGCGCGGCGTATCTATCCGGCAACACGACGGAACACGCTACGCTTTGGACCGGCGCGCAGCCGCTCGACTTGGGCACCCTTGGGGGGCCGAACAGTTCCGTCGCATGGACTGCCGTGAAGAACAATCACGGCCTGATTGCCGGCATATCGGACACATCCATTGTTCAGCCGCTCGGGGAAACGTGGAGTTGCACCGCGGGTTTCTTTCCGAGCGCCAGCGGTCACACATGCCAGGGGTTTCGCTGGAAGGATCACGTCATGTCAGCGCTGCCCACGCTCGGCGGGAGCAACGGTTTTGCGGCGGGAGTGAATAACCTCGACCAGATTGCGGGTTGGGCAGAGACACCCAATCCGGACGCCACTTGCGTGCCGCCCCAAGTGCTGCAATTTGAAGCCGTGATCTACGGGCCGGGGCAGGAACAGATTCAAGAGTTACCGCCGCTCTCCGGCGACCTGGACGGCGCCGCGACGGCTATCAACGACAGCGGCCAGGTAGTTGGTATTTCGGGCACGTGCGGGACCGCCGTGGGAGGCTCTACGGCCGCTCACGCGGTGCTGTGGGAGAACGGTGTGGCGACAGATATCGGCAACCTGGGTGGCGTTGCCTGGAACACGCCGACCGCCATCAACAACGATGGCGTCATCGTAGGCTTTTCGGATCTGCCCGGAGATTCGGCCGGTAGTCCTAATTACCATGCCTTCATATGGACGAAGAGCGGAGGCATTCGCGATTTGGGAACGCTACCAGGGGATTCCTTCAGCATCGCCTGGGGCATCAACATTCAAGGCCAGATAGTTGGCCAGTCCATCAATGCTTCCGGAGCCAGTCGTGCGTTCATCTGGCGAAACGGAGTCATGACGGATCTGAACACGCTGATCGTACCGGGAGTCGTTTCGCTGGTCTATGCCAATGACATCAACGATTCCGGTGAAATTGCCGGTGGAGCTTACAACTCGACAACTGGCGACTATCCAGCTTTCCTGGCGGTTCCGTCGGGACGGTGATCGGATCTGAACCTATGGTTGGCTGGGAGGGTGGTCAGCGGGCGCGCCACCTTCCAGCGGAGAAAGACCGTAGACTTGCGCCAAAGCGTTCAGGTCTGAACGGAGCATATCCCAATCCCGCTGAATCTTGTCGGTGAAGCGATGATTCAGCATGACGCGATTCAGTTCGCTGGCAGCCGCGATGGTCTTGTCGGCCTGGTCGCGGACGGCGGGATTGTTTTTGTCTCGCTTGTCGTGAAAAACATCGCCCAGATGGTTTGCGGCGTCATGCAGGTCGTCCGCGCGGTGCTTGGCATTGGTCTCCAGGCGCGTGCCGTCAATCATGCTGTGAGATATTGCCCGGTCAAACTCGCCTTTGAATTCGCCGGTAAGCTTTTGCACCCGGTCTACGACTGCGCCCACGTCGCTCGGTGTTACCACAACATCGCGGTTCGCATCCTGCGCACGCACGGTAGTCAGGGTTCCGCCGATGAGGAGTGCCCCGATCGTCAGAAACCCGGATGGTGAGTATTTTGACATTTATGTCCCTCCAGCGATTGTTGTCGCAATCGCGTCGCCAGATCCGGGACGGCCGGGGATCACTCCGCCTGAAATTCGAATGTATCCGTGTTGGTGCGCACGATAAGCCGGCCGGGGCCGAAGGCTTTGCCTTCCATCTCGAAAAAAACCGCACCGTCGGTGGATTCGCCGGGCAGGAGTTTGGTCTGGACCAGGGCAATGGCGGAGGCGGCCGCCGCAGCCTTTAGCTTAGTGGAAGCCACTTCGGCCAGAGCCGCCTGCCGGCGTGCTTCATAAGCATTTGCCAGACGCATATGCGGAATGCCGTAGAGCGCGGTCTCGTAGGCAGACACCAATTTGATGACATCGCCGCGCCCGCCTTTGTCCTTGAGCATCTCCACGACGTCCTTGGCGTGCGACGCCTGTACTTCGCCGCCATCATCCTTGCGATAGGAAAAATCTTCGGGACGAATGGTGTACGGTCCGGCCGAACCGTTGGAAACCGCTACTTGCAGGATGCTGAATTCGCGCACATGACCGGGTAAGCGCGCGAACATAACCGTCACGCCGCGCTTGGTAATCGTCTGATACTTAAGCCCATTGGACTCAAATTCGATCACCTGCGCGCACAACCCGAGCGATAGAACCGCCGCTGCCGCCGAGGCGCGCGCGAAGGCTGAAGCCATGTAACTATATTATAAGGTAGAGATATGGATACGGAACAATCGGGCGCGACTCCCAATGCGGGAATCCGGCCCAGCCGCTATGGCCTTACCTGGCACGGCATTCGCAACATCAACATCGCCTACTGGAATCTAGGCACGGCCCAGTTGCTGGAGCATGCCGTGCGGCGGCACGAAGGCCTCTTCGCGACGGGCGGCGCGTACGTGGTGCGCACCGGACAGTTCACGGGCCGGTCGCCCAGGGACAAGTTTATCGTGCGCGATGAAGGAAGCGAGTCCAACGTGCAATGGGGGCCGGTCAATCAGCCGATGTCGCCGGAGATGTTCGATCGGCTGTATGCGAAGATGCTGGCCTATTGGCAAGGGCACGACCTGTTTATCCAGGATTGTTTCGCGGGGGCCGATCCACGCTACACGCTGCCGATCCGGGTGGTCACGCAGTATGCCTGGCACAATCTGTTCGCGCGCCAACTGTTCGTGCGGCCCGATCCGCTGCGCACCCAGGACCATGTGCCGGAGTTCACGATCTTTTTTGCGCCGCGATTACAGGCCACGCCCAGCGAGGACGGCACGAATTCGGAAACCTGTATCGTGATTAATTTCACCAAGAGAGTCGTGTTGATCTGTGGCACCAGCTACGCCGGGGAGATGAAGAAGGCAGTTTTTACGATCCTGAATTACCTGCTGCCGGCGCGCGATGTGCTGCCCATGCACTGCTCTTCGAATGTGGGATCGGGCGGCGATGTGGCACTGTTCTTCGGGCTATCCGGCACGGGCAAGACCACGCTTTCCGCCGACCCGGAACGCCGCTTGATCGGCGATGACGAGCATGGCTGGAGCGACCACGGTGTCTTCAACTTCGAAGGCGGCTGTTATGCCAAGTGCATTAAGTTGTCGCGCGAAAATGAGCCGCAGATTTTCCAGGCAATCCGTTTCGGCACGGTACTGGAGAACGTGGCCATTGATGCGGAAACGCGTTTGCTGGATTTCGATTCCGCGGAATTCACCGAGAACACCCGCGCGGCCTATCCGCTGAAGTACATCGATCGGGCTGTGATTCCGAGCGTGGGCACGCATCCCAATAACATTATTCTGCTCACCGCCGACGCTTTTGGCGTGCTGCCGCCCATCTCGCGCCTGACGCCCGAGCAGACCATGTATCATTTTCTGAGCGGCTACACGGCCAAGGTGGCGGGCACGGAGCGGGGGCTCGGCCGAGAGCCGGCGGCCACGTTCAGCGCCTGTTTCGGCGCACCGTTCCTGCCGCGCCCGGCCGGCGAGTACGCCGCCATGCTGGGCGAGAAGATGCGCCGCCACCGCGTGAATTGCTGGCTGCTGAATACGGGTTGGATCGGCGGACCGTACGGCATCGGCGAGCGCATGCGCCTGCCTTACACGCGGGCCATGCTCACGGCCGCCCTGGAGGGGCAATTGGACTTGGCGCCCGCCGAGCCGCATCCGTTCTTCCGGGTTACGGTGCCGAGGAGTTGTCCGCACGTGCCGCCCGATTTTCTGGATGCGCGCGGTATGTGGGGCGACAAGCACGCCTACGATCGCGCGGCGACGGAGTTGAGCGCTCGCTTCACGGCCAATTTCGAGAAGTTTTCGAATATTGACGCCGAGGTGTTGGAAGCGGGACCGGTGGCTTTGGCGGGATCAGCCAAGTAGATCTTCGATTTTCAAAGCGCGCAGGTTTTCGAGCAGCAGGTCCGGCGCGTAGGCGGTCAAATCTTCGCGCGTGGAGATGCCGGTATGCACGGCTATGGCACGAATGCCGTTGCGTTGCGCGGCGATGATATCGCTGGGCGCATCGCCGATCAGGGACACGGGTGTATCGCGCGCGATCCAGGAACGGCTGCGGGCCTGGCGAATGGCGAGGCGCGCCAGGCCGGCGCGGTCGCGGGCCATCTCGCCAAAAGCGCCGAAGCGAAAATAGGATTTCAATCCGGCGCGTTCCAGTTTCTTCCAACCAATGCGGGTCAGGTTGCCGGTAACCAACCCAAGCAGCACGCCGCGTTTACTTAACCGCGGCAAGAGAAGCCGCACACCGGGGCAGCATTTGCGGCGCAGGTCGGGCACGCCGCGCCCATAGATGGCTTGCGCGCGCCGCACGATTTCCGGCATGGCCTGGCGCGCGGCGGCCTGCGTGACGCCCACATCGCGCATCATGCGGGTGAGGATATCCGGATCCAGCATTCCATGGACTGGAATCTGATCGGTGCTGGTTTCCAATCCCGTCACGCGGCGCACGGCCTCCACCAGCGCCTGACGGTGATGCGGTCCGGCGCGCCGCACCAACGTGCCGTCGATATCGAACAAAACCAGGGCAGGATGCATGGATGGATTTCATGATACCGCTCATGCTGTGAGGCGCTAAAATCGACGCATGCGCGCAATCGGTATCACACTGCTGGCGCTGGCGGGTACTGCTCTGCTCCCCGCAGCCAAGAATCTTGAGATTTACCTGATCGACGTAGAAGGCGGACAGGCGACCCTGTTTGTAGCGCCGTCCGGTGAATCGATGCTGATCGACACCGGCTGGTCGGGCCACAACGCCCGCGACGCGGACCGGATCGCCGCGGCGGCCAAGCACGCCGGCGTGAAGAAGATCGACTATCTGCTGGTGACTCACTTTCATGAGGACCATGTGGGCGGCGTGCCGCAACTCGCCGGCAAGCTGCCGATCCGCACCTTCATCGACCACGGCGAAAGCGTGGAACACGATCAGCGCGCCACCGAGCTTTACAAGGCCTACGTGGAGTATCGCGCGAAGGGCGCCCACATCCTGGCCAAGCCCGGTGACACAATTCCGATCAAGGGGCTGGATGTGAAGGTGCTGACGGCCGACGGCGATGAGATTGAAAGCCCGTTGCCGGGCGCCGGCCAAGCCAACGCGTTGTGCCCGGGCGACCGGTTACATGCGCCGGACCCCAGCGAAAACGCGCGGTCCGTGGGAACACTCATCACATTCGGCAATTTCAAGGCGCTCGACCTGGGCGACCTTACCTGGAACAAAGAGCATCAACTGGTTTGCCCGGCTAATAAAATCGGCAAGATCGATCTGTACATCGTTACGCATCATGGGTCGGACCTGTCCAGTTCACCGGCTCTGGTACATGCGGTGCAGCCGCTGGTGGCGATTATGGACAATGGTGCGCGCAAGGGCGGATCGCCTTCCACCTGGGCGACCATCCATACGTCGCCTGGCCTGGAAGACATCTGGCAGTTGCACTATTCCATCGAAGGCGGCAAGGATCACAACGCGCCCGACACCTTCATTGCCAACACCGATGAAGCCGGAGATGCGGCCAACTGGATCCGCGTCACCGTGCATCCCGATGGAAGCTACACGGTATACAACGAACGCAACAAGTATTCGAAAACGTACGGGGCCAAAAGCTAGTCTTCGCATGAGAATCGCGATTCTGGGTTTGGGATTCATGGGCAGCACGCATCTGCGCGCCTGGCGGGAGATCCCCGGTGCGGAGATCGCGGCTGTGGCTAGCAACGACAAACGCCGCCTGGCCGGCGATCTCTCCGGTGTCGGGGGTAATTTGGGCGGAGCCGGCGAGATCTTGGATTTTTCCGGAATAGCCAGGTACACGCGTGCCGAGGAGGCCGTGCGCGACCCCAACATCGACGCCGTGGATATCTGCCTGCCGACGCATTTACACGAGCGCATTGCGGTGCTGGCCCTGCGGTCGGGCAAGCATGTGATCGTGGAGAAACCAATGGCGTTAGACGGCCCAGCCGCGTGCCGCATGATCGCCGAAGCCGAACGCCACGGCCGCACGCTGATGGCGGCGCACGTAGTACGTTTTCTGGCGCCTTACCGTGCCGCCGCTGATGTGCTGCATTCCGGCCGGCTGGGCCCCGTACGGGCCGCTATTTTCCGCCGCCGTTGCGCGGCCCCGGGCTGGAGCGCCTGGCTCACGGACCCGGCGCAAAGCGGTGGGGGCATTTTCGACCTGCTGATCCACGATATCGATTTTTGCCTGCACGCCTTCGGCAGGCCCGAAGCCGTCACGGCCTCCGGTTATGAAGATTTGCCCCGTGGCGTGGATTGGATCGTGGCGCAACTCTGGTATCCGTCGATTGGCGCGGTGGCGATCTCGGGCGGCTGGCATCATCCCAAGGCGTTCCCGTTTTCGATGGAGTTCACCATCGTGGCCGAGAACGGTACTCTGGAATACAGTTCCGCGGGCGCGCCGCTCGCGGAATACGGAGCGGGTCGAACTGGCAAGGCGCTGGATCTGCCGGATGCGGACGGTTACCGTGCGGAGCTCGCATATTTCCTGGACTGCGCCACGCGCGGGGAAAAGCCGCGCCTATGCCCACCCGAAGAATCCGCCATGGCGGTACAACTCGCGCGGCTCATCCTGGAATCCCGCGCCAGAAACGGAGAGAAGATCGCATGCACCCTGTGAACGGACTGGAAATTGGAGTGATGTTTTGGGCCGGCGGCGATCCGTACGAAATCATACGGGATGTCAAGGGCATGGAGGTGCGGTGCGGCCAACTCGGCATTCCCGGCGACATGCGGCTGCCAGGCGCGGCGCCAGTCTGGCGAAATGCACTGAGGGACGAGGATTTCACCCTGGTTACGGTCTTTGCCGCCTACAATGGCGAAAGTTACGCGGACATCCCAACCGTGCAGCGCACGGTCGGTTTCGTGCCGCCGGCCACGCGGGCCGAGCGCGAAGAGCGCACACTCGCGGTCAGTGACTTCGCCGCCGAACTGGGTGTCGCCGGCATCGCCACGCACATCGGGTTTGTGCCCGAAGACCGCTCGTCGCCCGACTACGCCATTGTGCGCGACATGGTGCGCCGCGTCTGCGATCATGCCGCGGCGCACGGCCAGACGTTTGCGCTCGAAACCGGGCAGGAGCCTGCCGGCGTATTGCGCGAGTTTATCGCCGACACCGAACGCGGCAACCTGCGCATCAATTTTGACCCGGCCAACATGATTCTGTACGGCACAGGGGATCCGATCGCCGCGCTCGATATCCTGGCCGCGCACGTGATCACCGTACACTGCAAGGACGGCGACTGGCCGCCGCGGAATTCACCGGGCGCGCTCGGTCAGGAACAACCTCTGGGCAAGGGTGCGGTCGGGATGGAACGCTTTATCCAAAAGCTGAAGGAAATCGGCTACAAAGGTCCGCTTACCATCGAGCGCGAAGTGCAGGACCGGGAGTTGCGCCGCCGCGATATCCTGATGGGAGCGCAGTTGTTGCGCCGGCTGGCGCATTAGTCCCCGCAACGTGCCGGGCCGCCGCGCCGTCTGAAGTAGGTAGCAACTTTCCCATGCCAGGACCGTCTTCCAGCCAGGAAATTGAATTCGAACTGACCGCCTGTCCGGTCCAAGGCTCGCCGCCGGCCGGTATTTTGCGTCGGGTGCAGGAAGGCATTCACCAGGAAGTCAACGATGCTTTCGCGGCAGCGCCACACATGGGCGCGGAGACCGGCGGCATTCTCTTGGGCCGGCGGGAGCAGGATCGCATCGTGATCGAGGACTTCGAGCCGATCCCCTGTGAACACCGCTTTGGACCTTCCTACCGCTTTTCGGACGCGGACCGCGAGTTGCTTCGCGAGACTCTGGAATGGTTCCGGTCGAGCGGCGGGACCGGGCTCTCAGTATTGGGATTCTACCGCAGCCACACCAGCGGTGATTTCGATCTGGAGCCCCAGGACGAAGACTTGATGCGGTCCCATTTTTCGCCGGACGAGAATCTGGTTTTGCTGGTTAAACCCAGCCTGATCGGTCTGGATGCGAAGGATTTTTTTCTGCGCTGCTACAGGCCCGCGCAACCTGCCCCAGCGAATGCTCCCGCCATCGCGTGGCCCGAACCGCGTCCGCGGTTGGCCGCCGAGCCGGAGCTTTCCACGGGGACGCGGCGGCTTTGGTATGTGGGCGCCCTGGCTTTGGGATTGGCAGTTGGAGCGGTGGGTTACGTGGGACTGCGTCCGTCCTCGCAGGGGCAGCCGGCAGCGACCGTTACGGCGCCACTGCCGCCTGCGCCGGCGGTGAGTGAAGCTGTGGTGGAGGGCGCCCCCGCGCCTCCCCCGGATCTCGCCGGCATTCACGCCTTGCTGGACCGCTGGTCCGGCGCTCTGAAACAGGGCGACGTGCGCGTGGCGGCGGATTGCTACGCGCCGGTAGTCAGCACCTATTACTCACGCCACGAAGTAACCCGCGATGCGGTGCGGGAAAGCCTGCAACAATCCCGCACGCGCTACGGCCGTTTGGATTCGTATCGTATCTCGGGCCTCGGAATCACCCCGGTTAGTGACACGCGCGCCGTAGCTACATTCCGCAAGCACTGGCGCACGGGCGGGCGGGCACGATCCACGGGCGAAGAGGAAGAGCGTATGACCCTGGTGCGTAATCAGGGTGTCTGGCAAATTTCGTCCGAACAAACTCAGACCCGCTAGTCTTGCCGCCGCCCGCGCAGACGCATTTTGAGCGCCGCACGACGATGAACTTGAGTCATGCTTACCCGCCGGGAAGGAATGAAAGCCGCCGCCGCGGACGGCCCTCTCATAGGCCCGCGTTCTGGCGCCAATGACTGCGCGCAACCGGGTCTTATCGGATGCAGCGAACGCGGCGTCTAATTGTGTTAGTTCTCTCAAAAATCCGGGCAGGTGGATTTGCGCGGTATGCGACGTATGGGGCGACCGGCGCGCAGCCCTTCGCGGACCACCCGGAAGTTGCTGGCCCTGAGCGGCCTGGACGCGGTGCTCATCGCCACGCCGGATCACTGGCAAAAGGACTTCGTAATCGATGCGCTAAATGCGGGCAAGGACGTTTACGTGGAGAAGCCGTTGACCCGCCGCGGCGAGGAGGGTCCGGAAATTGTGCGCGCGGCCCGCGTAAACAATCGCGTCTGCCAGGTGGGTATGCAGCAACGCTCGGGCGAGATTTATCTGGAGGCGCGCGAGCGTTTCGTGCAGTCCGGAAAAATCGGGAAGATTTCGCACGTAGAGTGTGTTTGGCACAAGCGGAGCCGGCTAGCAGAAGCGCCCGCCGCAACACGTAACAATTGCGCGCCTGATCCGGCACACTATATCAGAAGTTGCGGTATGGTGGATTCCATGGACTGGCATTCCAAGGTGCGATTTCCGGGCGAGAGTGCGCGCTACCGCACCGCGCGCGACAAGTTGTTGCTGGCCGAGCGCGGCTTGCGCAAGCAAGTGGAGCAGGTGGCGCGTTTGCGCCGCGAGTTGCCGTTGGGCGGAGCGATCGCCCAGGATTATGTTTTCGAGGAAGGCGCCGCGCAGCCCGTAAGGCTATCCGAGCTCTTTCGCGAGGGCTGCGATACGCTGGCCCTTTACAGCTTCATGTTCGGACCGGCGATGAAGCAACCATGCCCGATGTGCACGTCATTTCTGGACAGCTTGAATGGCACGGCGCCGCACGCTACGCAGCGCATCAATCTGGCGGTAGTGGCCAAATCGCCCATCGGGCGGATTCGCGAGTTCGCCGGTGGACGCGGGTGGAACAATCTGCGGCTGCTGTCGTCCGCCGGCAACACCTACAACCACGATTATCACGGCGAGACGGAGGATGGGGGGCAACTGCCGCTGCTCAATGTATTTCTCAGCCGCAAAGGCAAGATTCATCATTTTTACGCGACGGAGTTGCTGTTTTCGCCTCCCGCGCGCGGGCAGAACGAACGTCACATCGACATGATGTGGCCGCTGTGGAACTTGCTGGATATGACACCCGAGGGCCGCGGCACGGATTGGTTCCCGCGGCTTAGTTACTGACTTTGCTTTCGAGCTCCGCCCAGCGGGCGTACAGCTTCTCGACTTCCGCTTCGGCCGCCTGCATCGCTCCATAGCGTTGTTGTAACGCGGACCCATCGGAAACCACTTCGGGCGCCTGCAAAGCCGTGCGGGCGGTCTCCAGAGACTGCTCGGCTTCCAGGATGCGCTGTTCCATCTGCTCGAATTCACGAGCTTCCAGATAGGACAGCTTGCGGCGCGACAATGCTGCCGCCGGCTTGGCAGCCGCCGGCTCCTTCTCGCTGCGTACCGGTTTGACGGCCCGCGCCGCTTCCCACTGCGAATAATCCGCAAAGACTTCCGCGCCGCCTTCGCCATCGAGTCCCAGCACCACCGTCGAAACGCGGTCCAGCATGTAGCGGTCGTGGGTCACCAACACCAACGCGCCGGGGAAGTCCGTCAGGCTCTCTTCCAGCACCTCCAGCGTGGGGATGTCCAGATCGTTGGTGGGCTCGTCCAGCAACAGCACGTCGGCGGGCTGCAGCATGAGCCGGGCAATAATGATGCGCGCCCGCTCGCCGCCCGAAAAACGGCCTACCGGCGTATCGAGCTGATCCGCACGGAAAAGAAAGCGCTTGGCCCAGCCCGCGATGTGGATCACGCGGTCGCGATAGATGACGCTGTCGCCGTGCGCACCCAAGCCCTCGCGCAGCGGCGCGGCGGGATCCAGTTGTTCGCGCCCCTGGTCGAAATACACGATGCGCAGACCGTCCGCCCGCTCGACGGTACCGGAATCGGGTGCGATCTCGCCCTTCAACACGCGCAGCAGGGTGGTCTTGCCGCTGCCGTTCGGGCCGGCCAGGCCCAGCCGGATACCAGGCGCCAGCGAAAAGCTGAGATCGCGAAACAACTGCCGGCCGCCCAGCGCTTTGGCGACCTCGGTGGCGCTGATGAGCCTTTTGGTCTTGCGGCCGGAAGCTGTAAAATCGATGCGCGTGGTGGCTTTCTGGTTGCGCGCGGTTACATCCGCCAATTCGCCGATCAGTTCATGCGCCGCGTCGATGCGCGCCTTCGATTTGCCGGTACGGGCTTTAGGGCCGCGGCGCAGCCATTCCACTTCGCGCCGCACCTTGTTGGCGAGCGCGGCCTGTTGCTCGGATTGCGCCTCCAGAAACGCTTCGCGCTTCTCCAGAAAATCGGCATACGCGCCTTCCGCGCGGAACAAGCCATCGGGATAGGCGCGATTGATCTCGGCCATTTCGGTGGCGACATTCTCGAGGAAGTATCGGTCGTGGCTCACCACCACGCAGGCGAATGCACCTGCTTCCAGCAATTTCTCCAGCCACAGAATGCCCTCCAAGTCCAGGTGATTGGTGGGTTCGTCGAGCAACAGCAAATCGGGATTGCGGATCAGATCGCGCGCGATGGAAAGCCGCCGCTTCCAGCCGCCCGATAGCGACTCCACCGCCGCATCGCCATTCGCGAAGCCGGCCTTGCCCAGCGTCACGTTCACCGCCGCCGCGCGGTCCGCCTCGTTCGGCCCATTGGCGGGCAGGGCGTCCTCCAACACGCGGCTCACGGTTATGCCGGGGGCGAATTCCGGTTCTTGCGGAACGTATGCGATGCGCGTCAGCTTGCGCACCGTGCGCATGCCGGCGTCGGCATCGAGCACGCCGGCCATGATCTTCAGCAGGGTCGATTTGCCGGACCCATTCGGGCCTATCAAACCGAGGCGCTCGCCCTCGGAAATATGAATGCTGATGTTGGAAAACAGGGGTGCGGCGCCGAACGACTTGCCGGCGCCCATCAGCGACAGCAGCGGCGCGGGCATCAGTTTCAGGATACCCTAGTAAAGTGCTGCAGCTCTTCTATGCGATTGAGTTCCTGATTGCTCTCATCGCGACCTTCACAGTTTGGAGCCAGGTCGGCGGGCAGGGACATCTGGATATGATGGCGTGGTATTGGAAGCTGTCGCTCAGCGTGGGCATCTCCTACGCCACGGTAAAGGCCACTGCCGCCGCCGTGGAGACCAGGCGCGCCTGGAACTCACGCACGTTGCGTTGGATCTCCATCATCCTGGCGCTCGGGTTGGCCTGCGCCGCGGTGACTTATTACTATCACATCACCGAGCCGCCGAGCGACGAAGAAGATAGCGCACCCACTTCGCAGACGGCTTACTGAAGATTACTCAGCGCCCACGAAACGCAGATAGTCCGCTAAGGTTTTGCCGGCCTCTTCGCCGAAGGACGCGCCGGTGAGTTCGCAGACGCTTACGCGGTCCAGACGAAAGTTACGGAAGTTGTTGCGTAATTCGCACCAGGCGCCCAAGGTCCACACCGATCCCCAGAAAGTCAGGGCCAACGGGCGGATGAGTCGCTTGGTTTCGTCGCCGCGCTCGTTTTTGTAAGTCAAACTGAGAATGCCGTGGCTATCGATCGCGCCGCGCATGGTATCCAGCAGGTTGTCTATTGCGCGGTGAGCATTGAAACGCGGCGCATAGATTTGGGGCCGGTCCACTTCATCGCGGCGGTTCTTGGGCAGCGCCAGAATCACCTTGTCCAGGGCTGGAATGGCCGCCGCGCTCAGTTTTGGACCTCCGAACGCCTGCACCATGCGCAGACCGACCACCACGGCCTCCACTTCTTCACGAGTGAACATCAGTGCCGTCAGCTCAAACGACCGGTCCAAACCATAACCGACACCGGCCTCCCCCTTCACCGGAATGCCCGACAGGGAGAGGTCCCGGACGTCGCGGTAGATGGTGCGCTCCGAGACGTTCAGGAAGTCCGCCAATTGCGCGGCGGTGGTGAGCCGCCGCGCCCGCAGGTGTTGGACGATTTGAAAGAGCCGGTCGGCACGCCGCATCAAAGCTATTATCAGCCCGCGGCATGTAGTCCGACGCGATTGCCCTCCGTGTCGATGATGTGCGCGAAGGCTCCCATGCCGGGCGGCAGAGCGGTCTTGGGGGTGGCGATTTCTCCGCCGGCCGCCGCCACGAGTTCCAGCACGGGATCGAGCCGATCGCCGGCGTTCAGGTAAATCGTCACGCCGTCGCGCGATGGCTGATACCCGGGTCCGTGCAGGACGCACCCGCCTGCCGCGGAATCGCGGTCATAAGGAAAAACGGCGAGGGACATTGGACCGATGGACTCCGAGCGAAGGTCAACGCCCAGCAGATGTTCGTAGAATGTTTTGGCCCGCGCCAGATCGAGCGCGGGAATTTCGAACCAATTGAGTGGTTTGTGCATGAATCCCAGCATGCCGCAGCGCTCCTGACATCGTTATGTCAGTAGTCATGCAGGGGCGTTCGTCGTCAGGTCCCGATGGACGGCGTCCAGCACACCGTTGACGAACTGCACCGACTCTTCATTGGAATACCGCCGCGCCAACTCCAGCGCTTCGTCGATGACTACCGCGGCCGGCGTATCCAGATGCGCCATCTCGTAAACCGCCAAACGCAGGATGTTGCGGTCCACGGTGGGCATGCGCTCGATGCGCCAGTGTTCGGCGTGCTGCGTGATGCGGCGGTCCAGTTCGTCCACGTGCTCCACGGCGCCGGTAACGAGCTGGTCCACGAACGCGTCGCGATGCGGCCGCGTGCGGCTCTCTTCCGAGTACAGAGTATCGAAGTATGCAGCGGTGGCTTCTTCCACCGGCTGTCGCCGCACGTCCCACAAATAGAGAATCTGTAGAGCCCGCTGGCGCGACCGGCGTCGGGACGGCATCACTTCGCCTGGCGCAACTGCCGCATCAAGCTGGCCATTTCAATGGCGGCCATGGCCGCATCGAAACCCTTGTTGCCGCTTTTGGCGCCGGCGCGATCGATGGCTTGCTCCAGCGTGTTGCAGGTGAGGACGCCGAAAGCCACCGGCACGCCGCCGGCAGCCGCCGCCTGTCCGATGCCCTTTACGGCTTCGCCGGCTACATAGTCGAAATGCGGCGTATCGCCACGAATCACCGCCGCCAGGCAGATGATGGCGTCGTGCCGTTTCTGCCGCACCAACTCGCCTACCACCACCGGCAGTTCCCACGAACCCGGCACTTTCACGATTTCGACTTCGTCGAGCTGCCCGCCCGTGCGCGCGAGCGCATCCAACGCTCCGCTCAGCAGGCGTTCGCAGATGAAGCCGTTGAAGCGGCTCACCACGATGGCGAACCTCAAACCAGCGGCTGTCAGTTGACCTTCGATCACTTTCGGCATGTTTATTTTCCTGCGAAGACGGCGGCGCGTTTTTCAAGAAATGCGCGCGTGCCTTCGCGTTTGTCTTCCGTCGCGGTGGTCAGGCCGAACGCGGCGGCTTCGAATCGCAAGCCCTGTTCCAGGCCGGCTTCGAGTCCCACATCCACCGCCTGCATGGTAAGACCCAGGGCCAGCGGCGCATTCGCCAGCACTTTGCGCAGCCACTGCCGGCTGAATTCCAGCAGTTCGGCCTGCGGCGCCACATGATTCACCAGCCCGATGCGATGCGCCTCCGCGGCGGTCACGGGCTCGCCCGAGAGCAGCATTTCGAGAGCCCGTCCGCGGCCCACCAGGCGTGGCAGCCGTTGGGTGCCGCCGTAACCCGGCAGAATCCCGAGCTTCACTTCGGGTTGGCCGAGTCGCGCGTTCTCGCTCGCGACGCGCACCGCGCACGACATCGCCAGTTCCAAGCCGCCGCCCAGCGCGTAGCCGTTAATGGCCGCCAAGGTCGGCTTCGGCAGCAGTTCCAGCGCGCGGAAAACCCGCTGGCCGCGCTCCGCATAGGCTTGCGCTTCAATCGGCGTGAGCACCGCCAGTTGATTGATATCGGCGCCTGCCACGAATGCCTTCTCGCCCGCGCCCGTGACAATCAGCGCGCGCACCGCGGCGTCGCTACCCGCGCGCTCGATGGCATCCTGCAACTCGAGCACGGTCTCACTATTCAGCGCGTTCAGTTTCTCCGGCCGGTTCACCGTGAGCACGGCAATTCCCGCGTCACCCACTTCAAACCGGATGTTGCTGTAAGACATATGGGATAATCTGTAAGGGCCAATCACTCTCGCCCCACCGCATCATCATACCGCATGGACCGTGAATTCATCCGCAATTTCTCCATCATCGCGCACATCGATCATGGGAAATCGACGCTGGCCGACCGGCTGCTCGAAGCTACCGGCGCTCTCTCGCAGCGCGAGATGATGGAGCAGGTGCTCGACACCATGGATTTGGAACGCGAGCGCGGCATCACTATTAAAGCGCACGCCGTGCGGCTGTATTATCCGGCAAGCGATGGCCACACTTATCAACTGAACCTGATCGATACGCCCGGTCACGTGGATTTCTCCTATGAAGTATCGCGCAGCCTGCAGGCTTGCGAGGGCGCGCTGCTGGTGGTGGATGCCTCGCAAGGCGTGGAAGCGCAGACTCTCGCCAATACTTACCTGGCGCTGCATCACAACCTGGAGATCATCCCGGTCATTAACAAGATCGACCTGCCGGCGGCTGAGCCCGAGCGCATCCGCGAACAGATCGAGTCGGTGATCGGTTTGGATGCGTCGGACGCGATTCTGGTAAGCGCTAAGCAAGGCATCGGCATCCACGAGGTGCTGGAAGCCATCGTGCACTTGGTGCCGCCGCCCAAGGGTGTGCCGGAATCGCCGCTGCGCGCGCTGATTTTCGACTCCTGGTTCGATCCCTACCGCGGCGTGATCATTCTGACCCGCGTCATGGATGGGCGGTTGCGCAAGGGCCAGCGCATCCGGCTGTGGTCCAGTTTGGCCAGCTCCCAGGTTTACGAAGTGGAGGGCCTCGGCTATCAGTCGCCCAAAGCGATACCTTGCGAGGAGCTTTCCGCTGGCGAGGTCGGGTTCGTATTCGCCAACATCAAGACAGTTTCCGACGCCAAAATCGGCGACACGATCGTGGATGACAGCGACCCGGCCGCGGAGCCGCTGCCCGGATTCGAAGAGATCAAGCCCATGGTGTTCGCGGGACTCTATCCGGTGGAGTCGCACGAACACGGCCTGCTGCGCGATGCGCTCGAAAAGCTGCGGCTGAACGACAGCGCATTCAATTTCGAACCGGAGAACTCGGTGGCATTGGGTTTCGGCTTCCGCTGCGGGTTCCTGGGTTTGCTGCACCTGGAGATCGTGCAGGAGAGGCTGGAGCGCGAATTCAATATCGACCTGATTACGACGGCGCCCGGCGTGCGCTATCGGGTAACTACCACGGCGGGCGAAGTAATTGAAGTCGACAACCCGACTAAGTTCCCCGATCCCTCGAGCATTAAGCAGATAGAAGAGCCTATCATTCTGGCTACCGTAATTACGCGCGAAGAGTATCTCGGCGGCATATTGAAATTACTCGAGGAAAAGCGCGGCGAGCAGAAGAAGTTCGAACATATCGGCAGCGGGCGCGTGCTGTTGGAGTACGAACTGCCGCTGAACGAGATCGTGCTGGATTTCTACGACCGGCTGAAGTCATCGTCGCGCGGTTACGCCTCGCTCGACTATCATCTGGCAGGCTATCGCGTCTCGCCGATGGTAAAGCTGGACGTGCTGATTGCGGGCGATCCGGTGGATGCGCTGACCATGATCGTGCACAAGGACGTCGCCTACGAGCGCGGCAAGATCCTGATTGAGCGCATGCGCAAGCTGATTCCCCGGCAGATGTTCGAAGTGGCCTTGCAGGCGGCCATCGGCAACAAGATCATCTCGCGCGAGACCATCCCGGCGATGCGCAAGAACGTGCTGGCCAAGTGCTACGGCGGCGACATTTCGCGTAAGCGCAAACTGCTGGAGAAACAGAAGGAAGGCAAGAAGCGCATGAAGCGCGTGGGGCGCGTGGAGATTCCGCAAGAGGCGTTCTTGGCGGTGCTGAAGGTGAGCAGCGAGGAGGGGGAGTGACGCCGCCCTCCGACTACGCCTGGGATGTCTTCTTCAGCTACAGAAGGCACAGCCTAACTCTCGAATGGACGAGAGCCGTGCACAAGCGTTTGCAGTTTTGGCTCATGCAAGAACTCGGCGGGCGGGAGCCCAAGCTCTTCGTGGATGAGGACAGTATTGAGACTGCCGATCGCTGGCCCGAGAAGCTTAGGGAAGCTCTGCGGCTGTCGCGCTGCATGGTGTGTGTTTGGTCTCCGTCGTATTTCCAGTCACGTTGGTGCGTGTCGGAATGGAGGAGTTTTCTCGCCCGCGAGCGCCTCCTCAACCTGCAGTCGCACGGCTTGATCGCCCCCATACGCTTCCACGACGGAGAGCATTTTCCAGAGGAGGCTCAGGTGGTTCAGTGGACCGATGTTGCTCCTTACACGTCCACTGTGCCGGCATTCTGGACCAGTCAAAGGGCCATAGAATTGGAGGACAAACTAAAAGAGCTGGCCGTTTCCGTCGCAGCCGTCATCCGGCGCGCGCCAGAGTTTCGGGTGGACTGGCCAATTGAGGAAGCGGCAGCTCTGGCGGTTCCAAAAATTGAATTGGCTAGATTATGACCACCTCAAATAACCACGATGGGCCCGGTGTAATTTATACGTTCTACTCCTTTAAGGGTGGCGTCGGACGTTCCATGGCGTTGGCGAATGTGGCGGCACTGCTCGCCAAATGGGGTTATTCGGTGCTCGTCGTGGATTGGGACATTGAGGCTCCCGGAGTTGAACGTTTCTTTCTTCGAGAGAACCCTGGCTTGACTGCACTGCGGGCAACCAAACTGGGTATTGTGGACTTGGTACAAGCCCAAGGCGAAGGAAGGCGTCTGCCATGGCGCGATGGTCTGATTGAAGTTAAGGTTGGGAGTAATTCATCGCGGCTCTCGCTGTTGACCGCTGGACGTAGCGGCGATGACTACAGTGCTCGATTGCACGCCCTGAACTTTTCTGAACTCTTCGACAAGCACGACCTCGGCGCGTACATCGAGGAACTGCGTGATGAGTGGGCCTCGGAATTCCAATTCGTGCTAGTTGATAGCCGGACGGGCGTGACCGACATCGGCGGTATATGCACCGTGCATTTAGCCGACGTGCTTGTTCTGTTCTTCACCACGACCGAGTCCAGCACAGAGGGTGCCCTGGAGATCCTGGGACGAGCACGAAACGCTCAGGAGCGCCTTCCGAGGGACCGTAGGCGCCTTCTCGCTGTGCCAGTACCAGCGAGGGACGAAAGTCGAACGGAATATGAGAGAGCGGCGCAGTGGAAGGACAGTTTTGCGGAACGGTTTGGCGAACTCTACCGAGATTGGTTGCCCAGCGGAATCCAGCCCCGGGACGCTATCGAGAGGCTTCGTATCCCGTACGTGCCGTACTGGAGCTTCGGCGAACAATTGCCCGCCATCGAGGAGGGAACGGGCGATCCGGCCAGCCTCGGCTATTCGTATCAGATCCTCGCTCGCCTTCTCGCTACACGCCTGGATTGGTATAAGGCCCTAGACGGCCAGGAATCCTCTCCGCCGCCGGTCGCGGCGACCCACCGACCGGATCCGAATTGGCTATCAGCCCATAGTTTAGCAGCGATGGAGCGTTTGATGAGTGCGGGACTACCAGGATACATGGAGGTCTCACACTTTTGTCTGGATCCATTTCCCGAGAAGAATCAGCGTGATCTGCTTTTGGCGGCAAGACAGGCCCAAGTGCCTCTGACCGGATGGCCAATCGGAATAGTTCTGGACAAAGAGGACCTGCAGCCCGTGCCCACCAATGACGGAATCCTTGCAATCGTGAAATTTGATTCAGGCTCTTCGGCATTCCCTCGACACAGCTTCGATTATTGGGCGCTTGCCAAGACCGGTGATTTTTATGCCCTCAGATCACTCTCGGAGGACCACGTTGATAGGGACCGCCCACGAAAGGTCATCTGGTTCGATGTCCGAATCATTCGCGCTATGGAGGTTCTTATCCACTGCGCCAACCTTTACAAAACACTGGGGGCCGACCCAAATTCTCAGATTGAACTACGAATGCGGTACGGCGGTCTGCGTGACCGTTATTTGACGTCTCCGTCCCTTCAATGGATTGATCGTTACCACGGAGAAAACACTCATGAAGATCTGGTTAGTGTCGCTCCAATTAGGTTCCGGCTTGGCGGTGTGGATACAGAATTGACGTCTCTGGTCAAGAGGCTCTGTGCGCCGTTGTTCGTTATTTTCGGCTATACTGAGGTCCGCGATGAGGATTACGAGCGAATCATGGCGGATTTCACTGCGGGGAGGTTGCAATAACGCATCGTGAGCCGACATGCCGGCCAAGTGCTACGGCGGTGACATTTCGCGTACGCGCAAACTGCTGGAGAAACAGAAGGAAGGCAAGAAGCGCATGAAGCGCGTGGGGCGCGTGGAGATTCCGCAAGAGGCGTTTTTGGCGGTGCTGAAGGTGAGCAGCGAGGAGGGGGAGTAAGCGGAGTATACATGTTACGTGAAGATTTCGAAGTTCATCGTAACGATATTCTGACCGTCGCGAGACACCACGGCGCGAACAACGTCCGGGTGTTTGGATCGGTCGCCCGTGGTGATTCCGTGCTGGGAAGTGACCTTGATCTCCTGATCGATTTGGAAGAGGGTCGCAGCTTACTCGACCTTATCGCGATCAAGCAGGACCTGGAAGACCTCCTTGGATGCAAGGTGGATGTAGTGACGGACCGCAGTCTCAGCCCCTACATCCGGGATGCAGTGCGGAAGGATGCCACCGCGTTATGAGCGCGAAGGACGATCAGGTCTACTTGCTGCATATTCGCGACTCCATAGCCAGAATTGAGGAATACTCCGCGGTGGGCCGGAAGTCTTCACGGCGACTCCGCATTGGCAGGATGCGATCATCCGCCAGCTTGAGATCATTGGAGAAGCCGCCAAAACGCATTTCGCCGGAATTACTTGATCGGCACCCTGAAATCGCGTGGCGTCGAATCTGCGGGTTGCGGGATGTTCTGATCCACGACTATATGGGCGTCGATCTCGAAGTCCCTTGGGTGATCGTCGCGGAGCGTATTCCGGAATTAAGGGTGCAAGTGGCCCAGATGTTATCAAACTTCGATTGAGTCCACTTCATGAATATCGAGTGGGTCCGCCGCTATTGCCTGTCCCTGCCGCACGCCACCGAGATCGTGCAATGGAACAGTCTCGTCTTTAAAATCGGCGGCAAGATATTCGCCATCCTGGCGCTGGAGCCCGGCAAGACGTGGCTGTCGTTCAAGTGCACGCCCGAAGAGTTCGCGGACCTTACGGAGCGGCCCGGCGTCATACAGGCGCCGTATTTCGCCCGTAACCAGTGGGTCGCGCTGGAGACCGAGGACGCCCTGACTTCCGCTGAAATCAAACGCCTCGTGCGCGCATCTTACAACCTCGTACTGGAGAAGCTGCCGAAGAAAGTCCTTGCCGCGCTGCTATGATGGTAAGACCCGCGGGGGTTCCACCAGCATGGCCAGTCCAACGCCACAACTGACTTTTCGCGACGTACTGAAGATAAAGTCCGTTCGCCGGCTCTGGTTAGCCCAACTTATCAGCATCTTCGGCGACTTTCTGGCGATCTTCGCCGTGTTCAGCCTTGTCACATTTCAGCTTCACGGCACCGCGACCGAGGTCAGCATGATTCTGGTGGCTTACATGCTGCCGCTGGCCGTGGTCAGCCCGCTGGCCGGCGTGTTCGTCGATAAGTGGAACGTCAAATGGACCATGATCGCGAGCGATTTGACGCGCGGCGTTCTCATTCTCGGCCTGATTTTCGTGCGCGACCTGAACGCCATCTACGGCATCTTTCTGGCGCTCAGCACCGTATCCGCATTCTTCGTGCCGGCCCAATCCGTGGCCGTGCGCGCGCTGGCTCCGGCAGCGGGGCTGTTGGCCGTCAACGGGTTGATGTCGCAAGCCGTGCAGGGATCCCAGATCATCAGCCCGGCCATCGCGGGCCTGTTGGTGCAGTGGTTTGGCGCCAACGCCTGTTTCCTCTTCGATAGTTTCAGCTTCTTCTTTTCCGCCGCTATGGTGATGTCTCTCGCCATTCATCGCACGCCGTCGCCCGGCGCGGCGGCCAGTTCGGTGCTGGCATCCATGCGCCAGGGCTTCGGCTTCATCTTTACGCATACGGCCATCTCATTCGTGATCCTCTCCATGACGGCGGGCATGTTCGCCGTCCGCTGTTTCGGCGCGCTGCTCTCGGTCTACGTGCGCGATGTGCTCGCATCCAACGCGGCGCTGTTCGGAACGCTCAACTCGCTGATCGGCGTCGGGATGATCTGCGGTACCCAGTTTCTGCATCGCGCCGCTTCGCGCGTGCCGCAGCAGTTCCTGGTTGTTTACGGCTTGAGCGGCATGGGCGTCGCGGTCCTGATTACGGCTATATTTGGCCGGGTCGCCTCCACCGCCATTGGCATGCTGGGAATGGGCTTCTGCGCCGCTTTCATCATGGTGCCGTCGCAGACCTTGCTGCAGCGCGAGACGCCCCACGCGCTGCTCGGACGCGTAATGAGCAGCCTCATGTCGCTGCTGGCCATCTCCCAGGTCCTGGCCATGTTCGTGGCCGGACCGGTGGCCCAACAGTTGGGAATCCGCAACCTCTATTTCGGCAGTGCGGCCATGTTGGGAGTCGTCGGCGCCGTAGGTTATGCTTGGCTGCGTAAGCCCAAGGAGAACGCATGCCTCGAAACGCCCGAGCCTTCCTGATTCCGTTTTTGCTGCTGCCCGCCGCCGCGCATTGCCAATTAGTGGAGGACTACAATCCGCCCAAGGCGAATTGCTGCCTGATGTTTCAGGCCCGCAACCTGGCCGACCAGCTACAGGATTGGAACCAGTTGGGCCGCTATCACCAGGACAACGACCATCTGAAGGCGCAGTCCGCCGAGCCGGGCCGCGTGGTTTTTCTAGGCGACTCCATCACGGACGGATGGAAACTGGCGCAATCATTCCCCGGCAAGCCATATGTCAATCGCGGCATCAGCGGACAGACCACCCCGCAGATGCTGGTGCGCATGTATCCGGATGTCATCGATCTGAAACCCGCCGCCCTCATCATCCTGGCCGGAACAAACGATATCGCGGGCAATACGGGACCGGCAACCATCACTATGATAGAGGAAAACTTTCGCGCCATGACGGAGTTGGCCCAGCACCATGGCATCAAAGTAATTTTCTGCGCACTCACCCCGGTAAGCGACTACACCAGGAACAAGCAAACCGTATCGCGCCCGCCCGCGGATATTCTGAAATTGAACGCCTGGCTGCGCGAATATGCCAACGAAGTGCACGCCGGATACGCCGATTATTACGCCGCTTTGGTGGATGACAAAGGCATGCTGCGCGATGGTTTTTCGGGCGATGGACTGCACCCGAATATGAAAGGCTACGAACTCATGGCGCCGGTGGCGGAATCGGCGATAGAGAAGGCGCTGAAATAGGTCAACATGACTGCACGCAAACTCGGCCCCTCCGGACTTCTGGTTTCCCCAATCGGACTCGGCTGCATGGGAATGTCGGGCATGTATGGCCCGAGCGACGAGTCCGAGTCGATCGCCACCATCCACGCGGCCATCGACGCCGGCATTAACCTTCTCGATACCGGCGATTTCTACGGCATGGGCCACAACGAAATGCTGCTGGGCCAGGCCCTCGAAGGCCGCCGCGACAAAGTGCTGCTTTCCGTCAAGTTCGGCGCCATGCGCGCTCCCAACGGAGCATTCATCGGCGTGGACGGCCGTCCGCAGGCGGTCAAGAATTTCGCGGCATACAGCTTGCAACGGCTGAAAACGGACCGCATCGACGTCTACCGCCTCGCGCGCGTCGATCCCGCGGTGCCGATTGAAGACACCATAGGCGCGATTGCAGATCTGATCCGCGGCGGCTCCGTGCGTTTCGTGGGGCTCTCGGAGGCCGGCGTCGAAACTATCCGGCGGGCTCACGCCACGCATCCGATCTGCGATCTGCAGATCGAATACGCACTGGTGAGCCGGGGGATCGAGGCTGTCATTCTGCCGGCGCTGCGCGAGTTGGGAATCGCCACCACCGCCTACGGCGTGCTTTCGCGCGGCCTGTTGAGCGGCTCGCGTCCGTCGGGAAGCGGCGATCTGCGCGCCCACTTTCCGCGATTCACCGGCGCGAACTCCGCGCAGAATGCCAAACTGGTCGCGGCGCTCGACGATTTTGCCCGCGCCAAAGGGACCACCGCCACCCAAATCGCTATCGCGTGGGTGCTCAGCAAGGGGGAAGACATCGTGCCGCTGATCGGCGCACGCACGCGCGCGCAATTGGCCGAGGCGCTGGCGGCCCTGGATGTGCGACTCAGCGCCGAAGAGTCCGCCCAACTGGAAAGTCTGGTCGATCCGGCCCAGGTTGCCGGCACACGTTACGGCGCCGAGCAGATGGCCATGCTGGATAGCGAACGCTGACCCCGCCCGCGCCGGGCGCCGCAATTTCGGATACACTGATCCTTCAGTTAACAGGAAAGGTGGAGGTATGCCCGATAATCAAGACGGCGTGAATCGCCGGGACTTCATGGCCAGAACTGTAGCTGCGGCCGGCGCGCTGGGCGCGGCCAAGGAAATGTTCGCCAAAGGCGCCCGCTCGGCCGCCACGGGGCGGGTCCTGGGCGCCAACGACGTGATCAACGTCGGCGTGATCGGCGTCGGCGGACGCGGTTCCTATCTCGCCGGCCAATACGCCACGATTGGGGCGAGCACCGGCAAGTGCAAAGTGGTGGCGGTCGCCGACGTCTATGAGAAGCGCAAGAAGGAGGCCGCCGACAAGCACAAGTGCGACGGCTACCTGGATTACCGCGAGATCATCAACCGCTCCGATATCGACGCGGTAGTCGTGGCCACCCCGGATCATTGGCACGCCCCCATCGCGCTCGAAGCACTCGACCATGGCAAGGACGTGTACCTGGAAAAGCCCATGTGCCATACCGTCGAAGAGGCGCGGCACCTTTCGCAGACCGTCAAGGAAACCAAGCGCGTGCTGCAGGTCGGCTCGCAAACCACTTCCGCTTTGCAGTGGCACGTAGCCAAGAAATACATCGCCGACGGCGCTATCGGCAAGATGATCATGAGCCAGGGCTCCTATCACCGCAACTCCAAGGAGGGCGAATGGAACTGGCCGATCGATAAGGAAGCAGGTCCCGACGGAAAAGGCGAGAATTACATCGACTGGAAAATGTGGCTGGGGAAATCTCCCAAGCGCGCCTATGATGCCGATCGCTTCTTCCGCTTCCGCAAATACTGGGATTATTCGGGCGGCATCGCCACCGACCTTTTCTTCCACGTAGTGGCGCCGTTGAATATCTGCTGGTCCGAACCACAGTTCCCAAGCAAAGTATCGGCCAGCGGCGGCATTTATGTGTTCAAGGACGAACGCGAGGTGCCGGATACGTTCCACCTGATGGCGGAGTTTCCCGCGGGACATTCGCTGGTGCTGAGTTCCAGCATGGCCAATTCGCACCACATACCGGGCCTGATCCGCGGACATGAAGGCACCATCATCATGGTGGATCACGGCATGTTCGAAGGGCGCACCGACCACATCACGCTGCTGCCGGAGCGTCGCGTGACCGACGACGCCTACAAAGCCAAGTTCGGCGACGACGCGGAAACCAAGATCCCGGTCGAGCAAAAGAGCGACATCGTGGCCCACATCACGAACTTCCTCGATTGCATGCGCACGCGCGAGAAACCCACGCTCGATGTCGATACCGGCTTCCACGCGCAGGTGACCATTTCCATGGCCGTGCAATCGTACCGTGAAGGCCGCGTCCTGTATTGGGACGACAAGAATCAGAAAGTGGTCAATAAGCCGGTAAAAGCTTAGCGCCAAACTTGAATCGCGGCGGCGCAGTGTGCATCAATATTAGACATGAAAAAGCTGCTCTGTAGCCATCGCCGAACTGACCGCCAGCCGCCAGGCGTTCCTCGATTCGGTAGCCGGTCTTTCGCCGGCGCAGTGGAACTTCAAACCGGATGCGAACACCTGGTCGGTCTTCGAGTGCGCGGAGCATATCGCGCTCAGCGAAGACCTGATTTTCGGCAGCGTCTCCCAGATTGTGCAAAGTCCCGCCACTCCGGACAAAAAAGACGCGGTCACGGATGCCTTTATTCTGAAGGCCGTCGCCAACCGCACGCAGAAATTCCACGCGCCCGAAGCACTGGTTCCCAAGCACACTTTCGCCACGCCGCAGGAACTGCTGGACCATTTTACGATCGCCTTCGTCCGCGACACACAGGACGACCTGCGCGGCCACTTCTTCGACCATCCGGTGCTGAAGACAATGGACGGCTACCAATGGATCCTGCTGCTATCCGCGCACAGCCGGCGGCATACCGCGCAGTTGAACGAAGTGAAGGCCAACGCGAATTTCCCGAAGCAGTAAGCCGGCCGCTATCGCGGCCTGGTACGGGGGCGGCGATGCCGCGGAACCGGCTTCACATCGTTGCGGGGTTGGCGGGTCCTGCCGGGTAAATCCCAGGAGAGGTTGTCGTAGATCTCCATCTCCTGATCGTCGTAAAGGGGCCAAAATCGTTTCGGGGGAGTCATAGCGTAATCCAAAAGTGCCTCTGCAGGGTACGCTTCTATTATACCGGACCCGCCGATCTAATTTCGGTTACACTACGCGGTTTGTTTTCAGTTAGTTATGGATGGCGAAGTGCGCATTCGGCTGTCATTCCGACCGCAACGCGTGTGCCGGTTCCACCGCCGTCGCGCGCCGCGCTGGAAGATAACAGGCCAGCGCTGCCACCCCGATCGCCACCGCTGCCACCAACGCGAACGTGATCGGGTCCGTGGCGCTCACCTGGTAAAGCAAACTCCACATGATCCGGCCCAGCACCAGCGCGCCGACCAAGCCCAGCGCCACCCCCACCAACGCCATCCGGATGCCCTGCCGCAGCACTAATCCGAGCACGTCGCTGGTTTTCGCGCCGAGCGCCATCCGTAGCCCGAACTCGTGCGTTCGCGTGCTCACCGAATACGAGATCACGCCATAGATACCGATAGCCGCCAAGGTCAAAGCCAGGACGGCGAACAGCGCCACCAGGAACAGCGTAAAGCGGGGCGTCGCAATGTTGGCATCCGCAATGTTGTCCATAGCGCGAACCTCCGCAATGGCCAGCGCCGGATCGAGCTGGCGGACTGCCTGCCGCAGATCGTTCACCAGCAGCGCCGGGTCGGAGCTGCCGCGCAAGACCACCGACATCTGGCCGACATCGACGGGTGTCTGGTCGATGGACCACCACATGGCCATCTCCGTTTCCGGGCTGTCGGGTTTGTCCTTTACATCGCCGACAATACCCACGATCCGCATCCAATCGGTTTCCTTGGGATGGTCCTCGAAAGACATGCGCTGGCCTACGGCGTCTTCACCCGGCCAATACCGGTGCGCCATCGCTTGATTGATAATCATCACCAGCGGCGCCTTCATGGTATCTCCGCCGGTGAAGAAGCGCCCGCGCACCAATGGAATGCCCATGGCGCTGAAATAGCCGGGGCTGGCCACATGGTAGCGGGCGTGGAACATCGTATTCGGCGGCGGCTGCTTGCCTTCGATATTCATGCCGCCGATGTTGTCGTCCCATCCGGTCCAGGGGACGTCCGTGCCGATTCCGGCGGCGCGAATGCCGGAGACCGAATTCAGGCTGGCGCCGAGGCGGCCCCAGAAGCGGATCATATCTACCGGCTTGTAGGTCTTATTCGGCAGCGACACGCTGGCGGTGAGCAGGTGTTCCGGACGAAAACCCGGATCGGTGCGCAACAGGTTCACGAAACTGCGCAGCATCAGGCCGGCGCCGATCAGGAGGATGCACGCCAGGCTGACTTCGCCCACCAGCAAAGCGCTGCGCAGCCGGATCGCCCCACTGCTGCTGGTGGCGCCGCGGCCACCCTCGCGCAGACTGCCTTGTAAGTCCGTGCGGATGGCCTGCAACGCCGGCGCCAGCCCGAATAGCAGGCCGGTAGCAAATGCGATCAGCACCGTGAATCCGAGCACGGCGGCGTTGATGTGAATGGTCTCCGCGCGCGGGAAGCCAACCGGCAGCAGGGCAATCAGCACGCGCACACCCGCCGTCGCCATGAGCAGTCCTAAACCCGCTCCCAGGGCGGCAATGAGAAGGCTTTCCGCCAACATCTGATGAACTAGCCGCCACCGGCCGGCGCCCAGCGCCGCGCGCACCGCAATCTCGCGCCGCCGGACCGTCGCCCGCGCCAACAGCAGGTTCGCGGCATTCGCACAGGCAATCAGCAGCACCAGTCCGACCGCGCCCAGCAACACCAGCAACATGCGCCGGCTGGGACCGACAATCTCCTGATAGAGCGGAATCACCATGGGCTGCCAGCCCGCCAGGGCGTCGGGATATTCGCGCGCCAGTTGCGCGATGAGGGCATTCATTTCCGATTGGGCTTGGGACACCGTGACGCCTGGTTTTAGTCGCCCGATGACATCCAGAAAATGGGAGCCGCGCTGATTCGGATTCCCTTGAAAGGTGAAGGGCCGCCACAGATCTACGGTTTCGCCATGCGCCACCCCGCGATAGGAGTTACCAGGGTGCTCAGTTCCGGCAGGCATCACACCGGCCACGGTGAATGGCTGCGAATCCAGAATAATCTTGCGGCCCAGGATCTGCGGGTCGGCCGCAAAACGGTTGCGCCACAGGCGATCGCTCAAAATGATGCTGAGCCCATTACCCTCGATCTCATCATTCGGGCCGAACTCGCGTCCGATGGCCGGGCGCAGGCCCAACGTGTGGAAGAATCCGGAGGTGATCTGGAATCCCGTAAACCGCTCGGGACGCCCCGCGCCCGACAGTTGCTGGTCGCTACGGCCGTAGGCGGCCAGCGATTCAAACGACCGGTTGCGCGTGCGAAAATCGCGGAAGTCGAACGGGTTGAGGGGAAACTTTGGGTAGTTCGAGCTGTGAAAAAAGAGCCGCACCAGGCGCGCCGGCTCAGGGTAGGGCAGAGGCCGCAGCAGCACGCCGTCGATCACGCTGAAGATAGCGGTGTTGGCGCCGATGCTAAGCGCCAGGGTTAGGACAATGATGGCCGTGAATCCTGGGTTCGCGCCCAGCATGCGGAAGCCGTAACGCAGATCCCGCCAGAAGTTTTCGATGAATTCCGTCCGTCGCATATCGCGGCATTCCTCCTGAATTTGCGTGTACCCGCCTAGCTTTCGCACGGCGGCGCGCCGGGCTTCGGCAGCCGGCATTCCCGTCGCCAGGTTCTCTTCGGTCTGCTGATCGAGGTGGAAGCGCATCTCCCGCTCGAGATCGTTTTCCACTCGATCCCGGCGCAGCAGTGTTCGCATACGCAGGCGCAGAATCTCCCAATAGCGCATCTCACTCCTCCACCATGCGGATCACCAGGCCGACGGCATTGGACAGCCGCTCCCACTGGGCTAGCTCCTTGTTGAGCTGCGCGCGGCCTGCCTTCGTCAGCTCGTAGAATTTGGCTTCGCGGCCGGTTTCGGTCTTCTTCCAGGCGGCCCGGATCCAACCTTGCTGCTCCAGCCGGTGCAGCGCCGGATACAGCGCGCCCTGGGTGATCTGCAGCACGTCCTCGCTGGCCTGCTCGATGCGCTTGGCGATAGCCCAGCCGTGCTTCGGCTCTACCGCGATGGTTCGCAGAATCAGCAGATCGAGCGTGCCTTGGATCAAATCGGATGGTTTTCCCATGCATACCTAAACTATTTGCAATTGGTACCTAAACTATTTACAATACGCCGGGTCCCGCGGATCCGTCAAGGTATACTGGGACCACTCGCCGGTTCCATGCTTTTGCGCTGCTCCATCCTCTTCATGGCGTGGGTGCTTGCGGCCGGAGCTTCAGAGCAGCTGACACCCGCGCCGCATGGACCGTTTCATATCCAGGCGAACTGGATCGTGGATGCCGACGGACAACTGTTCCTGATTCGCGGCACTCGGTTGCCCGCATTATCGCCCCGCATCTCGAAGCCATTTGAATTCGGCGCGCATTCCGCGACTACGCTGGGTAACATACGGCAGCGGTTCAACATGAATGCCGTGTGGTTGCCAATCGACCCGCGCGACGATTTCGAAGCGATTGGCAAGGTGGTGCGCACGGCAAACCAACTCGGCCTGCTCGTCATTCTGAGCGCGCCGGAGGCCGGCACAGTCTTCTGGAGCCGCTGCGCCGCCACGTTCAAGGACTACCCCGACGTAATGTTCGCTGCCGCCGCGGACTCCGTGACGGCGATCCGCGCCGCTCGCGCGCGCCAGCCCATCATCGTAGGCGAGGGCGCCACCGGTGACCCCAACGTCATCCACGGCTTCAGCGCAAGCGTGCCATCCGTTCGCGCAGCGGCCGAACGCATCGACGATACTACCCCGGTCCTGGCCAACATCCCGGATTTCGAGCTGGACAAGAACTCTGCGGCGTGTCAGGCCCTTCCACCCGATCCGGCAGCCGCCGCGGATTTGATCGAGTCCGCACTGGCATACCTCGACGCGCGCGGCATGTCGTGGATCGTTTCATCGTTCGAGCCCGGCCGGCTCATCAACGAGTATCGTTACCTCTACGCCACTACGCTGGAAAATGGCTGGACGTGCGGCCAGCCGGATACGCCGCCCGCGGGCATGGGCGTCGCAGTGCAGGCTCACCTTTGGAGTGGTGTGACTCGCGGGCTGTTCACTGTCACCAATCCGACCGGCGGCATGCTTCTGCCGCGTGGCGGAACCGCGTCGGTCTACGGGATGATTGGGGCGGATACCGATGCCGACGGCGGCGCTTTGCATCCCACGACTTTGGCCGGCGTCTCCGTGCAAATCACCGATGCTCGCGGGGTGGCGCGGCTGGCGCCGCTTTTGCACGTCGCGCCGGGTTGGGCATACCTCAACTTCGTCGTACCGCCCGCATGTGCTACAGGACCGGCGAAGATCGCGATTCTGCGCCGGGACGGCTCCAGCGCCGCGGGTCCGGCCTTGATTGGCGACCTTTCGCCGGGCTTGTACACCGCGACCTACGACGGCCATGGCCCAGTCGTCGGCACGGTGTATCAGAAGTTCCGTGATGGCAGAACCACCACGTTCCCGGCATACCAGTGCGAGGGACCAAATTGCCGGACGGTGCCGATCCTGCTCCGTCCGGACGTCTCGACCACTGTCCGTCTGCTGGGTACCGGATTTCGCAACGCAGCACCGGGGGCGGACTTGTGCGTGCGGCTAGGAGATATCGCGGTGCCGGTGGTG
>JBEKYC010000049.1:0-55410 GCA_049511415.1 Bryobacteraceae bacterium | reverse complement strand
CGGCAGCGCCTGAAAAATCGCTAACAGTGAGGCTGCGCTCCCGTAACCGGCGAAATCCCCCATCGCAAGGCAGCTTTATTGATTCTAAAGCCCAAATGGGTCTGCTTTTCAAACCGCCCCGCCCCGCAAAGCCCAAAACCGCCCAAAAATGCACAAAAACGCACAAAAATGCACAAAAATGCACAAAAATGCACTTGGGCCGCGTCCGGTGCCGGTGTCGCCGGCACTCGCAAAGGCAAAATGTCCAAACTCCGAAGGCCAGCTTCGCTCGCCCATCAGACCACCAAAAGCGATGGCCCGCCCCACGGTGTCTTACCGGAAAACCCCCGTGTGGCCCAGCGAATACCGGCCCGGCTGCGGATAGACACACAACCCGTGCGGTCCCTTGCTGACCCGGATACGCGCCAACAGGCGCCCGTCCGCCGTGTCGATCGCATAAACCTCCCGGCTGTAACGCCCCGAAAGCCACAGCACCTTGCCGTCCGCCGAAACACCGCCCATATCCGGCGTCCCGTGCGGGATCTCCCACTTACGCGCGACTTTGCGCGCGGCGAAATCGATCAGCGAGATGCTGCCTTCCTCGCGATTGGATACGTAAAGCACCTTGGAATCGCGGCTGGCGTATAGCCCGTGCGCGCCCTTTCCCGTGGGCACGAAGCCCAGCACCTTCAGGTGCTCGCCGTCGACCAGATGCACGCCGTTGGCCTGCATATCGGCGACGTAGAATACTTCTCCATCGGGTGAAAGCTTCACGTCTTGCGGCATGCCGTGGCCCGGCAAGTCGAGCGTTCCGATGACGGTCTGGCTTGCCACATCCACCTTCACCACCTGCCCGGCGAATTCGCAGCTCGCAATCAGGTAGCGCCCGTTGGCGGAGAAGTCCATGTGATCCACGCCGCGGCAAGGCACCGGCAGCGATTTCACCAGGCGCATGCTGGCGGCGTCGCGGAAATCCAGTTGGTGTATGCGTTCCGCCACCACGATGGCGAACTTCCCGTCCGGCGTATAGTACATGTTATACGGATCTTTCACCTTCAGCGTCTTTCCCTTTTGGCCAGTGGCGGGATCGATCAAGGTGATGCTGTCTCCCAGGTCGCTCAGTACCCACAGTGACTTCAGGTCATAGGACGGTGTAACATGCTGCGGCTGCCGCCCGACACGGAAATGCCGGATGATGCGGTAGGTCTTGGGGTCGATGACATCCACCGTGTTACTACCGCTATTGGGCACATAGATGAGAGAAGGGAACTTGTGTACGGCGGGACTTAGTTCCCCGGCGGCATCGGCGGAGTAAATGTCGTGCTTGTCCAGGACCGGCGGCATGCCCGGCAGGGGATTCGCGGCCGGATCTGCCGCAAGGGAGATGAAAAGCGGCGCGAGCGCGCCGCAAAGCAGAGTGAGAATTCGCATGATCGGATTAAACCGGGCAGGTTTCCTTTGCAATCGACAGCGCGGCTTGTTTTCCCATACGAATGCAATCCGGGATGCCAATGCCGGTGTAAGCATTGCCGGCAAGTTGCAAGCCCGGTATCGCGGCGGCGCGTTCTTGGATCTCGGCGAGCCGTTGCGGATGACCGACCGTGTATTGGGCCATGGAACGCGGCCAGCGGAAGATCCGGGAGAATGCGGGAGCGGCTCGGAATCCAACGATCTGATGCAGTTCGCCGACTACGGATACCAGGATGGCATCGTCGCTTTCCGATAGTACGCCTGCATCGTCCGTGCCACCCAGAAAGCAGCGCAGGAGTGTGGTGCCGGGCGGCACGCGATTGGGGAACTTGGTGCCGACCCAGGTGCAGGCCACCAGGCGGCGGCGCTCGCATTTGGGAACCAGAAAGCCGAAGCCTTCGAGGGGCTTGGGAAAGGCGCTGTCCGGGAAGCCCAGCGCCACGGTCATCGAGGAACTGTACGGAATGGCCGCCAGCAGATCGGCCAGGCGTCCATCCAGGCCGCGCACGAGCGTTGCGGCGTTGTGTGCTTCGCACGCCAGCACCAGTTGCGCGCACTCGAGCGAGCCGTCCTCCAGCCGGATGCGAAAGCCATCGCCGGTGTGCTCCACCGCCACGGCGCGCCGGTGCAGAACTTCCACATGGTTCTCGATCCTGGCGGCCAGCGCCGCAATCAGTTGCGCCAGACCGCTCTTCAACGTGCGGAAGAGCGGCAGTTTGCGAGCCTCGGATTTATTGGCTTTAAGCTCCGCTAAGACACCCTTGGTGAGGCTGCCGTACTTGGCTTCCAACTCGACAAACCGCGGCAGGACGCTGGTGATGCTCAAAGCGCTGGGGCTACCGCCGTAGATGCCGGAGAGCAGCGGCTCGGCCAGATAGTCGACAGCCTCGGCGCCGTAATGGGCGCTGACGAACTGCGCCACGGACTGGTCCTCCGCATGGCGGCCGGGCGGGTGGAATAGCTCCATCCCCATACGGAGTTTGGTGGGCCAACCGAGCAGCCTGGTGGTCAGTAACGGCATGAGCTTGGTGGGCACCATGAGCTGCAACCCGTCCGGCAAAGGCACCAGACGGCCGCCCTTCCAGACGTAAGTGACGCGCAAATGATCGTTGGAGCCAATCACTTCATCCGCCATGCCCAACTCACGGATGAGTTCCATGGCGGCCGGTTTCATGGAGATGAAACTGTCGGGTCCGCCCTCGATCACGCATCCGCCGGCTTGTTCGGTTTGGATGACGCCGCCGAGGCGTGGACGGCCCTCGATGACCGTGGCGGCAACGCCGCTCTTGGCCAGGTAATAAGCCGTGGAAAGGCCGGAAATGCCTCCTCCGATGATGCCTACGGACGCTTCCATGAAATATGATTATAGGTGGCGGCGCTCCGTCCTGCTAGAATGAAATGGTTTCGTCATGGCCATCGACTCCATCAAGGGTTCGTTGCGCGAAAAAGGCGTGCGCCTCACGCGGCAGCGCCAGATTCTCCTCGAACTGATCGACCAGACCGGGCAACATCTGGACGCTGAGCGTCTGTTTCAACTGGCCAAGGAGAAGGACCCGAAGCTGAATCGCGTCACGGTGTACCGCACCTTGAAGATGCTCAAGAATGGCGGCTTGGTCGACGAACTGGACTTGATGCACCATGACGGCGACCAGCATTACTACGAGACTCGCCTGAAACAGGAGCATGCGCATGTGATCTGCCTGCGCTGCGGCAAGGTGGAGGAGTTTTTCGGCGAGCCCTTGCAGAGATTGCGCAAGCAGATCGAGAGTCATTTTGGATTTCAGATTCTGCTGGCGCGCACGGAAGTCGGTGGATACTGCGCCCACTGTCAGTCGCTGCGCGCCTTGGAACTGGAACAGGCGCGGCAGCACGGCAGGCTGCCGGACGAAGCGCTGATGGGAGGCCTGCCCCCCGGACCGGGCGCCCCGCATCGCCCGCGCGCCAAGCGCACCGCCTGATGGGCACCAGCACGGCGGAAATCATCCCGGCGGCATCGCTGATTGTCATCGATCCCAGCGGTCACCGCTCGCGCATGGAGATCGCGCCGCTGCCTTTCAAGATCGGCCGTCAAGCTGACAATCACCTGATCCTGCGCGATAGCCGTGCCTCCCGGTTGCACGCCCAGATTGTGCGGGGTCACGGCGAGTTTCGCATTGAAGATGCCGGCAGCCGGCATGGTGTCTACGTGAATGGGCAGCGTGTCACCAGCCATGTTCTGGCTACTTCCGACCGCATCGAATTCGGATTTACGGACTCCTACCAATTGGTTTTTGCCTTGGGAGGCGCCGAGCTGAGCCGGCTCATCGATCAGTTCGGGGCGCACGAAAAGTCCGGCCCGGTGGTGGGGTCTCCTGGCGCCGGCGCGCATCTGGGCAAGCTGCGGGCCATTTTGGACGTCGCCCGCACGCTGCAAACCGGCTTCTCCCTGCAGGAAGTTCTGAATTCCGTGGTCGACGCCGCGTTGGCCGTGACCGGCGCCGAGCGTGGCTTTTTGCTGCTCCGGAAGGGCAGCGAACTGGAAACCCGCGTGGCGCGCAACCGGCAAGGCGCGGCCCTCTCCGATGCCGACCTGCGTGTGCCCCGGCGCGTCATCAAGCGCGCCCTGGAGCAGCGCCGCAACCTGCTCTCCATGAACTTCGATCCGCAAGGCACGGGCGAGTTTCATCCGGGGCGCAGCGTGGCGGATCTGGAACTGCGCAGTGTGGTATCGGTGCCCCTGGTGCGCATCAGCCAGGTCCGCGGCGATGCCACCAACGTGCTGGCCGCCGCGGAAGAGACCGTCGGCGTGCTGTACATGGATTCCCGCCTGGCGGCCGCGGACCTGGCGGGCGGCAATCGCGAACTGCTGCAAACCTTGGCGATCGAAGCTTCCACCATTCTGGAGAACGCGCGGTTGCTCGATGAAGAGCGCGCCAAACAGAAGATGGAGGAAGAGCTGGGCGTGGCGCGGAGCATCCAGCAAGGCTTATTGCCGCGTTGTCTGCCCGCCGATGGCTGGTTCCGCGCCTGTGGCAGCAGCGTAGCTTCGCACCAGGTCGGAGGCGATTATTTCGACGTGATTCCGGCCGGCGATAACGCCTGGACGGCCGTGGTGGCGGACGTCTCCGGCAAAGGCGTCAGTTCGGCGCTGCTGGCCTCCCTGCTGCAAGGCGCGTTTTTGGCTGTAACCCACGGCGATCACGCGCTGCACAAGCGCCTGGAGCGCATCAATGCGTTTCTGAACGAGCGCACGGCGGGCGAGAAGTACGCCACGGTTTTCTATTGCCTGCTGGAGCGCAGCGGGCGCCTGCATTATGTCAATGCGGGACACTGTCCGGCGATTATCGTGCGGCGGGATGGCTCTCTCGAATCGCTCGATGCGACCGCTATGCCGGTGGGGCTCATGGAGACCGCCGATTTTGAGGTACGCCAGGCGGCGCTTACGGCGGGAGACAAGATCTTACTTTATTCCGACGGAGTCACCGAGTCGCAGAATCCCGAGGGCGAGTTCTTCGGGAGGCAGCGCCTGCGCCAGGTGATTGCGGCGCACCAGCCGGAATCCAGCCGCGAGTTGCGCGATGCAGTGGCCGCCGCGATTGCTGCGTTCACCGAAGGCGCGCCGCAGGCGGACGATATTACGCTGTTGGTATTGGAATACCGCGGCGAGTAGGTCTACAGGATCGAACGGACTACGCCGCCCTCCACGCGCAAGGCGGCCCCGTTGGTTGCCGAGGATCGGGGGCTGGCGATGAACACCGTCAGGGCTGCAACTTCATCCGGCGTGGCAAATCGTTGGATGATCGAGCTGGGACGCGCCGTGCGGAAGAATTCCTTTTCCACGTCCGTGGCGGACACGCCTTTGGCATCCGCCATCGATCGAATGAATCCTTCCACGCCTTCCGATCGCGTGGGTCCGGCCAGGATCGAGTTGACGGTGACTCCCGTGCCGGCCGTCGTCTCGGCCAAACCGCGTGCCAAGGCTACCTGCATGGTCTTGGTCACGCCATAATGAATCATCTCCACGGGGATGTTCACCGCTGACTCGCTGGAGATGAAAATAATGCGTCCCCAGCCGGCGGCTTTCATCTTGGGCAGCCAGTAACGGCTCAGCCGCACGCCGCTCATGAAATTGGTTTCGATCAGGGCGCGCCACGCGTCGTCGGTGATCTGTTCGAACGGCTGAACCTGGTATGTGCCCAGATTGTTGACCAGGATGTCCAGGTTCGGGTAGCGCTCGCAGACGGCTTGGGCGGGCTCCGGGAGTGAGAGGTCGGCGGCGAAGCTCTCCAGTTGCGCCGTGGCCACCTCGCGGCGGATGGACTCGCAGGCGGCCGCCACGCGCGCCTCGGTGCGTCCATTCACCACGACCCGCGTGCCTTCCGCAGCCAGCGCCTTGGCGATGGCAAAGCCGATTCCGGCCGTCGAGCCGGTTACCAGTGCGAGTTTGCCGGCCAGTTGCAGATCCACGATTGGCTCCTAAGGCCTGCCGGCTACAAGTGGCGAGACCTGTCCCCAGCGGCGCCCGAATACGAAGTGATCCAGGGTCCACCGCGGCCGGTGCGCATTACGTTTGCGCAGTTCCTCCGAGGCGCCCTGTTCATCGCCCGCATAGCCGACGGCGATGGCGGCCACGGCTTCATGGGTTTCCGGAATGGAGAATACTTCGCGCGCCTTATTTGCATCGAATCCCGCCATGCCGTGCGCGAGAATCCCGAGCGATGCGGCTTCCAGCATTAAGAATCCTGTTGCGATACCCGTATCGTGGAAGGCGTGCGTGTTGGGCGTGCCGTTATGTTCGAAATGCCGGCGCGCAACCGAAATCATCAGCACCGGCACATGTTGCGCCCACACTACATTCGCCGGCGCCAGGCAACTCAGCATGCGCGCGAATTCCTCCGGGTGGTCCTTGGTAGCGACAAGAAAGCTCCAAGGTTGCGCGTTGTAACTGGAAGGCGCCCAGCGAGCCGCTTCCAGAATACTGAGGAGCTTCTCCGGCTCAACGGACCGGGCAGAGTAAATCGCGGGACTCCACCGGCTACGGATCACATCCAATATCGGATGCTCAACCTTTAAGTGCTGCGTCGCAGTTTCAGGCATTGATCTTTGGATGCGCCAGGCCGGGCGCCGGATGCGCTAGGGGCAAGATACCGTGAATCGATTGACGGAGGCGCCGCTCCAACCGGCGCCGTTATTCGGATAACTGGTATAGAAGATGTAAAATTGGGAGCCGAGAATGTTGGGGTCGTCACCCATTCCCACGGGAGCGACATAAACGCTGGGCTGATCCGGACTATTCTGAAAATTATAGAGCAGCGTCAATTGCGACCAGCTCAGGCCGTCGGGGGATTCGGAGTAATAAAGTATCGTGCCGGCATTGACGATCATCTGATAGCGATTCAAGGCCGTGTTAAAAGCCACCTGCAACGTGCCGCCGTAAGGCGACTGAGTATTCAAATCCTGCGAGTAACCGCCCAAGCCCTGATCGAGATTCCAACCGGCGTAGTATTTCTGAAACGCGGCGGCATGTGGCTGGCCGCCGAACGCGGCCTGGAGCAGACCGGTAAGCGGCACGCGGGCGGCGGAGACCAAAGTGACCGACGTGCCCCAATGTGTCGTGCCGTTGGCGCGCCAATCCGGGAAATACACATAGAGATATTTGAGATCGGGAGAGACCACTAGCGAGGAATCGCCTACATCAAACCCGTCCAGGTCCGTCCGGTAACCCTGGTTGACGCGCATGATCTCCCCCAGGTCAGTCCAACTCATCCCTTCGTCGGCCGAGACAGCCAAGGCGAAGACGGCATAAAAACTCTGGGTGGTGACCGTCGGGATTTCGGCATGATAGACCATGAGGAGATTGCCCGCTCCGGGCATGCCATTGGGAACCCGGTAGACGGGTCCGCCGCCCATATAGTCGTAGCTCTGGTAGAAAGGATTCACGGCGGGATCGGGGTTTGGATCGATGGTCACGTCGATAGGCGGCGCGGAGCCGAGCGGGTTGTCGAGCGTTCCCAAGGTCCGCGTGACGGAGCCGTACTTGTTGTTTCCATACCAGCGGCCTTGCCACATCTGGCGGGAGTGCAGCCCGCCATCGCTCCCGAAGAACGCGTAGCCGCTGTTGGTCCGGACGACGCCCAGAGGCGTATCCGGCCACGCGAAGCCGTCGGTTTGATCGGTCAGTGGCGGCTGCGCGATCTCGCCGGCGGCTTCCCTTTGCGCGGGCGTCACGAGTATCTGGTTGGCGACGATCTTAGGCGCGCAAAGCGGAGTGACACTTTGCGCATGGGCCGCGGGAACCACGAAGCAGGCGCAGGCAGCCAGGGCACACGTACGGACAGTCATATGCTGGCAACCCCCGCGTGGGGGAAAAGTCGCTAATCCAATGTGATGACGCCTACAGTCAAGCCATTGAGCGTCAGCGAGCCGGTGGCCGGCGCGGCGGCCAAGGGTCCGCCGGCCGTGTTCTGATCGACGTATTCCCAAGCACCTGGACCGGGAAGCGCTACCGTGATGGGCCAGTTGCGTTTGGAGATCAGCAGCACTTCGCGCTTGCCCGCGCGCGTGCGGAAAGCCTGTGCGTAGATATTCGGATTGCCGATGGCGGTCTCGATCAACTGGTCGCCGGGGCCAAAGTGTTTGTGTAGCAGCTCCAGAATGCGGAAGCGCGCATTGGGCGCGCCAGTGGTCCAATCGAGCATGGTGACGCTGGGAAACTGGGTGGGGTAGCCGACCAGTTGCGATTCCCCCGCGACATCGACGCCCAGGGCGGCGAGGTTGGCGAACACGTAGGCATAAGTCGCGCCTGCCAGGTTCCAGTAGGAGTTCGGTATAGGCTCCGTCGGACGGCCCGGCTGGCCCGGATCGCTCGCCAGTATGGCGCCAATTTCGTTGACGGTCGTGCGCGTGGCGGGCGAGAGGCGCCGGCGGATCTCTTCGATATAGCGCGCGACCGCCAGGAACCGGTCCGCCTGCATGAAGAAGGTGTGCTGTTGGACGTCCGGAGTTTCATCGGCGGCGGGAGTGGCGTAGAAGTGATACGAGATCATATCCAGCGGGATGCCTGGCTGATGATTCTTGGGATTGAGGAAGTATTCGAACATCCGCGGATTCTGGCTCGGCTCAGCCAGCGCCAGTCCCACGAATTTCATCTGCGGCGCTACTTTGCGTATGGCGGTAACCACTGCGTCGTAGCGTTGCGTATACTGCTCCGGCGTCATGTTGTGTTCGAAATCGACTTCGTTGAGGACCTCCCAGTAGTCGATAGGGAAGTGGTGGCCGGATGCATGCTTGCGGCCGAGTTCGTCGGTGAAACCGCCGAGCGTGTACCAGCTTACCAGGCGCGCATAGTAGTCGCCCAGTTCGCGCAGGGAGGGGTCGCGAAGTTCGGTGCCCCTGGTGTAATCCCAGAAGACCTGGTCGGGATCGTCCGGAAAGGTCACGGGTTCGAGTGTGCGGAACATCCACGCAGGTATCGTGCTGAAGTTCAAGATTACGGAGTGGCCGGCCGTGGCATTCAGGAAGTCCACGGTCATGGGATCGATGAGTGAAAAATCCCAGTAGGTGTGCGTGTCATCCGGAGGGCGCAATTCGGCGACAGCCAGCTTGGGATACGGCAGCCAGGGAACGTAGCGCACGTAATCGGCGCCCAAACGCTTCAGCTCCGCGAAAACGCGGTCGTGGATCGCCGATCCGCGGCGCAGCGGCGGGTTGACAACCACCTGCAGCGTGGGCGTGGTGCGCGATTCGGACGTCACCTTATCCCAGTTGATTTTGAGAGTGGCCGGATCGCCGGCGGACCAGGCGGCAGCGGTGGCCAGCGCGGCAAGCAGGCAGCCGCCAACAATGCTCCTCATGATGAATACGGTAGTTCACTTCGTGGCGGACCGCTATAGGGCGTGATAGTGTTGTTAGCATGCTCGACCGTGAGCATCCCAGATAAGACTGACACGTATTTCCATGAGCGTCACGCAGAAAGAAAAGGCGCGTCTCTTCCGCGCACTGCACGATGGCCCAGGAGCATTCGTAATCCCGAACCCCTGGGACGCCGCGTCCGCCCGTATGCTCGCCGGACTTGGCTTCCAGGCATTAGCCACATCCAGCGCGGCCTCGGCTTCCGTGCTGGGCCGGAGGGATGGCGCACTGACGCGGGATGAGGCGCTGGCGCATGCGCGCATGATTGTCGATGCGACAGATTTGCCGGTCTCAGCCGATCTGGAGAGGGGGTTTGGCGACGCGCCGGAAGCCGTGGCGGAAACCGTGCGGTTGGCGGGCGAAGCAGGGCTTGTCGGTTGCACCATAGAAGATTCGACGGGCAATCCGGACAGTCCGCTGTACGATTTGAATCTGGCTATCGAACGGATCGCCGCCGCCGCGCAGGAAGCACGCGCATTGCCGTTCCCGTTCGTGCTCACGGCGCGGGCGCACAATTTCCTTTACCCCGCTCCCAGCCTGGACGACACCATCCACCGGCTGCGGGCTTTCGAGGAAGCCGGAGCCGACGTGCTTTTTGCCCCCGGCCTGCCCGACCTTGCTGCCGTGCGTGCAGTATGTGAGGCGGTGTCAAAGCCGGTCAATTTCATGGTGGGAATCAAAGGAAAGTCATTCACGGTGAACGAACTCGTCGCGGCGGGAGTCCGGCGCATCAGTCTGGCCACATCGCTTTATCGCGCAGCCATGACCGGTCTCATCGACGCGGCGCGCGAGGTGCAGCACACAGGCCAGTTCAGTTTCCTCGACCGGTGCGTAACAACTCCGGAACTGAACCAACTTATGGAGATTTGACCACGCATGACCTTCAGTAAACGGCTCCGGGACGGCGTCCGGCGGGGAGAAATCACTTGCAGTGTCCGCATATGGACTCGCCCCCACGTCACTGTGGGCAAGCGATACCGGATGGAAGAGGGTGAGATCGAAGTAGACTCGATCGAGCCGATCGGCTTTCCGGATATCACGCCGGAACTGGCGCGCGAATCGGGATTTCTGGGCGTGCTCGACCTCCTCAAAGTCGCGAAGCACGGCAAAGGTGACAATATCTATCTCATCCGGTTTCACTACGTGCGTCCACGCCGGGGGTAATCATGGCCGCCAGCGTCCAATCCCGTAAAGCCGGTATCGGGGGCATCCTCCTTTTGGTCGCGTACTTCACGCTGGCCTGCGCCATCGTGATGATTCTGACAGCGGGTTGGCGGGCTTACCGCGCGCACTTGGTGGGTTCCCGGTGGATCGAGACCACCGCGTATGTCGAGAAATGCCAATTGGACACCTATCACTCGTTTCGCAGAAATGGTGGAGGCACAGCCTTCTCGCTACGCTGCCGCTTGGAATACGACGCCGGCTTCCGTCGCTACGAAAGCAACCTGTACACGACCAGCGATCACTCCTGGCAGATGCGCGAGGCCATCGCCGACTGGGCCGCGCACCACGGCCGCGGTTCCACGCTGAACGTCAGAGTGAATCCTGCGAACCCCAAAGAGTTCGTGGTCACGAGCGAGTTGCCGATCCGCCAATTCCTGACCGCGTCGGACGCAGCGATGGCGGCGGCCATTTTTGGCGCGGGAGGTCTGCTGCTGCTGGTGATCGGCCGCATGCTCCGGTTGCCGTCCGCGCGATAGAATGAGAGCCGGTCCCACCCTTATGAAGAAACTCTGTCTGTTTCTCGTTCTAATTCCCCTGGCGTACGCCGAACCAGTCACTGTCCTGCGCGACGAATACGGCGTGCCGCACATATTCGCCGCGGATGCAGCGGGCGCGGCGTTCGGCTCGGGCTATGCACAAGCCGAGGATCGTCTGGAAGAGATGCTGAAGAATTACCGGCGCGCCGAGGGCAGCATGGCGGAAGCTTTTGGCCCGGAGTTCTTCCGCGACGATTGGCGGCAGCGCGTCTGGCGTCATCGCCTGGTATCCGAGCAGCGCTATAAGGAACTTAGCCCGCGCAGCCGCCAGATCATCGAAGCCTTTCAGGCGGGTGTCCGTCAGTTCATGAAAGAGCATCCCGAGCAGGTGCCCGCCTGGGCGCCGAAGCTGGAACCATGGCAGTGCGTCGCGCTCGGCCGCTACATCATCTGGGGATGGCCGGAGGGCGAGGCCGGCGGCAAACTGATTCGTGCGGGCATCCAGCCGGACCCCGTTGCTTATCACGGTTCGAATGAAATGCTGCTGGCGCCGTCGCGCACCGCCATGCACGCTCCCATCGCCGTGATCGATCCGCACCTGAGCTGGTACGGTCCGTTCCGCTTCTACGAAATGCGGATTTACGGCGGCGAAATGGAGTTTTCGGGCGCCAGCATCCTGGGCCTGCCATTTCCGGTGCTGGGCCACAGCCGCTATGCTTCCATCGCCATGACCACGGGCGGTCCGGACACGTCGGATGTCTACGAAGAAGAAGTGCGGGACGGCAAGTACAAGTTCCGCGACGAGTGGCGGCCGCTCGAAGTGCGACATGAAAAGATCGGCGTGAAGGTGGGAGATCGCATCGACTGGAAAGACGTGACCATCGAATCCACGCTGCACGGACCGATCGTCGCTCACAAGAACGGCAAGTCTTACTCGATTGCCATTCCCTATGCGGACGAAGTGCGGCTGATGGATGAAAGCTGGGGCATGGTGACCGCGCATAATCTGGCGGAAATGAAGAAGGCGCTCGGAATGTTGCAATTCATGGCGCAGAACATCATGGTAGGGACCGTGGACGGCGACATCTATTATGTGCGGAACGGGCGCGTGCCCGTGCGGCCCAACGGTTGCGATATTTCGAAGCCGCTGCCCGGCGCCAGTGGCTCGTGTGAATGGCAGGGGATGCATCCGTTCGAGGATCTGGTGCAGATCACGAACCCGCCGCAGGGATACATGCAGAACTGCAACGTATCGCCGTTCGCCATGATGAAAGACTCACCCCTGCTGCCGGAGATTTTCGCGGCGCATCCGTATCTCTACAATGACCAGCGCACGCCGGCGCATCAGCGCGCGGCCATGGCCCTGGATCTCCTCGATGCGGCACGCGATGTGACCGCCGAGCAGGCCATGCGCATCGCCTTTTCGCCGCAAGTATGGCGCGCGGAGTTATGGCAGGCGCGCCTCCGCAAAGCCGCGCCCGATAGCGCATTCGCGAAAATGCTGACGTCCTGGGACCGGCGCAGCGACGCCGATTCGCGGCCCGCGCTGGGGTTCTATCTATTCAAGATGTCACTTGAAGGCGGGCATCCGAAAGCCGTAGAACTGCCGGCAGAGCTTTCGGATGACGAGATCCGTGCGGCGCTGGCCAAGGCCGAAGCGCGGCTGAAGTCCGAATTCCCAGAGGAAGCCACTTTCGGGACGCTGTTCCGCGTGGGCCGCCAGGGCGCGCAACGCTCGTGGCCCGTGAGCGGCGGCACGCTGCGCGACGCCGGCATGGCCACGCCGCGCGCCGTCAGCTTCGGGAAATCCGGCAAGGAGATGATCGGTGAGGGCGGACAAACGTCCACGCAGATCGTGATTCTGACCAAGCCGCCGCAGTCGTATATGGTGATCCCGATGGGCGAGAGCGACCACCCGGATTCGCCGCACTTCGACGATCAGGCGGAAAAGCTGTTCAGCCAGAGCCGCGCCAAGCCCACGTATTTCCTCGACCGCAAGGAACTGGAGAAGCACGTGACCAAACGCGAGGACCTGGAATTCTAGCGCTCGGAGACCTGCAGATCCAGATTCACACGCTCGCCGTTGATGAGGATATAGCCCGAGTTGATCAGTTGCTGGCCGGCGCAGTCGTATTGCTCGTAACAGCGCAGATTGGGGGTGTCGAAGATGTACTCCACGGCCAAGCCGGCTGGCTTGACCGTGGTGCTGAAGTCGATCCCCGCAAACTTCGGCGCGTCCTTGAAGCAGGCCAGCACGGGCCGGATCAGGTGCGCGACGTGCTCGTCAAATGCAACGGCGGCCGCCCGGTAGCGGGTCGCCGGTTCGGCCGACTGGAGCGTCGTGGTGAGCGAAAGTTGTAGGTAGATGCCTTTGTGAAAGCTGACGAACACCGGCGGCGCGTAGCTGACGAAATGCGCGGTCTGGTCCAGTTCCCGAACCATCTTGTCCAGCACGTCCTGGTACGCGGTCTGTAGAGCCTTCAACGCATCCGGCGTGGGTTCCGGCGCCGGGACGATGAGCGCCGGCGGGGCCGCGGCTACGGCTGGAGGAGGAGTAGTAGGCAGCGGAGATGGGATTGCGGACTTCTCCGGCGCTGGAACCGGGTCTGCGCCGCGGCCGGTCCAAAGACCGATCGCCTCGCCGTTGACAAATAAAGATGCCTGCTCCAGCGCGGCTTCGCGGCCGGCCTCGTCCGAGGCGGTCACCAGGCGTAAAGCGGCCTCCTTCGGGATGACCAAGACCACGTTTTCCATGCGCTCGGTGCTGACGCCCAGCATCTTCTTGCGCACGTGATGCGAAATCTCCATCGCGAATCCCTGAATGTCCGCCACGTCGCGTAACGGCGGCACTTCCGCCTGCAGCATGGGAAACATCACGTCCGTGAAGGTGCGGTGCGCGCGCTCTTCCCGATTGATCAACTCCGCTGAATACGAAGCGTAGTAGTTGCCCACAATCTGCACCACGGTCTGATGTCCGTACTTGGCGAACTGAATGGATCGCTGATCGTGCCGCTTCTGCTGCTCTTCTTCCAGGTCCAGTGTGCGGCTGAAATAGAAACGATACGGGAACTGGTGGGAATTAATGGCCACCGCGGCGGCCTTCAGTTCCGCAAAGTGTTTCTCCTGCAATTCCCGCAGCGCCGGATCGCGGATTTCGGGCGGCGCCACTACCTGCGCACAGACCGGAATGGTCAGCAAAAGGCCGGTAAGCCAGCAGGAAAGCTCAATTCTTGGCATAGGTCAGCCCCTTCAAGCGATAGGGGGGATCGGCGACGGCGCGTATATACGCGATGAGCGCTTCCACGTCAGCCTTGCTGAGAGTACAACCGTAAGGCGGCATCTCCGGCGACTTGTTCAAAGCCGGGCCGCCGTGACCGACGATAGAAGCCAGATCCGCATCGCTCATCGGGTTGAGCGCGGCCCCATCCGTGAAGGCGTGCGGCTTGGCCGTCAGATTGTCATGATTCGACACCCGCTCGGGAGTGGATTCCGGATCGTGGCATCGCGCGCAGTATTGGTCGTTCAATACGCGTCCTTGCTGCTGTTGGTATCCCAGAGCGATCTCGTCCAAGCGCAGTTCGGCGGCCTTGCCGGATTTGTCACGCGTGACGGCCGCGATCTGGTAATGTCCAGCGCCGCCGCCAAGAGTGACCGTCGTACTCAACTGGCCATCGGCGCCCGTGAGTCCCATATCCGGTGCGGCGATGGCGCCGCCGCCCGTATGGATCTCCACCAGCGCTCCCGCCACCGGACTTCCCTGCGCGTCATTCACCTGCACCACAACCAGCTGGTCCAGAGTGGCTCCGATGCCGGCCACTTGCTTGCTTCCACCGACCTCGGTGATCGCGGATCCGAAGCCTTTGGCTGCCGCCGCGGGTGCCTTGGCCGAACGGGTGCAGCCCGCCAGCAGTGCCAGTGTCAGTGCCAGTGCAGTACATCCGAGGCGCGTCATTTCCGGGCCACCTCCTGGTTTTGCTTCATCAGGAACGCGGTCAGCGCCCGCGCGTCCGCATCGCTCATGTTCCGGTTCGGCTCCATAGTGCCAGGACGCAGAGCTTGCGGATTTTTCAACCAATGGAATATCCACGCCGCGTTCAGCCGCGTGCCCACCTGGGTCAGGGTTGGGCCCACGTAGCCTTTGTCATTCTTCGGATCGATGATATGGCAAGACTGGCAGGCATACTTCGAATAAAATAACTGCCGGCCCGTTTCAGCGTCACCGGCACTGAAGCTGGAGGCGTCCAGCGAATCGAGATCGAAGTCCGGTGTCTGGTATACGGTCAGCAGGTAATCGGCGATGGTCCCGGCCTCCGCGTCGGTCACGTTAAAGCGCGGCATACGGCGGATCAGAGTTGGCCGCAGCGTATTGGGATTCTTCATGAAGGCGACCAGCCAACGGCGTTGGACGGAACTTCCTTCCCAGGTCAAGTCCGGGGCCATGTCGCCGCCGCGACCGTTAATAGCGTGGCAACTGAAGCAGTTCAAGTCGCTCATCAACTTTCCGGCTTTGCCGGCGGGCCGGTAATCGGATTCCCGCTTGCCTGCCACGCGCAGGGCGGCCGGTAAAGTGCGCGCACGCTCCGTCTGTGCCAGTAAAGCGGTGACCAGGGCATCCACCTGCGGCTGCGTGAACGTGTACTGCGGCATTTTGGAGCCTGGGAAGGTGTGCGGCTGCCGGATCTTGGCCTGCAGATAATCGGGCAGCGTGTGGGGGACGTCGGGCGCGAAGACGATCTTGGCCAGTGACTCGCTGCCTACCACGCTCAGCTCCGGCGCGAAGTTGTCGGGCTTCTTGATGCCGTTGACTTCGTGGCAGGACGCGCAGCCGCGCTCCGTCACCAGTGTCCGGCCGTGCGCGATCTGTTGCGGCGTGGCAGGTTCCAGGTGCACGTTGGCCAGGAAATCGGAGTCGGTCTTGGCCTCCAGGAATCCGCGCAGCGGGCCGAGCAGCTTCTGGTCGAGGCGGTAGTGTGGCATGGCGGTTTCCGGATCGTAGGTCTTGGGATTCCGCAACCACTCCGCCAGCCACTCCGGCTTCACTTTGGAGCCGATGCGCGTCAATTCCGGTCCCACATCGCCGCCCACCACCATGCCAGCGGCATTTACCGTGGCGTGGCAGGAGGCGCAGAACGATTCGCCGTACACGCTGGCGCCGGCCGCCGCATCGCTGGCCGCGCCGGGCGGGCTCACGAAGCCGGTCGGCAGGTAGGGACTACTTTGCGACATTAGAAAAGCGGAGATATCCCGCGCATCCTCGTCGGAAAACTGGAAATTAGGCATCACGGCCGTAACCGCGTATGCCTGGGGATTCTTGAGCCATGCGAAGGTCCATTCGCGGCTGGTCTTTTCCGCAATGTGTTCCAGGCTGGGGGCGTCGGTGGTGGACGCGAGCCGCCGCCCTTCCGGCGTTTTCAGGACATGGCACGATACGCAGCCGTAACGCGCCAGCAGCTTACGCCCCAGGTTCAACTGCGGCGTGCCGGTGAGTTCGTTCTGGTGGCACTGACCGCAGGACGATTCCAGATAGCGCGCGGGCAAGATGGGCTGTTCCCACGCCAGCGTGCTGCGGTGGGCTTCCTCCACGTCTGTGGCGGCGCCCTGCCCGCGGTGGCAAAGCACGCAGCCAAACTCGGTCAGCGAATGCGGAATCGGTGGATGGGGCCGGAACGGTTGGGTGGCGACGTCCGCCAGCGAAGCCTCTTTCAGACCTAGGTGGCAGGCGCCGCAACGGTCCGTGACGCCTAATTCCGGCATCCAGACTTGCTGCAATCCGCCCTGGAAGCGGCGTTGCAGCGTGGCGGCCTCTCCGCGCCCGCGGATCAGGTGCAGGTATCGCTGCTGATAGCGGGTCCATTCGCGAAAGCGGTCCTTGGCCGGGGCGATAGCCAGGCAAATCAGCAGGACTACGCTCAACGATCCAAAGGCGCGCGCACTATCGCCGAAGAAGAATTGCCACAGGCCTTGAATTCTCTGTCGCATGCTTTAACTCCTCCAGGGCCAGACCCACGACCAGCCCGCGCCGCGGAAGAACGTCCCGATCACCGTCAGAATGCCGGCCTGCACCAGGAACCAGGTCATGATCCAGTAGGAAAGCGGCTTGGAAACCAGCCATCGCCGGAAATGAGACGGCGACTCGGGCGAACTGCGGGCCGCCAGAAGCATCAGCGCGCCAATCAGCAGAGAAGGGATCAGCACCGCATAGACGTGGAACGTCAGCATGACGGCCGTGAGCACAGCCAGCACCGCAACGAAGAAGCGCAGCCTGGGTTCCCGATTGCGCAGCCATACGCCTTCCGATTCCACGTTGATATCGAAGTACGGGATGACAATCAACGCCAACACCACCAGGGTCGGGATCAGCACGCCGGCAACGAAGGGAGGGAAGTAATGGAGCAATTCCTGCAGCCCTAGAAAATACCAGGGCGCCTTAGCCGGATTGGGCGTATGCATGGGATCCGCCAGCTCTTCGAGGGGCGCATTGAAGATCAGCGAAACCAGCACCAGCACCACCGCCAGAATTTCGATCGCCACGGCCGCCCGGAACAGGCCTTCGGGAAACGTCATCACCAGCGAATCTTCCTGGGTCTTAACCTGGGGCGATGTGCGGCGCGTAACGAACGCCACGCGTATGGGCGTACGGCGGGAGTCGGAATCGAATTGCGCGGCAAACTTGGGAGGATTGGGCTCACTCATCGGGATTCCTTGTGGCCGGTGTACAGCCCGCCGTCTTTGCGGATGCGCCAGAAGTGGACCGCGATGAACAGAATGGCGGTCAGCGGCAGAATCACGCAGTGCAGCACATAAAACCGCAGCAGCGCGTTGGCGTTCACCGTGTTGCCGCCCAGCATCAGAAACCGGATCTTCTGGCCCAGCACAGGCACGGCGGACATGATGTTGGATCCCACCGTGATGGCCCAGTAGGCCAACTGGTCCCAGGGCAGCAGGTAGCCAGTGTAGCTGAGCAGGAGGGTGACGATCAGCAGGACCACGCCGACGACCCAGTTGAACTCGCGCGGCTTGCGGTAAGCGCCGCGATAGAAAACCTTGAACATGTGCGCGAACACCAGCAACACCATGGTGTGCGCCGACCAGCGGTGCAGGTTGCGCAGGAAGACGCCGGCCGAAACCACGAACTGCAGATCCTTCATATCCGCGTAAGCCTGCGGCACGGACGGGTGATAGTAGAGCATCAGCAGGATGCCGGTCACGATCAGGATCAGGAAAGTGCCGAAGCTTAGGGTTCCCAGGTACCAGGTGACGCTGAACTGCAGCGCGCGCTTGCGGGCTTTCACGGAAGCGAGATGCAGAAAGACGTTCTGTTGGATGGCCATCGACCGGCGCAGATTGGTTGCGCCGCCGCCGCCGCGAAAGACCGAACGCCACACGCGCGTATCGCGCAAATCCTGGATGGTCATTTACGTCCTCAAGTACTGCTTTTGTGGAATCACCGTCGCGCGGTCCACCAGAAGATCGCCTTCGTCGCTCAGCCAGACTTTCAGCCAGGGAAGGCCGCGCGGGGCGGGACCTTCCAGCTTGGCTCCCAGGTCGTTAAACTTGCTGCCGTGGCAGGGGCAGGCGATAATGCCCCGATCCGCGTTCCACACAGTCAGGCAGCCCAGATGCGTACAAATGGCCGACAGCGCGTAAAAACCCTCCGGTCCGTGGATGATGTAGATGCCGGTCTGCAGATCCTGCGTGACGGAGCCGCGCGGGTACCGTTCCGGCTTGCCGGCGTTGGCGATGGGCGATGGCTCGTAAAGGATATTGGGCGACAGGTACGAGTAGCCGAATACCGCCGCGCCGGCGCACGCCGCCGCCACCGAGCCTACGCCCAGCTTGATAAAAGCGTCGCGCCGGGTGGGTTGTGGATTGTCTTTTTCTGGCATGTCGTTTCTCCTCAGCGCGCTGCGGCGCCGATGCTGTACGCCTCCATGGTGATCACGTTGACCGGGCAGCGCTCCGCGCACAGGCCGCAGCGGATGCAGCGCGTCTCATCCTTGAGCATGGCCGTACCGGTGATCACGCCCAGTTCTTCGGCGGCCACGTCGTCCAATTCCACGCGGTAAAGCGGTTCGTTCTGGCGGATCTGGTCGAGCACGTCCGGCGGAAAGTCGATCTGCTCCAGGGGCGCGAGGCGCAGGCACTCCTCGGGGCAGACATCGGCGCAGCCGCCGCACAAGATGCACTGCGACCCGTCCGGTTCATTGCCTTCAAATACGGTGTTGACCCAGCAGCGCAGGCAACGGCGCGCCTCGGCCATAGCGGATTGTTCGTCGAAGCCGACTTCCACCTCCGTAACGCCGGTGCGCCGCTCCAGCGGCAGCATGGGCACCGGCTGGCGTGAAAGGCTCATGTAGTCGGCGAACATCCGGTGGTGATCCAGCACTTCCACCACGATCTCCGGATCGGGATGTTTGCGGCCCGTCAGGTACTCATCGATGGCGATGGCGATGCGTTTTCCGTCTCCGACGCTGTCGATGATGAGGCGCGGGCCGAACACGCAATCGCCGCCCGCAAAGACGCCCGCGGCGGAGGTCATCAGGGTTTCGCGATCGGCCACGACGAGGCCGCGCGGCGATACCGTTATGCCATCGTCGGGCTTTAGAAAATCCAGATTCGGCGCTTGTCCGATGGCCAGAATCACGGTGTCGCACTCGATCACGGATGCGCTGTTTTCCTCAAAAGCCGGGTTGAAGCGGCCGTTAGCGTCGAAGACGTATTTGGTCTTCAATGTTTCAAGGCCGGTGACCTTGCCGTCGCGCCCCAGAACGCGATGCGGACCCCGGCCATCGTGCAGGTGGATGCCCTCGGTTTCGGCCTCCTCGATCTCTTCCAGGGCTGCGGGCATCTCTTTGCGCTTTTCCAGGCAGACGATGCTGACCTCCTGCGCGCCCAGGCGCAGCGCGGAGAGCGAAACATCCACCATTTCGTGCGTGGCTACGGCGGCTATGTTCTCGTCGCTCGGGACAGCCTCGTCGGCGGCTCCGGCGTGCTGCCGGAGCACTTCGCGGGCCGCCGAGCGGGCCACATCCATGGCTACGTTGCCGCCGCCGATCACCACCACCTTCTTGCCGATTGTGAAGCGATAACCCAGGTTGGCGTTGAGCAGAAAGTCGACGGCCTTGTGAACGCCATCGAGATCCACGCCCGGAATGGAGAGGTCGCGGCTGCGATGCGCGCCTACGGCAATGACTACGGCGTCGAAACCCTGGCGCCGCAGTTCGCCGATTGTAAAATCGCGGCCCGCGGCGGTATTGAGCTTCAGCGTAATATCGCCGGCCTCCAGGATCTCGCGCACCTGTGCCTCGACGACGCTGCGCGGCAGGCGGTATTCGGGAATGCCCAGTTTCAGCATGCCGCCGGCCACAGGGGCGGCTTCGAAGATGGTCACGGAGTAGCCCATCAGGCCCAAGTCGTGCGCCGCGGAGAGACCCACAGGGCCGCTGCCCACCACGGCTACACGATAAGGCTGAGGGGTCGCCCGCTGCCGCTTGAGACGCAAGGGGCGGCGGGATTCCGGGCCGTAGCGTTCGGTGAGCAGGCGTTTGAGGGCACGAATCTGGATGGGCTTGTCGACGGCTCCGCGGCGGCAGGCCGTTTCGCAGGGATGTGCGCAGACGCGTCCGCAAATGCTGGCCATGGGGTTCGGATCGCGGGCATAGTGATATGCCTCTTCGAACCGGCCTTCCGCGATGAGGGAGACGTAGCGGCCGGCGTTGGTGCCGGCCGGGCACGCCATCATGCACGGAAAGTTACTGTTCAGCCAGGCGCGGTCGACTTTTTTGTCGCGGAAACGCGTCAGCATGCACGGCTTATTTCGAGAGGGTGAATTCCACGCTTACGTCGCCGCCGACGGTGACGGGCTTGGACTGCGTCTTGGAGCCTTCGTGCCAAGCAATCACCGTGTAGCTGCCCGCGGGCACATCGGCGATTTTGAAGTTGCCTTCGGCATCCGTTTCGGCGAAGTACGGGGTGGGAGCCACTACGATGAAGCCAGACATCTCCGGGTGTACATTGCACAGCAGCGGCACGATGCCGGGCGCGTCGAACTTCCAGGCGCGCTTTTCGCCCGAAGGCCACGTGCCCATGTTGTGGGTCAGCTTCTTGTTGCCGCTGACGGAAGGCCAGAAGATGTTGTGCGCCACTTTATCGCTGTTCAAAAATTCCACCGTAGTGCCGGCCTGCACGGCCAGGATGTGCGGGGCGAACAGCAACTGCTTCTGGTCCATCACGTATGACTTGGTGGGCGCCGGGAAGGTCTTGCCGGCAATCGCATCCACGTACACTACCGACGGTCCTTTGCCGGCGGCGACTTTGCCTGTGATGTTCGCCGCGGAGGCGCATACACAGGCTGCGAATAGAACGACTGTGAGTTTTTTCATTTGAGAGTTTCCTTTTAGTAAACGAATTCCAGAGCCATGACGGCTGTATTCACCCGGAACGGATTGATCGCCTCCTGCAGCCCGGTCGAAGGATCGGTAGCCACCTGCACCACCTGCTTGGGGCGGTACTGGTATTCGAAGGAAGCTTTGATGTTCGGGCGGATCAGAAACTGAATGCCCGGCGTAATACGATTGCGCGTGGAATTCAACGGTCCGAAGTACGCGGTGCCGCCTGCGAGGGCCAGTCCGTTGATGCGGTCGGCGCTCGAGTTGACCCCATCCCAGCGGCCGATCGCCATAATCCAAGGCAGGACCAGGTAGTCGGCTTCGAGGAAGCCGCCGTTGAATTTAGCCGGTATGCTTTGGATGAACCCGGCGGGCACGGCGGTGGTGGACCCCAAAGGCAGCGGGATCAGCGCACCGGTCGAATCGACCGGCAGCAGGTTGTTGTCGCGCGCGAACATATATAGGCCAAACAGGTTGAACGTGCGGTAGTTGAAGCTGAAGTCGCCGCCGGTGCGGTAGTACGGCTCCCGTGCATAAAGCAAGCTGGGATTTCCGCTGGCATCCTGGCCCCAGACACCCTGCTGCGATTTCCCGTAAAGGTAGAACGTGCCGAGGTTGAGATAGGTGTGATCGTGCGGCCCGGTCTGTCCCGCGGCTTGCACGGAGTGACGGCTCTCGCTGTCCCGCTCCAGGTTGAAGCGGTACGCGAAGCGCGCATAAATATTCTTAAAGCTGGAGTCCGAGGCAAAGCCGACGCCGCCGTTGCTGCCACCGGTCGCCGACGGCACGTACGGGCTATTATTGGACGCCTGGTCTATGTTGCTCGTGTTTTGATCGATAATCGCTACCGAATAGTGATAGCCGCCATAATTGTGGCCCCCGCTGAACTCAACGCCCTTGGCGGAATTCGCAAACGTGAACTGGTTCGCTACATTCTGCTGTAGCGCCACCATGGAATTGATGGCTCCGACATTGCTTTCGGTGTAGATATCGTACGGGCTGATATTGATACTGCGCGCCTGGGTGAATGGCAGATCCAACTCGAACTGGCCCGCGCGAACCGTGAACGAATCGGTGGGCAGTTTCAAAAGGCGCCCGATATTCACGAATTTCAGGTAACCGTCGCCCAACTCTCCGGCACTGTTGTCTCCGGATACGCTGATATCGTCATCCACCCAGAACGCGATATCGCCGCCGAAGTTCCCCGCCATGAAAATGCTGAAATACCCGGTCTCGAAGTCTGTTGTGGGAACCACCTGCGGGGTTGTCCCCGGCACGGCCAGCGCATTGAAGCGGCTGACGTTGGAACTGGTGTACTGGAAGAAGTTGTTCATGCGCAGCCCGATCTGCGGCATGCCCGGAATGGTCCCTGGCCAGACGCTGTGCGGCCACACATCCTTCTGCGCAGGCGCTCCCAACATCACGGGTGGTGTCTTGACGAAGCTCTCGTCGTCTTTCGGGAATTTGAATCCCGCATCCTTAAATGCCTTTCCGAAGTCGTTCAGCTTCGGGAAATCCAGGTGGCAGGTCGTGCACGAGGTGCCGTACTGCCGCGAGAAGGCCGGGATCGCATAGCTCCTGGTGCTGATGGTGGCAAGCAGGAGAGGAATGCTCAGAATGCTGGCTGGAACAATAGTCTTGAACAACCGGCGTGGTCTCAGGGGACACCTCCTTGCCGCGAAGGCAGCGCGTGAAATTACCCAAACTATCTCCGCAGGTGTCGGGGCGTTGTGCATCTGAATATCCAAAATATAAAGCTTTTCTTTTCAGCGATCATCGGATGGGTTGGGTTACCAGACCCAGGCGCGCGACGACGTCTCGTGGGGCAAATCGCGCAGCTCGCCGGAAAAGGACGATCGAGACCGCCCGGCGTAGTATCCTGAATAACGAGGGATATAGCAATGGGATGCGGCGGTGGGCCGGTGAACCCGGTCAGTGCGGAGATACCGGCAGGCGCGCACAAGGTATTCTGCGTGAAGTTTCAGCGGGAGATGGAGGGGATGGACGAAATCCCCTTCGAGGGACATCCGCTGGGCCAGAAGATCTACGAAAACGTGTCGAAGGAAGCCTGGAAAATGTGGGTTGAGCACATGAAGATGATCATGAACGAATACCGGCTCAACCTGGGGACCCGCGAGGCGCAGGAATTCCTGCTGAAGCAAATGGACGATTATTTCTTCGGGGAAGGCGCGGCCCTGCCGCCCGACTACGTGCCGCCACGTTCCAAGCAATAACTACTCGCACCGGAGGGCTGCGATGGGATCGATTCTTGTCGCGCGACGCGCCGGCACATACGCAGCGGCAAATGCCACTGCCGGAACCACCAGCGCCACGGCGCCATAAGTGGTCCAATCCAGTGGCGTGACTCCATAGAGAAAGCTCACCAGCACCTTGCTCGCCGCGGCGGCCAGCGGCATCCCGATTACTACCCCGGCTAAGCACGGCGTCATCCCGCGGCGCAGCACCATCCGCAAAACGTCTCGCGGTTCGGCCCCGATCGCCATGCGAATGCAGATTTCATGCGTGCGCTGCGCGACCGCATAAGCCGCCGCGCCGTAAATCCCCACCGCGGCCAGCAGCAGCGCCAGTACCGCGAAAGATCCGACCAGAACGGCGTACCAGCGCGGCTTGGCCACTGCCTTGTGCAGTACATCTTCCATGGTGGTTACTTTCCCGAGCGGCTGATTCGGGTCAAGGGCGCGGAGTTCGGCACGCACCGCGTTCACCAGGAACTTGGGATCGGCGGTGGTGCGCATGGCCAGGTCCAAGAACTGGGTGGGCTGGCGGTCAAAGGGAACATAAACCGCGGCGACCGTCTGGCGATTGAGCTTGAGGTCCTTGATGTCCGGGATCACACCCACGATCGCGCGCGGCTCCTTGCCCAAAGACAAGTGCCGCCCGATGGGATTGACGCCGGCAAAATAACGCCGGACGAAAGCCTGATTCACCATGACGCCGCCGCCCACGGCGGAGTCGGCGGCCCGCAGGTATCGACCGGCCGCCAGAGGAATGCCCATGGTTTCGAGGAAACCCGGCGTAACGGAGCGGCAATCGGCTTCGGTTTCGTCGCCTAGCTCCGGGTGACCTTCAATGCCCATAGTGACGCCCATCAGGAAATTGAACTCCAGGGGAAGGGAATTGGTGGCGCCGGTGGCTTCGACGCCCGGCAGCATGGCCAGGCGCTCCATCAGGCGCTGGGCGAAGGCGGCCTGCTCCGCGGGTCCGGCGTAGGCTTTTTGGTCGAGCATCAGATGCGCGGGCTTCCCGCGGAAGACCCCTTCAACACTTGCTGCAGATCCGTGCGTGAATACCGCAAGGCGGGCAGACCTCCGCACAGCAGGGCCGTGACGATCGCGAGCAGAGCGGTGAAGGCGAACACGGCCGGTTCGGGAGCGAGCGACTCCAGGCGCGGAATGCGTTCGGGATAGAGGTGCACGATGGTCCGCACGGCCCAAACCGAGAGCAGCAGCCCCAGCGCCGTACCCGCTGTGGAGAGCGCCATCGATTCGGTGAGAAGCTGCCCGGCCAGCCGGCCGCGGCGCGCGCCCAGGGCCGTGCGCAGGGCCAGCTCCGGTTCGCGCGCGGCGGTCTCCGCCAGCATCAGGCTGGCGATGTTGCCACATGCGATCAGCAGCACGCAGCCCGCGGCGGCGAACAGGATCAGGAGCGCGGGCCGGATACCGCTGGCCACTTCGTCATCCATCGGAACCAGGTTGATGCCGCGCGGGCCCTGTTTGCCGGGCGGACCGGAAGCGTGCGGCGGCAACTGGCGTGCCAGCGCTCCCATTTCGGCGCGTGCCGCGGAGAGACTAATGTCCGGCCGCAACCGCCCGAAGGCGAATGCCGCCTCAGGGCGAAGGTGGCCGCCGATAACCAGCGAAACCGGCTGCAGCAGATCCGGCTGCTCGTTGATGGATGGCGCGATCAAACGGAAACCGGCCGCCATCACACCCACCACGGTGGAGGGGAATCCATCCACCGTGAGGGTTTTGCCCACGATTCCGGAATCGGCGTGAAAACGGCGCCGCCAGAACGCATCGCTGAGGATGACAAGGTGATTCTGGCCGGCGACCATGTCTTCGGCGGTGAAGGCCCGGCCTAGAACTGGCTTCACCCCTAGAGTGGTGAAGACGCCATGCGAAACGACCGCGGCCGGAACGCGCTCCGCTTGCCCTGGCGCGCTGGCATTGCTCATCCACGGGAAGTAGTAGCCGACGTCCTGGAACGAGCGGCTCAACTCGCGCAAACGGTCAAGTTCCTTGGTGTTCAGGAGTTGCTTGTCGCGATGCGACATGGCGCCCAAATCCGAATGGGGGTCCAGATCGACCGACCAGATTTGCGTAAGGCGGTCCGGCTGGGGATAGGGCAGCGGCTTCAGCATCACCGCGTGAATCACGCTGAAGATGGCGGTGTTCGCGCCTACTCCCAGAGCCAGCGTCAGCACGGCGGTGAGCGGCGGAATCGGGTGTTTCCGCCACGTCCGCCAAGCGAACCGCAGATCGGCCGGCGCGTTCACGGCGCTCCTTACGGCTTAACGGTTACCATTACCACGCCGTGGCTGGGCACGGTCGCGGTGAACTTACCCGTCATCTCGCCGAGGTCCTTCTTCTCCCATAGATCGTGAACTTTGGCGGAAACGTGCATGGGATAGCCGATATCGGGCCACTCCACGGTGATCTTGGCCTCGGCGGAAGTACGGTTCAGCAGGGCGACCGCGCGGCTGCCATCCTGCAGTTCCTTGGTCCAGACTTCCAGGCCGTTGTTGCTCCTTGCGCGATGGCCCTCGATGCCGGCCGGGTCCTGATCGATGGCGATCACTTCCTTATTGGTGAGGATATCGTGAATCTCGGGGGTCATACTGCGGAGGTCGTTGCCTGCCATGAGCGGCGCGGCCAGCAGGCACCACATGCTGAAGTGCGCGCGATATTCGGTGTTGCTCATGCCGCCGTTACCGACCTCCAGCATGTCGGGATCGTTCCAGTGGCCCGGTCCGGCGTACGATTGCAGGCCATCCTGCAGATCCAGAATCTGCACCACGCCGAGGCCGCCCCACTTCGCGGAACCTTCCCATTTGTCGATGATGTCGCCGGTGCTGCGCCATAGATTGCCGACATCCTTCGCCCACAGCCACGGCTTCGTGGAACCCCATTCGCAAAGGCTGAACACGATGGGGCGGCCGGATTTCTTCAACGCGTCGCGCATGATGGAGTACGACGCTGCTGAATCCTGGGTGCTGTGATTGCACCAATCGTATTTCAGGTAATCGACACCCCACTCGGCGTATTGCCGCGCGTCCTGGAATTCATAGCCACGGCCGCCGGGACGATTCTGGCAGGTTCCGGTGCCGGCGTCGGAATAGATGCCGAACTTCAGGCCTTTGGCGTGCACGTAATCCGCCAGCGACTTGATGCCGGAGGGGAAGTGTTTGGCATCCGCGATGATATTTCCCTTGGCATCCCGGGATACCTGCCAGCAATCGTCGATCACGATGTACTGGTAGGCGGCGTCCTTCATACCGCTCGAAACCATGGCGTCGGCCACCTGCTTGATCAGGTCTTCGCTCACGTTGCAGGCGAACTTATTCCAACTGTTCCAACCCATGGGCGGGGTGCGCGCCAGACCATTATCTAGCGCTGGCAACTGAGCCGCGGCGGCGAAGAAACCGAGCACCGCAATCCCAAGGGCAGGGCGGCTGGTAGTCACTTTCATGGCCATAAGACACATATTATGTCACCGGCGTGGTGCAGTGGGGTACGCGACGGCTACCTGAAATTTTCGCGCTTTATTACGCCGGCGCCTTCCTTGATGGTTATCACTTGATCGGCAGCGACCTTCGCGATGCTTTCGCGCGCCCCGTTGGGCCAGCAAATCTCCAGGTCCGCTGTATCGGCCGGACCCAATCCAAAGTGCAGACGCCGGTCATGCACCGAAAGATATGACGACTGCGCTTGCACCGCTTGCGCCTGCTTCTTCCCGCCGTAGCTGGCGACGACCGTGGCGCCGATGGCGCTGCGGTTCGATTTCGTTCCCACCAACTTCACCTTCAGCCAGTGATAGCCGCCGCTGACGTCGTTGCGCAGCAGCGAGGGCGGCTCATTCTGATTCATGATCAGGATGTCCAGATCGCCGTCATTATCGAAATCGCCGAAGGCCACGCCGCGGCTGGAATGCTGCTCCTCAATCCCCGGACCGCCCTCGCCGATCAGTTCCTCGAACTTGCCTTGGCCCAAGTTGCGAAAAATCACTCGCGGGGTGCGATGCGGAAACTCCGGATACTTCTTCTCCACCTCCGGATACACGCTGCCTGTGACCCAGAACAAATCCGGCAGGCCGTCATTATCCAGATCCACGATCCCCGCGCCCCAACTGATATAGCGCGTTTCGACGCCCAGGCCGGCGCGTAGCGTCACGTCGGTGAAGTTGCCTTTGCCGTCGTTGCGGTAGAGCGCCGGCGTGTCCTCGGTGAAGTGCGTCTTGAAAACGTCCAGGTAGCCGTCGCAGTCGAAGTCCCCGATGCCCAGCCCCATGCCTGCTTGCTCCAGGCCGTCTTCGTTCAGGGCCACGCCGCGCTCTAGGCCTTCCTCGGAAAAGGTGCCGTTACGGTTGTTGCGGAAGAACAGGCTAGGCGTCGAATCGCAAGCCACGTAGATATCCGGCCAGCCGTCGTTATCGAAATCCGCTGCCACCGCGGTGAGTCCGTAGCTGCCCTTGGCCGCCGCGATGCCGGAGGCCACCGACACGTCCTTGAATGTGCCGTCGCCGTTGTTGTGATAGAGCAGATGCGTTTCCGGCGGCAGGCCGCGCGGACCGCAGTTCACCGGAATGCCTTTCCAATTGCAACTGGCTACCTGGCCGGCTGGCGGCACGTTCTTGAAGTCGAACCTCAGGTAATTGGAGACGAACAGGTCCAGGCGGCCGTCGCGATCGTAATCCACCCAGGTACAGCCGGCGCCCCAACGCACACCCGGCGCCAATAGTCCCGCCTGCTGGGTGACATCCGTGAACGTGCCGTCGCCGTTGTTGCGGTACAAAACATTCTGGCCCCAATATGTAATGAAGATATCCTCGAAGCCATCGTTGTTGTAATCCGCGATGGTGACGCCGTAGGCCCATCCGCTGCGCGCGAGGCCGGCGGCGGCGGTGACCTCGCGGAACGTGCCGTCGCGGTTGTTCTGGTACAGGCGGTTGGTAGCGTCTTTGGGCGCTCCCTCCAGCCGCGAGCCGCTGAGCACGAAGATGTCCAGCCAGCCGTCATTATCGTAGTCGAAAAAGGCGATGCCGCTGCCCATCGGCTCGATGATGTAGAGGTTCCGATCCACGCCGCCGTAAATGACCGATTCGCGCAGTCCGGCGTGCGCGGCCACATCCGTGAAGCGCGCGTGAAAGGGGAGACCAGAAGGCTTGCCGCGCGGCTGCGGTTTGACGCCGCGGGTGGCCATCTGCGCGAACGCGCCGGTAGGGATCAGGGCTAGGATTTCCCGGCGGGTCATCCCGCGCTACTCCACGATCTCCACGCGATACTCTTCAATCACCGGATTGGCCAACACCTCGTGCGCAATGGTCTCCACGTCCTTCCGCGCCTGCTCGCGGCTCATGCCGTCGGCGATGGCGATGTCGAAAAACTTGCCCTGCCGCACGCTGGTGATGGCCGTATGGCCCAATCCGGCCAGCGCGGCGCGCACGGCCTGGCCTTGCGGATCGAGCACGGTGGTCTTCAGCGAAACAAATACGCGAGCTTTCATGAGACTACGATTATATGCGGTAGCGCGCGATGGTGTCCCAATCCACATCGATGCCGAGGCCAGGTGCCTGCGGGATGTCCAGGTAGCCATCGCGAGCGCAGCTTCTGGCGCGTGACGGATTCGCGCAAGTTGGTCTCCTCCTCCGCCGCGAACTCGCAAATCAGCGCCCAGCCGCGGATATCGTGGCGGCCAAGCTTCTGAACAACGGACAGAAATCGCTGGAGCGCGATCACACCCGCAGCGCCGCCATGGGATCGATGCGGGTGGCCCGCCGCGCCGGAATGTAGCTCGCCACCAGCGCCACCAGCAGAAACAGGACTGCGATGCCGGCGAAAGTCGCCGGATCGGTGGCACTGACGTGGAAGAGCATGGTCTTCATCACGCGCGTCAAGGCGCTCGCTCCAGCCAGGCCGATCGCGATTCCCGCCAGAGACAGCACCAGGCCCTGGCGAATGACCAGCCGCAGAATGTCGCTTTGCTGCGCACCCAACGCGCGCCGTATCCCGACCTCCTGCGTGCGTTGCGCCACGGAATACGCTATCACGCCGTAGATCCCGATCACGGCCAGCAGCAGCGCCACTCCGGCGAACGAACCTAACAACATCGTCAGCAGACGGCGCTCGCCAACTTGCGCCTCCACCAACTCATCCATGGTGTGGACGCCCGCCACCGTCTGATCCGGGTCAAGCGCCTGCACCTGCGCCTTGACCGCGCGCGTCAACGAGAGCGGTCCGCCGGCCGTGCGCACGGCCAGCATCATGGATTTTTGCGGGTTCTGGTGCAACGCGGTGTACACGGCCTCCGGCCACGCGCTGGTTTCGATCCCCTGGTGCACATCCGCGGCGATGCCCACGATCTCCGCGGCTTTGGGGTTCACGCCTCCAACCAGGAGCCGCTGGCCGATAGGGTCTTGGCCGGCGGGATACGCGGGCCAGAAGCGCCGCGCCAGCGCTTCATCGATAATCGCCACGCGCTGCGCGTCCGCCGTATCTTGTGCGGAGAACTCCCGGCCGCGCCGCAAAGGAACGCCGAGCGTGTGAAAGTAATCCGGCGCGACGACAATAAGCGTCGCCAGGGCCCGTTGGTTGAGAGGCAGCACCGGCTTCGTGGCGTCCTGCACCGGGGTTCCGGCGTAGCCCATCATCGGCAGGTACCAGGCCGCCGTGGCCGCCCGGACGCCTGGCAGTAATCGCACCCGTTCCACCAGATCGCCAAAGAACGTGGTGGTCTTCTGGTCGGTGTTGTAGCGCACCGGCGGCAGAGAAACGTGCAGCGTCAGCAGATTGGCCGAATTGAATCCGACATTCACGCCGCGCATTTGGGCGACACTTTCCATCAGCAGCGCCGCGCCGATCAGCAGCACGATGGAGAGCGCCACCTGTCCCACCAGCAGCAGGCTGCGCACGTTCAGGCCCGCCAGAATCCCTTTGGGAACCGCCGGATTTGCCGCCGCGCCGCTGGTGCGCAGCGCGCCGATCAGATCGGGCCGGGACGCGCCTAGCGAGGGCGCCAAACCGAAAAGCAAACCGGTTGCGAGCGAAAGCGCCGCGGCGAATGCCAGCACCGCCCAGTCCAGGTGAATTTCGGCGGCGCGCGGCAGATCGAAAGCGGTCATCGTGGGAATCGCCCGCAAAGCGTAAGTTGCTAACAGCACGCCGAGTAGTCCACCCGCGAGCGATAAAAGAACGCTTTCGGCCAGCAGTTGCCGCATTAGTCGTGTGCGCGCCGCCCCCAGCGCCGCGCGCACCGCAAATTCCCGGGTGCGGGATGTGGCGCGCGCCAGCAGCAGCCCGGCGACATTGGCGCAAGCGATGAGCAGCACAAAACCCGCCGCGCCGAAAAGCATCCAGAGCATGGCGCGCACGTCGGCCACCAGGTTGTCCTTCATGGGCATGGCCTCCGGCGATTTCGGTTTGGCATCCAGCATGGCCGGATGCGCCGTGGCATACTGATGGCGAATCACGCGCAGTTCGGCGTCCGCCTGCGCCAGGCTTACGCCCGTTTTCAGGCGGCCGAAAACGGTTAAATACGGGCTCATGGATCGGGGCTTCGGCGGTATGGACGCCCATTCCGTGGGCGCCGTCAACCATACGTCCATGTCCGCGTACGGAAACTGGAAATGCGGCGGCAGAACACCAATGATGGTGTAGGCCGTGTCCGACAGGTTCGCGGTTCTGCCCACGATGCGCGGATCGGCCCCAAAGCGGCGCTGCCACAACTCGGCGCTGATGATCGCCACAGGGGCGCCGCCTGCGGCATCTTCATCCGGACGAAAGCCGCGCCCGAGCATCGGATCGGCGCCCAGAATCCGCAGGAAGCCGTGCGATACGTAGACGCCTTTCAATATCTCCGGTTCGGCTCCGCCCGACAGCGTGAGATTCTCCCATCCGGCATAGGCGCCGACTTCGGTTAAGGAGTGCACGGCGGCCTGCATCTCTCGAAACCGTGACGGCGTGGCGCCTCCGGAGATGCGTGCCAGTCGATCCGGGTCGCGGTATTGCAACGGTTTCAGCAGCACGGCGCGAATCACGGTGAACATGGCGGTGGTTCCACCGATAGCCAGAGCCAGTGTGAAGACGGCCGTCGCCGCAAATCCAGGCCGCAGGCGCATGGTGCGCAGCGCGTAACGCAGATCCTTCCAGAGGTTCATGAATGCGAGTTTACCCGTTCCGGGAGGCTTCAGTCGCGGACCAGTTTCATGCCCGCCTGGGCCACCGCGGCCGACACGTCGCGAAGGGCTTGCTTTTCCTCCGCCGATGCGGGCTGCCCGGATTCGGCCCAGTGGAATTGCGTCCCGGGAGGATACTGCGCCAGTTTCTTGTGAAGCTGATCGAGCGTGATCTGATCGTACTGCGCCAGGAAGAACCAGGCCGGCTGATCGGGCTGGCCGCGCAGGAAGTGGATGGAGCGGTCCGGAATGCTGATGCGCGCCTTCTCCGCAACCGAACGCACGTGCTCGCCGACCGCTAGTTCCAGAATTCGCTGCAGCCTGGCTTCATCGCACAGCCAGCCGTTTCCCTGCACCAGCGCGCGCGCCAGAGCCTGACCCAGATTCGCTTCCCATGTGTTCGGATTTTGGCCGGCGCCGAAGGTGATGCGAAGCTCCTTCTCGCGGCCTAACCATTGCCGGCTCCAGGCGATGTACCGCGTCCAGAGAGGCTGCTCCGCGGTTTCGGAGCCGTAGCGCTCCAGATATAACGCCGCATTTCCGGCGACCTCAGCGTCGGAATCGTGCAGAGCCTTTAGCGCGAGTTCCTCCAACAGCGGACCCGCGTGCTTCGCGCCCAGATCCACCAGGAGATTGTGCCGGCAGGCGTTGCTGCCGGTACCTCGCGCCTCGATAGCGCGCTCGATCAGGGGGCGCGCGGTCACCGGATCGAATTTGAGCACGTAGCCCAGAAAATGCTCCTGCGGCGTGCAGGCCCATTTACCCACCAGTTCGGCTCTGCTACCGATGAGTTCCCCCAGCGCGGCGCCCGTTCCGTACCGTTCCAGCAGCGCAAGAATATTGCTTTCGACCTCGAAGTTATCGGTTTGGGCGAGGCTCTCTACTAAAGCCGGTTCGACCTCCGGCAGAGACTCGTCCTTCAGCATCCCGAGCACGTCCGCGCCATAGCGCGGTTTGGCGCGCACGATCTCCGCGATCACGGCGCTGCGCGCGCCCTCGGGATCGAGTTCATACCAGCGCCGAAGGGCCGCACCGGAGGCCTGCAACGATTGATAGGCGAGCAACGCCCGCGGCTGCGAAAAGTCTTCGTACGCGGTGGCGACCTTTTGCAGAACGGGTATCCACGCCGGGTCTTTGATTTGATCCCAGCGGTAGCGCAGCCAATTCGCCTGGCTCTCCGCCGGCAGAGCATCGAAGTTCCTCTGTAACTGCTGCGCCAGCGCCTTGCGCAGCGACTCTGGCGCATTAGGCGCCAGTCCATCCAGGGCTGTCTCCGCACTCACGGCCATTGCCTTGCCGCGCTTCGACGCCAGGGCCGCGGCCAGCGCCGCCCGGTTGCTCTCCAAGTTCTCGTCGAACTGCTTTTCCAGTACTTCCGGCGCATCGCCCGCACGCAATGAAAGATATGCCATGGTGCGCAGAAATGTGGCAGTAACCGGGAAGTCCGCATCCCGCAGGAGCACGTTCATCTCGGCTAATCCGGCGTCGGAGTGCGGCGATCCGATCAGCCCGAACATGCATGGATACTCGTCCAACTGGGTCGCCGCGCCAAGCCTTCTGGCCAACTCTCGCGCGGCCTCTTCGGTGCCCAGAAACCGCAGCGCAGTCAGTGGCTCGTTCGTGTGCTGTGGCTGGCTCAGCGACTGCACGATGCGACGCAGTTCCCGCTGCTGCCAGTCCGGTTCGGCCGGCAATATTTCAAGTTCGATTTGGTTGGAGTTGACCGCCACGCCTTTACCCATTCCGCCCGTGGTCACGCTGGTATCGCTCACGCGCGTGCTGGTTGCTCGCAAACGATAGCTCCCCGGCCGGTCGAAACGGACAGCCTCATTCAGCGTGACTTTGATATTGACCGGCTGGGCGCTCAGGTATTGGAAAGTCATGAGCATGCTTCCGGCGGCGCCGCCAAACACGACGTAGTTTTGCAGCGGGTCGCGGACGCCGTCGCGAGGCGTTACCTCGAAGGTGTCGCCATTCATGCGTGAATCGCTGTACTGCGCCGTATTGATCTGGTAACGCTTCGCAACGCTTGAAGTGAACGCCAACTCTAGCGGGATCACTTCGCCCATGTGGAAGGTGCATGGGGACTTCGCGCATTCGAGCTTCAGCCGGACCGGTGGCTCAGTCTGCGCGGCCAGGGGCGCCGCGGCCAGGAGCAGAGAAACGAACCAACGCATGGTTTAGATTGACGCCGGCGGCGGGCGCAAGGTTCCGCGCCGCCGCGAGAGGAGCAGCAGAGTACCCGCCGCCAGCGGAGGCAGGGGCATCATGGCGAACAGCATCAATATGGCGGAGATGCGAAAACGATGACCCCACCCGGGGGCGAACATCGCGATGGACACGAGTCCTTCGGCGATCAAGAGCACCGCGCCGGTCACCGGCCATTTCCAGGCCAGCACCACCGCGCCGAACATTGCCACGAAAAAGAGTATCGCCTGCATGAACTGACGGTCGCCAAAAGCTTCGGCTGTCTCGAAAAACACCCACCAGCAGGCCCAGGCTAGCCCGAGGGCCAGCGCCACTTGCCGCAATCGCTTGGATGCCATAAACCAGCCTCGCATCCAGTATAAGATACTCAAGTCTGTTATTCCGTCACTTTCCCCGTGAGCACCAGGATGAGCGCCTGGTCCGGTCCCATGTTTGACTTGCCCACAACGACCCGCTGGCCCTCGCGCACCGTAACATCCGTGTGGATGCCCGCGTCGTCGCCTCCCGGCACTCGCACGTTGAGCGCCAGATCGCTCAACCGGATGAGACGGCCCTTGGGGTCGTCGGTCACCGCAGCCGATCGGAACTCGAAGCTGTAGGGCGAGGTGTGCGTGTCCGCGGACTGGCGGATGATTCCTCTCACGATCACCCTTTTGCCTGGCTCCGTCCGAATCACGACGGAATCGAGCAGGTGAAAACTCTTATACGCGAATATCTTCTTCAATTCGGTGGCGACCGGTTGCAGCTCGGGCAGCAGACTGTCGGCAGCCGACGGCTGTTCCGACGCCGCGACCAGATACACCGTGAGGTCGATATCCTTGGGCGCCGCCGCGGGTACATCCAGGCGGTTGATGGCTTCGTCCACGGAGGGCATGATATCGGCGGGCGCGCTGACGGAGACCACCCGCATGTCCCGGTCGGATCTTACGGAAACGCCTCCGAATACCGTCAGCACATTGCCGACTGTGTTTGCGTCCGCGTATTTCAGTACGAAGACACGGTTCTGATTGGGCGGCTTGGGCTTGGCGGCTTCGGGCGGAGGGGCCACGTCCTGGGCTGCCAGAGCGCCGGCCAGCGCCACTCCAAATAGAATTTGGTTCATCATTCGCATAAATTCAGTCTCCTTGAGGTTTTGGATCGACGATCCAATAAACGACGATAGTGGGATCGTTGGTAACGAACTGGACCACCAGCGGCTCGGCGGGCGCCGCCGCCGGTATTTGGTTACGACGGCGCATAACCCGGTGGCGTACCGGCACGATCTTAACGGGCGGCGCCGCCAACGGGTGCGGAGCCTCGTGAGCCACTGGCGTTGGATTCACGATACGGTGACGGGGCCACTCCAGGACGACCGCCAACACCAGCGCGGCTGCCAGCGCCAACTTCCAATGGAGCGGGACTGAAGTCCCGCGCGGGCTGAAGTCCGCCCTCCCGAGCACGTTGCGGCGCACTTGCAAAAGCATCGCGTCTTCCAACGGTTCGTCGCGCAGCTCGGCCAGCAAGTCTTGCCCGGCGCGCAAGTCTTCGAGCAGCGCGCGGCAATCCGCACATTCCGCCAGATGCCTTTCGATGCGCGGCACATCCGCCGCCGGTAAGTCGCCACCGGCATGCAGCGCAATCTCCGGTTCCCATTTTGCGCAGTTCATGAACGCCTCCTGGACAGACGCCGGGTGAATTCACGGAGCTTGAGGCGGGCCGTGGATATCTGCGCGCGTACGGTAGTCTCCGAGGTGCCCAGAATCCCGGCTACTTCCCGGGTGGAGAGGCCCTCCACATCGCGCAGCACCAGCGCCGCGCGCTCCTTCGGGCCCAGAAACGTGAGTCCCCGCCGCAGCATCTCGCGCTGCTCGGCGCGGGCCGCGTTGTGAAACGCGTCCGCCTGCGGAGACGCTACGTCCTCCAGAACGGCCGTATGCCGCCGCCGGCGGCCGATATCGCGGCACACATTCACGGTCACGCGAAACAGCCATGCCTCGTAGCCATGGATTTCGTCGAGCCGTCCCAGATTCCGGTATAGCCGCAGAAACACTTCCTGGGCGGCGTCTTGCGCATCTTGCGGATTCCGCAGCAGGCGCAACGCCACGCGCAGCACGCGCCGTTCGCATGCGTGCATGATGCGCTCGAACGTTGCCTGCTCATCCGGCCTCTGCCGCTCGAAAGCGGTCATCGGCAGCGCCATTCCTTCCGGCTCCATTCTATTAGCTATTACTCGGAATGGAGCCGGAACGTTGAGGCGAAATGATGAGACTTGACGGTTTTTCTTAGTTGGCCGAAACCGCGGCCTTCAGGCTGCCCTCGGTCATCGTTTGTGGATTCCAGACCTCCACTTGCACCGTGTCGCCCGGCGCGAGCACGCATTGGCCAGGCTGCCCGATATTGGCCACGAACTGGATGATGGTGTCGGTCCAGGAACTGACCGATACCGTGCACTCGTCGGATGTGTGCCCGGCGGTCCAGTGCTGCGTGGTATCCACCAGGCTTAGATAATTCGAAGTGCCCGTGAAGGGCGCGCCGCCTGGAAAGGTGCCGAAACCGGCGCCGGTCACCGTGATCGGGGGATTGGCCTGAGCCGCGAACTGGCTGCAACCGGGGGCATGGCACTCCGTGACCAATGTGCTAACCGTCAGAGCCGGCTCCGGCAGGACGGCACAGTCCGGACGCGCCGCGGCTACTCCGGTGGGAAAGACACCGCACGTGCCCGCCACCGTCAGGGGAGAGGTTTTGTGCGGCAAGCTGGAGGCCAAGGGGTAATCCACCACGGGCGTGTAGTCTCCCAACAGGCTCCCCGCCGGCGTGTCCAGCGAGGTCCGGTAGGGCACGTATTGGCCCGCGCAACTGAAGCCATTCGCGGGAATCATGTTCCGCAGATCGAGCAGGCTCAACTCCTTGTAATTGGCGACGGACGTCAGATCCAGAAGCGTGTATCCATTGGCCGGCGTGACCCATGCGGGAATGGTTGTGCCGGTACCCACGATCAGCGTCGCATAGCCCTGCGAATCCTTCGTGAAATACGTGTCCGCCAGGCTGGCGAGAGTCTTGCCTCCCGACATGAGAAAGGAAAGGCTCATATAACGCATTTGCTCGTCGCCGGATCGCGAGCACCCATCGGTGCATGGAGTGGGCGGCGTGCTGGGGATGCGCATGCGAATTCGCATGACCTCTCCGGCCGATGTCAGCGAGGCTGGTGTGCCGGGCGTAATGGGCGCCGTCAGGTAAGAGGCGTTCGGATTGGTGGCCGGCACGTACTCCGGCTGGCGCGTCCAGCGCACTACATCCGGCGCGGCCGTGTGCGCATTGCAGACCTTTGGCAGATAGTCGACTTCGTAATCGTGGTGCACCCGGCCCTGGGCCTGATCGAGCCAGGGGCTGCCGGTCGATTGCTGGGCGGTGACGACCTGCAGGGTCTGCAGGGCATAGGCGGCAGGATAAGCGCATCCGGAGGCCACGTCGCGCACGATGATTTGCGGAACGGTGTTATAGCCGGGGGTGCTGTCGTACAAATAATCGCGCACCATCACGTAGCCCGCCGTGTTCGGATTGGAGTGCTGGGGTGTATCCACGACGTGGTCCGCAGTGCCCGGATTCGCCTGAAAGAAGCCGGCGTCGCTGTTCCAGTCCATTCCGGGATGCCGTTGGGTGGCGTCCAGAGCGTTGACGTCGACGTTGTACCCGTTCATCATGCAACCGGTCTGGAGCGTTCCGGGCGTGCCTCCGAAATTGATCGGAACGGCGTACTGCTGCCCGTTCACGTAGGCCACGCCGGGCTGGTACGGATTCACGAACTGGGCTGTCAGCGGCTTAATGTTGGTATCCAAGATGGATACCGACAGCGCCGAATGCGCATCGTTGAGCGCCACCGAGAAGTAGCGCGAATTCGGGAAGATGCCGAGTAAAATGATCTGATATTTCGGATCGACCTTGAAGAAAATCTGGGAATACCGGGCGTTCAGATCGGCATATTCAATGTCGCCGGCGCCGGTCGCCATGGTGATGGTATAACACGGGTTATTGAAATTGGTGAAGAAGTCGCCGGTGGGAAACTGGTTTCCACCGAAAGAAGTGGGCAGGCCCTGGCAGTCCTGCGCGCGCGCTATCCAGGGAAAAAGGCACAAAGCCAGCAGCAAAGGTACGAAGACAGTTTTCAACGTAATTAAAGACACGTAGTCCTCCTAAAGTAAATTTATGTATGATCCATTACTCTACCAGGATTCGTCCGATTCCGTATGCTTATTTACGGTTGCGCGCGTGGCCCACTGGTTCTACGGTACTTACCGCTTCGGGGAATTACGGCTGGATGTTGCGGGCGGTCGCGGGCTCAAACCGCGGACCTCCTGCTTGTGAGGCAGGATTCAGGCGTACGCGCCCGTTCATTCTAAATAACTTACATGCCTTCAGGGAGCCAAAAACGCCGGCAATGCCGGGTGTTAACACTAATTTGACACTAACCCGGCCTGTGGGGTGGCTCCCGAAGCAGACCGATGGAAACAGCATACTCAAGGCAGCAATCTGCAGCTTGGTTGGACGACTGGGACCGGCCATGAGGGCCGCGGCGGTCAGCCTGCCAAGGAGCGCGCGCCGCCATGATCAGCTCGACGTCGCTATGGCGATCTGGTGCGCCTCGACGTCGGCTGCGAGTGGGACCACTATCAAAGTGACCAAAGTCCGATTCGCCGTAGCAGCCACGCCGCTCTCGCATCTGAGCCAAACTGGCCAATTCCGGCACGCCTACGACAAGTGTCTTGATTTAGACGTTGAAAGGGGCGCAATTTGGAGCTTCGCGGGACTCTTAACGCCATGCGTTAATAGTGGATCGACGATGGATTCAAGTCCGTCGTCGCGGACCAGCAGAATGACAACCCTGCTCACATTACGCGCAACCTCCAACAAGATGCCGAGCGCGCCGACCCCGCCTTCCTAAACGACCTCTGCACTATCGAGAAACAGCACGCTTGTTGGTGCCGATGGCGCTGCGGAGAAAAGCGTGCTCGTGTCAGTGCCGAGGGCTTTTCTCACCCTAGCGACCGACGCCGGTAGATTCCTCAGGCTCAAGATTATTGCAATAACTCCCTCACTCCTGATCCGCTCAATAGCGCCAAGGGCGAGTGCCGACTTACCAACATCAGGTTCGCCATGGACAATTATGACGCCCGAAGCGCCGAGGTCCCTGGGTGTCTTTGTCTCCCGACTAGCCCGCAGCCGGTCGGCACGCCGCTGCCTGCGTGTGGACCATTCGCGTTCGAGGCTGCCGTTTTGCGTAAAAAACGCTGTTGTTCCGGTACCCCCCTTACCCTATGCCCTTTGGTGCGCTGGACGTTGCCCCGCAGAATCGCATATGAACCCGGAAAGGCCGGATGGTCCACGATTTTGGTGGCCAACATCGCCGCATCCGGATCCATGCAGGACGCTCGCATCCGCTATCGCTCAGGCGCCGACGAGGAGGGCGTCTATGAATTGCATTACTGGACGGAACCACCCGCCGCGATGGCCCGGGATGGCTTGATACAGGCCCTGCGATCTTCGGGAAAATACCAGCGCGTGCTGGAGTCCTCCAGTTCCGCGGTCGGGGATTTCCTCGTGCACGTCCGGCTGCATGAGTTCGACGAAGTGGATTAGCACAGGGCGATTCGGGCCCGGATCTCGCTGCAACTTGAGATGACCGACAAAAAGACCAACCTCACCATTTGGGATCATCTCTTCGAGCGCGAAGAACCGGCCAGTGGAAAATCGATCCGGGACGTCGTCGCATCCATGGATAGTAACTTGGCGCAGGTGGCCAACCAGGCTGCCGCGCAGATAGACGGATTCCTCGCGGCACAGCGCTGATCTTACGGCGCCGGCCGGCGTTTCAACAACCCGCACGCCGTCACTGGCCGCCACGTGTGTCGCGCTGGAGCCTCTCGTGCGCAGACGATGGCCGCGACGACGGCGTGGCGGGCCCTGGACGCGGCTACCGAAGCACAGAATTACGAGATGGCGGCGGCATTGAAGGGGAGCGTGGAACGATACGAGGCGCTGGCGCAGAGGAACGCGAGAAAGCCGTAGCAGTCTGCGAACCTCTCGTGCCGGCGCTCCACGAGTTTACAAAGAGATGATATCTGGCTGACAAACTGTTACGCGTGACCGTCGTCTTACAAGTTAGAAAGGTAAGACAGTTCGCACTTAGCGGACTTGCAGAAAGGAAAGAAGTCAATGAAATTAAACTTAGGTTTTGGACATAGTGCTACTCTTCTCGCCCTGCTCGGCTTGACGGCGATGGGAGCCAGCGCGCAGACGGTACTCAAAGGAACCTTCGACCTGCCGGGCCAGGCATATTGGAACAATACGATGTTGCCGGCCGGCGAATACAATCTGTCGGTGAGCAAAGACCCGACGGGGGTCGGGGTGATCTCCGTGTGGGGCGAAGGCGTGAAGGCATCTTTCATCGCGCCCGCCGGATTACGGGAGGATGCGTCCGGCAGCAATTGCCTGAGAGTGGAGAATGTGAACGGCGCTTACGTGATTCGGGAACTGGATTCCAGCGTGCTGAACCGGTCGTACAAATTCGGCGTATCGAAGGCCGCCCGGCGCACGGTGCTAAGCGGGGAAGCGGGCTCGGCGGTCACGGTGCCGGTTTCGCCCGCGAGCGGCTTCTGAAGTAAAAAGAAGCCGGCCATTTCAAACGGGCCGCAGTTGGCACGAAATCGACACTTCCGCGCCGCCGGGAACCGGTTCGAAGAGCAGCGAGTGCGTTGTTGCTCTGAAGCGACACCGTAGATCAGCGGGCCGCCATCGTCATCGATCAGACACCTGCCAATCGCCGACGGTACTAATCCGCATCCACCCAGGTTTAGTGGGAGCCCCTCGGGTCGAGATAATCGGCGACGATCCATGCCGCGCCGGCGATTGCCAGATTTACCCCATTCCCGGCCCAGTTGAACAGTTGGTGCGCGTTGGCAAATGGCGCAGGAAGCCAGACCAGCAGTCCGAAGCCGATGATCATTGCCGTGGTCAAGCGCGAGGCCAGCAGCGCCTGACGCCGGACGAGTAGCGCGATGGCTGCCAGCGCGAACGCAACCGTAGTCAGGATGGCCCAGAACATCTGTCCCGGAGGAATCCACTTGGGCACGAACGATGCGGTGGCGGATAAAGAGATGAGCTGTTCCAGCATGAACGAGATCACACAGATCGCAAACAGGACGTATGCGAAGCGCGCCAACCTTGGTTTGCAATCCGCCTTGGCGCGGCCAACGGTTGCATACACGATCAGCGCCCCGGCGACCTGAGAAGATTGCTCGAAGAAGTTGCCCCAGGGATCGTACACCAGCGGCGTCGCGATGATGCGTGGGATCCAGAGCAGGGCAAAGAAGGAAAAGACGCAGGCGAGCGCGATCGCCCCGGCCCGGATGGTACCCGACCATTGCACCGCCAGTCCAGCCAGGATCTCGATGGCTCCAACTATATACACCAGAATCTCGCGGTGGGTACCCTTCCCGAGCGCATCGATCTGTTGCCAGCCGTTGAAGTCATGCCAAACCAAGGTGATGACCCCAAGAAAGATCGCCGCCATGCCCAAAACGTGACGTCCGAGACGGATTTTATTCACACCGCCTCAAATCTTACGCTGCGATTGGCTAAAGGGGTAGAGCCATTTTTCATCAATCCGTTAGACCAATCGCTTCAATATGGGCGTGTGGCTCGGAGATGGTGGCGTGTCACATATCCTGAGTTTACGAGTGAGGGCAGCGTGGTGGTTTGGTTTTCGTAAAGCTCTTGCAAAAGGTGTGAACGGAAGATTGCAAGCCTGGGTGTTGCTGGCGTTGCCGACAAAGTTGCTAGCTCAAACAGATGGCGTTCTTCGAGCTTCCTGGTGTGCGGCCGTTCTGATCGAAGCGAGCGGGTTCGGCGAAATCTTCCATCTCTGCTGCCGGATGGCGGCAGCGACGCTGGGAGCCATATGCTCAGGCAGGCCCACCACATCGCGTACAAAAGCGCGGAATTCGGGAGAACCGTCCGGCAGATGGCTTGCGGCCTCAATTTCGGCGTGAAAGGGTGGTTTTCTTTCACTACGGGTAGGCACGTAATCTTTGGCGGGGGCTACTGTCGGGCCGCGGCCCGTTGAAAATTGCTTTCTTGAGTTTTTGCTGTTGACGAATTTCAGCGCCGATCTCCTGCTCATATTTTAGCTCTGTTTGATCGTAATACACGAGCGCACCGAAACGACGGATTCGTTCGCGCCGCGTTTGCCGGGGAGCAGGCCTGACGGGACGCCGGAACGATTCACGCCAGTATTGATCGCACGTATCGCCTGTTCGGTATCAGCGCAGGTAGTTAAGAGCATTCGTTTCCCACGAAGGGCGTGGCAAGGAAAAGGGGCGCCGCCCCCGTGCAACCGTGTGATCGGGTGTCCCAATCGCACTCCGTTAAGACGACTGATTTGATTTAAGCCGCGGGGTCCCACGCCTCAAGCAGGCCCCGCGAATCAGCGTTACCGCAATTTCCCATCTCCCGTGCCCCATTCAGATGCAAACATCCGAAAGATCTGAGACCTTCTGCTGCATGAGATTAGCCCAAGGCGGGCTGTCATTTCTCCTTCGCGACGCCGGATCGTTCCGTTTGGATTCGCCAAGGTAGCCTTCGAAATGGCTTTACACTACATACAGGCCACCAAGCAAGTCGTTGACCGATCTTTTAGGTGCGGCCCGGGAGTTAGCCGTCCCTGAATTGGCCAGTTCGGCAGTTTAATCTGGCCCACCCCAGACGAACGGATACTCTTGATTTGGGCCACAGCCCAAGCGGGGAACTCGTTGGATTGGAGAACAAAGGTAGCTTTTCGAGCAGATCCGTAGAGAGTACGAGTGCGGCGTGATTTCGGGAGTTGCCAAGAAGTGGAACGTACATCGACGCATGGTGCGAGAGGCGATTGGCAGCGCCTTGCCCACGCCGCGGAAGAAGGTGGAACGGCCGCGCTGGAAACTGGCGGTGGCAGCAGCGTTCATCTATCAAAGCGGAGAGTGACAAGAAACCGCCGCGGAAGCAGCGCCACGCCGCGAATCGGATTTGGGAGCGGATCCAAGACGAGTTGCCGCAATGCGAAATCGGGGAACGCACTCTTCGTGGCTATGTCCATGAACGCAAGCAGGCGTTGGGTTTGGCCGTGGCAGAAACCTTCGGGCCGCAAAGTTACGAATGGGGCATGGAGGCCCAATTGGATTGGTACGATGCCTACGCCGATCTGGCTGGAGAGCGGACTAAGCTGCAGGCTTTCCATGCGCAGTATGGCCAGCGGCGCGGCATTTCACTGTGCCTTTCTGCATGCCACGCAGCAGGCATTTCTGGAAGCCCACGAGCTTGCGTTCGGCTATTTCACTGGCGTGTTTCGCCGGCTTCGTTACGACAATCTCGGCTCGGCGGTCAAGAAGATCCTGCGCGGGCAGCGGCGTGATTACCGCCTCCTTTCGCGGCCACGCACGCACTACGCCGATGCCGCCAAGCGTATCGCGTTCTATCGCGCCGTGCTCGGCAACCTGCAGGCCATGCCTGGCACGACCTCCGTGGCGGCCGCCCGTGCCATTCAGTGGCGACGGCGGTTCGGCGTCGTTCGCCATCGAAGAGCATCCGTCCCCTTCCGGCGATCCCGGTCCGCACGGAGACATCGGTTTCATCAGCCCGGACTTTTTCGCCGCGCTGAAGATCCTATTTGTAAGGGGCGCGTCTCACCGATATCGACCGGTAAGATACCGAGCCCGTGGCCCTGGTCGACGAAACCCTCGCCCGCCAATACTGGCCGGCTGAAGACCCGGTCGGAAAGCACAGCCGTCGCGGCAGATTGGCCCCATGGGCGATCATCGTCGGCGTCGTGGGCCATGTCAAAAATGCGGATCTCGGCGGCGAAGATGTCATAGGCAAGTATTATTTCCCGAAGCGAACCATAGGCAGTAGCCGAACGACAGTGGTTCGCCGATCGCGACTGCCCGGCCCACGCTGGGTCGGCGGCACGCGGCGTGAACGGCATGGCTACCTCAGGCCCGTTTCGTGCTACGAACGGAGCTAAACCCATTCCCATTTCACGCCGCGTAGCATAAATGGTGGCCGGACACCAAATGCCTTGGCGAAGCCTGGGTTCAGATCAATTCCAGCACCATTTTTGATTTGGGCCTTGTGCGGCATCGTGTCCCGCAGTTCGCCAATTACGGTCCTCCACCTATACGTCACAGCTACCTTTCTCCCTCGTGCGTTGCTGCCGGCCCCCCATTTGGGTATCCAGTCTTCTGGCGGGAGAGCACACATCGGTATATCATCACGGGCCGTAATGTCCCCCCACTTTCCGATTCCGTTATCTCCGACTTTTAAGGCCTCCGCTTCTGTCTTGCCCTGCGCAATTGCCTTTTTGTAAGCGGCAACATCACGGGGATCTGCGAATGATGAAGCATTGACAATCGGCATGCTAGGTTGTTCTCCACGTCACATCCGCCCTGACCAGAGTAAAACGGTACCCACCGCTCCGCCAATGGACCGCGCACGATGAAGTGGTTTTCGCCGTGCACCAAAATGCCGACCACGGCGATCTACCCGTCAACCAGGAGCGAATGCTGATTACCCTTCTGGCCGATGAGGTTACCGATACGCTTCTCTATCACGGAAATAGTGTAACGGAGTTCCTCCACCTTCATATCGATCATGAAGTCGTTCAAGACCAGCCCGAGAGGCGGTGTTGGCGGCTCACATGATTCATTGTTTTTGCGCTTCGACATGCCTCCAGAGTAGCCAAAACAGAGACTCCGTAGCGTCGCGTTCGCGCACGTTGCGCCAGGTGCGCCCGCCGCGACCGGTGTTGTCACCGGTAACCGGCGCGCCACAAGGCCTGACGGAGCCAATGGGTGCGGCGATCCGAACAGGAGAGGCAGGCCGCTTCCATCTTGAAGAGCGATATGCACGTCGTGACCTCTTGTGGATCGGCGCGGTGGTAGCCATGATCGTTTCATGGCGAACCTCCAGGAGTTGCGCATTCAGCCAGATCAGTTTATCGTGTCGTCCGCGGCTGGTTTGTCGTGCTGGCCGGATTTACGACGATTCGCGCTCGCTCCAGTTCAGGCTCGTCGAGCACACCGTGGCGCGCCAAGTGATCCAATGGACGGTCATTGATTGACCGAATGCGTGGCCGCAAACACTCAGGGCGTCACCTTGTAGATCGTCCCCGCTGTCCACTCACCCCCGCTGGAGGCCGTGCCGTAGAGCTTGCCAGATGAATCGCGGACGACCCCCGCGGCTGGGAATCCGCCGTCGGCTTTGTCGGCAAAGTTGTAGAGGATACTCTCCTGGCCCGCGGGCGTTACTTCAAACACGACGCCAAAGTTAGAACTGCCGCCATCGTAAGCCGTGCCATAGAGATTGCCTTCCGGGTCCAGGATCACGCCCGCTTGAGGATCTTCTCCATCGCCGCTTCCGCCGAAGTTGTGCAACACGGTTTCGTTGCCGGCCGGATCCAGCTTGAATACCACGCCGCGACCATTGGTGCCGCCGGCCGGAGTAGTTCCGTATAGATTGCCGGACGCATCCAGCACAACACCTCCCCACGGTCCCAGGCCGTCGGCGCCGCCGGTGAACGCGTATAAGATAGTGAAACTGCCGGAGGCGTCCAGCTTATATACGACACCGCCGCCGTAAGCGCCGCCTCCCGAAGCCGTGCCGTAGAGATTGCCTGCGGAATCGAAGGTAACGGCCGCATAAGGCGTGCTTCCATCGTCGCCGCCGGTGAATGTGTGCAGAATCGTCTCATTGCCCGCGACGTCCAGGCTATAGAGCACGCCCAGATTCGACACGCCCCCGCTTGCGGTGGTTCCGTAGAGGCTACCGGACGGGCCGCGCGTGACCCCGCCGACCGGATCGCTGCCATCCGCGCCTCCGCCAAAGCTGTGCAACACGGTCTCGGCGCCGGAGGTATCCACTTCATAGACCACACCGTTGCCGGAAGCGCCTCCGCCGGAGGCGGTCCCGTACAAGTTGCCCGCGGAATCGCGGATCAAACTGGAATGTGGATTGGCGCCGTCGGCGCCACCAGTGAACGAATACAGGGTGGTCAGGTTCCCGGACGCACCCAACTTATATACCACTCCCTGGTTCAGCCGGCCGCCGTCGCGAGCGGCGCCGTAAATGTTGCCGGCCTGGTCCAGGATCACGCCCGACAAGGGCAGATTTCCGCCTACCGCGCCCGGAAAGCTGAACAGAGTTCGTTGCTGGCCGGTTGCACTCACGCTATAGACGGCGCCCAGATTCGCGGAGCCACCGAAAAAAGTGGTTCCATACACGTTGCCCGCCGCGTCGAGCAGCAGACCGCTGACGGGATCGTTGCCGTCGCTACCACCGGTGAAGGCGTACAGCACGGTCTCCTGGCCCGAAGGGTCCAGTTTGAAGACTACCCCGCAACCGGGTTCGAAAGCGTGATTGCAGACACCTGTGGTAACGCCGCCGTCCGAAGCCGTGCCGTAGAGATTGCCGGCTTCATCGAGAACCACTCCGCCGTAGGGCTGGCCGCCGTCGGCCCCGCCGGTGAAATTGTGAAGCACCGTCTCGTGGCCCGTGGAATCCAGTTTGAAGATCACGCCATTGACGGCGGCGCCGCCGTAGAACGTCGCACCGAAAATGGTGCCGGACGGGTCGCGCGTCAGGCTGCCGGTGAAAGGACTGGCGCCGTCGGACCCGCCAGTGAAGCTGTAAAGCAGCGTTTCGTTCCCCGATGGGTCCAACTGGAATACCGTGCCCTCATGGTGTGCGCCGCCGCCGTAAGTGGTTCCGTAGAGATTGCCCGCCGCATCGAGCAGGAGCGGGCTGTCCGACCCGAAGCCATCGCCGGATGCGCCAAAAGCATGCAGCACCGTGAAATTGCCCGACGGGTCTATTTTGAATGCCACGCCGCCGCGGTGCTGGCCTCCCTCGGAGGTCGTGCCATAGATGTTGCCGGCGGAGTCCAGGACCACTCCGCTGTACGGGCTCAGCCCGTCGTCGAAGATCGCCCCGAAGGTGAACAGAACGGTCTGCTGTCCGGCCGGACTCAGCTTGAAGACGACGCCATATCCGGCGTCTCCGAAGCCTAATCCGCCGAGATAGGTGGTGCCATAGAGGTTACCCGCCGCATCGTGGGCCAAACTGCCATATGGAGTGGCGCCGTCCGCGCCGCCGCTGAATGCGTAGAGCACGGTTTGCTTGCCCGACGATTCCACCTTGTAGACCGTGCCCCAGCCGGCCTGGCCGCCATTGGCGGTGGTGCCATAGAAGTTGCCCGCTGCATCGCGGATGAGTTCGGCGGAAGGGCCCGATCCCCGCGCCGGCTGATTGAAATTGTACAGGACGGTTTCGGCGCCGGACTGAGCTCGCAAGTGGGACACGACGCCGGCAGCGAGACACGTGAGCCACAGCAGACGACATAGGCCCGACAACGGCGTCGAAGGTCGGCGGGGATTCCGGGGAAGAGCGATCACAAGCCACCTCCGCCCCCAGATTAGCCGATTTCTCGGTAATGGTCCAAAGTTGACCATTTTGAAGCCCCTCCGTGCCAACATGCATGAGACAGATCTCCTGGTCGTAATTACTGAGAGGGGCGAGAGTAGGAATCCATGTGAAGAACAACGGAGCACCTTCGGTTTCTCCTGCTTCTCCCCGGTTTTGCCCGCGGCTGCGGACCGGAGTGCAGCGGGCAAAACCGTTGCCTCCCAGCCGCCCGCCCCACGACCGGACCCGAAGGTGGTCGCCAACGCCAAGCGCCGCAGCTTCATCGCTGAGCACAAACTGGGCATCCTGGCGGAGGCCGACGCCGCCACCGCTCAACGCGGCCATCGGCGCCCTGCTGCGCCGCGAGAGCCTTTACTCCTCGCACCTGGCCACTTGGCGTCACGAGCGGCGGACCGGCATTCTCCAGGGACTGAACCCAGCGGCGGACCAAAGTTTTTCTCGCCTAACGCTGGTTATTCTTTTGTCTGGCGCGCCAGCACGGATCGGACCGCTTGCAAAACAGCCGGGCGGCCGCCGTTGCCGGCAGAGTAAGCAAGGTAGCCATCTGGTCGAACGAGCTTGACGCCGGAAAGTCCCGAGTGCCGCAACTCTAGGACATCGCTATAGGATTGGCTGAGTTCCCTGGCTGCTTCACTAGCCGGAGATTCGTTTTTCTCGTCGACCAATAGCAGGAAACGCCCGGCGATTCCCGTTCCACCGCGCATCGAGTCATCGAAGTAGCGCTCGCCGGGCCCTTCCACGATGGGGCTTCCCTGGTAGGCGATGCCAAGTTCCGAGAGTCGCCGCACGAAAGCATGCTGGAACGGAGCCAATCGCGAAACCATGGGTATGATCGCGTCGCGCAGGGCTTGCGCAAACCGGTTCGGCGTGCCCATCGCCCTGGTGAGGAAATCGACCGTCTCGATCACACTTTTGATGATCGGGAGTCGCTCTACGCTGTAACTGTCGAGCAGTTGCTGGTTGCCGTGACCGTGTAGAAAGAGGCCGAGTTTCCAGACCAAATTCCAAACATCGTGCAGGCCAGTATTCATTCCCTGCCCTCCAAACGGGCTGTGGATGTGAGCGGCGTCGCCGGCCAGGAAGATTCGCCCTACCCGCAGTTGCGCCATGCGCCGGTGATGAATATGAAAATAACTACTCCAATGCAGGCCCCGTGCCTCGATCCCCCGCGGAGCCCGACGGGCCAGAACCTCCCGCACAAGGTGATCGATGGAGCGTCCCCTTGCATCTCGTCGATAGTCGCCACGATCCGGCGGCGATTGGCACTCATGGGGAAAATCGCGACGGGTCCGAATTCACTGGGGCATAGCTGCAACTCATCCGCCGGGAGGCTCGTTACCGTTTCGATATCAGCCAGCATAAAGGGCGATTCATATTCGCCGCCTTCCAGCGCCAGGTTCAAAGCTTGCCTGACCTGACTGTGCGCGCCATCGCAGCCGACAACAAAGGAGGCGTTGATTTTGAGCAGTTCGCCCTTATGTTCCACGGTGACATTCACGGCATTGTCGCACTGCTCCGCCGAGACGAATTTTGTATTGTATTCAACCCTTCCGTCTTTACCCTCTAACTCCTGGACGAGCAGGCGTTCGGTCACATTCTGGGGAACCATCGCGACAAACGCATAAGCAGTATCCTCCGGTTCAAATCGCATATGGGCTAGTGTGCGTTCGCGTGTCATCACGGCTACGGAGGTGACACGATGGGAAGTTTCGAGGAATGGAGAGACGAGGCCCGCCATATCGAAAATCTCCAGCGTGCGGGGAAAGATCGCCAAGGCTTTCGAATGCTCCGACTGTGAGGAATTCTCCTCAATGATCCGCCAATGGATCCCTCGGCGAGCGCATTCATTCGCCAGGAATAGGCCCACGGGCCCCGCGCCAACTATCAGGACATCTATGTCGCTCGCAGTATGCACCATAATCTCGCTCGCTACGAAACGTCGAATGAAGAATTAGTCTGCACACTAAGTTAGAGCGGAGCGCTTACAGTGAGGTTACGCTGGATATTCATTGAGAGAGGCTCTGTTCTGAAAAATACACGACGGTCAAAAAGACGCAATTTGTGAAACATACGAGGTCAGTTCCACGCCGGGCGACCACATCTCCCGCCGTTTCGGTGCTAATCTTCCACGGGGACAAGCCGGTGGTGGCGGGCGTGCCAGCGGAGGGGGCTTCACGGTGATGGAGGGATCTGGTGTTGGGTTGCCCCGGCTGGCACGCAATGCCGGGTGTATCCCACGGCCGATGACCTGGCCGACAGTATCAATGAAATCGTGGCCATTCTCGCGGCGCCCGAATTGGAGCGCCGGTTGCGCTACATCTGGTTCGATACAATTACGCTGATGCGGATCCCTTTTCTCGCCGTGCTCGCAGCGACTGCCTCGCTTGCGCAAGCGCCTCAGTACCGCGCGCTCCTCGAAGCCGAACAGGCGCGTGAGGCGGGTCTGCCGACCCTGCTGGCGGCCTTGAAGGCCTCCGATCCACACGCCCAGCAACTCGCGGCAAGAGCGATCGGCCGTCTGGAAAACCCCGCTCGCCGCGACATGCTTGAACCGCTGACGCACTCGGCAGAGGCGCAAACCCGAATCGCCGCCGTGGCCGCGCTGGCTCAGATGCGCGCGCCATTTGCCTACGGATCGCTGCTCGGATCGGAACGCGTCGATGCCGTCCGTGCCATTATATACGAAGCAATCGGCCGCGCAACCCCGGGGGCCGAGGACGCCGAAAGTCTGCTGGTCGCGGGGCTCAGCGATCCCGATCCGCAAGCGCGTGCCGGAGCTGCACGTGGCCTTAACTCGCTGTTCTGGTTTAGTGGCAAACCGCCCCACCAGCCAGCCGCGGCCACGACCGCCGCGCTCCACGCCGCATTTGCCGCCAATCCATCAGAAGCGATGCGCATCCCGATCCTGTCGACGATGATCACCCTCGCGGATCGCGATCCCGGCACTTTCTCGAGCGCGGCCGCAGACCCCAGTCCGCAAGTGCGGCGTCTGGCCGTCATTGGTGCGGGCACTTGGACGGCCGACCCTTCGCCGATGGTGCGCTATGAAGCGCTCCGGGTGGCGCCCACGTGCGATCGCGCGGCGGCCGCGCTGGGTGACGTGAACGAACATGTGGCACTCGCGGCGGTGGATGAGTTGGGAAGCCTGAAGTGCGATGCGGCCCTGCTTGTTCCGCTGCTCAGAAGCGAACGCTCGTGGCGCATCCGCGCGCACGCGGTGGTCTCGATGGCTGCTGTCGATTCCGCGCAGGCGAGAACGGCAATCTCCGCGATGATGGCCAACAAGACCTGGCAGGTACGCGCCTATGCTGCCAAGGCGGCTCGATTGTTGAACGATTCGGCGATGCTCGCGACCCTGGCGCGCGACGCGAATCCCAATGTTGCGATAGCTGCGCTGACCACGCTCGAAGACGCGATGCGAGCTCTGCGCAGTGACCACTCCGGGCTCATCCTAGCGGGAGCGAAAAGACTGAAAACCGCGCCGGACTTGCAATCCCGTTTGCCGCAATTGATCGCCGCCTTCAAAAGTCAAACGGCCAAAGGCGCCATGACCGTGCGGGATGAGCGTATCGAGCTCCTGACCCGCATCGGTGAGGCGAACGACGCAAGCACCGATACACTCATGCGAAGGGCGCTGGGCGACCGTGACCCAGCCATTGCCAGGCTCGCGGCACAGATCCTCGGCAGGCGAACCGGAACGGAAGTGTCGGCACAAACAACGAAACTCCCCGTACCAACCCTTCCACCGGCGGCCTACATCCAGGGCCTGAGTGGCGCGATAGCGCGCATTACGATGCATGGAGGCGGAACGATCACGGTGAACTTGCAAACCGATGATGCTCCGGTGACCGTCGGTGTCTTCGCCCAACTGGCCGAAGCGGGCAAGTACAACGGCCTCACGTTTCACCGCATCGTTCCCAATTTCGTAATTCAAGGGGGTAGTCCAGGCGCGGATGAATTCGACGCCCTCTCGCGGGAGTTCATGCGCGACGAAGTAGGCTTGACACGCAACGCCCGAGGCACGATCGGGATCTCGACGCGTGGGCGCGACACAGGCGACGGGCAGATCTATTTCAACCTGGTGGACAATTCCAGCAATCTTTCCAAGCACGTCGGCCTCGACCACGACTACACGGTGTTCGCCACCATGCTCGACGGAATGGAAGTGATGGACCGCGTTCAGGAAGGCGACGTGATGGAGCGCGTTGAGATCATTCGCCACCGTAGGGATGGTATTCGAGGTGCTTATCGTTGACGCATCTCGAAAAACACTTCGTCGAACAGAGCCCGGCGATGCGTTGCACAGGGGACCGATACCGTTGAAAAACTCGGGTAGGGATTTCCGATCCCCCGATGGCGAACTTGAACTATTGCTCGCCGCTTAGCTTGGCATGCAGTGATTGCGAGCCTGCGGCCTATCACTTTAGAGAGCGGCGCCGATTTCATTGGGCAGCACGGAAGGTATGGACAGTTCGACTCCTTCCCGAGCCGCCATGCGCAAGATGTTGCGATGGGATTGCTGAAATCTTTCGTGCAGCGACTCGAGCTGTTTCACGTCGCGAACTTCTTTCAGAGCGTGCCTCAACTCGGCTATGGTTAAACTTGCACCCAAAGGCCTACCGGCGGCGTCTGGCGCGAAAGGTTCATGATAAAGAGACTCATAGAGGCAGCCGAGCAGGACATTATCGTAAGCAGCGATAAGGCATGCCGGGTATTGAACGACTGACTGCAAAAACACTTGCTCGCCGACTGCGCGCGTAATGTGCTCGCGGCTGGATCGAAGGCCAGTCGTACCCCGAAAGTTCACCGTGTGGCGCGACGACTCAACCGCGTCGACATTGATGACGATCTTTCCACCCTTGACTAACTCCCTTGCTGCAAAGTCTCCCGGTTGTAGATTGACTCCCTGCGGCCAATTCTCTGGAAACTCATACCTGCAGGCGAGTGCCGGCGCAGGCACAGCGCGGTAACTTTCGGCTCGGCACAACAGTGCAAATATTGCTGGCGCGCCTTTTCGCGGCACGAGGGAAACGGCCGCCACGCTTGGATCAGTAAATGCTTCGAAATAAGAGGAGGCCCAGTCACCATCCAGGAGAAAGGTATCAGCGTCGAGAAAAAGAACGAAATCACAAGGCGCATTCAAGGTCACATCGTAGAATTCCATGAAGTCGCGCATCCATGGTCCGCTACAGGTTAAGCGAACTCCCGGAAACAGATGCGGAAGGAATTGATCTGCGTTTGCATCGCAAAAAATATTTGCATCCACTGTTAAGTGGAGGCGCCCGAATTCCGGCGCCAGCTCGCGCATAACAAATCGATGCCACAAACGCGCCAGATCAGGATAACGATGCGGGCTGGCGATCAGCAGGCGTGACATTGTTTAGCGAGGAAAGGGGCTGTCGCCTCTGGGATGGTAAATGCCGCTGCGATCAAAACCGCCCTCCCACGTCCCGCTCAGCCATGTGCCCCCCCAGAAGATCCCGCCGAGGAAGATGCCGTCAACGAACTGCCCCGATCGAAACATACCGCCCGTGAACAGTCCAGCCTCAAAAAGCCCCCCGTCCCACTCGCATTCGAACAATGCAGCGCCCCGGTTGACCGTGCCGGGACCAAACTGTTTCCGAATGTGCAACTCACCGGGCCCTAAAATTGTGACGTCACTCATTGTGCATTCATAGCTTATTTTGACACTATTTTCGCCTTCTTAAGTGGCGCCGATCCCATTCGCCGAACGTCAGGCTCTGTTTGAAGCCCGACTCTGGGAAGTTGGTGCCGTTGCGTCGGGCGAGCCACGGCCTTAAGCAACAATATCGCTAGAGTTCGGCTGGGGAAACTGCCACCGGTAGTTCTGCCACATGAGGCGGTATCGCGGGCGGCTGCTGGCGCGCCACCCGCCAGACTTGATCGTCGCTGGTATCACCCAGTTGGTCAGCCAGCAGCCGACCGTTCCACTGACTATAGCCCTCCGGCGGTTCCTCGTCGAGCAGAGTCAAGATACGCTTCTCGGTCGCTGGGCCGGGCGGCGTCGTCCAGGCCAGCCAGACGATTCTGGCTAAACCGTTGCCGCCATTTGGAAACCTATGCCAGTCGGGTCTTCAATCGGCGCGCAATTTCCCGGGCCGGCAGTCCTTCGGAAGCGAGCAGAATCACGCGCGCGCGCTCCACTTTCCGATGCTCGCCAGTGCCCGACCGCGACCACGACGTCAGAGCTTGCCTCTCTTCGTCGGTAAGCGTGATTCTCAATGCAGCCTGGGCATGCCCCATCTTTATCGTTCCGCTAAATAATGCATGTAAATACTAGTCACCTATTCGGGCGTAAAGATCAACCCAAACGTGCCATGGGCAGCATTGGAATTGCCCAAGAAAGCACACCCTGAACGGGCGCAATAGTCGAGGCAGCCGCCGTTTGCTTCTTCGTGGGCTTTACGACGGCGTTCCACACGGGCGCAGCCTATCCCGGCCGATTCAAATCTGCGCCTTATAGAACACGTAAAAGAACACGGCGACACTGAGGCTTGCCAGCAAACGAATCAACGATGTCAACACCGTGATCGCAGCAATCGCACCAGCAAGGAGAGCCGATACATCACGGATGAACACAACCGCCAGCATAACGGTTAGCAACGTCATGCCGATCAATGCGAGGAACGCCGCATTCTTGAGGCTCATGACGGGAGTATAGCACTTGCGGCCATCGCTATCGGCGTATTGCCTTGTACTCAGTCTTCTGCATCAATGTCTTTGGGAGTTTTAGCAGCATAGCCGTCGTTATAACCGTCCGGTTCAACCTCTTCGTCTTCTGAATCGGCCACGTTATTTTTCCATCCTGCCTTGGCTTTACCAACGGGGTACACGATGTAATTGAAGTCCAGACGATCCCACTGAAGGGGAACTGTGGTTACCTTGATGATGTCCAAAAGTGTCGGCCCATTTTGTTCATCGGAACGGGCGGCTGGACCTTCCCAGAAAAATCGACCAAGGTAGCCTTCAGTGTGGATTCCAGCACCGTCCATGTCTTCGACGAACTTCTCGTGAACGGTCACGTCTAATTGTAACGCCGACCTGTGCCGCTGGTTTTGGTGGCGGCTATCCACCTCACTCGTCCCTTCTGAATCATCTGCAACGCTTCGATTGGCGCCGGAACCCACACGTGCGGAAGCCAGTCGAGCAAAATTAACCCGACTCTAAGCCGCCCAACGATTACCCTTTATTTGATAGGCAGGGCCGGCCAGCCCGCCCATGCTGAGAATGATCCCGATTGGCCTGGCCGATGGCCATGGCGCCAACACAGCCAGGGTGAGGAATAACACGCCACTGAAACGAATGAGCGCAGGCGTTAGGAAGCCGCGGGTGCCGTGCACGATGCTCGACTTCGAGAACCCGGTGCCTACCATGACGGCAACGAATACTAATCCGATTGGAGTCGCGGCTGCAGTCCCGACCATAATAAAGGAATTGTCCCAGCCGTGGAGCATTATTAAGGGCGCATTCACTCTAAGGGATGGGCTGGCCGGGGTCGGATGGACGATCGAACATCTCAGCGAAGACATATATTATCCGGGATGCGCTAGCGATGGTCGGGTTGGTCGAGACTTTGGAAGGCCTGGCCCGAGTTGCTCCATGATGCGCCCGACTCGGGCTAACAAGCCCAGTGGCTACCTTCTCGGCTCATACCGCATCGCCACCGCCCCCGAGCCGAACTCCAGCCGGCGCACGAGCCTCAAGTCGACACGCTTCGATAGCCCCGCGAACAACGTTGGCCCGTGGCCCGCTAGCCTGGGCTGCACCACGAACTCGTACTCATCGATCAATCCCAGCTCCGCCAACGCCAGCGGGAGCTTCACGCCTCCCACTAACAGTCCCTTACCCGACTCCCGCTT
>JBEKYC010000048.1:0-58090 GCA_049511415.1 Bryobacteraceae bacterium | reverse complement strand
GTGATGCTGCAATTCCAGCAGTTGATGAAGCAGGTGCTGGAATCGCAGACGGCGATTATGACGGCGTATTTGGGCGGCGGGGCGCCGGTGGCTATGGCGTTGCCCGCGTTGCCCGCGCCGGCACCTGTAGCGGCTCCGGCTCTGATTTCGGCGCCGGTAGCTCCACCCCCTCCGCCGCCTGTGGCTCCGGTGGTGGTTGCTACAGCGTCTGCGGGGCGTGATTTCGTTACGGAATTGCGAGCTGTGGCGGCGGAACGCACGGGGTATCCGCCGGAGATGCTGGATCTGGATGCGGGGATCGAGTCGGATCTGGGGATCGATTCAATTAAGCGCGTGGAGATTCTGACGGCTTTGCAAAAGCTGGGATCGGCGGAGCAGCAGCAGAACGTGCAGGCGATCATGAATAAGCTGACGGCCGCACGCACGCTGCGAGAGATCGCGGAGTTGATTTCGGGCTGCGCTGGTAGGGGAGAGGCAACGCTCCCTCACGGTCGCGGCTCGGAAATGCTGGCGCCGGTGACGACTGATTTTGTCGAGCAGTTGCGGGCGGTGGCGGCGGAGCGCACTGGATATCCGCCGGAGATGCTGGATCTGGATGTGGGGATCGAGTCGGATCTGGGCATCGATTCGATCAAGCGGGTGGAGATCCTGACGGCACTGCAGAAGCTGGGGTCGGCGGATCAGCAGCGGAACGTGCAGGCGATCATGCCGAAGCTGACCGGAGCGCGCACGCTGCGGGAGATTGCGGAGTTGATTGCGGGCTGTGCGGGTGGGGGAGAGGCAGCGCTCCCTCACGGTCGCGGCTCGGAAATGCTGGCGCCGGTGACGTCAGATTTTGTCGAGCAGTTGCGGGCGGTGGCGGCGGAGCGCACTGGATATCCGCCGGAGATGCTGGATCTGGATGTGGGGATCGAGTCGGATCTGGGCATCGATTCGATCAAGCGGGTTGAGATTCTGACGGCGTTGCAGAAGCTGGGGTCGGCGGAACAGCAGCGGAACGTGCAGGCGATCATGCCGAAGCTGACCGCAGCGCGCACGCTGCGGGAGATTGCGGAGTTGATTGCGGGCTGTGCGGGTGGGGGAGAGGCAGCGCTCCCTCACGGTCGCGGCTCGGAAATGCTGGCGCCGGTGACGACAGATTTTGTCGAGCAGTTGAGGACGGTAGCGGCGGAACGGACTGGATATCCGCCGGAGATGTTGGATCTGGATGCGGGGATTGAGTCGGATTTAGGAATCGATTCGATTAAGCGGGTCGAGATTCTGACGGCTTTGCAGAAGCTGGGGTCGCCGGAGCAGCAGACGGCTGTGCAGGCGATCATGAATAAGCTCACCAGCGCGCGCACCTTGCGGGAGATCGCGGAGTTGATTGCAGGCTGCACAGGCGGGGCACAACCTTCGAGCGAAGTGCCGCGGTTTATTCTTACGGTCGCGGAACAGCCGCGTTTGCAACCGGAGCCGCATTATTATCCGGGGCGCGTGTGCGTGATCACGGACGACGAAACAGGGATCGCCGCGGGCCTGGCTGATGAATTGAATCGGCACGGCGAGCGCGCGGTACTGGTGCGGCATGGCGCGGAGGGCACGGATCTGACCGATCCGGCGGCGGTGGAGTCGCTGATCGGCGGGATACGGAAGCAGCATGGGCCGGTCGGCGCGATCATTCATTTGCTGCCGCTGAAGCGGGGCGCTGCGCCGGAGAAGACTACATTCGCCGAATGGCGCGGGTTGGTGCGAGCGGACGTGCGCAGCCTGTACCTGCTGGCGCGTGCGAGCGAGAACGACTTGAAGCAGACGGGCGCTGCCGGCGGCGCTATGCTGGCAGCGATTACGGCGCGCGGCGGTGTCTTCGGGTTGCAGCCGAACGGGCCATTTTCGCCGACGCATTTCGCGGTGGCGGATTTCGTCAAGACGCTGGCGTTGGAATTGGACGGCATACGCTGCAAAGTGGTGGACCTGGACGCCACTGATCCGGTTCCGATTTTGCGGCAGAAACTGATCGACGAGCTGACTTCGCCGAACGACACGCTACAGGTGGGATTGCCGGGAGATCGGCGGTTGACGGTGGTGCCGCAAATCGCGCCCGTAGACGGCAACGTGATGCGGCAGATCCAGAGCGATTGGGTGATTCTGTTGACGGGCGGCGCGCGCGGGGTCACGGCCGAGATTGCGCGGCAGCTTGCCGAGCGCTATCAGCCCACGCTGATTCTGGCGGGTGCTTCGGCACTGCCAGCGGGGGACGAGCCGGCGGATACGGCGGGGATGACGGAGATTCCGAAACTGAAGGCGGCGCTGCTGGCGCGGCTACGGGCGGCTTCGTCGAACCCGGTGAAGCCTGCGGCGGTGGAATCGGCGTTGCAGCGGCTGCTGAAGGATCGCGAGATCACCGCCAGTATCGAGGGCTTGCGGCGGACTGGCGCGAAGGTGGTATATCACGCGGTGGACGTGCGCAATGAGGAGGCTTTCGGGGCGCTGATCGATCGCATCTACCAGGATCATGGCCGGCTGGATGTCGTGATTCACGGCGCGGGCATCATCGAAGACAAGCTGATTAAGGACAAGACGCCGGAATCGTTCGACCGCGTGGTGCATACCAAGGCGGATGCGGTGTTCGTGCTGAGCCGCAAGTTGCGCGCGGAGAGCCTCAAATGCCTGCTGTTGATGTCGTCGGTGACGGCGGCGTTCGGCAATCGCGGGCAGGCGGACTATGCGGCGGCCAACGGCGTCATGAACGGGCTGGCGGTGATCCTGTCGGGGCAGTGGCCGGGGCGCGTGGTGGCCATGAATTGGGGGCCGTGGGCATCCAGCGGCATGGTTTCCGAAGAAGTGCGGCAGCAGTTCCTGGCACGGGGGATACAGATGATCCCGCTGGATGGCGGGGCGCGGGCGGCGCTGCGGGAGATCGAGGCGGGGCCGCTTTCGGAACCGCTGGTGGCCATGGGTGAAGGGCCATGGCGCGGGATTGCACTGCCGGCCGGTACGCCGCGGTTGCAGGTGGCTACGTTTGGCAGCGTGAAGTGATCAGCCGAGCAATATGGTATGGCTGGCGCGGTCGGCCAGCGCCCGGTCGAAAGTAGCGACCGCACCGCCAGCGCATTCGGCGAAGGCGAGGAGCCAGGCATCCGCCCACAACTTGGGTGAAGTGTGGTTCTGGAGCGTATACTTCCGGAAGACGGCTTCGATTTCTTTGGGTTCATCGAAGAAGGCGACGCGGTCATCTTCGAAGAGACGGTCGTAAGCGGTCCAGGCTTCCGACATGCGCAGCGGTTTGCCGTTCATGGCGGCCGCGGCGGTGAGCAGGCGCAGAACACTCATCTGCGTGAGCCGCAGGAAACCGGCTATGCCGGGACCGGGCGAATCCCACCACTTCCTGACAACCGTGCGGTGTACATGATTTTCGAGCAGCAGCGCCATCCAGACGTTGACATCAGGGAAAATCAATGAGGTCATAGATCTGCTCGTTAGTCAGATCGAATGGTTTCCCTGTGGAAGGGACGATGGGCGCGTCCAGCTTGAGGCGGCGCTGCGGGCGCTTGGGTGTGGTTTCCGCGACAGCCTGCTCGATGCCACGCAGAATCAATTGACGGGCCGAGCAACCTTTGCGAGCAGCAGCTTCGTGCAGGCGCCGATGCAGATCACGTGGCAGATCGATGCTGGTGCGAATGGACTCCCGGTTCACGATTTGATTATAGGCGCGACGACTTAAATAAGTCTAGTCCAGGCGGGAGCCTGGGTCTAGGCGCGAATTGTAAAGAGGACGTTAAGGAATTTCTTGGCCTGAGTTATGCAACTATCACCTGCGATTGAACTTATGTAGAACGGTCCAAGTACCACGCTCAACAGGGCGGAACTTGACTCCGAGGGTCCTATCGTGGTGTGATGCGTAGATAGCAAAGCTGGCAGGACTCCGGCTTTTGACAACTGGGCGCGGGACGACATCCTAAACGGTTTAGAAGGGCACGATGTGAAGACTCTTGTCATAGGGCTGGATTGTGCGGCTCCCGAGATTCTGTTTTACCATCCGGGATTGAACAACATACGGGCGCTGATGGAGCGAGGCTGCTATGGCCGGCTGGAAAGCGTCATCCCGCCGATTACCGTCCCTGCGTGGATGTGCATGTCCACGAGCCAGGATCCGGGATCGCTGGGAGTCTACGGCTTTCGCAATCGTAAGGATTATTCCTATCATGGGCTATCCGTAGTGAACTCGTCTTCGATCCAGCAGACGGCGATCTGGGACGTGATGGGAGCGCGCGGCCAAAATGTGGTGGTGGTGGGCGTGCCGCCCAGTTTTCCCGCACGGCACGTGCAAGGCGTCAATGTGGGATGCTTCATGACGCCGGACACCAAGACGCACGACTACACGTATCCCACCAGCGTCAGGCAGGAAATCGACCGGCTGGTGGGCGAATACCCGGTGGATGTCAAAGGTTTCCGAACCGAAAACAAGGACTGGCTGCGGGACCAGATTTACGACATGACGAAGAAGCATTTCGAGGTGATCCGCTATCTGATGGTCACTCAGGAATGGGATTACTTCCAATTCGTCGAAATCGGCGTGGACCGGGTGCACCACGGTTTTTGGAAATACCACGATCATCAACATCGTCAATACGTTCCAGGCAACCATTACGAGAATCTGATTAACGATTACTACCGTTACGTCGATCAGGAGATCGGCACGCTTCTCGAATTGCTGGACGACGACACGAATATATTGGTCGTCTCCGATCATGGCGCGCAACGTCTCGAAGGAGGCTTCTGCGTCAACGAATGGTTGCGGCGGGAGGGCTTACTCGTCCTGAAAGAGCCAGTCACAAAGCCCACGCCATTCTCACCCGCGCTGGTGGATTGGGAACGCACGCGAGTATGGAGTGAGGGCGGTTATTACGCTCGTGTGTTCTTCAACATACAGGGAAGAGAACCGAATGGAATCGTGCCCGAGTCCGGGTATGATGATTTGGTTCAGGAGATGACCGAGCGCTTTCACGCACTGCGTGACGATCGTGGTGAACTCATGGGGTCGTTGGTTTTTCAGCCGCGGGACCTCTACCGAAGTCTGCGCAATGTGCCGCCGGATCTGATTGTGCATTTCGGAGCCCTCTACTGGCGGTCGATTGGGGGTCTGGGATACGAATCCCTCTATCTGCAAGAAAACGATACAGGTCCGGACGACTGTAACCATGCGCAGTTTGGCAGTTTCCTGCTGGCGGCTCCGAATCTGCCCGTAAAAGGTGAGATGGAGGGCATGCATTTGTTAGACATCGCTCCCACGTTGCTGAATTTGGCGGGCTATGAAGCGCCCGAATCGATGCAGGGATGCAGTCTGCTGTCGCGCAGCCGTACGGAAGTCGGGTATGCGGGGCGTGTTAGTTAGAAAGCGTACATTTCGAGATCTAGTACTTGGTTAATGATGGTAACGGAATTCGAAAATCTGGTACTAGCAAAGCTGTCGCAGTCCCTGGTTGACGGAGTATTCTAACCTTTTAGCTGCATCGGTTTTGGGTATGGCGAGGGTCTTTGGGTAACCAGATGCAGTCAGGCAGAGGCGTCCGGTTTTTGCCTTTAAATCGCTGGCCCCTGGAATCGGGTTGCGTCCACGTCCGTCGCGAAACTAAAAATAATCGGATCGAGCTTTTCGGAGAGACATGAAATCGAACAAAGTAGAATTGAATTCGCCTTATGGCGGCAAATTGATTGATCTGCTGGTGACCGGCGCCGAGAGGGAAGATTTGGCGCGCCGGGCCGGTGAAGGGCCGACCCTGCAACTGAGCCCGCGCAGTCTATGCGACCTGGAATTGCTTGCGACCGGTGGCTTCTCCCCGCTCGACAGTTTCATGAGCAAGGCCGATTATGACAGCGTGCTGAACAACATGCGATTGGCGAACGGGTTGATCTGGTCGATCCCGATCACTTTGCCGGTAGCCAAACTCGAAGGCATCAAAGAGGGCCAGGAGATCGCTTTACGCAACGCCAATAACAATCTGATCGCGTGGATGCGGGTGGATGAGATTTTCGAAGCCGACCCGCACGAGGAAGCGGCCAAAGGCTTGGGATGCGCCGATGAGGAACACCCGACCTACCGGGAGATGCTCTCCTGGGGTCAATATCGCCTGAGCGGACCGCTCAAGGTGTTGGAGATGCCGCAACATTTTGACTTTCCGGAATTGCGGCGCACGCCGGCGGAAGTGCGCGCACTGCTTTCAGAGATGGGGAATACCGATGTAGTGGCTTTCCAGACCCGCAATCCGATGCATCGCGCGCATGAGGAGCTCACCAAGCGCGCCGCCCAAGATTCCGGCGCCAACCTGCTCCTCAACCCGGTAGTCGGCATGACCAAGCCGGGCGACGTGGATCACTATACGCGCGTGCGGATTTACAAGGCGCTGGTTGAAAACTATTACGATCCGAACAAGACGCTGCTGAGTCTGCTGCCGCTGGCGATGCGCATGGCGGGACCGCGGGAAGCTATCTGGCATGCGATCATCCGCCGGAATTTTGGCTGCAACCACTTGATCGTGGGCCGCGATCATGCCGGCCCCGGCAAGAATTCGAAGGGCAAAGCTTTCTACGATCCGGCGGCCGCCCGCGAACTGCTGAAGCAACATGGCGAAGAAATCGGCGTGAAGTGTCTGCCTTACGAAGAGATGGTTTATCTGGCCGACGAGGACCGCTACGAGCAGGTCACGGAAATCCAGCCCAACCGGAAAGTGTTCTCCATCTCAGGCACACAGGTGCGCGACAATTATCTGACCAAGGGACGGTTGCTGCCTCCCTGGTTCACCCGCAAGGAAACCGCCGAGATCCTGAGTTCCGCGTACCCGGCGCGCAACAAGCAGGGTTTCTGCATCTGGTTCACGGGTCTGCCCAGCGCTGGAAAAAGTACGATCGCCGATATTCTTACGGTCATGCTCATGGAGCATGGCCGGCAGGTGACGATTCTGGACGGCGACGTGGTGCGTACGCACTTGTCCAAGGGCCTGGGTTTCTCCCGTGAAGATCGCGACACCAATATTTTGCGCATCGGCTACGTGGCTTCGGAGCTGGTGCGGCATCACGGCGCAGTGATTTGCGCGGCGGTGAGCCCTTACCGGGAGACCCGCAACCGCGTGCGCGCCATGATGCGCAAGGATGCGTTCATCGAGACCTTTGTGGATACGCCGGTGGAAGTCTGCGAACAGCGCGATGTGAAGGGCTTCTACGGTAAGGCCCGCGCTGGAGTGATCAAGGGCTTTACAGGCGTGGACGATCCTTACGAGTCGCCGGCGAATCCGGAAATTCATCTGTACACCGGGAAAGAGACACCACAGTACAACGCCGAGCGCATCATGGAGTATCTGATCAACGAAGGCTTCCTGCTGCGGGACACGGCGGAAATCGTGAAGGAAGAAGAGGAACTGCAGGCCGCGGTATAAGGTTTGCAAGAACCACGCGCGTCGGCGGGTGGTCGTTTAAAAGGTGGCAACGGACAACAGTCGTGCACAGAGTGGTCATTACCGGAATGGGCATGAGCACATCGCTTGGTCCGGACCTGCGCACGTGCTGGCGCCGTTTACTGGCGGGCGATAGCGGTATCGCCGCGCTCAGCTTCTGGGACCCTTCTGAATACAACACAAAAGTCGTAGCCGAGGTGAAGCACGTGCCGCGGGAGACGGGATCCGATGGTATTCCATCGGCTTGGTGCCGGCGGGGTGTACGGCTGTTCCTGCCGGTCGTACGGGAGGCGCTGGCGGATGCCGGGTTGGACCGCGCGGGGCCGGCTCCCGATCCCGCACCGGAACAGATCGGTATCGCCGTAGGGACCAGCGTCAACTACCTCGATATGTATCTGATGAAGCACTATTTCCAGCTTCGCAAACCGGACAGTCCGGAGCTGGATATGGCCCGCTTCGCGCGCGAAGGACGGCAGCCGGATAACAGCTTCTATCGGCGCTTGGGCGACATGATCGCCAGCGTGCCGGCAAAGATACTGAAGCTTGCCGGGCCGGCGTTCGTGATGGATACGGCATGCGCGGCCAGTTCCCATGCCATCGGCGAAGCTTTTCGTTTGGTCCGGTTGGGCAAGGTGCGGGTCATGGTCGCCGGCGGCGCCGCCGCTCTGGTGAGCCCGCTTCCGATCCTGGCCTTCAGCTTGTTGGGCGCCCTGAGCCGGAACGCCAATCCGGAGCTGGCCTCCCGTCCCTTCGACCGGCAGCGCGATGGTTTCGTTATGGGTGAAGGCGGTGGCGCCGTCATTCTGGAGACTTTCGAAAGCGCGCAGGCGCGGGGTGCGCGGATCTATGCCGAACTCGCCGGCTACGGCTCCAGCCTGAACGCCTACACTTTGACCGACCCTTCGCCGGACGGCAGCGCGGAAGCGCGGGCCATTTCGATATCCCTGAAGCAGGCGGGGATGTCGCCCGAGGATGTCGACTACATCGCCGCACACGGCACTTCCACCCCCAAGAACGACCCCATCGAGACGGCTGCCATCAAACGCGCTTTCGGCGCGCATGCCCAACGTTTGATGGTATCCTCGAACAAAGGTCAGATCGGTCATACCATTTCCGCGGCGGGCGTCTGCAATCTGATTTGCGCAGTAAAAGCCATTGCCGAGGGCCACGTGCCGCCCACCATGCATCTGCGATCCCCGGATCCGCAGTGTGATCTCGATTACGTCCCGAACCAGAGCCGTCCCGCGAAAGTGCGCGCGGCGTTGGCCAATGCATTTGCTTTTGGTGGACAGAACGCCGTGTTGGCCGTGCGTGCCGTGGCCGGATAGGAGGATTAACCTGATGCCAGACATGACCGAACCGGAGGTATTCGATAAATTCGCGCAGATCGTCGCCAAGAGCCTGCGGGTTGACGTTGCTCAAGTTCAGATGGACACGCAACTTACCGATCTGGGCGCCGAATCGTTGGATCTAATCGAAATCACGATGGAGACGGAGACGCAATTCCACATTTTCCTGCCCGACAAATCCATCCTGGAAACCGCTGTGGAAGTCTTCGGCCCCGACGTTCTGGAGAAGGACGGTTACCTGACGGAGGCAGGCAAACAGCTCGTGTTGCGCCGCATGCCGGAAGCCGACGCCGGCGCCTTTACCGGTGACGTGGCTATTAGAGATTTGCAGCATTATTTTCTGAAGGTCGGCACATGGGTGCGGATGGTCCAAGGTCTGGCGCATTACACGCCGGACGCCTGCGGGGCCTGCCGCGGAGCCATGGTGCCCTCGCAGGGTTTTCGTATGAAATGCTCGAAGTGCGGACAGGAGATCACCCTCCGTTCGGGAGAAGAGTTAAACCGCGAATGGGTGCGAGAGTATTACGATAAAGAATACCACCCGCCGGCGGGGGCCCCCGTATCGGCCGCCGTTGTCCAGTAGTCAGCTCTACACGACTGTTTCGATTATGAGTGCTTTTGGCAGCATTGAGCGCGATCCGTCTGTGACGGGGGCGATCCCGCCCGCAGCGTCACCGCTGGACGTGTGGGCAGCCTCTAACGGGGCAGTGTGCTGGCGTCTGGACGGGTTCCCGTGCGAGCCGGGGTTATTGGCGGATGAAATACTCAGTTCCGGCGAGCGGGCGCAATGGCTGACGATGCGCGGGGTGGAAAAGCGCCGGCGCGAATGGCTGTTGGGCCGATGCGCCGCCAAAGAAGCGGTGCGCCGGCTGCTGGAAAGCCGGTTGGATTTGCGGTTGTCCCGCGCTGCAATCGAGGTTGTGCCGGATGCTTATGGGTGTCCACAGGTTAGAATTAGCGATGCTGGGGAGATGACGAAAAACGAGGGTCTTCCCCACGTTTCGATCGCGCACAGCGACGGCACCGCGATTGCGCTGGCGGCCCTGAATTCAAATGTCGGGGTCGATCTGGAGAGTGTCGCCCGGCGGCGCGAAGATTTCGAATCGGTTGCATTCAGCCGGGAGGAACGCGGCCTGGCGGCGGCTCTGCCGCCGGAGTGGGCGCTGCGTATGTGGTGCGCCAAAGAAGCCGTGGGCAAAGCGCTGGGACGCGGCTTGAGCGCGGGCCTGCTGGCCTTTCGTATCACTAATGCGGACGCCGCAAGCGGTTTCATCAAGGTAGAGTTTGGCGGCAAATCGTGCGGAGTTTACACGGCGCGTGAATCGAATTTTGTTTTTTCTGCGATGATCTATCAACAGGGAGCAGTCCTAATGAGGCCAAGCCGGCAGGAAATACTGGATTACCTGCTGCAAAAACTGGGTGAGCTAGCGCAGGATTGGGATTACACCGATCCCATCGGCCCGGAATCGTTGCTATTTACCGAGCTGGGATACGGATCGCTCGAAGCCGTGGTTCTGTGCACCGCCATTCAGGAGCATTATCAGACCCCGATGCCTTTCGCGGAGCTGCTGGCGGAGATCGGCCAGCAGCAGCGCGATTTGTCGCTCAATGAACTCACCGATTTCGTGGATACGCACCTGCCCGGGTCCGCCGGCGCGGATAGTGGCGCAAGGCGGATTCAATGAGCATACGGACGCTGCTCATCGGATTGGATGGCGCGACCTTTGCCGTTCTCGATCCGCTCATGGAACAGGGCGTCATGCCATTCCTGAAGTCGTTTTTCTGCGGCGGCGTGCGGGCGGGACTGCGCACCATCGTGCCGCCGCTGACACCGCCGGCGTGGACCTCGCTGATGACCGGACGGACGCCCGGCCAGCACGGCGTCTTCGATTTCTTCCGCATGGATTCCCCGGTCACGCGGCATATTCGTTTTTTCAATTCCAACGATGTGCAGTGCGAGACGATCTGGTCGCTGGCATCCGCCGGCGGCTTGCGCACTACCACCATCAATTTTCCGGCTATGTTTCCGCCGCCGCATATTTCCGGGTACGTGGTGCCGGGCTGGGTGCCATGGAAGCAGTTGCGCCTGGCGTGCTGGCCGGAAGGACTCTTCGACAAGCTGAAAGCCATCCCCGGTTTCAACCAGCGCGAGCTGGCCATGGACATCAAGCTGGAGGAAAAGGCCACGGAAGGCATCTCCGATCACCTGGAATTGGGGCCTTGGATCGAATTGCATGCGCGCCGGGAGCAGAACCTGTTTCATGTGTTGCGGCATCTCAGTTTGGAAGATCCTTCCGAATTGACCTCCGTATTGTTTGACGGCGTCGACAAACTGCAGCATCTCTGCTGGCGTTTCCTGCGCCCGCAGGACGACAAGCCGCTCACCGAGGATTGGGAATTCGAGATTCGCAAGCTGGCCCTCAATTACTTTGGCTGCGTTGATAATCTGCTAAAGCAAATGTGCGACTTGGCGGGGCCCGAGGCTACCGTGGTGATCGCGTCAGACCATGGTTTCGGCCCTACGTACGACGTGCTGCACATCAATACGTGGCTGGAACAGCACGGGTATCTGGCCTGGTCCGACGCGGCTGCGTCCCGTGATACGCAAGGCGCGCTGCTGGGGGTGGGGCAAGTCGCCAAACACACCTGGCTGATGGATTGGAACAAGACCAAGGCTTTCGCCACCACGCCCACCAGTAACGGTATTTACATCGTGGTGAGCGACGGGACTTCACCCGGAGTTCCGGCTTCCGAGTATGTGGCTTTCCGCCAGAAGCTCACCGACGATCTGCGCACCATTAAAGACCTGCGCACGGGCGCACCGTTAGTGAGTGAGATCTATAATCGCGACGAAGTTTTCCAGGGTCCGCATCATGATGCCGCGCCGGACTTGACCCTGATCCTGAACGATGGCGGCCTGATGTCGATCTTGCCTTCTCCCGAGGCCGTGTCCAAGCGGCCGGCGGTTTCGGGTTCGCACCGGCCGGTGGGGATCTTCGGCGCGCGCGGCCCGGCCATCCGCCAGGGGCTGGCCGCCAACGAGTTATCGATTCTGGATGTAGCTCCTACGGTACTCTATAGTCTGGGTTTGCCAGTTCCGGAAGAACTGCAGGGCCGGGTTCCCGAGGAGATTTACCAGGCCGATTATCTCAAAGAACATCCTGTGCGAAAAGTATCGGGGGCGACGGCGCCGGGAAGCCCGGCCGCTAATGGGACTGTGGCCACCGAAGTGGAGGATGAGGAGACAGTTCTAGAAAGATTACGCGAGCTGGGGTACATCGAATAACAGGCTGTCTCGTAAACGATGCCAAAGATCAATGCAAATGGAATGAATCTGCATTACATCACGGTCGGCATGGGTCCCGACGTCGTGATGCTGCACGGCTTTCTGGGGAACTTGGCGGTCTGGCATCTTTATATGGCCCCGATCCTGCGCCGCGAATATCGGGTCACGACGTACGATTTGCGCGGTCACGGATACAGTGACGTTCCACTCACCGGTTACAAGACCTCGGATATGGTCGAGGATCTGCGCTGCTTTCTGGATGAAATGGGCATCGAGCGGCCCATCCTGATTGGCCACAGCTTCGGCGCGGATATCGCCATGTATTTCAGCATGCTCTATCCCGGGCGTGTGCCCAAACTGCTGGCCCTGGAGCCGGGGTTGGCCGCGTTGGTGCATCTGCGTAACGACAAGGATTGGATCGGCTGGGCCGCGTGGGTCGCGAAGCTGGAAGAGGTAGGCATTCATGTTCCCGAAGACAAGCGCACGGATGCCGAATTTCTGCTGCAGTTGAGCCTGGAGACTCCCAAGTTTTACGGTCCGGCGCGCGGTCTGCCGCGCAATCGCGAGCCGCTGCTGCACCTGATCCGCAACACAACGCTGCTGAAGGATTACGAAGTGGTGGGCGAGATGACGTTGGACGCGGTACGCACGATTCAAACTCCCACACTGCTGGTTTACGGGCGCAACTCACACTTCATCAGCTCCTACGAATTTCTGCACACGGCCCTACCCAATTGCAAACCGGTGCTGCTGCCGGGCGGCGAGCATTTTGGGCCGCTGGAGCAGCCTGAATTATTGACCGAACACATCCAGCAATTTCTGCGCGATCCGGTGGCGGAAAACCAAGAGGACATGGTGGAAACCGGCCGGTGATCCCCGGCGCCCGAGCCATGAGCATGCCTGCCTTATCCCCAGCGCCGTCAATGACAGCGGACCCGCGTCCGCTGCCGCTGTACACCAAGCTGCTCTACGGCGTGGGAGAGATGCCCATTACGGTGCTGATGGTTTTATCCGGGCTGTTCATGTTGTTTTTTTACAACTCCGTGATGGGTCTGCCGTCCGGGCTGGTAGGTCTGGGGTTGGCATCCAGCCTGGTGGTGGACGCGGTGCTCGATCCGTTCATCGGCCATATTTCGGATCGTACGCGGCATAGCCTGGGACGCCGGCACGTGTTCATGCTGCCGGGCGCCCTTATCGTCGGACCGGCCTTTTACCTGCTATTCAGCCCTCCGCGCCACTGGAGCCACGCGGGACTGTTCGTGTGGCTGCTGGCATGCGCGATCGTCTTGCGCGCGGCCAGCGCCGTCTACCGGATTCCTTACCTGAGCCTGGGCGCCGAGCTGAGCCGCGATTACGACGATCGCACCAAGACGATGGCCATTCGCACGCTGTTCGGCCTGCTCGGCACGCTGGGGGCCTCCGCGCTTTCATTTCTGGTTTTCTTTCCGGCGACCGCCGACGGCTCGGAACCTAAGCTGCATTACGGCGGCTACCCGCATATGGGTCTGGCGTTTGGCGCGCTGATGACCATTTCCGGACTCATCGGCACGTTCGGCACTTTGAGCCATCGCACGTCAGGCAGCGGCAAAGGCTCCAGCGGTCCGCACTTCTTCTCCGGCTTTAGGATCGCATTGCAGAACCCCTCCTTCCGTACCATCTGGTGCTCCACCACGATATTTTTCCTGGCGGTAGTGCTGAACTTCAGCATGGCGATTCATTACTTCACGTGGTACGCGCAAATCAGCCGCAGCGAGGTTCTCAGCCTGATCCAGACCTGCTTCTATGCCGGGGCATTGGGGGGCGTGGTGATGTGGATGACGCTGGCACGGCGGGCGGAAAAGCGGACTTTATACATGATGGCTGCCATCGCTTCGGCCATCTTGTTGTTCATGGCAACTTTCCTGGTGGGTAGCGGCAGGCCTTTGGGAACCGGCCATCCGGTGCCACTGATCATCGGACACGTCATAGGCGGAATTTTTGCCAGCGCGGTATGGGTGGTCCCCGCATCCATGATCGCCGACGTAACCGATACCGACGAACTGGCCACCGGCCTGCGTCGGGAGGGCATCTATTTCGGCATCATGAATTTCGGGGAAAAGATCGCCGCGGGTGGCGCGCTGCTTTTCGCCGGGGGCCTGCTGGGTGTTTTCCGCAGGCTATCGCACAATGCCTCTTTTGGCACGCCCGGGCATCCACCGGCCGCCATCCCTTACGTAGGGCTGCTCTATGGAGCCGTGCCGGCGGCGCTACTGGTGATCGCTTTGGTCTTAATTCTTCCCTACGGGTTGAACCGGCGCACCGTCAATGAACTGCAACGGAAGCTGGCGGTGCGCCGTGGTGTGACGGAATGACTGATTCGAAACCTGTCGTCCTCATTACTGGCGCCGGCTCCGGGCTGGGGCTGGCATCGGCTTTGCTGTTGGCGAGCCGCGATTTCCGCGTCTACGGAACGGTGTTCAACGATGCGGAGGAACAATACCAACAGGAACAGGCTAGCCGCCGCAACCTGCAGATCTGTCCCCTGCGCATGGACGTGACCAATCGGGCGAGTATCGACCGGGGCGTGGATACCATGGTTCGCGAATCCGGACGGATCGATGCCGTGGTGCACTTCGCGGGCATGGGATTGCGCGGCTTTTTCGAAGACCTGAGCATGCAGGAAATCCGGCAGCTCTACGACGTGAATGTCTTCGGCATCATGGAAGTCACGCAGGCCGTGCTGCCGCACATGCGCGAGCGGCGTTCCGGCCGGATCGTAATTGTCGCCTCGGCCGCCGGCCGCATGGGTGAGATGAGCATCGCCGGCTATTCCTCCGGCAAGTTCGCCGTCGTGGGATTGGGCGAGTGCCTGCGCCAGGAAATGGCGCTGCTGAATATCGACGTTTCGGTGCTGGAGCCCGGCCTGATCTATACGCCGCATTTCGGCATCAACCGCAATCGCGCCCGGCGCTCGCAGGATCCATCCAGCCCGTATTATTTCTGGTTCTGCCAGCACGAGGCGCTCGTGGACAAGCTGCTGGCGGCCAACAAATTCACCGCCGAAGATATTGCCGGCGTGGTGTACAAAATTCTGACGGTCCGCAAACCCCGCCTGCATTACATGGTGGGATGGAAGCTGAAGTTCATGGTGAAGCTGCGCGACATCCTGCCGTTCGAATTATACGAGCGCATTCACCAGAAGATTATTGTCCGCATGGTGGCCCATCCGAGCGCCCCGGCGACCGGATTAAGCGGCCTGGACGCCGGCATCAGCGGCAGGGTCAAAGGTCATCATGCGGCGGAAGCACTCTCAAAAGCCCATGATTGATCTGCATACACACACTGACCGTTCCGACGGTTCCGTTCCCCCCGCGCAACTGGTGCATGACGCCCAAGCGATGGGTCTGGAAGCTCTTGGAATCACGGATCACGACACGCTGGACGGCTACGATACCGCGGCGCCGGTCGCCGCCCAGGCTGGCCTGGAATTGGTCTGCGGCATCGAGCTGAGCACGCGTCCCGATCCGCCGCCGGATGGATCGCGAGCGCCATCGGTGCATCTGCTCGGCTATTTTCTGCATGAGCCGGCCTCGGCGGGATTCCGCCAGTGGATCAAGGGCCACCAGGACAGTCGCCGCGAACGGAATCGGAAGTTGATCGCGAAGCTGAATTCGCTCGGCGTGGACATCACGCTGGAGGAAGTGCAGGTGCTCGGCAAGCATCTGACGGGGCGGCCGCACTTCGCCAGGATTCTGCTGAAGAAAGGCTACGTGAAGACCAACCAGGAGGCCTTCGACCGCTACCTGGCGGACAACGCATCGGCCTCGGTGGAGCGTGAAGAGCCGGATCTGGTGGAAGGCGTGCGCAAGATCCGCGAAGGCGGCGGTATGCCGTCCCTCGCGCATCCGGTGCGGCTGCCGGCGCGCGATCGCGAGTCACTCGAAAAGCTGCTGCGCGAACTGATCGACAACGGGCTGCAAGGGCTGGAGGTGTACCACAGCGAGCACTCGCCGGATGATACGGCGCTGTACAAGGACTTGGCGGCGCAGTTCAGCCTGATCGAGACCGGCGGCACGGATTTTCATGGGGATAATAAGCCTTCGATCCAGTTAGGCACCGGCAAGGGGCACAACGTGAACACGCCGTATGCGCTGTTGCAGAACATGCGGCGGGGGGTGGCGGCGGCAATAGCGGGGTAGGATTGGCAGCGTATTGCACTGGGCAGGGGGCCGCCTCACGCGAAGATCTGATCCACAAGAATGATGGCGTCCCCGAAAGAGCGCAGCGGGATGACGTCGCCGGAGGAATATATTCTCGATCCGCGAAGATCAGTCACCTGAACAATGCGTTTCTGAGCGTCGACCACCCAGAATTCTTCCGTTCCGGCAGATAGCGCCACGATTCGTTGCCGGTTAACCTTGGTGGCGGTATTGGACGGCGACAGTATTTCGACGACTAGCGGGGGAGCATAGATCGGGTAGTCGTCGGGTGGCAGCGCGTCCCAATCGGGCTTTGGAATATAGGCAACATCCGCAAACCAAAATTGCAGATTGGGCACTGGACGATACGGAAACTCGGTCGTCACCACGCCGCGATCACCCGCGACAGCCTCAATCAACCGTTCCATTTGCTTCTGCAGCTTGATGTGGAGCGGCCTGGCGGGAGGCACTATAATAACCTCGCCATCTTGTAGTTCATAACGTTGGCCGGATTCCGGCCGTTCGGGCAGTTGTAAGAAGTCTTCCCAAGTTACCAGTGACTGTGCCAGGCTGCTCATACTGTCCTTTCCATAATAGCTGAAACGCACTGCGGATCATCCGTGATTAGCTTCCCGCCAACCGCCGGATGCGCGCCGTGCATCGGCCTTCCCAGCGATACTCATAATACGGTCCGGCACGGACATTGGCGACCAATCCTGGCCGGAAGCACGCCACGCATGTGGCGCCAGGCTGGCGGACGCTGCGGAAGATCACGCCGTTCGATCCATTGGCCAGAAGCTGGCGTGCCAGCCGGTGCGAGGCCCGATAGCTGATGGGATCGTGGTACGGGGCGTGGGACGGCAGGCTGGCGCGTATATCGTGGAACACGCCGCGAAAGTCCGCCAGGTATAGCCGCATTTGCACGCGCGTATCCGACACGCCGATCTCCGCCAACTCGGCGGCGCGAAAATACACGGCTTCGACATGTGCCGCCGTTACGGAACTGGCCGCGTGCCAGGCGCCGCGTTCCGGGCCATTGAACCGTCCGGCTTCGGCGTCCGGATAGCAAAAGGCGGCGTTGATCAGGTTCGCCATGGGCCGATTTCTCACCCATTCTTCGAGCCGGAGGCGGTTGATCAGGCCCAACTCCGCCGTTACGCGGTCGTTGCTCCAGTTTTCCAATTCGAGCATCAGGGGTAGATCCTCCGGCGCCGCGACGGCATCCAGAATTCCCCTGGACGGGGAGGCACAGGGCAGCAGGCGGCAGGCGTCGCGAAGGGTCAGTTCAGAGAACGGTGGCATCAGTTTCCGCCGCACCGGCCGTCCAGCAGCCGGCGGACCTGATACAGCCCATCCATGCCGCCATGGATCATCAGGAGCAGCGCCGGCTTGCCGCCAAACATGGCATGGCTGTTGGGCAGCTTGACCCAACGATTGGCCAAGTCGGGCTCCGGATAGAGCACGTGGAGGCTCTTATATACACCCAGCACCAGGGAGATGCGGATCAGCATGTCATAAGGCAAAGTCGCCACCAGACCGGCCTTGTACTTAAAAAAAGTCGATTCGGCCGGCCAGCCGAGCAGTGCCCGCTGTTCTTCGGCGGTCAATTCCCAGGCAGCCGCGACATTGAAGAACGTGCGCATGGCAGGGCCCGACATGCGGCGGCGAACCTCCGGATGGCGGCGGTCATCGGGCGCCACGGCTCCCCACCGATTCTCCTGCCGGCGCTTTACGGCTAACTCCATATGTAGAGTATGAACTCCATTTGGGGAGTAATCAATCGGAATGTTGCGCGAAAACCGGCCAAAAGGTACCAGCGGATCTGGTGCCGTGCCGGTGGCTCCGGTATAATCGTTAAACACGTTAAATCCGAAAGGAACCGGTAATCCAATGAACGAGCAATATGATGTGGCCATCCTGGGCGCGGGTTTCGAGGGCGGGATGTTGGGGACGATCTTGGCCTACAAGGGCGCCAAGGTGGTGATCATCGACGCCGGCACGCACCCACGGTTCGCCTTGGGCGAATCCACGGTCCGGCACACGTTTCGCATGATCAAGATCATGGCGGAGCGTTTTGGCGTTCCGGAGTTCAAGACCGAATTTAATTCCGGTGAGCTTCTGCATAAGCACGTATCCAACCGCTTCGGCGTGAAGAAGAACTTCGGTTTCGTGTATCACCGGCCGGGCGAACATCAGCGGCCGGAAGAAGCTACGCAGTTGGTGATTCCGCCCTATCGCGAAGGCTACGAGGCGCATCTGTTCCGCCAGGATACCGATCAGTATTTGACTTACCTGGCCATTCATCACGGCGCCACGGTGAAGTACAACACGCGCGTGAAGAACGTGGAGACGGATGCCGACGGCGTGACCATTCAGACGGAAAAGGGCGAACCCATTCGGGCCAGATTTGTCGCGGACGCTTCCGGCGGCGGACATGTGCTGGCGAAGATGTGGAACCTGCGCGACAATCCGCCGCGCGTCCGGCTGCAGTCGCGCTGCCTGTTCACGCACATGATCGACGTAAAACCGTACGACGATTTGACCCTGCCCAACGGCGTTCCGAACTCGCCGCGGCCCTGGTATTCGGGCACCTGCCATCACCTTTTCGATGGCGGCTGGCTGTGGGTGATCCCCTTCGACAACCGCGAAGGCTCGTGCAACAAGTGCTGCAGCGTGGGATTGAGCTTCGATATGCGCAAGTTCCCGAAGCCCATGGACATTACCCCCGATGAGGAGTGGCACCAGTTCCTGGACAGATTCCCGAGCATCAAGGAGCAATTTAAGGATGCCAAATTGGTGCGCGACTGGGTGTCGTCAGACCGGTTGCAAGGCTCGCTGAAGCAGACCGTGGGCGATCGCTGGGCCGTGATGGCCGGCGGCGCCGGTAGCGGCTTCCTGGATGCACTCTTTTCCCGCGGACTGGCCTCATCCGTGGAGGTGATCAACGCCCTGGCAGCCCGGCTGCTAGGTGTTCTCAAGGATAACGATTTCCGCGCGGAGCGTTTTCAGTATGTGGCCCGTGTTCACGAAGCCAACCTGCGCAATAACGACCGGATGGTCTTTGCGGCCTACACCTCGTTCCGCGACTTCGAGTTGTGGAATGCCTGGTTCCGGATCTGGGCTTTGGGTGTCGGGTTGGGGGATCTGAAGCTGGCGGCCATTTACCAGCGATATAAGAAGAGTCACGACGATTCCATTCTGCCGGATGCGGAAGAGCCCATGGGACTGTTCTACAGCCAGCACAAGGGCTTCGGCGAGTTGTTCGATAAGGCGGTTGCCAAGATGGACGAGGTGGAGGCCGGGACGACCGGCAACAAGGAAGCCGCCGCGTACATCTTCAGCTTGATCCAAAACGCCAATTTCACGCCGGCGGCCAATCATTTGGGAGATCCGGCCACGCATTTCATCAATGCCGGGACGTTCATTGTCAATGTAAAGACGCTGGCTTGGCTGCTGACGTCCGCGCCACCCGATATCCGCAGTTTGTCACTGGGGCTGTTGGGCGGTGGGAAGCACCAAGCCGCGCCGGCATCCGCAGGGTAAGACCTGAGATAAAGGGCACGCCTTACGGCCGGCGCGGGTCGCTGCCGCTGGGCGCAGCCACGGTGACCGTAGACGAAGCGGTGAACACCGAAGCATGCTGCGGATCCCAGACCTGGACGGTGAGTTGGTCCCCGGCTACCATGGGACACAGTCCATTTTCATTCACGTTCGCTATCACTGAGATGGAGCTGTCGGACCACTCGCCGATCTGAACGGTGCAAAGATCGCCGGTGTAGCCCGCACTCCAGCCTTGGGTGGTATCGGTAATCTGCAGGAACGCCGAGGTGCCGATGTATGGAAGCCCGAACGGAAAAAATCCAAAGCCGCCCGAAGCCGAGACAATGCTGATGGGCGGCTGCGGCTGTTCGACGACGCCATCGCACCCTTCCGCCTCGCATTGGGTGGTCACTGCGGCAATTGCCGGCGTATTCGGCAGCAGAACCTCGCAAGTGGGAGATGCCGCCGGTGGGCCTATCGGAAACGCACCGCAGGACGTGGGCCCAATCACCTCACTGGCCGTGGCGGGCAAGCTGCTGGCAAGCGGGTACTCGATGTCTGGCGCATAGATGCCCATCAGGCCGTTCATTTCACCCTTATAAGGCGACGAGTAGTTTAGAGTTGTGTTTTCGCCGGTCTTGTAGGGAACTAAGTTGCCGCCGCAACTGAAGGATGCCGCCGGCAGGATGTCCCGGATCGCGATTTCGTTTAATGTCAGATAATTTGGAAACTGGCTGAGATCCAGCCACGTATATCCGTTGGCCGCCGTGACCTGGGGAGGTTGCGGCACGCCCGTGCCCACAATGAGCGTGACGTAGCCGTTCGCGTCTTGCACGAACGGTATGCAGGGATTAATCGGATTGATGGGGCAACTGTCCGCAATGCTGGCCAACGTGTTTCCGGCGGGAATCTGGAACGACAGACTCATGTATCGCATCTGTTCGTTGCCGGTGCGGGAACAGCCATCCGTACAAGGTGTCGGCGGCGTCGTTGGCACCCGGAACTGAAAACGCATCACTTCACCGGCGGTAGCGAGTGTCTGTGGCAATCCGGACGGCACATAGGCATAAAGGTACGCGGTGTCCGGATTGGCGCCCGAGACATATTCGTCGCCGCGTATCCACGCAATCTCGCTTTGCCCGGTTGGGGGATCTCCCCAGCAGCCTGTCGCTTGCCAATTGGCATAGGTATTGTGTTCGTTCACCTGGGTCTGATTCTGCCAGGTATTTCCGATAGTCGAGTCCGTGGTCACGATGTCCCCCATGGTGTTGATCATGGAAGCCGGATAAGCGCAGCCGGAGGCCACATCGCGCACGATGATATGCGGCAGGATCGCGGCCGTGGGGGGCGTAAGGCTCAGATAAGTGCGCACGATGATCGCGCCGGCCGGATTCGGATTGGAATGTGTAGGCGTGTCTACTTCGTGGTCTGGAGTGCCCGGATTGTCCGTAAAAAACGCCGAGTCGAGGTTCCAATTGATGAATGCATGACGCTGCGTGCCGTCCATGGCGTTTTGGTTGACGTCGTACCCGGTCATTACACAACCCGGCTCGAGCGTGCCAGGCGTTCCTCCCAGGTTGATGGGTATGGCATACTGCTGGCCGCCGACGAATGCTACACCCGGCTCGAATGGATTGATTTCGCTCGATGTTAATGGCGCGATATTTGCGTCGGTGAGGTTTTGGATAATAGCCGAGTGATTGTCATACAGGCCCACGGAAAAGTAACGCGCGTTCGGAAACTGGCCCACAATGATGAATTGGTAGGGCGGGATAGTCGAGGTGCCTTTGAAATAGATCTTGTTGTAAAGGCTGTTAAGATCGCCAGCTTCACCGCCGGACCCGTTTCCAGTCGAAAAAGGGATGAGATAGCAACTGTTGTCAAAATTGGTAAAAAAATTCCCTTTGGTGAATGATCCAGGGTTAAAAGTCGTGGGACACGTCTTGGCGATCTTCGTAGTCGCCGGCGTCGCAGCCAGCCCCACGCTGAGCAGGCACCCGCCCAAGAAAGCATACATCAATATTTTCATCGGAATTGGCCCGGATCCTTTCTGGTTCATAGTACGTTCGTACCTCCGCCAATTTTGGAGATCACCGGATGCGACTCAGTATACACCCAAACGCGCACGGGTTCCTACTCGCCGGCTGTATAAAAGCCACCATTTCTTGGGTTTGGGTACTACTTCGGTTTGTGCATACAGAGCCGGTTACGGCTCGCCTCACCACGTAACAGACGTGACGCTGTAAGGACCGAGGGTGATGGGGCTGGCGGAAACTAGCGTCGTGCTGGTCACATTATTTTGCGCGGTAGCCGTGTTGTTCGCCAGGCTGTTGGAATTCGAGACGGTCGTGATGCTCATGTTTCCTTGGACATGCACTCCGTTGAGCTGGATCGTGGCAGTGCACGTGAGGCTCGACTTATTGGTGATCAGGAGGTGATGTTTGCTGTTGAGTCCCGCGTATCCTTGGGCGTAAACGGCGGGAACCGGATTGCCATCGTAACCCTGGATCGGGACAGTCGGACCTCCCGTAACTGTGGTGGGCCAGACCTGCGAGGCAAAGTTGAGCGACTGATTCGCGACTTGCAAGGCGACGCCTGGCGCGGACATGTAGAACTGAAATTGGGTGTTTGGATTGGTAGCGGTATTGGTGGAAAAGTTGGGGTTGGCAGCGACCTGGCCGATTAAATAGGGTTCGTAATCATTCACCGATTGAATGATCCCATGATAGTCGTAGTTGTCGGTGTAAAGCGAATTCACACCCACGCCTTTCACATTGGGGAGTGTCGACAAGCGTGCAATATACTCGGCGAGGAAGATACCGTTATACAGCGTGGCCAGAAACTTGAAATTGTCCGGTGCGCAGCAGTTGAACTCGGTAATGTACAGGGGTGTATTGGCGCCGATCAGCGGCACGAGATAGGAATTGATGTAATCGGTGCTGCCATAGGCCAGAACTCCGTTCAGCGTCTCCACCGCGTTGGTGGCGCTGATTTCGGTAGGGAGAATATAGATGTGGTTCGATACGGCAGCCCAATATTGCGGGGAGTAGGAAGCCATTCCGGTAGGGGGGAAATCCCAACTCGAATAGTCCCCCGTCGTTCCCGTGTACTGTCCCGCATAGAACACGCCCGTGGTGGCGGCGGCATTGGTGTCTACGATATCGGTGTAATACGGGTTGAACATGGCGGTCGCGTAGGAGAACGCGGTCGGAAAGATCAACGGAAACAGGTACGGCTCGTTGGCGAGTTCCCATTCCTGCACCTTTAATCCGGCATTGTAGGCGGCTTGCACCATGAGCCCCGCGCTGTTGGGATTTGTGTCCGTGTAACCGTTAAAACATACAACGGTGGGCGATCCGAAAGTGTGGGCAAACGTTGCGTAGTCGGAAAGGTATACCCCACCCTTGGCCTGCGTGAGAATTTGCGACTCTGTCAGGACGTTGGCAGGATTACCCGTAACCGGCGGATTGGTACCCTCGATCAGCGAGTTCATCCAGGCCACGTTGATGTGGCCCCCGGAGGCATCGGCCGGGTTCCAGTCGTAAGCCATCGACGCGGTGCCGCCCGGAAACCGCATCCAACCCGGTTTGAGGGGAGTCACGGCGGCCACGAACTTCGGATCGTAATACTCTACTCCGTTGCGAAGCTGCGGCACATTGAAGCCGCTGAAGCCGGCCACAATGGGAGTCGAAGTACTGGTGTTGATGTTGATTGCGAGCGTAGGGTTGCCCTGCGCATGCGCTATCAGCGAGAAGACCGCCGCCGAAACTGTAAGCTTATGACGAAGCAACGTACGGACTAGTATACACCGAAAGTTTGAGTATAACTACGTTTGATTGCGTACTATAACAATACTTATGCCGCACCGGGCGGCTGGCATTAGCCCAGACAGCGATACTGGCTGCCGTAGAACACCAGAGGCTCACCCTCCTGGCAGTCGGCGTGGAGTACTTCCCCAATCACGATATCGTGGTCGCCGGCGGTCACGACATTGACGCGCGCGCACTCAATCGTCGCGAGTACGTCCATAAGTAGCGGTACCCCGGTATGTCCCGGTTGCCAAGTGACTCCCTCAAACCGGTCGTAACCGGTCCCCGCGAAGCGGTCGGAGAGTTGCTGGTGGGCAGCGCCTAGAATGTTGATTCCGAAGTGCGCGCCGATCCGAAAATGCTCCAGAATGCGGGCCCGATGGTCCACGCACACGAGCACCAGAGGCGGAGCGAGCGAAACAGAAGTAAACGAATTGGCCGTCATACCGTGCGGGGAGCCATCCGCGTCGCGCACGGTGGCGATCGTAATCCCGCTGGCGAATTTACCGCAGATACGCCGGAAGTGCTGCTTCTCGATCTTCGGTAACGGCGCGGCCGGTTCACCCATAGGCGTCGAATTTAGCACATATACGGCGGGTTACGAAAGGCCGCCGGTACCGCTGTTATAATTGAGCAACCCCATGGATGGCCCCACTCTAACGCTCTTCCTGGTGCAGATCAGCCTGGTTCTAGCCATTCCGTTATGCATGGCCAAGTTACTCGAAAAACTGGCATTATCGCCGTTGGTCGTGGAACTCCTGTGTGGGGTCATGTTAGGACCGAGCGTGTTCGGAATGCTGAAACCGGAGATGTATGCCAAGGTCTTTCCGGCCATGGGGCGAGCGACGCAGGCACGCGAAGCGGTCACTGAGTTGGGGCTGCTGATGTTTGTCTTCATGGCCGGCCTGGAGCTGCAGCCCAAGCGCCTGCGGAGCCTGGGGTTGCCTATTTTCTGGACCAGTTTCCTCGGCATTCTGCTGCCGCTGGTCCTGGGAGTCGGCTCGGTCCTGTTATGGCCAGCCTTCTGGCGCAACCAGGCACAAGGCAATGTGCCCCTGCTGGCACTTTTTGTCGGAACCATCCTGTCAATTTCAGCCCTTCCAGTGATTGCCCGCATCCTGATGGACTTAGATCTGATCAAGACTGACCTGGGTATCATCGTGATGTCCGCCGCCATGCTCGACGATCTGGCGGGCTGGGGACTATTTGCAGTGATCCTGAGCAACTTCGGCGGAGAAGGCCACACGGGGCGAAACTGGTGGGCCAGCCTTGTGATGGTGGTGTTGGTGTTTGGATTGATCCTGAATCTTTCCAACAAGCGCATCCAGCGGGCGGTCGGATGGCTGAATCTGCCGAAGGATACCCTGCAACTGAAGTTGACGTTTCTGGTGGTGATGACGGCGGCCATTTTTTCGCAGGTAGTGGGTACGCATGCGACGCTGGGGGCATTTCTGGCGGGCGTGGCATTAGGACGTATCCGGGACGCCCGCCGGCTGGCGCACGAAGGTTTCTATCGGACCACCACGAGCATTTTCGCCACGCTGTATTTCGTCTCGATCGGTTTGAAGGTCAATTTCATTACCAACTTCGACCCGCTGCTGGTCCTGTTCGTGTTGGTGGTGGCCTGCGCCGGAAAGATCGGCGGTGTCTTTCTAGGCAGCACTTTGGGCGGAAAGGCTCCTCGTGACGCCATGGTGGTGGCTTTGGGGATGAATGCCCGCGGAGCTGTGGGAATCGTTCTGACGACCGTGGCGCTGGATTATGGACTTATCGATCAGCGCATTTTTGTGGCGTTGATTATCATGGCGCTGGCAACCTCAATGTTGAGCGCCATAGGGATTAAACATCTGCTGGGCCGCGGCGGTCGAAGCCAGCCGCAGCCCGAGGAATCGGAAGTGCTGCCCTACGCCTGAATATCGCGGCGATTACTGCATCCACTCGTACGCGATGCCGTAACCCAGGCCGGGTCCGCCCAATTGGGTGGTGCCGAACAGCGCGCCTCCACTGGTCAGCACCACGCCGTTAGGAGCACCGCCATTGTTATAGCCAAACGCGATTAAGTTGGCCTTGGTCCATGGCAGGCCAGGCGAGGTGGGCGGCTTCAAATCAAATATGGTGCCGCAACCCACCAGGGCGCTCGCCGGAAAGCACGTGTCGATGTCATTCCCGCCCGCATATGTGGTTCCGTACAGGTATCCGGAAGTGCTGCTATATGCCAGGTTTCTGTAGGGATGCTCTCCGTCGGGGAAAGTGGCAGAGAAGGTGTGCACGACGGTTTCGGTCCACAGACCGCTTCCGGAGGCAGGCGGGGCCAATTGATAAACGACACCGCAACCCTGAGGGTAGTCGCCCGTGGCACAGGCAGTGGTAACCCCGCCCCAGAACGTACTGCCGTAAAAAACGCCGCTGGGGCCGAAAATCAACGCCGATTCGGGAGTTCCGCCGTCATTGGCGCCGAAGAAGCTATAGAGCTGGGTTTCGGTAAAAGCGCCGCCACCACTCCCGGTCAGCTCAAAGACGGTACCCCAGTTTTCGTAAGTGCACGGCGTATTGTCGACGTTCGCCGCGCAACCCGGATTCGTGCCGGAAGGCGCGGTGCCAGCCGGAATGGTGGTCGATCCTCCCTCCGAAGTCGTTCCGTAAATCGTTACGACTGAAGAACTGGCCAGCACCAGATCCGCGAGCGGATAGGCGCCATCCGTTCCGCCCTGGAAATTGTAGATCACTGTCTCAGTCCATGTGCCTGAGCCGGAACTGGGCAGAATTTCGAATACCGTACCCTGACCTGCATTGCCGCCGCCGTAAGTCGTGCCATACAGAGCGCCGCTCGCGGATCTCCAGGTGACGCCTGCCGCGGGATATGCACCGTCACCGGTTCCGCCCTTAAAGCTGTAGAGCACCTTTTCGTTCCAGGGTTGTCCGGTCTTGCCGGGCGTAAGTTCAAAAACGGTGCCGTAGCCGTTCGCCCCGCCACTGTAAGTCGTTCCATAGAGGACGCCGCTATTGCCAAGCGCCAGATCGGAAACGGGGTTGGCCCCATCGGCGAGCCCCGTAAAGCTATAGATGGTGCTGAGCGTGTACGTCTTGCCGCCGGTGCCGGGTACTAATTCAAAGACGGTTCCCCACCCTCCGGATCCACCCAGATAGGTTGTCCCGTAGAGCACACCAGTGGACGCCCGCACAAGATTCGACTCCGGGTAACTGCCGTCGCTAGCACCGGAAAATGTGTGCAGAGTGGTAAGAGTTGCCGGCGTTGCCACGCAACAGGGCAGCAGGATAGCCAGCGCCAGAAACCGGAATCCGGGCAGACTGGTGAGAGTTGTCGTCTTCTGAATCATACGCATACCTCTGGATTCTGGGCTGATTTCCCCTCTAAAGTCAACTGTTTGAACCCATTTTAGGGACTAGTTTTGGTACCGTTTTGGGAATCCGGGGACTTGGTTTGTTTCTTTACTGATTTTAATCAGTCAAAGCCGCACCCTTCCCCGCCGGCTCCGGGTTACAAGTGTGGAATGCAGCAAAAAGGAGGAACTGTATGTTGAAGAAAATAATCATGAGTTCCGCTCTCGGTTTGGTGTTGTCAACGGGGGCGTTTTGCGCCGAGGTGATCGTCCGAGTCGCTCCGCCGGCGGCCGTTATAGAGACACGCCCGGTGGCGCCGGGTCCCCGATACGTCTGGATTACGGGCTACCATCGCTGGGAAAACAACGCCTACGTTTGGACGCCAGGGCGTTGGGAACTGCCCCCGGCCGGGCGGAGGCATTGGGTCGCCCATCGGTGGGCTCACAGAGGCGACCATTGGGTGCTAGTCGAAGGACATTGGCGCTAACTACGTACGTTGCTCGCCTGCGCCGCGTCGGTTTCGCGCAGGCGAGTCGCTTTGCGAAAAGAGCGGTCGATAGCCCGATAAACCAGCCAGGGAAAATGCCGTTGCAAGAAGATGGCTGCCTTGGTGGGCCAGGGGAGAATGAAGGTGCGTTTGCGGCGGTGGACGGCCTGCACGATCCGCTCCGCAGCTTCGCTCGGCGTTAATACGATCAGTTTGTGTGGCGGCCGGCGGAGCCGGACCTTGTCATAGATTTCGGTGTCAACAAAACCCGATAGCACCTGTGTCACGCTTATGCCTTCCGGCGCCAGTTCGTGGCCCAGGCCATCGGCCAATCCATTAAGCGCAAACTTGCTCATGCAATAGGGCGTGCCGCCCGGTATGGAGACCATACCGATCAGGCTGCCGATGATCACGACACGTCCCTTGGATTCACGCAGTGCTGGGATCGCTGCTATAACCGTCCGCAAGACGCCGAAAGTGTTTGTTTCCAGTTGTCTACGGTAATCCTCAAGAGTCAGCGTAGCAATCCGGCCCCGCACTAGAATGCCCGCGTTGGCCACTGCCACATCCAGGTGTCCGAATTCCTTCCGGGCTAGTTCCACGGCTCGTTCCAGGTCGCCGTCTCGTGTCACATCGCCTACTACGGCGAGGGAGCGGCTGCCTTGCGCGGTCAACTCGGATGCCAGCTCCTCGATCCGGTCCGGGCGGCGCGCCACGAGTATAGTGTGCGCGCCCTCGCGCGCGAATTCGCGGGCCAACGCCGCACCTATGCCGGACGAAGCTCCCGTAATCAGCACAACCTTTTTATCGAATTTTGACGCCATTGGGGTTCCGAACGACTATTCTCGCAGAGAAACGGGGGGCGGTACCGTCACGACAATCCGGGTAGTACTCCAATAACGCCGTTGTCCTTCCCCAACAGTTGTGGCAAGCGCTATAATCATACGTTTGATTTAAACGCCTGTGAACCACACCAAGGAGCGCATCCTCGACACTGCGGAGCGGCTGTTTGCCGAACACGGCTACGCCGCCACATCGCTGCGTAGCATCATAGCGGAGGCAGGGGTAAACCTGGCAGCCGTCCATTACCACTTTCACTCCAAGGAAGCACTGCTGGAAGCGGTGATCCTCCGCCGATCGGTGCCAGCCAATCACGAAAGGCTGGTATTGCTGGACCAGTTCGAAGAGGAAGCGGGTGCGAATGCGATTCCCCTGGAGCAGGTAATTGAAGCCTTTGTGGCTCCCACTTTCCGGATGTCACGAGATCCCCAAAGCGGTGGCATGATTTTCATGCGGCTCTTGGGACGTTTACATGCCGAAGGCGATTTGTTGCCCGGCATAGTGACAACCCAGTTCGGAGACGTTCTGGACCGCTTTGGGAGCGCCCTGCGCCGGGCATTGCCGGATCTTCCACAGGAAGAGTTGCTGTGGCGGCTGAACCTGGCCATCGGCGCCTTGGCGCAGACCCTGCGCGGAGGATCAAAGGATCTGGAGAAGATTTCCGATCTGGCGCCTTCGTTCAATTCGGATACTACTTTGGAGCGGCTGGTAGCCTTCTTGAGCGCAGGTTTCCGGGCGCCAGTCGTCAGTCACGCAACCAAACAAGAGCATGTCGTAACACAGGAGGGATAACGTGCACCGCGTTTTGCTGTCTACAATTTTCTGGGCCATTCCCGTTACCGTATGGGCGGCGGATGCCACGCCACCGCGCGAGCCATTGCGCCTCACGCTGAGACGCGCCGTGGAGATCGCTACTTCGCCGGAAGGCAACACCTATATCCAGCTTTCCGACGAGAGCGTCCGTCAGGCTAAATCACGGACGACGGAAGCCCGCTCGGCGTTTTTGCCGGATATCGAAGCGCGCGCCTCGCAAACCACCGCCATGAAGAGTTTAGCGGCACTGGGGTTGGATCTGGCTACCAACCAGACTCTCACCGCGGCCGAGAGTGGCCTGGGCACCAGTTGTAAGGGGGCCGCATGCGCCATCGTACCCGCGGAACAAACCCTGTTGAACGACATCATCAAGGATATTCCGCGCGTCGTGGGGCCGTTTACTTCGGTGGACGTGCGCGCCACACTCACGGAGGATCTAATCGACTTCAGCAACATCCGCCGGTACCAGGCCTCCCGCGCCGCCCTGCGCGCCACCAAGCAAGACCGCGCCAATACCGATGACACGGTATCGTCCACGGTGGCGAAAGCCTACCTGGCCGCGCTGCGCAGCGATGCCGACGTGGAAGCTTATCAAGCGAACGTGGCGCTGGCCGAAGCCGTTTTGAAGCAGTCGGAAAACCAGAAGAACGCCGGCACCGGCACGGGTATCGAGGTCACGCGGTCCAAGGTGCAGCTTTCCAACGAAAAGCAGCATCTGTTGTCGGTGCAGAACGAACGCACCAAAGCTTATCTGCAACTGCTGCGCGTCATGGGACTGAATCTGGCCACCGAGCTGGAACTGACCGACAAGTTGAGCTATGAGCCGACCGAAGCGGTTACCGTCGAGCAGGCCCAGGCGGAAGCTCTGAAAAACCGCCCCGACGTCAAAGCGCAAATCGAGCGCGAGACCGCCGCGCACCTGAGTGCCAATTCCGTCAAATACGAGCGCCTGCCGAGCTTGGTGGCATTTGCCGACTACGGCACTACGGGCACGAACGGCAATATCGTGTCACTCCTGCCCACGCGGGATTACGGTTTCGCGCTGCGCGTGCCCATCTTTGATGGCGGCCGGCGGGATGCACGGCGCAGCGAAGCCTTCTCCCAGTTCCGCCAGGAGCGCATTCGCGCCAACGATATCCGGGAACAGATCGAGCTGGACATCCGCACGGCGCTGGATAGTCTGCACAACGCGGAAGAGCAGCTCAAAGTGGCCGAGGAGGGTTTAACTCTGTCCGACAGCGAGCTCACGCAGGCCCGCCGCCGTTACGCGGCCGGCGTAGCCAGTAGTCTTGAAGTTACTGACGCCCAGACCCGGCTGGATCGGGCCAGGGATAACCGTATCGCGGCTCTGTTCGGTTACAACGTAGCCCGTGTCGATTTGGGCCACGCCATGGGTAATGTCCGCCGCATGATTCAGTAGACGAGGAGTCATAAAAATGAAAAAGACCATAGTGATCGTGTTAGTGATAGCGGCCCTCGGAGCGGCCGGTCTGTTGGCGTACCGCAGCATGCATCCGGAGGTTACGGATCGCATTGTGGTTTCCGGCAACATCGAGTTGACGCAGGTGGATATCGCCTTCAAGACCTCTGGCCGCTTAATCGAGCGCACGGTAAACGAAGGCGACGCGGTGCAGAAAGGTATGGTGATCGCGCGCCTGGATCGAGAGCAATTGTTGCGCCAGCGGGAAACCGCGGAAGCCGCCCTGCAGACGGCCGAGGCGACGCTCGCCGAGAGCCAAAGCGCCCTGAAGTGGCAGCGCGAAACCATGGCGGCCGATCTGCAACTGCGCAACGCCGACTTGAGCGCGGCGAATTCACAGTTGCTGCAATTGAGAAATGGCGCCCGCCCGCAGGAAATCCAACAGGCGGATGCCGCCGTGTCGGCCGCGCAAACGCAATACGATCAGGCCAAAAAGGATTGGGATCGCGCCCAAAAGCTGTACAAGGACGACGACATCTCGACTTCCGCATACGATCAATACCATGCGCGTTTTGACAGCACTGAGGCAACTCTGCACCAGGCTAAGGAACAGGACGAACTGGTAAAGGCGGGACCGCGCACGGAGACCATCGATGGCGCTTCGGCGCAGGTGGATCGCGCCAAGGCCAGCCTGAGGGCGGGCGAAGCCAACTCCATCGAAACGAAACGGCGCGAGCAGGATTTAGTGGCGCGTCAGGGCGATATCGACCGCGCCAAAGCCCAGATCGCCCTGATCGACTCCCAGTTGGCCGACACCATTGCGGTTTCGCCGATCAACGGCGTGGTGCTGGTGAAAGCCGCGGACCCGGGCGAGATACTGGCCCCGGGATCGAGCGTCGTCACGGTGGGCGACATCGAGCATCCCTGGCTGCGCGCTTACATCCGCGAGCAGGATCTGGGCCGCGTCAAACTGGACCAAAAGGCCAAAGTCACTACCGATTCGTTTCCGGGCAAGGCTTACGACGGACGCGTCTCTTTCATAGCCTCGGAGGCCGAATTTACGCCCAAGCAGATCCAGACCGCGGAGGAACGCGTGAAGTTGGTCTATCGCATCAAGATCGAGATCGATAATCCACGCCATGAATTGAAATCCAATATGCCCGCGGATGCCGAGATTCTGACGGGGAACTGATGGAAGGCATCATTCGCACCCGGGAACTGACCCGGCGCTTCGATACGCTGACGGCGGTCGACCATCTGAACCTGGAGATCCCGCGCGGCGAGATTTTCGGACTGGTCGGGCCCGATGGCGCCGGCAAGACCACCACGCTGCGCATGCTCTGCGGCTTGTTGGATCCGAGCGAAGGCGAAGCTTGGGTAGCCGGGCATGACGTGGTCCATGACACCAACGCGGTGAAAGATTCGATCGGGTACATGGCCCAGCGCTTCGGCTTGTACGTGGATCTGACAGTCGACGAAAACATGGAGTTTTACGCCGACCTGTTCGGTATTCCGCTGGCCGAACGCCAGCGCTTGCTGCCGGAACTGTTGCGTATGACGCGCATGGAGCCCTTCCGCAATCGCCAGGCGGGCAAGCTTTCCGGCGGCATGAAGCAGAAACTGGGCCTGATGTGTACGCTGTTGCATCGGCCCGAGATTTTGTTCCTGGACGAGCCTTCGAACGGCGTCGATCCGGTTTCGCGGCGGGATTTCTGGGCCATCCTGTACCAGCTTGTGAAAGATGGCATTACGGTGCTGGTTACCACCGCTTATCTGGACGAAGCGGAGCGCTGCAACCGGGTGGGTCTGATGTACAGCGGCCGGCTGATCCAGTGCGGTGCGCCGGATGCCGCCCGCTATGAGATCGCCGAGGAATGCTACCAGGTGGAGGCGCCCGATCCGCGCAACGCGCGCGAGATACTACTGAAATCCGACGGCGTGCTTTGCGTGGAACCATCCGGCGCCACGCTGCATTTATTTCTGAACGCCGCACACACCTCTGCCGAGCAACTGCGCCAGAAGCTCGACAAAGAAGGTCATGGTCCGGCGGTGTTCCAACGCATCGTGCCATCGCTCGAGGATGTCTTCATCGCGCAGGTGCGCAAGGCGGAAAAACAATGAAACCAACCGTGGGGCAGACCCGTGGGGCAGACCATCGTTTTTCGTGGTCTGCCAATCGGCTCTGGTTGTCACAGCGGGGCGTACGAGCGTCTCGTCTCATCCGTCCTGAACCGGGCGCTGGACCAAGCGAAGTTTGCGGCCGTGCTCACCATACCCGCAGCCACCGGATTGCTCTCGACGTAGCAGATCACGTCATCCGACTCGCGAGGCGAACGGATCCAATGATCATAAGATTCGTCCTGCCAAAATGCTCCGCTTCGAGCAAGTACTCGATTAGCCACTCGACTAGTCCGGCCCTTCAGCCAACGCATGATTGCCGGCATCGGAATATGTGGCTCCCACACAACGTGCACATGGTTCGGCATGATCGCCCAGGCGTACAAATCGTACGAATGTTGAACGGCTGCGCCGTAGCGAATAGTGTCTTGGACAATCTGGGCAATGCGGGCGTCTCGCAGCCAAAGCGGTCCCGCAATGCTTCGATCGAATGGTTGGCCCCAAGACGGAATTCGGCCGGTATTTTCGGCGGTAAGAATCTCCGGCGTGTCCGGCGGCCCGGACCCGGCGAGGCGCCACGTCGTGAAGATAATGGTGCGATCGGGGAATATATGGGGGAGACGGCGTCGATATACAAGCATGGCAGACCACAGAAAACGATGGTCTGTCCCACGGCTGAAAATCTCAAGAAACAACTATGAGCCCCGCTACTCAGAACGGCCCTGCCCTGGAGATCCGCGATCTGGTCAAAACGTTCGGCGATTTCGTGGCCGTCGATCATGTCACCTTCCAGGTGCAGAAGGGCGAGATCTTCGGCTTCCTGGGACCCAACGGCGCCGGCAAATCGACCGTCATCCGCATGCTGTGCGGCTTGCTCACTCCCACGTCGGGCTACGGCGCGGTGGCCGGCTTTGACGTCACCAAGAATCCCGAAGATATCCGCCGCAACATCGGCTACATGTCGCAGAAGTTCTCCCTCTACGACGACCTCGAAGTGGAAGAGAATATCGACTTCTTCAGCCGCATTTACAGCGTCCCCAAACACCTGCGCGAGGAGCGCAAAGAGTACGTGCTGCGCATGGCGGGGCTGACGGACCGCCGCACTACCGTAACCCGCCTGCTGGCCGGCGGCTGGAAGCAGCGCCTGGCGCTGGGCTGCGCCATCGTGCATTCGCCGCGTATCCTGTTTCTGGACGAGCCAACCTCGGGCGTCGATCCCATCGCGCGCCGCAGCTTCTGGGACCTGATTTATCAACTGGCCGAAGGCGGCCAAACCATTCTGGTGACTACGCACTACATGGATGAGGCGGAATACTGCCATCGCCTCGCATTGATCTATCGCGGCAAGTTGATCGCGCTCGGTGTGCCGGAGCAATTGAAGCGCGATCTGCATTCGCACAAACTCTTGCAACTGGAAACATCCGATCTTCTGGGCACCATGCGCGCGCTCGAAAACGAGCCGGGCATCCTGGACGTGGCCGTTTTCGGCGCCGGATTGCATGTGAATGTGGAAGATCCGGCTGCCGCCTCCGGGCGTATCCGGCGCTTGCTGGAGGGGAAAAGTATTCAGATCAAGCGGCTGGATCCGATCCAGCCTTCCATGGAAGACGTTTTTGTGGGCCTGATCGAGGCCGAGGAACAAAAGAATCCATGAGCTTCCGACGCACCCGCGCCATGTTCGAGAAGGAGTTCCGCCACATTCTGCGGGACTCCCGCAGCCTGATCATGGCGTTGTTCCTTCCGTTGTTTCAGATGCTGCTGTTCGGCTATGCGCTGAACCTGGACGTGGACCGCATTCCCACGCTGGTTTTCGACGGCGATCACAGCGCGGACAGCCGCGCCCTGATCGAACGCTTCCGCGCCTCGCGGTTCTTCGAAATCGAGGGCTTCGCCAACAGCTACGGCGAAATCGAAAAACAGGTCGACAAGGGCAAGATCCTGCTGGGCATCGTGATCCCGCGGGATTACTCGCAGCGCTTGAATGCCGGCGCCAAGGCGAACGTCCAGATCCTGCTGGATGGCAGCGATTCCAATACGGCGTCCATCGCCTTGAGCTACGTAGAAGGCCTGGTACAAAACTACGCTTTGGAAGTTCGTTCCGACGGCCAGGACCGGCATTCCGGCATGCCCATCGTCTCCCCTGTGGATGCCCGCCTGCGCATCTGGTACAACAGCACGCTGGAATCCACGAACTACATTGTTCCGGGCCTGATTGCCGCCATGATGATGGTGATTGCCGCCCTGCTGACTTCGCTCACCGTGGCGCGCGAGTGGGAGATGGGCACCATGGAGCAACTGCTTTCGACGCCGGTGCGCGCCGGTGAAATCGTGCTGGGGAAGATGCTGGCCTTTTTCACGGTAGGCATCGCGGACACCACCATTGCGGTATTGGTGGGCATCTTTGTCTACGGCGTGCCATTCCGCGGCAGTGTGTGGATGTTGGCCCTGAGCACTATGATTTTTCTCTGCGGCGCGTTTTTCTGGGGCATCATGGTTTCGGCCTTGGCGCGCACCCAACTGTTCGCCTTTCAGCTTGGATTGGTCACCACCTTCCTGCCGTCGTTTCTGCTCTCGGGATTCCTATACGCCATTGAGAACATGCCCGTGCCCATCCAATTGATTACGCACGCGGTGCCGGCGCGATACTTCGTCACTATTGTCCGCGGCATCTTTCTCAAGGGCATCGGCATGCGCCTGTTGTGGGGGCAAGTGGTTTTCCTGACGGTATTCGCCCTGTTGGTTTTCTGGGCGGCGGAACGCAAGATGAGACAGAAGCTGGCATAAGGAGCCTGGTTTGAGAGAACGCATTTTAGCCATCGTCACCAAAGAGCTGAGCCAGATGTTCCGCAACCGGCGGACGCGCCTGTTTCTGTTCATCCCGCCCATGTTTCAGCTCATCATCTTCGGTTATGCGGTGAATCTGGACGTCGACAACCTGCGCATGGGCTGGATGGACATGGACCAGACACCGCAGAGCCACGATCTGCTGGCTAACTTTCAAGGCTCCGGCCGGTTCCTGCTCACGGCTTTGCCGAAGAACGAAAAGGACATCCAGAATATCCTCGACCGCGGCGACGCGCAGGTGATTGTGCGCGTGCTCCCGGGGTTTGGCCGCGACATCCTGCTGGGCCGCCCGACGTCCGCGCAGATCCTGGTGGATGGCACGAATTCCAACACGGCTTCGTTGGCGTCGGCGTACACCAGCCAGCTTGTGGCGAGCTACTCCGCAAGCCTGGCGACCGCGCAGATGCAGTCGCGCATGATGGCCCGCGCCGGTATGGGCAATATGAGCTTGAACGCGCCGAGAATCAGCGACAGCGCGCGCGTCTGGTTCAATCCCGACTTGAAGAGCCGCAATTACTTCGTGCCGGGTGTGATCTGTAACTTGATCATGGTCGTGACCGTGATGCTGACCGCCATGGCCATTGTGCGCGAAAAAGAGATCGGCACCATGGAGCAGTTGATGGTGACTCCCATCCGTCCGATGGAGCTGATGATCGGTAAGATGCTGCCCGCCGCGCTGGTCGGCATGATGGATCTGGTGTTGATGACCACGGCGGCGCTGCTGATTTTCACCATTCCATTCCGGGGCAACCCCCTGGTGCTGGTGCTCAGCGCGGCGCTGTTTCTGCTCACCAGCCTGGGCATGGGTTTGTTTATCTCGACCATCGCCAGTACGCAGCAGCAGGCCATCATGTCTTCGTCGCTGATCGCCATCCCGACATTCATGTTGAGCGGGTTTGCCTATCCCATCCGCAACATGCCCATCGCGGTGCAGTATTTTACTTACTTGAATCCGCTGCGGTATCTGATCGAGATCGTACGCGGCATCTTCCTGAAAGGCACTGGTGTTTCGGTGCTGTGGCCGCAGATGCTGACGTTGTTAGTCTACGGCATGATCGTCATGGGACTGAGCGCGACGAGCTTCCGGAAGAAATTGGATTAGCGTCGCGGCGGGAGGAAGCCCAGCGGTCGCTTTGGTTTGGCCGGCGGCTCCATAAGCTGCTTCAGGATGTCGAACACAACCTTGAATTGCTGGTCGTATTTTTTCTCCATGGCATCCAGGCGTTCGGCGAGAGCCTTATGCGTTGCGAGGATCTGACGGAGGCGCACGAACGTGCGCATGATGGCGATGTTCACGGCGATGGCGCGCTCGCTGTTCAGCACCGTGGAGAGCATGGCGACGCCTTGTTCAGTAAAAACATACGGCAGATACCGTCGCCCGCCGCGGCCTTCTTTTGAGGTCACAAATCGTGACCTCAAAGATTCGGCTTCCTCGCGCGTGAGCTGGAACATGAAATCTTTTGGAAATCGGGCGGCGTTGCGGCGAGTGGCTTGGTTCAGGACTTTGGTCGGCACCTCGTACAGCTCCGCCAGATGGCTGTCGAGCATCACCTTGTGGCCGCGGATCAGCAGGATCCGCCGCTCTACGATTTCAGCCGGTACGAGCGCCTCGCTGCGCTTCTTCTGACTGGGCATGATGGTGGCTTGGCCGGTAGTTTACCAGTTAGCACGCACCTGATTGTAATAGGACTCAGAAAACGGCCGCGGCAGAAGAAGATGGATTAAAATAGAAAGAACGTCTTATGACCTTCCCTGAGCAGTACCGGTCCGACCTGCTGAAAGCCATCGAATCGATCGACCTGGACAAGGTAAACGAGGCCATCGAATGGTTTCGCGAATCGCGCGACAGCGGCCGGCATATATTCGTTTGCGGTAACGGCGGCAGCGCCGCCACCGCGTCACACTTCGCCTGTGACATCGTGAAGGGCTGCAGCTACAACCGCGAAAAGCGCTTCCGTATCATGGCGCTCACCGATCAGCTTCCGACCATCACGGCCTACTCCAACGATGTCGGTTACGACGTGATTTTCGCGGAGCAACTCAAGAACTTCGCCGAGCCCGGCGATCTGTTCATGGCCATCAGTGGATCGGGAAATTCCCCGAATGTGGTGCTGGCGATGGACTATGCCAACTCGATCGGCTGCCGCACCATCGCTCTGACCGGTCGCGATGGCGGCAAGCTCGGCCCCAAGGCGCAGTTGAATATTCAGGTACCGGTGGCACACATGGGCCGCATCGAGGATGCCCACATGAATATCTGCCACATGATCGGCTACTACTTCATGGATTGTGAGACGCTCCCGGCATAAAGCGGCCCGTTCGTTAGCTGGGGCCGCGGGCGCACGCTCAAGGGCGGCGGATCGACACTCTGGGGGTCGAGGAGGTGGCCACGGCCGCGCCCAGCGTGCCGGTTTGGATGGCCAGCGTCGTGGAACTGGTCCCGTCCGAATAGATCACCGTAGAGTTACCGGGATTGAGCGGCAGCGGCGCGAACGTGTGAATCAACTGGTTGGGAATGGTGCCCGGTGGCAGCATGATGGTGGCGTTGATCGTCAGATCGATGCCGACTATCCTGACGGGCACGGCAAGTACAAATTCATCAAAAGCCGGACCCACTAACTGCTCGATGCTGGCAGCATAGCTGGCGATAGCCACAGGGGTGGGCCCAAGTAAGCCAGAGTGCACCGTGCCGGTCATCTTCAAAGGGCTGAAGATCGCCCAGTTCGGGCCGTGTTTGATGGGCACCGCCGCCGCGTTTGCTAAGACCGTGATAACGAACGGTTCACTCGCCAGTCTGAGAGTATCATCTCCGCTAATGGGGGTCGAGGCAAACGTTCCCGACGCGGTGAACGCAATATTAGGCGCCGCTGCCATCGCGGGAGCGGCGCAAATCCCCGCGAATCCTAAACAAGACACAACCGCTACTACAGCTCTTACACTATCCATATGGACTCCTTGCCGATCTGCCGGCACCTTAAGAGTCTATCAGGATGCGAAACTCTTATACACTCGGCGCGCCAATTGGGGTACTAGCAGTCGGAATGCGTTAGTGCCGGGATGTGCCGTCTCGGGCCGTGGGTAAACGCCGGCGCGAATCAAGGCATCCGTTTGGCCTGCATATATCGCCGATCGGCCGTTTTCGCGCGAGAATAACGCAGCGGAACGGGCCGCGGAGCCGGGCGGAGAGGCAATGGTTCCGGCGATTGTTCCGTTTTCAATCGTCAGTCCCGTGGTGTCCGTCCCTCTCCTCCGAAATCTCCGGTTTTCGCTGCTTATCAGAAAGTCTGGGCGGCGCAGGTGGGCGTATTCAAGCGGTGAGGCGCATACCGGTACCAGGGCGTGTATCTCCTGTGCACAATGCGGGCATAATCGCGGGGCGGGACTGGAGTATGCGGGGGCAAAAGCTGGCGGGAAATTCCGCTGTGGGACAGGTGCTCCAATGGCGTTGCCTGCCCCACGGCAGGACTTGGTGCTAACTAAACTGCGGGAGCCAAAAAGTAGGACCTTCTTACAAAAAGCACGGGAGAAAAATCTGGTGTCTGTTGCAGGCTGACGGGGAAGAGTTCCGCCATCGCTGCGGTGGGATAGGCCGCGCCTACGGTTCCGCTCGCGATCGATAATATCGTGGCTGCCGAGCTGTCTGCGTATGTCACAGTGGTGCCGGTGGTATTGATCGATACGGTTGCGAAGGGACCGATCTTCGGGTTTGCCAGCGTTCCGCCGGGCACATAAATCTTCGCCTGAATCTTCAATGCGATGCCGATCACATCCACCACAAAAGTGGCCGTAACGATGTCATCGGGACCGGTGGTCAATTGCAATTCCGCGTGGTCCGACTGAATCGGGGCCGGCTCCGCGCCCAGCAAGCCGGAATAGACTTGGCCCGACATTCCCAAGTTCGTGTAGAGAGCCCAGTTTGAGCCGTGCTGGGCGGGCGCCGTGTTCGTATCGGCACTGATTTTAATGTTGAACGGCTCTCCAGAGAGTTTCAGGGTGTCGGCGCCGCTGATTGGTGTCGCTCCAAACGTCCCGGAAGCCGAATAAATCACCGGATTGCTCGAACTGGCGGCCATCACCGAAGTGAAAATGCAGGCAATGAAGGCCGCAGCCACGCCCGAAAGGAATTTGCGTAACCGTAATGAAACCATGATATTCTCCCGTGTTTACAAAGCTTTTCTACGAAGTCTAGACCGATATCACATCGATTTCAAGTTTGAGATGCCGGTTCCACGCCAAATAGTACCACCATTGGCGGATGTTCGGGGATGGCGAAAGCGGCGGATGGGCCGGCCGCTCGCCACCCCCCGGCTGCTATCCAACCCAGGCGGAGCGCCGGGCGGGAATCGCCACCGGATTAAAGCCTCCGAGGCTCAGATTCTGCGCGCGCAGGCTCGCACGCGTAATCGAACCGGCGGGAATGGTGGCTGTCAGAGTACCGCTCGCAATGGTCAATACCGTGCTTGTGGTGCCATCCGAGTAGGTAAAAGTCGTGTTGCCGGGGGCCAGAGTTACCGCGGTGAACGGATGCAACAACGGGTTGGTGATCGTGCCCCAGGGCATTTCGACCACGGCGTCGATCGTCAGCGAGATCCCGACCACCTTGATGGGGGCTTCCATTTTGAACTGATCCTCAACGCCCGGATCCATCGCCTGCTGAAGGGATGCTTCGCCGCTGGCGATGGCCACAGGGGTGGGGCCCAGCAGTCCGGAATGCACTTCGCCGGTCAGATGCAACTGGTCATAGGCCGCCCAATTGGGACCGGTCTTGAACGGCGCAGTGGAAGCGCTCACCGCGATGCTGACACTGAACGGCTCGCCGGCCAGCTTTAGCGAATCTTCCCCGCTGACTGGCGGGTTTGTAAAAATGCCGGTGGCGGTATAGGTAATGACCGGCGCGGTGTTCGCCGCGGCCAAGCCCGGAATCAACAAACAGCAGATCGCCAGCATCGCAATCGCTAAACCCTGCCTCTTGAGCAATGTCATTTTTCTTTTTCTCCTCGTTACATTCGTTAAGATGTACTTAGTCTGTCTCTCCATCACACTTAGGATGGCGCACTACTTACATTACACTGACAATTACCTGGTATTCAAGTTAGCGCCGGTGAACAGGTACCAGGCGCCGCGTTAAGGTACCGCCGGAAGAGCAGGACCATCTGGTCCCGATCCCCCGGCGGATGGAATCCGTTACTGCTGATACGATGGACCGCCCACCGTATTCGACGGGGTGGAAAGATTGCCGGAACCGTCTTCGGCGACTACATAGTAGAGGCCCTGCAACGAGCTGGGAGGCGTCTCCGAGTAGGTCGTGGTCGTTACAGTGCCCATGTACTCCGGCGCGCTCAAAAAGCCGTAAAGCGCGCTGGTGGATCCCCTGGCTTCCGCCAGCATCGTGCAGATAGAAGGCGCATTGGGCTGGCTACAGGCTTCGGCGACCTTAGCCTTGATGGCCGGGGGTGGCGCCTGCGACTCTTCGGGGGAGCACACCATGCGATAGACCAGATAGTTGACTGCGCCGGATACCGGAGTCCAGTTCAGGGTCACTGTTTCGCCCTGCACATTCACCGCGGAAGTTACCAGCGGCGAGGCCAGCGTGGCCGACTTTGGCTTGACGGCGGGTGTGGCGCAGTTAGGCAGCGCGCATTGCGTCTTGAGCAGTTGCACGTCCGCGCTGGTGATTTTGCCATCGCGATTGATATCCATCGGATTGTTGGCGCCGGCGTTGGTATTCAAGTGGGCCATCATCATCTTCACATCTTTCTGGTCGATGACGCCGTCCTTGTTGAAATCCAGCACGCCGTTGTCTACGTTGAATACCTGCGTGCCGCCGACCTCGCGCGCCGTGCCCATGAAAAGCCCATAAGGCGTAGCGGCCGAGCTGCGGGTTCCGGTATTATTTCCGTCCCCGTAACCGGTCTTGGTAACGAAGGTCCAGCTGATGCCGTCGGGGCTGCGCCACAGATCGGTCCCATACTCCTGCGACCAATATTGGCCGAAAGTGCAAGCGGCGGCGCTGCTTCCGCAATCGGGCACACCGGTATCCGTGCTCATGTCCCAAGTGCCCATATAAAGGCCCATGCTGCCGACGCCCATTCTCCAGAAGTGGCCGGTAAATCCATTCACAAAATACTGCCCGATGCCGCTGAGAGGACCAATGTACTGGCCGGCATTGGGCTGGCCGGAGGGAATGGTGCGCGGATCGCCGATGATCAAGTCCCAACTATCGGTCGGATCCAGGTTGCCGTTAATGTATACGGCGACCTGTCCGGTCGTATTCGGATGGATACGGACCATTTCATTGGGCCGGTCGGTGCCTACGTACAGACAGCCGATTCCGGTGCAGTAGGTCGGATCGGAGAAGATCTCCATGCTCATGGCGAAGTCCGCGCTCAGGCTCGGCTGCGCGAAGGCGGCGTCAAAAATGATCGGATTCCACGTATACGGCGGAATGCCCGCGCCATTGGTGTTCCACACGCCGTAAACCTGCGTGGTCCCGGCGATGTAAGGGCTGCCGGTGCCGGCGTACATGTAATTATTGAAGTTCTCCAGGATCCAGACGGGCAGGTTGGCGGTCGGCGGGCTGGCCCAGGTGAAGCAGGTCGGCTGGCCGCAATTGTCGCCCAGCGCCGGATTGGTGCCCGGGTAGCTCGATATCACGCGGCCCACTCCGGGGAAATCACCCACCTGCAGGAAGAGCACCCCGTTTTGGGTGCAGCCCGGCGCCGGGGTGCTGCAAAGCTGCGCGGCGGAGCGGACGCTGTAGTTGGGATAGGCCGGCGAAACATAGGTGCCATTTGCCGTAATGGAGCCCAGGAAGCAAGGCGAGCTGCCGCACGTGGCCGGTGTCCAGTTGCTGACGCCGTTCACGGTGGTCAGAGTGCCGTTCTGCGGGATCGGGTTCCAGGTGACACCGTCGGTCGTGCGCATGATGCGCGGCGGCGGCCAGGTGCCGTCCACGGCGCAATTGGTGACATAGGTGGGCGGATGGCACTCGAAAATTTCGCCGGAAGTCACGCCGCCGGCGTACAGCGCCACCACGGGAGGGCCGCCTGGCGTGGCGGGCGGTTCATTGACGACCGTCAGGCCGCGGAAACCAATATCGCGGGCCGTGGCTGTGACTATCCCGCTATTATCGACCGTGGACAGCGAGTTTGGCGATTGATACACCATGGTCCAGATGTTAGTCGCCGGGTTATATTGCCAGATCTCGGCCTGCAGCGGTAAATGATGGAAGTCCGGCGTGCAGTCGCCGATGTTGGGTGGATACAGACTGTTGATATCGAGCTGGATCGCGCTGGTTTCCGAGGTCACGCAATTCGGCTCGCGCCCGGTGCCGACATAAAGCATGTTGTTGAACCAGGCCATCGACCAGGACCAGTTATTATGCTCGTCGCCGAAACCGCCGGTGGCCACCTGGGTGAACTGCGGCTGCTGGGCTTGCAGGGACGTGAGGCGTCCGTCGATGTAACTCCAGGCGTAGTCGCCCATGCGCAGCAAATAGTGGTTGTAGTATAAAAGCCCCAGTTCCATGGCATAAGAGGTCGGCAGGATCGTTTCCGGCAAGGTTACCAGGCCATCGTTGAGCGGTGCGTTCTTGCCGCCGGTAATGGTAGTCAGCTCCGGACCGGTGAAGCTGGTGGGGCAGGTACCGGGACCTGCCAGACACGTATAAGTTGTTCCGGCGACCGTATAAAACTGGATCTTGGCGTTCTGGAAGATCGGATCCCACTGGCTGCGCAACTGGAGGACGGCGGATGTTTCCATCGACTCCACGCCGGGGTTGCTGAGATTGAATGTGACGCAGGCCAGAGCGCCGGCGCCGAAGCACCAGTCGGCCAGCGCGTCTCCCTGGTTTGGAGTTCCCAACTCGATGACCGCCAGCGGGAGGCCGATCCATTGCGGAGTGGCGATGGCGGATTGCAGATCGAGACCGCCTTTGGAGTGGGCCACAAAATAGAATTTGCTGGCGCCGGTGACTTTCTCTATCTCCGGGAACAAAGTCTGCAGCATCGTCGAGTTCTGCGCGATGGTGAGACTGTTGTTCGAGTTGTCGGCGCTCAAGCTCATGAAGACCGTACGGTATCCCGCGTCGTAGGCGTAGTCGTACATGTCGTTCTTCGTGCCGATGCAGCCGCCGACCACTGTGGTGGTGGGGCAGTTCAACGACTCAATCCAATCCTGGAAGTTGCCGCCAAGCCCGTGTACAAATACGACTACAGGCGCGTTAGCTCCATTTTCGGGCACGCCACCAAAGAACAGGTTGGGATAGACCGTATCTACGGTCAGCGGCTGCTTTGCCGGCTGTGGCTGAGCTGCCAGGGGTGAAACCACCAATAAGGCGGCCAGAGCGACAATCAATACGACAGGTCGAAAGACGACGGACGGTGACATTAAACTCTCCTTGTGGCAAGTGCGGGTCCCACCAGCCTCTTGCATACAGAAACACTGCTAACGCGAAACCCGTAAACGGTTTAACCTTACCATTTCGGCTTTTGAAGTGTCCACAGAGCGGCTGGGTAAGCGGTACTAGTAAATAGATAAGTGATTATACCGAATTTCGCTGTCCGGCGAGCTTCTCGAGCAAATCCGCCGCGGCCGGCGGTCCGCCGTATTTGGCAAAGGCGCCCGCCATGCGCTGCGCGTTCTGGCGATAGGATGGCGTCCGTAACACTTGTTCCACTGCCGCCCGCAACCCTTGCGGCGTGCACTCGGCCGGGGCTAGATGGATACCGGCGCCGGTTTCGGCCACCCGGCGGGCGATATCCGGCTTATCCCAGTCAGTGGGGACCACGATCAGCGGGACTCCCGCGCGCAAGGTGGTTTGCACGGTGGCCGAGCCGCCCGTAGTGATCATGACATCCAGACGCGGCAGTAATTCCGTATGAGACACCCAACGCACGACCCGGACATTCGGAGCGATGGGCCCTAAATCCAACTCGGATGGTTCCCGATTGCCGCCTGTTGTCAGAATGACCTGCATGGGTAAGTTGGCTAACCCCCGCGCCGCGGCAGATAGCACAAAGGGCGACACCACGTGCACGGTCCCCTCGCTGGCGTGAACCCATGGCTGACCCTTGGGGATCTCGTCCAGCCAGTCCGAAGTTCGCTCGTGGCGCAGCTTGTCCCACAGGCAAGGTCCTACGTAGTGTACCGAGGGAGGTAAGTCCTTTCGCTCGAAGTCGAATTCGGAAGTACCCATCACTATATAGAGCGGCATAGTACCGGTAAACTCCAACACCGGCATGCGCAGAGGCGGCAGATTGTATCGCTGGCGCACCTCGTTGGCGGCCCGGCGGAAGCCCGCCCGGAATGGCGCCGTGCCGGTCCAGACGGCACGGTTCAGTAGACGGGTGTACCAGTTGCGTGGCGCGGGCAAGCCCATGCCGAATGGCGGAGCGTCCGGTCCTGGGATCATGCAGGAGAAGTAGCCCAGCACGGCTACCGGAATGTGCTGTTTCTCATGCAGCACCAGCATGGGCGCCCACATGTTCTGCTCCGTCACGATCACGTCCGGGCGCCACTCGGCGCTGATGCGCTCCAGGTCCTGCACTTGTTGCGGGATGCTGCCCAGTAGCCACCTCTGGATGGTGGTGCTGAACTGTAACATAGTGCGCCAGTTGACGGTACGGGTCTGTTCGGGCGCGAACATGAAGCCGTACATGGCGTCTTCCTCGGCTTTGTCGGACGGGAAGAAGGGGAAGTTTTCGCCTTCCACCACGCGCCCGGCTCGGGGACCCGAGTAGAAGGCGCAGGCATGGCCGCGTTCGCGCAATACATGCGCGATCGCCATGGGCTGAAAGACGTGGCCAGGGAACGACCAGCAGGTGAACAGGAATCGGGCCATGACTGAGGCGCAGATCAGTTTAACATCCGGCTGCGCTATGATATGCGCTAATGCATTGCCGGGTTGTGGGACTGGCGCTATGGGTTTGGGCCGCCGGCACGTCTGCGGCGGCGGACGACCTGCCGCAGGAAGTCATACTGCTGGCACATTTCAAGCAGGCCATACGAAGAGCGCTGTCGCAGGTTCCCAACTACACCTGCCTTGAAACGGTCGAACGCTATGGCGCCGAGCATCATGGGGTCTCTTTCCGTCCTTTGGACAACGTGCAATTGGAGATTTCGAGCGTAGGCGATAAGGAACTGCTGGCGTGGCCGGGCGCGCGCCGTTTCGACGAGTCGGATATTGAGGGCTTCACCGCCGGCGGCATGATGAGCAGCGGCGTATTCGCCACGCATGCCCGCAGCGTGTTTCTGGCCGATACCACGATGATCCGGTACCACGGAGAGGAAGACCTCGCCGGGCGCATGACGGCGCGCTATGATTTCCACGTGTCGCAGGCGTGGAGCGGCTACCAGATACGGGCCAACGGCGCCACGGCGCGAGTCGGCACGGTGGGCTCGTTTTGGGTCGATCCCGGCTCGCTGGAATTGATTCGCTTGGAAGTCCGCGCCGAGCAACTGCCAGCCGCGCTGGGGATCGAAAGCAGCACGACCGATATCGATTACGCGCGCATGCGCATTGGGGAAACCGATGTGTTGTTGCCGCAGACGGCGCAGCTTCTCACCGCGTTGGTGTCTGGCGACTCGTGGCGCAATGACATCGGATTCTCGCATTGCCGCGCATACTCCACGGAGTCATCGATCCGCTTCGATATGCCGGAAACACAACCGGCCAATGCCGTCGCGGCGGTGCGGCAGGTAGAGTTGCCCGCCGGTCTGATGATAACCATCGCTCTGGAAACGCCCATCGACTCGGGGACGGCACTCGTGGGCGATGTATTGCATGGGCGCGTAACGGAGGACGTGCGGCGCAAAGGAAAGACCATCGTGCCGAAAGGAGCGCTTGCGGCCGGCCGGATAAGGGGCTTCGCGCGGGTGCCATCGCCGGAGCCGGGCATCGACTTGACGGTTGAGTTTCAGGAATTGGAGTGGGAGGGCGCGCGGGCGCAGTTTTATGGCGAGATGCTCCCGCAAGAATCGGCCGGGAGGGTCCACATTCCGGGCACGGGTGTGCTGCACCTGAAGGCGCGATTCCAGTTAGCCACGGGATTTAAGACAACATGGCGCACGTTTGAGCCGAACCAGCGCGGCTTGACGAAGTGACCGTCCCAATTTGCGCCCACCCTGTTCCATCATCGACAATTAAAGACTCAGCATGAGCCACGGATCCAAAGACATCGCCATCATCGGCATGGCCTGCGTCCTCCCCGGCGCGCCGGATATGCAGTGCTACTGGGAAAACATTCTGCACAAGGTGAACGCCATCTCCGATGCGCCACCCGAGTGGGAAGCCGAGCTGTTCTTCGAGGAAAATACCAAGGAAGACGATCGCACCTACTGCAAGCGCGGCGGCTTTCTGGGCAAGCTCGCGCAGTTCGATCCCTTCACCTTCGGCATCATGCCCAACGCCGTGGATGGCGGCGAACCGGACCATTTCATGGCGCTGCAAGCATCGCACGACGCGCTGGCCGATTGCAGCAATCTAAATCTGGAGCCGGTGAAGGAGCGCACCGCCGTCATCATCGGCCGCGGGACATATGTCAATAGGGGGAATGCGGCGGCCCTGCAACAGGGTGTGATGGTGGAAAGCATCCTGCGTATCCTGAAGCAGCTTCATCCCGAGCACACGGACGCCGAGCTTGCCGAGATCAAGCGGCGCATTAAATCCACGCTGCCGCCGTTCAATGCGGATACGTCATCCGGACTGGTGCCTAACATCATCACGGGCCGTATCGCCAACCGGCTGGACCTGATGGGCCCGAATTACCTGATCGATGCTGCCTGTGCCAGTTCACTGGTCGCCGTCGAGATGGCGGCGCGCGAGCTCGAAACCGGGCGCTGCGATCTGGCGCTGGCCGGCGGCGTCAACAGTAATACCTCGCCGGTTCTGATGATGATTTTCTCGCAACTCGGCGCGCTATCGCACCGGGGCCAGTTGAGCTCGTTCGATAAAGATGCCGACGGCACGCTGCTGGGCGAAGGCGTCGGCATGGTGGTGTTGAAACGCTTGGCGGAGGCCGAGCGGGACGGTAACCATATTTATGCAGTGCTGAAGAACATCGGCATTGCAAGCGATGGCCGCGCCACGCACGTGCTGGCGCCGCGCCTGGAAGGCGAGGAACTGGCGTTGCGCCGCGCGTATGAGCCGGCGGAGATCGATCCGTTGACGATCGGCCTGCTGGAAGCGCACGGCACCGGCACGCCGGTGGGCGACGTGGTGGAAGTGGAAGCGCTGCGCCGGGTGTTCCCGCCGCGTCAAACGGAATCGCCGCGCTGTGCCCTCGGCTCCGTGAAATCCATGATCAGCCATACGGTGCCCGCCGCCGGCGTGGCCGGATTGATCAAGGCCGCGCTGGCGCTGCACCACAAAGTGCTTCCGCCTACGCTCTGCGAAAATCCCAACCCCAAGCTGCAACTTGAAAACACGAATCTGTACATCAATACGGAGACGCGTCCCTGGATACATGGATCTTCCAAGACGCCGCGGCGCGCGGGTGTGAATGCGTTCGGTTTTGGGGGCATCAATGCGCACGCCATTCTGGAAGAGTATATTGGCCCCAACCAGGCGCCCTGGCTGCAGCACGAATGGGATAGCGAATTGTTTGTGTTCTCCGGGGCTGATCGCGCGGAAGTTGCGGCCGACGCGCAGCGCGCTCTGCAATTGGTGAACGATGGCGGCGACGCGCTGTCGCTCAAGAATCTGGCCTGGACGCTCAACTGCAACCGTCCCATGGGCCCGGTGCGCATGGCCGTGGTGGGCCTTTCGAAAACGGATCTGGCGGCCAAGTTGGAGCGCGCGATCAAACGGCTGGGCGACGAAAAGACGCGCAATATCAAGGAAGTCGAAGGCATCTACCATTTCAAGGAGCCCCTGGGGTCGAATGGCAAGCTGGCCTTCCTGTTTCCGGGCGAAGGCTCGCAGTACCGCAACATGCTCGGCGATCTCTGCATACACTTCCCGGAGGTGCGCCGGGTCTTCGACCTGATGGATCGCGCCTACGAGAACACGGCGCGCAATTACCTGCCCAGCGACGTCATTTTCCCGCCGCCTTTCGGATCGCCCAGCCAGGAACGCCTCTACAACATGGATTCCGGCGCGGAGACGGTCTTCTGTGCCAACCAGGCCATGTACGCGCTGATCGAGAACCTAGGCATACGCGCGGACGCCATGGTGGGCCACTCGACAGGCGAGCATTCCGCGCTGCTGGCCTCGCGCGTGGTCGAAGTGAATAGCGACGACGAGTTGATCCGGCACATCCTGGGGGTCTACGAGGTCTTCGACAAGCTGAATGCCACCAGCGACATTCCGGAAGCGGTGCTGCTTGCAGTGGCCGGCGCGGATCACAAATTCCTCGAGGAGCAGGTTGCGGGCAGCAACGGACAGTTATACATCGCGCTCGACAACTGCGTTCATCAGGTGGTCCTGTGCGGACCCGAGCCGGTGATCGATCGGCTGATGACGGTGCTCACGCCGAAGGGCGCGATCTGTCAGAAGCTGCCATTTGCGCGCGCGTATCACACACCGTGGTTCGAGGTATTCAGCAAGCCGTTGAAGCAGCATTTTGACAGGCTGCGCATCGGCCCGGCACAGACAGCGCTCTATTCGTGTGTGACCGCCGGACCGTATCCGAAGGACGCCGAAGAGATCCGCTCGCTGGCGGCGGTGCAATGGTCCAGCACGGTGCGCTTCCGCGAAACCATCGAAGGCATGCATCGCGACGGCGTGCGGCTATTTCTGGAAATCGGCCCACGCAGCAATCTGACCGGGTTCACCGACGATGTGCTGCGGTCCAAGCCGCACGCCGCTATTCCGTCGAACGTGCAGCATCGATCGGGGTTAGTGCAGCTTCACCACATGTTAGGACAATTAGTCGCGCACGGCATCAATCCGAAGCTGCAACATCTCTACGCGCGCCGGACACCCAGGCCGGTAAACGAGAAGGTCAAAGCGAAGCGCTTCCTGGCGCTGGGAACCGGTCTACAACCCGCACGCCTGCCGGCAGGTTTCGAGCTCGCTAAGCCCGAAACAAAACCAGCCAGTGCCAGGCCCCAGCCCCGAACCGCCGAGGTGAAGCCGGAGGCGATCCCAGCGGACCCGCGCTCCGCCATCATGCAAGAGCATATGGCGACCATGGAGCAGTTAGTCCGTTCCCAGCAGCAAGTGATGGCCGCTTATCTAGCTGCCCGCCAGGGCAAGACGGTGGCCGCCCCGCAGCCACAACGCCCGTTCTTTCATGAAGTCGTCGAAAACATACCTGGTGTCCGCGCCATCGCGTTGCATCGCTTCTCGGCCGACCGCGAAATTATTTTCCATCACCACGCCCTGGGCCGCGACGTTTCCATGGAAGATCCGGCGCTGCTCGGCTTGACGTTGGTTCCGCTCACGGTCACCATGGAGATGCTAGCCGAAGGCGGCGCTCTGCTTGCGCCCGGCAAGCTGCTGGTGGGGATGCGCGACATACGCGCCTCGCGCTGGATCACACTGGAGAAGCCGGAGTACACGATCGAGGCGACTGCCAAGCAGACCACGCCGGGTGAAATTCACGTCGCGTTGCGCGAAGCCGGCGCCGCGAACACGCTCCGTCCAATTTTGGCGGAAGCTGTCGCTGTGTTCGCCGATCGTTATCCGGATGCCGGGCGGGCACGGCCGTTCGGGCTCGAGAATGAGAAGCGCTCCGCCTGGGTTCCCGAGCAGCTCTATCGCACCGGCATGTTCCACGGGTTCATGATGCAGGGCACCAAGAGTGTCGAACGTGCCGGGCGCAACGGCTGCAGCGCCACGCTCGAAGCGTTGCCGCATACGGAGTTGTTTACCGGCAATCCGCGGCCGGCATTCCTGTTCGATCCGGTGCTGCTGGACGCGGCCGGCCAGGTGGTCGCCTATTGGTTTTGGGAAGCCATCGAGAAGGGCACGGACCTGTTTCCGTATCGCGTCGGGGCGTTCCATTGCTATGCGCCGGCGCCGCCTTCCGGCACGCAGCTCGAATGCCGCGTAGTGCGCCGCTTTGAAAGCGATGCCGTGATTCATTCCGACATCGAAGTTCTGGATCGGGCCGGCAGGGTTTTTTATCGGTTGGACAATTGGGAGACGCGGCGCTTTCCGCAGCCGCCGCGCTTCCTGCGATTACGCATCGATCCGCGCGCTGCGTATATTTCAACGCCGTGGAAGGAGCCGGTCGCGGGAAAACGCGGGGTAGCCTGCTGCCGCGTGGAAGATCTGCCGCAGGAGTTTCTGGAATCCTCACACTGCGTGTGGCTAAAGACGCTCGCGTACCTGGTGCTGAGCCGCCGCGAACGGGCCGTGTGGGATGCGATGCAAGTCTCGCCCAAGCAGCGCTACGATTGGTTGCTGGCACGCTGTGCGGCCAAAGATGCGGTGCGCATGCTGATCCAGGAGCGCTTCGGTGAACAACTGTGCGCCGCAGATGTCGAGATCGGCCCCGATGGCACTTCCGTCCACGGAGGCTGGAAGCAGCGCCTGGGTGTTAGTCCAGTTCTAGCAATGGCCAATTCAGGAGTTGCAGCCGCGGTAGCTGCTTTGAATGCTGCGGAGCTGGCAGGCATCAACCTCACTGCGCGCGCCGCTTGAAGATAGGCTGGCCTATTGCACGACAATCGCAGTGAGCGGCCCGCTTGAAATCACGGCATTGCTGGCATTCCGATATTGGATCTTATAAAACAGAACGCGCTGAGAAATAGCCGGGACGGCTATCGAGCAGCCTAATGCGCAGGGCATGCCGCTGGGGTTCTCGGAAGCGAAATAGTAAGGCTCATTTCCTGGTGGCACACTGCTCGCTGTGGCGAGACAAGCGTCGCGGCGAGTGGTGCAGTTGATGAGTTGCGGCGCCCCGTATTCCTGGTAACCAAACTCCACGACCGCGTTGTTGACCGCCAGGCTAGCCGGCGGTTGCACCGTCACGGTGACAGGTACAAACGTCCCGCGCGACACCGAGTCCGGCGCCGGGTACGGCGGCATCTTAGCCATCCACATGTCGCTGCGCTGATAGTTCAGAAAGTCGGTACGGAGCAGCAGCCAGGAATTATCCGGCAGCATCCGGTTGTTTTCGAAGCCGAAGACCAGTCGTACACGTGATGTGGCCGTCACCAGCGTTCGAGTGAAGGCGCCGGCATAGTCGGTGTGATCCAGGGTGAACTGTCGCACGGCATTCGCGGTGTTCGATATGTTCCCCACGCAGATGTCATTTCCGACTCCCAGCGGTGTGCCGCCGTGGATTCCACTTCCGGAGCAATAATTCCAGATCACTCCCGGGCAGTTTACGTAAACTTGGCCCACCGTGCTGCCCGGGTAACATTCTCCGTTGGCACGGGCAAAACAGGCGGTGTATGATCCGGACGCGCCCGTCGAGATACTGGAACCAGGGCCGCTAATGTCTATCAATGGATGCGATCCGCAACTATCGCCTTGTGCCATTAACTTACGATTGATCCCAACAACGGTTCCGGAACCAAACATGTCGTCGGGATCAGTCACCAGGCTGGGAGTGGCTTGCCAAAGCTGCCCTGTTACGGCAGTGAACGTCGGGTCGTATCCGCCGCCTTGCACCGGGGTGTTGTCAAAGGCGCGAATTGATTCGTTGGGCACGGCCAGCGCGCCAGCCGCATTTGGATGGCATCCCGCATCGAAGCCCCAAGGGTGTCCGTAAACAAAGGCAAACGGCGGGTTCGTGGCAGTGTAATTCATGCCGGCCGTTTGGAATGGGGTGACGTTGGCAGGCGGTAAGCTGAAAATACCCGGGATCGAACCGGCGGTAGTCTGATAATCAGTTGGCCAGCCCCAAATTGGCTCAGACCATTCCGGCACGTTGGTCGCCACAGCCTCGCCGCCGTCACGCCACTCCCCGTGACCGTTTGTGTTATTGGTGTCCTGAATCAGACAGTTGCCGTGCGGGTCCGGTGCGCCGCCACAACCAGCTGTTGGATTCCAGTAAACGGTCTCAAAAGTGTTCTCCGTGCTCGAACCTGGCGGGATGGCGGACTGGATACTCTGCCACCAGAACATGATCGGCCCGCTGCTGATTGTCATTTCCGCGCCGTAGCTGTTCCGTTGGAACACCCAGGCTCCATTAACGCCACCGTAGTTCTTGATGACTAAGGTCATCAGTTCCTGCTGCTGGACCACCCAGTTATTGCAACTGCCGACCGAACTCGCCACCACGCAAGCGGTGTCTCCGATTTGCGTAGTACGCAATTCGCCGGGCGCCCCCGTGAACTGAAACTGCGGGGGAGAGAAATACGGCTCATATCCGGTGACACCACCTGCCGTGTAGCTATTCATGTTCACCAGCATGCATTGGTGTCCACTGGGTAGACCGTAGGTTGAGCAGTCCGGGCTCGTGGCCGGTACGCTGGCATTTGACGTATTTATGGGCGGATACGGGTTGGCCTCGACCTGGACCCAGCCGGTCTCACCCGTCTCCGCGATGGCATGCAGGCTTCGTCCGGTCAACGCCGTCTGTGTGGCCCCCACTGGACCATTCGGCGTATTAAACGTATTCAGTGCGCCAATAATCTGCGGTCCACCCGTTAAGCCTGCATGCGCCGGGTTCCCATCTCCAGGCGAGAATGCAAATGCCCAGGCGGGGCTATCCTCTCCAATTGAATAACAACTGAAATAAAAGATGCCGATCGACATGCCATACGGTATGCAATTCCAACCGTTCGGGCCGGTGCTGAACTTAGTCGCGTTGAATGTCGAGTCGAATTTCACCATCTGGTTCACAACGCTCTCGGCCGCGCTGACCTGTGGCGTCAGGTTGGTGAACGTCAGACCGTTGCTATATGTAACGGAGTAAGCCGTCGTGCTGGTGACAGAGGCGTTCTGTATCTGTGAACCGTTCCCATACGGTGTACCGGGCTGTGAGACGGATGCAGGATTGAAAATACCCTGGATCACGAGCGGACCGCCGCCTGACGGGTCGAACCCCACCGCATAGAATGTAAACACGCTCTGAGTCTGGTCGATATCCGCGGCTTCCCCTGAAGGAATCAAGCCGATCGTATTCCACGGATTGGCTATCTTATTGCCGTACTGGTCGTTCGATGGCGCCTCCATGTAACCGTAATAAGCGGTCGCCCCTGTGACTGGATTGATCCAGTACAAGCCGCCGTACAAGCAAAAGAATCCGCCGTTGACGAGCTTATTGAAGCAGGCCGTGCTGGCGCCGTTGTCGGGGTATGAGGGAGAAGTGCTCTCCAGGGCAGCCATATTCGCCGCAGTTAGGGTAACCACACTGCCGTCCGTGGGCACCTGACTGCGCCACAGCATGATGGCGAAGTTATTGGCGCACCAGTATACGTTCCCGGTTGGTGGCGTGCCAGAGACGGTTAGATCATTACCATCAATAAAGGATGTAATGGTGTATTCGCTTGATGTCGTCGAACCGGGCGGCGTAGTACAAGCATCATTATTCGGTGACAAACGGATTTTGCCATTGCCACCAGCAACCCAATACAGGCTGAAGTTATTGCCCGAGACCCAGGTCAGGGTGTTGCCCGCCACAGTGCCTGTGCCCGAATGCGGGGACGACTCTTGCACGTTGAATCTCGGGTTTGTGTCGAGCAGCCAGGAAGCTACGCCAAACTGCGATGTGTTCACGGGATTCAGGGTCTGCTGGCCGCTCGACGGACCCAACGTCAGCTGCTGCGTGGCGCCGGCGCAGGAGGCGCCGCCGTTCAGAGAGATGCATGCATTCAAAACGCGAAGTGCGGTGTTGGCTGAATTCACGTACCCGGTTAACGTGAGGCTGAGTTGATCCAACGTCCACGGCTGGCCGTAGCTCGATGACCCGTACCCTGCGTTCCAGGCATTGTTCCCGACCAGGGGCGGGCGCAGCACCAGCGCCGCCGTGCTGTTGCCTACTGTAGTACTGCCGGAACCGGCGGTTACGTTACACGGCGAGGTCCAAGGGCCGGCCGTGTCACACGGATTTTGTCCTTGATTGTAAGCCGAGCCGAAGGACATCGAACCCCAGTATCCATAGTTGTTCCCGCGCAGACCGAGGCGCTGCAAGAGCACTCCGGTCAGCGGATCAATGAACGCTTCGGGCGTGAGACCGCCTACGGATTCTGGCCAAGGTTGGTCGCCCGGATGCGCGGCATCCGACAGCCACGGATCGCTATAGCTGATGCCGAGGGGAATGTTAGCGGTCGTGAACGTAAAAGTGAGGGTATCGCCAGTTGATGGACATGTGATTTGGCCGAAATACGGCGTGTAGGCTTGCAGCGCGCGGGAGAAATGGCGAACGCCTGCGTACGCTCCGGCCGTCGCGTATTGCGCCGTGCGCTGTCCGATCACGATCGTGCGGGAGTTGCCGCTTGTCACCGTGCTTGCGCGGCTCAGGTCCAGATTCGAATTTGCAAAGGTGCCGGGATCCACATCCAAAGCCGGAGGTGTCAGGCTGGAGCTTTGACTGACTTGAATCGTACATGCATTGCCATCCGGCGCGCTGTAGGCGATCAGGGCCTGCGTAGATGTCGCGCCAAGCACGCGGAAGGTCTTCATCGTGTCAGCCCCTGGATCTTCATGGCCCACCAATCGACCGACATCGCTTCCGATCCGCCGCCGGTCGACATGTTGATGAACTGAGGCGCCAGATTGACGGTCGGCACAGTCGCAATGCTACCCGAGTTCGCGCCGTTAATTTGAAATTGCACGGTTCCTTGTGTGGATGAATAAATACGCACGTGATACCAGGTATTGGGAGCCACGGTCACGCCGCTGTTGACGCATGTCTTGGCCCCGGCGACGATTACCTCGTAAATCCAGTTCGTGGTGCTCTCATTCGACGGGCATCCGCCGCCGGCCGCGTCGTAGCGCACGGCGATTTCGTTTCCGCTGGCCGGATGATAGGCCGCCTGATTGTCGCTGAAGCCGGCAAGATACCGTGCGCCGGCCACTCCGTTTGGATCAGTCTCGACGATGGCTTGCATCTCCCAGTACGACCAGGCGCCTCCGGAACCCATCTTGGTGAACGGATACACCGCGCCGTCTACCGAGTCGGACAGTGTCAGCGAACAGCCGTCGCCGGAGTTTGTGCCACTACTCATATAGAAAATGCCGGGGTGGTTCGCCACGCCCTGCGACATGTAATTACTGCAGGTCGTGCCCAGCGTCGTGACACCCCACCCCAGCGTTCCGATCAAGCCGTTGTAGTCGCGAGAGGGCAAAAACTCCTCGACGGCATTCATGACGGAAGAATCCAAAGGCGTAAAATCGACCGTACCCGACGTATTGCTCAGATTGTTGCGGAATGTGTAGCTTCCGCCGCTGGCACTGCCCCCACAGTTCCATGCGCCGCCAATATACATGGCCATGGCGCCCGAGCCGCCCGCGGCGCAGGTCGTGCTCTGCGTACAATTCGAGCAATATACAATGGCGCCGTTCGCCGCGCCGGCCAAACTGGCGAATGTCGTGCTTCCCATCTGGGCAGAACTGCTCAAAGTAAGATTGCTGGCCGACAAGTTGCCGGTCTGAGTGTTGTCATTGATCACCGCCATCACGGCATTGCTCTGCGGGAACTGGGGCGACCATCCAGCCACGTGCACAGTCTGTACGGGCAGCGCGATGTAGCGGTTGGCTGCGCTGCCGCCGAAATCGAAGAATACGAAGTCGGTCTGGCTGGGAGTGCCGTTGAACATCGTCCCAGGAGTTGGATTGGCGGAATTGACAAAGATGATGCTGGGGCCCACCTCGCTCGCGAAATCGATTTGATAGCCGGTGTTATTGAACATCTGCAAAGTGAAGTTCCCCGAACCGCCATTAAGCCGCAAGCCCGCCGTAGTGGTATTGACGATGTCGCCGTGAATGATCTGGCTCGGAGCCCGAACCTCCAGGCCAATCGGTCCGGCGAATTCCGATGCCGAAAAGTTGTGGCTTCCCGCCCCGGAGTCGATCAGCATTCCCCATCCGGTACCGCTGGTCGCGGCGATTTGACTGCCGTCCAGCGAGCTGTTGCTGTATAGGCCGCCCAGAGTATTCATGAACGCATTGATGTTCGCCAGGTGGCCGTTGCCGTTATACGTGCTCGACGTTTGCACCTGCATTCCCCAGCCGCCGTTCTGGTACAACACCACCTCCACAAAATCGGAATCGTGAGGGCCGCGGAAGGTCCAGCCGTTGCCTTGGTTAAAGGCTGAACGAATGCCTGTGAAGAAACCTTCCAGGTCGTTGTTCGGCGTCGCAAACGTGGAATCCACGCCCCACTCCGTATAGATGCCGTCGGAGTATGCATTCCGTACGCTTACATCCGTCATCACGAGGCCATGCCCATAAAGGCGGACGCCATAACTTGCGGCCGTTTGATTTGTCTTGTTGCCATCGATCGTGCATGAATGGATCTCTCCGCGGAAAAGACCAAACTGGCTGTTCTTGCCGGTTAGAGATCCAAAGTTCGTTTGCGAAATGACGTCGGTGTTGGCGCCATTGCGAAGCATCAAGGTGGTCTGTCCGGAGCCGGCGCATTCGATTTTGCCGGTACCGGTCTGGTCCGTCAGTGAGTCCGAAAATCGGATTCCGCCGACCGTGTGCTGCCCTACGCCGAAGTAGATCTTCTGACCCTTGGCCAGTGTGATCACGCTGTTGATCACGTAAGTGCCGCTGTCGGCCCGAACCTCTCCCGCACCGGAAGCCAACGCTGCCGAAAATGCCGCGGAGTCATCGGTTACCCCATCACCCATCGCGCCGAAGTCCTTCACATGCACCACATCCTGCAACTTGGAGGTGACGGTCCGGACTACCGCGCCGGTGCCAGTCTGGAGGAAGGTGCTACTCCCGCTTCCTCCTTGCTGCTGGGTCCAGGTATTTGTTGCTGTGCACAGGTATTTGTTTTGTCCGGGCGTAGCGTCCGTGGCAAAGTATTCCGCGCCTATTGTACAGGTGGCCGGCAACTGGCCTGTAGTCCCGCGCTTGGCAGGTAAGGTGTACGCTGCGCCCGACGCATCCCACGGGCCAATCTGCGTGCGTCCTCCGTTGACCACTGTCTGCGCGGGCAGCACTGGCTCGATTGCAAACAGAACGCAGCAAAGGACCAGGATCTTGGCTGATATATTCATATCTAATAATTCCTCACGATAGTCGCTCGATAAGTTGAGTTGGGCGGGGTGACAGCCAACCCCGACAGGTTACAGAGCCGAACTGTGACGGTGTTCGTAGCGCTGACCAGCATGATACCGAACACACCGGTCGGCAAAGTCGGCCAGCCTGGCGCAACGGCGTCCTCAGGGTTGGCGCCAGTAACCGTGATGGTCTGGTCGATGGCGCAGGTCGCATTCGCAATACTGGGAAAACTGAGGGTTGCGGTATTCATCAAGTAGGTCGGTATGACGCTGTTATCCACCGCCAGAGTGCTCTGCCCGGGGGCTTCAGTTATAATGATTCCCTGCCCTCCCGCCAGCGTCTTGGCGCTCAGGAACGCGCGTTGGTCGCGCCCCCCGGTGGTATCCCACGTACCGCTCGTCGCCGTCCATGTATAGATCGGCACCACGTTGATTGGAAAGGCTGTAATGCCTGTTTGCTGGGTGCAGCCCGACGAGCACGTAATGGTTAAGTTATGGCCCACCATGAGCGTGCCGGCGCTGGAAACGTAGACGTATGCTGTTCCTGTAGCGGAGCCGCT
>JBEKYC010000047.1:0-55616 GCA_049511415.1 Bryobacteraceae bacterium | reverse complement strand
CGAATGGCGGCCGGGAGTTCAGGCTCGCGCGGCCGACGAAGGCCGGATAGCGCGGCGTCGGCTTTTTGTGTTCGTAGCCAGTTGGCTTTGGAAACAGCTCGCCCTCCCTGGTAAACGCTACGGCGTCAGGGAGGATCTGGGCTGCGGTGCCCGTAGATGTTAGCAACGGGCGTCTTAGTACCAACTGGCGAAATCGAGGCGCTGCTGGGCGTGATGTACTACGATCATCTCACCAGCCCGACAGTCGTCAGTAGTTGGCGATGGGTTCGTGGGCATTCGGAACGTACCCCTTCTGCTCTAAGTAAATCCGGTATCTCAGAACCACGGTGCGATTGAAGGCTAGACGCGGCTCCGAGCAATACCACTCGATGAACTCATTGATGGCATGGTCGTACGTTCGTTGCCCGCTCACGGATGTGAGGGTATTGAGGACAGCGGATTTGGCTTGTTCGAGATCCGGCAGTGCCAGGACCCGCTTCGGCGATTTCTTCTTCTTTTGAGGCTTCGACATGGGCGGCGGCCTCCTTTGACCGCCGACCCCAGAATGCGTCAGTAGCGGTAGAATGGTTCTCAAGATGGAACGTGTACCGTCACAGCCTGTCAAGGATCCGCCTAACCTCGTTCGGGCATGCCCGTTCGATTTCGACCGGCTGTTGAGCCACATCGATCCTGGACCTGCCGAAGAATCCGAAGCCTACGTACGCCTCATCTATGAGCAGCGCCGTTCTGACCTCTCCTCCAAACGCAACGGCAAGACTAGTCGTTGACACAGATGTTGCCAGTTTCATTTTCAAATGGCACCCTGTGTTTGCCCCGCGGTATGTGAGCATCATCCGTGGCGCCGAGTTGATTGTCTCGTTCATGACATTGGCGGAAATGCGCCAAGGTGCGCTGGACGCGAATTGGGGACAACGCAAGTGGGACTTGCTGGAGGCATATCTCGCGGATTTTTCAGTCCTGAATTCGGACAATCTGCTGTGTTCGACCTGGGCTCAGGTTCGAAACGAGAGCGTGAGGAAAGGTCGCCAGATGAGCGCAGCCGATGCATGGATCGCCGCCACCGCTCGGGTCCTGTCCGCGCCACTGGTTACAAACAACGCCAAAGACTACCGCCACTTGGGCAACCTCCAACTCGTTTCCGGTGCCGGCTAAACCGACGGCATTCGGAGGCAGATCGCGGCGGGCCGGGAGATCGGTCCTCCCCGGTCGCACAGCGTTTACCGATCCCGCGGCCCCCGCCCGAGGCCCTGCATATCCTCGACCGTTTCCATATCATCGCGAAAATGAACAAGGCCCTCGACGAAGTCTGTGCCGGAGAATCGCGCCGCTTGCGAGCGAGGGCCGGGCACCGCTACTGAAGATTCGCGCTGGCTCCTGCCTGAGCCGGAATCAACCCACGATTCCTTCTGAGGAGTCAAATTTTTTCCGGGTTCAGCAGCCGCCGCACCGCCGAAACCCGGTTTGCCGGCAGGCCGGCGCGCCGCGCATGCTCGCGAACCTTCTCTTCATCATTCGCGAAGTACACACAATAAATCTTCTCGTCGGTGACGTAGCTGTGCAGCCACTGAATGCTGGAGCCTAATTCCTTGAGCACCGCCAGTGACCGAAGTGAGACTTCCCGAATCTGGTCCTCCGTCAGGTTCCCCGCGCCGGGCACTTCCCGTTCGATCACGTACTCGGGCATCCAGCCCTCCCTCGAAAGAGAATACCATCACCCCCACCTCGGCTGCTCGTCCGGGTTGATGCCCAGAGTCAATTTCGCCAGCAATTCGTGCGTCAGAAAACTATTAGCCGGATGAATGCGGCCCAGACGGGCGTCCCGGAAGACCCGCTCCAACCCAGAGGCGCGAAAGATCCCGAAACCGCCCGCCAGTTCCATGGCCATGTCCACCACCCGCCAGGAGCTCTCCACGGAGCGATATTTCGCGGCCAACACGCGCATTAACAATCCCCCGACCTTTTCAGGGTCGGTGTTATCCGCCCAATCGCGGGCGGCTCTATCCAGCAGTGCTTCGGCCGTTTCCAACTCGATCACCATTTCCGCGATAGCGTGCTGCACTTCGGCATGGTAGGACATTGGGCGCGACATGCCGATCGAGCGCTTCTTCTTCACCGTCTCGACGGTGCGGTCCATGGCGTATCGCGCCAGGCCATAGTAAACGTTGCCGAACCCCATCAGGGCCCAAACAAAAATCGACGCCACGAAGGCGTCCAGCCCCGCCGCCCCGGCGGGCACCACCCGTGCGATGTAGCGGTCGGGCACGAAGCACCCTTCGAGAATCGTATCGTCGCTGCGCGTCGCGCGCATGCCCATTACATCCCACGTTTCCTCGATGCGGTATCCCGGCGTGTCGCGTGGCACAAACGCATGCACGACCTTCGGCGCCGCGGGATCGCTGGTATCCATGGCATGTAAACCAAGCCGGGTCCAAACCGGTGACAGGCTGCCGAAATGTTTGTGCCCGTAAAAACGATAGCCGCCATCCACCCGTTCCGCCTTGGTTGTGGAGAGCAGCACTGGAATGTCGTTGCCGGTTTCGGCGTGGCCGGCGGCGAACACTTCTCCGGCTGCGCCTTGCCGGAGCATCCACTCCAGCGTGTGATCGCCCGCGCGGCGCAGATCGGCGGCCAAACCCATCCAGTACAAGTGCATGTTCAGCCCGAGCGCGGTGGCAGGCGCATAGTATGCCAGCCGGCGCTGCTCCCGGCAGACCTCCGGCAGCGTCATTCCCCATCCACCCAGCTCGGACGGTATCGGCATCAACAAATATCCTGCGACCCGGAGTTCCTCGAAATCTTCGGTGAAGAACCGGTTCTCCCGGTCGTAAATCGGGGCGCGCTCCGCGCACCGTTGGAACAGAGCTTCGGACGTTATCTGAGTAGCAGCTTGCATCGCATCCTCCCGAGGACCGGCAAGACAGTCCAGCCTCTAATTATAAAGGCGCTTTTTCGCGGCGGGAGTGCTAATTGCTTTCCAAGGGAGTTTGTTAGCCAACCTCGCCGAAGCAAGGTTTTTCGGTCACAATCAGCCAGTTGTGAGCACCAGGATCCAGGTCCTGAGTTACGGCGCATCCGGAAGCTATCCGCCCATCGTGGCGGCATCGCGCGCCTGGAGTCCGCATCTGGGAAGCCGGGCTGCGTTAGCCCGCGACGAGCACCGCAGCGCTCACGAACGGCTCTCGCATGGTTGGCTACTGGAACCGCGGCTTAAATGAGCGCTTATGGCTGAAGTCCGCCCCACACCAGATGCTATCGTATCGGTCATGCGATTCGTGATAGCAGGTCTCTGTCTGGCGGCGATCGGCTGGGCCCAGCCGGCCGAGGTGCAGACTGCAACCTTGGAAAACGGGATGAAGATCATGGTCCAGGAAGACCACAACATTCCCAACGTAGCGATGTATTTCTTCTTTAAGATCGGATCGCGCAACGAGCATCCCGGCACTACGGGTCTCTCGCATTTCTTCGAGCACATGATGTTCAACGGCGCGAAGAAATACGGGCCGAAGCAGTTCGATATCCAGATGGAGAAGAACGGCGGCAACAACAACGCGTACACCACCGAGGACACTACGGTCTACACGGACTGGTTTCCGCGGTCCGCGCTGGAACTCATGATGGACATGGAATCGGACCGCATCCGCGACCTGAGCATCGATCCGAAAATGGTGGAGTCCGAGCGCGGCGTGGTGTATTCCGAACGGCGCCTGTCGGTGGATAACAGCAATTTCGGGGTGTTGGAGGAGCAACTGGGGGCGGCGGCGTTCATCGCGCATCCGTATCACTGGCCGGTGATCGGATGGCCGAGCGACATCGAGTCGTGGACCATGGACGATTTGAGGGCACATTTCCGGATGGGATATGCGCCCAACAATTGCGTTGCGGTGGTGGTGGGCGACGTGTCGATGGCGGAAGTGATGACGCTGGCGCGCAAATATCTGGAACCAATTCCCCGCCAGGAGCCGCCGCCTCCGGTACGCACCAAAGAACCGGTACAGCTTGGGGAACGGCGCGTGGTGGTGCGAAAGCCGGCGCAATTGCCCATCGAACTGGTGGCGTATCACGTTCCGGAGACCAAGAGCCCTGACGATGCGCCGCTCGATGTGTTGGAGGCGCTGCTGGTGCATGGGCAGAGTTCAAGGCTGTACAACCGGCTGGTGGACAAGGAGCAACTGGTGCTGAACGTAAATGCGTACCGGGAAAACTCGCTCGACCCCGGGTTGCTTATTTTTAGCTTGTCGCCGCGCAGCGGCATCGAGCCGGCACGCGCGGAGAAAGCCTTGTTCGAAGAGTTGGAGCGTCTGCGCAACGAGGCGCCTTCCGCGCAGGAGTTGCGCAAGGCCAAGAACCAGTTATTGGCCGATCATTACCGGCAAATGAAGACCATCGCGGGCCGGGCGAATCTGCTGGGCGTGTACGAAGTCTACTACGGCGATTACCGCAAACTATTCACGGTGGAGCAGCAGCTTGAAGCGGTGAGCGCAGCGGACGTGCAACGCGTGGCGCGCCAGTATCTGACGGACACGAACCGCACGATCGCGACCCTGATTCCGGAAGCCAAGGAGAGCCGCTAATGATCACCCGATGGAGCATTTGCGCGATGCTGCTGGCGGCGGGGCTGCCGGCGCAGGTGAAACTCCCGCCATTTACGCGGCAGGTGCTGCCCAACGGAGTGGTGGTCGACCTGATGGCGCGGCCGGGCGTGCCTCTGGTGGGCTTTCGCATTCTGGTAAAAGGCGGCGGCGAGTCGGACCCGGCGGATCGGGCCGGCCTGGCGAGTGTCACCGCGCAACTTCTTCGGAAAGGCACCGCGCAGCGCAGCGCGGATCAGTTTTCTGAAGAACTCGACTTCCTGGGCGGCACGTTTCAGACGGAGCAAGGGTTTGGCGGATCGTCGGCGACGACTATTTCGGCCGAGTTTCTGAAGAAGGATTTCGACCGCGGACTGGACCTGGTGAGCGACGCGGTTTTGCGGCCGGCTTTTCCGGATGCGGAAGTGAAGAAACTGGTGGCGCAGCGAGTGGACGCGGCCAAATCGCAAAAGGACAATCCGCAAGGGGCCATTGGTTCTTACTTTCCGTCGTTCTTTTTCGGCGCCGGTCATCCGTATGGCCACCCGGCGGACGAGATCACGCTGGCGCGCATCGGGCGCGACGATATTGTGGCGTATCACCAGCGCATCTATTGCGGCCACAATCTGGTGGTGATCGTGAGCGGCGATTTCGATCCTGCGGCGGCAGGGCCGAAGATCGCGGAGGCTTTTGGCGGCTCGACCGCAGGACAAGCCTTCGCATGGCCGCAGGCGGCGCCCTTGCACTCAGCCGGTCAACTGCTGCTGGTGGATAAGCCGGACGCCACGCAGACTTACTTTTATATCGGACAGCCCGGCATCGACCGGCATAACCCGGACCGGGTGACATTGCAGCTCGTGAATACGTTATTCGGCGGGCGGTTCACGTCGATGCTGAACGAAGAACTGCGAGTCAACTCGGGCCTGACTTATGGAGCGAATTGCCAGATCCAGGAGCCGCGCGTGCCGGGCGCGATCGTCATTACCACGTTCACCAAGACGGAGACCACCGCGAAAGCTATCGACATGGCGCTCGAGGTGCTGAAGCGCCTGGGTGAGAAAGGCATCACCGCGGAGCAACTAGCGTCGGTGAAGGCGTATGTGAAGGGGACTTACCCGCCAGCGCGGCTGCAGACCGCGGATCAACTGGCGGCGATTCTGGGAGACATGGAGTTATACGGCCTGGGCCGCGAGGAAGTGGACGACCTGTTCCCGCGCATCGATGCGGTGACTCTGAAGCAAGCTAATGCGGCGGCCCGCAAGTATTACAAGGCCGATAATCTGACGTTCGTGTTATTGGGGAACGCGGCCAAGATTCGGGAGGCGGCTGGTAAATACGCGGCTAAGACAGTGGAAGTGTCGGTCAGCAAGCCGGGCTTCGCCAGTTGGTAGGGCGAAGCTATTCCGGCAAGGTGAAGAGATAGGCGACCAGATCATCCATCTGCCGGTTCGAAAAACGGTAAGGCGGCATGAAGCTGCCGGGCGACATGGCTGCCGGATCGGCGAAATGGCGCACCACCCAGTCCTTCGAGCGGCGGCGCGGCAGACCGTTCAGGGGCGGGCCCACGGTCATGCCCACGCCATTCACCTGATGACAGCTTCCGCAGTTACTCGATTGATAGATCAGCGCGCCGTTGACGGCGAAATCCGGCGCATTGGCCAGGGCGTCCGCATTGCGCGGGTTTAGCTTCAGCAGGAACGCGGCGAGCGCGTTCAACTGCGCGTCGCTTAGCTGAATGGCTGGCATGGAACTGCCCGGCACCATGGCGGACGGGCGCTTGAAATGCGCGATCATCCAGGCGGCGGTCTTTTTGATCGGGACATTGGCCAGGTCTGGACCGACGCTGGCCTTCCCGGCCCCGAAGGCATGACAACTTGCACAGTTCTCTTTGCGGAAGTATCCGATGCCGGCAAGTTCTTCGGGCGAGAGGCCCAGCCAATCGGTGGGGGCGCCATAATCGATGGCCACGGCGTTATCCGGCTTCGGCGTCGTGACGACAGCGGCTGCCGTCAGGCCGGCCCAGCCGAGCAAGGCGAGCGCCACTACACCGAAGGCGGCGGTGCGGCGTGTCACGCGCATGATCCGTCCGCGATCCACAAACGGCACCAGCAAAAGGGCCAGCACAGCAAGTGACGGCAGAATGACGCTGCCGACGATCTCCAGCGGACCATCGAAGAATTTGAGCGTCTGAAACAGGAACAAAAAGTACCAGTCCGGACGCGGGATGTAGGTGGTGTCGGTGGGATCGGCCAAGCGCTCCAGAGGCACACGCACGGCCACTGCCAGGACGAACAGGACCACGAAGGCGATGAAGATGGCCATCGTATCGTGGAATGCCTGACGGGGATAAAACTTGCGCTTGGATTTTGCTTCGTCGCCCGGCTGTGGCGCGACCCCGTGTTTGCGGACCAGATAGATGTGGGTGGCGATCAACAGCCCGGTGGCGGGCGGCAGCAACAGGACGTGCAGGCCGTAGAAGCGCGCGAAAGTGACTACGCCGATGGCCCCTTCGCCGCCCAGGAGACGGCTCAGGTACGGCCCGAGCAGCGGCGCGCGGGCCGCGATTTGGGTGGTCACGACCGTGCCCCAGTAGGCGCGGTTATCCCAGGGCAGCAGGTAGCCGGTAAGGCCGTAAGCCAGAGTCAGCAGCAACAGGACCACGCCCACCATCCAGGTAGCTTCGCGCGGCTTCTTGTAGGCGCCGTAGAGGAACACCTGGGTCATGTGCAGCACCACGACTACGATCAGCATGCTGGCGCCCCAATGGTGCAGGCCGCGGATCAAATGACCGCCGGTCACTTCGGTCAGGATGTAGCGCAGGCTGTTATAGGCATCGCCGGGCGTGGGCGCGTAGTTGAACGCCAGCAGCGCGCCCGTGAAGGCTTGCGTCAGGAACAGAAAGACCGCGATGCTGCCGAAGACCTGGTGCCATCCGCTGGAGGCGGGGATCTCTTCGTAGAGGAAATTGCGGATGGCGGTCTCGATCCCCGTGCGATGATCCAGCCAGCTCACGCTTTCTCCTTCGACTGGCGCAGCGCGCCCAGGAACAACTCGCCCTTGTCCACTTTGGTCTCGTAGCGGTCGAGCGGGCGCGGCGCGGGTCCGGAGATCACCGTGCCATCCACGTTGAAGATGGACGAGTGACAGGGGCAGAGGAAGTGATTATGGTTTTCGTCCCAATGGTATGCGCAGCCCAGGTGGGTACATTGCGGGCCGAAGGCAACCAGGCGGGAATCGGCCAGCTTCACCACCCAGGCGCTGCTCTTTTCGCTTTGGATTTTCCAACCGTCCACGCGGTTATGGCGGAAGACCATCTCGACGGGCAGGCCCGCCTCCAGCTTGGAAACGTCGCCCGCATCGACCCACTCGGGCGCCTTGCGCAGCTTGGGCGGAAACAGCAGATAGATGGCGGCGGGAACGGAGAGCGCCGCGGCGATCAGGCTCCACAGCCCGTAGATCGCCGCTATATAGAATTTCCGGCGCGTGACTTCCGTGTCCGTCCGCGTCTGTCCGGCTACCGGCATATTTACAACCATAAGATGCGGCGGCCGCCGCAGATGTGGCGGATTTGTAAAGTTTTTGGGAAAATGGTTTCCAGCCAACATCAGGAGGGCTCAGATGCTTGGAAAGGCTGTATGGCTTTGCGCCATGGGAGCATTCGCCGCCTCCGTGACGGTTCCCCCGGGAGCCGACCTGACGGTACACGAGTGGGGCACGTTCACTTCCGTGGCTGGGTCCGACGGGCAGCCGATGGAGTGGCTAGCCTTGAACGGCTCGACCAATTTACCGGATTTCGTGGAGCACTTTCGCGACGAGGGCTTCAAGTGCGGCCTGGGCGGAACGGTACGCATGGAAACGCCGGTTCTGTACTTCTACTCGGCGCGCGAAACCACGGTGTCGGTGAAGGTCTCTTTCGCCAAGGGATACATCACGGAATGGTATCCGCATGCCAGCGGCGTGGAACCGGCGGTGGTGCGGCCGGGAGCGCATCCGGATGGCAGCATTCGATGGGACAACGTGCGTCTTCTGCCAGGATCCAACTCGGTATTTCCGTCGGGAGACAATGGCAATCACTATTTCGCCGCGCGGAATACGGCCGCTACGCCGTTGCGGGTGAAGGCACGCGGCGCGGCCGAGGACGAGAAATTCCTGTTCTACCGCGGCGTGGCCTCGGCGCCGATGCCGATCGCGGCCACGATCCAGCCGGATGGCAAGGTGCTGGTGCGCAACCTGGGCACGGATGAGATTCCGGGCGTGATGCGGATTGAAAGCCGCGGCGGAAAGCTGGGTTACCAACTAGCGGGAGCGCTGCGCGATCAGGCGCTGCTGGATACGCCGGCTCTGACGGCGACCCGTGAGTCTATGCTGCAGGATCTCGAAGGCACGCTGGTGGCGCAAGGTTTGTACGTGGACGAGGCGCGCGCCATGATCGCGACGTGGCGGAATTCGTGGTTCGACGAAGGCAGCCGGCTGTTGTACATCGTACCGTTGTCCGCGGTGAACGCGATTCTGCCGTTGACGATCAACCCGGCGCCGGCGCAGACCGCGCGCGTGTTTGTGGGACGGCTGGAACTGGTCACGCCCACCACAGAGCGCGCAGTGGAGCAGGCATTCGCGGCGCACGACGAGCAGACCTTGGACAAATACCGCCGATTCCTGCAGCCGATCGTGCTATCCATGCTGGCTAAGAGCCAGGATGATCCGGTGCGGAGGCGGTCGCTTACGGAAGCAATGAGCTCGGTTTATGCGAATGCCTGCCGGTGGCCGTGGCGCGACTAGTGCTAACTCAGGGCCCGCACGGATGCCGATTCGGCGCTCCGGCCAGAATGAACGTAGGGGCAGTGGCGGCTGGCTTGGCGGGAGGCCGTTCCGAGGCGTCTATTGCGGCCACAAAATGAAATTGACAATCTCGACGGAACCGGATACAGTTATGGCAGCGCGCTAACAGGGCGTCTCCTACCCGCGGCAAGGGAAGCATCCCACCTGTTTTCGTTTTGAGGCGTCCGTTACCTTCTTTCAGCCTGGTATCAGCGGGACACCAGCAAATATGAAAGGAGGCCTTGTGACCCCGTCGAAGTACTTGCCCCTTCACTCGTCTTTTGAATCCATCCGGAAGCAAGCCAAGAAACTGGCGCGCCAGTTCGCCGCCGCCGACGCGGATGCGCTCGCCCGTGTGCATGCGCAATTGCCGGCTTCGGCCGTTCCTCTATCGTTACGCGACGCGCAGTTGGTGCTCGCCCGGGAATACGGTTTCGCCGGCTGGCAGGATCTTCGCGCCGCAGTCCTCCGCCTGGAAGGCAAGGGCTTGGAGTGGGCCGCCGCGGAGGCGGAGCGCGCCATCCATGACAACAAGGTGGAACGATTAAGGCAACTCGTTCAGGAGTATCCTGCGCTTCTATCGTGGCGCGATGATTCCGGAGAATCGTTACTTGGATTTGCCACCGCCTCGTTTGGTGACAGCGGCGATCCTTACCGGGAGAAGATGTTCACGCGCATCGACTGCGCCAGGTTTCTACTGGACGCGGGATCTACAGTAGAGCCGGCGATATGGGAACGCGCAATTCGCGCCCGCGCGAGAGGAGTGCTGGGGCTCCTTTTCCGGCAGGGTGTTCTGCCGCGCACGCTGGATGTTCTCGCGGCGCTGGGTGACATCGACGGCTTACGTGACTGTCTTGAGTCAACACACCCCGGTGGCGATGTCGCCACCGTCACGCATGCGTTCCTTTGTGCCTGCCGTTTTCAGCATAAGGCGGCCGCCGCTCTCCTTCTCAGCCGTTCGATCGAGCTCGACCCCGCGCTCGGCGAGCGAGTGGAGAAATGGCGTGGACGAAGCGAGTTCATCGACTACTTGGCCGAACATCCAGTCTACGGAAGCCCCTGGCGGACTGTCGTTATGAACGAACTCGAAGCGGCGATGCATGGAAATGACCTGGAAGAGTTCGACCGGTGGCTACAGCGGGAACCCGATCTGCTCGGCGAATCCAATGTCGGGCTTCAGGTGGGGTTAATTGAGAATGCGGCGTACCACGATCGGGGACCTTTCATCGCTCGACTGATAGATCTCAGTCCCGCGCTAAGGGTGAAGCGCCCACCTTCGTCCGCGCTGGAATTCGCGCTGGAGTATGGGAACGCGCATCTCATCCCTCTATTGGCTCAGATTTGGCCGCTGCCCGGCGATCTCCCTCACGCGGCCGGCGTCGGGGACTTCGCGCGAGTCAGGGGCTGGTTTGATGAGGCCGGCCGTCCGAAGCTGGGGAGCCTCAGTCAGCATCACCCGGCCAACCATCCTTCCTGGCTTCGGAATCTTCATTGGATGCCCCCGAACGCCCAGCACGTCCTGGACGTCGCGTTGGCATGGGCGTGCATGAATCGCCAGTTTGAGATTGCGGATTTTCTGCTGGAGCACGGGGCCAACATCAATACGGACTGGAGCACGCACGAGCCGGCAAGCATCTTGCATGAGTGCGCCGTCCACGCGAACTACGAAGCAGCGCAGTTTCTCATTGACCGCGGCATCGATATGACGATTCACGATTATCGCTGGGACGCCACCGCGGAGGGGTGGGCGCGCCACGCTGCCAAAGACACGAACATGGCGGAGCTGCTGGCGCGTGCCGAGCGCGCACGAAAAGCCCAATCCCTTTGAACTGGAAACGATCATGGCGTTCGTTCCGGCTCTGAGGGAGCAGGCCAAAAAGCGCGTTCCATGAACTTGGGAGGCGCATCCGGCGGGATCACGCGAAACTCGGAAAGAGCCAGATCCTGGTAAACGCCGGTCACGGAAATAGGTTCCCGCAAGTGGGGTTGTCATCGGCAATCCACTCTGAGGCAAAACGCCCGACTCGCTGGCGTGGTCGGCAACGGGCCAGCGAAGTCCGGATCTGGGAAGTCGGGCTGCATTACCCCGCGACTTGCACCGCAGCGCGCGCAGACGGCTCCCAGACTGCCACGGCTTAAATTAGCGCTTATGGATGTCATCCTGCGCCGGTTGGCCACCGGCGGCGGAAGAGCGGCGAAATCCGGCCACTGGAAAGACGCTATGCTGTCATCTTATGGCTGAAGAAGATCTGCAAGCTGAACTGGAGCGCCTGCGCGCCGAGAATGAGGCGCTAAAAAAGCCGCTGCGGGGACAAGTTTCCATCCGGGTGAGCGAGAAGGGCGCAGTGTCCGTATACGGGCTGGGCCGCTTTCCGGTCACATTATATAAGGAACAGTGGGAGAAACTGTTGGCGTCCGCGGAGCACATCAAGTCGTTCATCACGGATAACGACCACCTGTTGAAGAAGAAAGAGGCGTAGCTCAGCCGGTCGAACAGGGCGGACGCTCTGGTTCGTGGCCAGGTTGGCCGGTGGCGACGATCAGGTTGGTCCAACGGATGGCGCCGTTCTCGTCCACCCGGTAGTGGTGGACCAGCACGCCGCGGGGAGCTTCCGCGATGCCCATACCCTCGAGTGCATTGACACCGGCGGGCGCGCGTAGTGATAGTGAAAGGCGCTCTGCACGACGGCCCCGAAGGGCTAATGGAATTCGGTGAATTCGCCATCGGCTTCGGCGGCTGCGGCTTAGCCAGTTTGGACTTCACGGGATGATCCCCCTTTCGGGTGCAGCTTTATACAAGATATTAATACCCGTACATTTTAAGTTGACTACAAGGTGGCCGGAGGCCGGAGCCGGTTTGGCATAATCGGTGGATGAGTCCGGGGGAGAATGAACGCCGAACTGCACGATAGAGGCTTCTACGTGCTCCGGGCCCATTTCGGCCGGCCGTTGGTGGAGACCTGCCGGGCAGCTTTCTGGCCGGTTCTGCTGGAGTATTTGAGGAGCCACGCAGACGAGCCGAATCGCGGACCGTATCGCCATTGTTTGCCGATGCCTTTCGATCCGCCGTGTTTCGCGCCGGAGTTCTTCTTCGATCCGGATGTGCTCGGCATCGTGCGCGGCGCGATGGGAAACCGGATCGTGGCCGACCAGTGGCACTGTGACGTGCCTTTGCGCGGATCGGTATACCAGGACGCGCACGTTGATTACCGCCATCCGCTGTTCAGCGAGACGCCGGATCTGCCGCTACCCGCTTACATGCTGGCGGTGAGTCTCCCACTGACGGAGATCACACTGGCGCACGGTCCAATCGAAATTGCACCCGGCACCCATCGCATGGCGCGGACGGCGGCTTTCGAGTGCGTGGCTCACGGCGAAATTGCGATGGAGCCTGTGCCGCTCCAGGTTGGCGACGTATTGATCCGGCATCCCTGGGCCTTGCATCGCGGCACACCTAACACAACCGATACGCCGCGCGCGTTGGTGACGATCCGTTATGTGCGGCAGTGGTATGCGGACGCCAGCCGGGATGTCAACGCCGTGCCGCGGGCCGTGTGGGATTCGCTTTCACCGGACCAACGGAGCTTCATGCGTTTTCCGATTGGAGAGTGATGGATGCTTGCGCTCGTAAACGGAACGATCTATCCCAACCCCACTGAGGAGCCGATCAGTGGTGGCGTCGTGTTGATCGCGGATGAGAAGATCGCGGCCGTGGAAGGGCGGGAGGTGTTCCCGCCGGACGCCGAGACGATCGATTGTACGGGCTGCACGATCACCGCGGGTCTCTGGAACAGCCACGTACATTTCTTCGAACGCAAGTGGGCGGATGCGGCGGCGATCCCGGCGGAAGAGCTGGGGCGGCAGCTCCAGGACATGCTGACGCGGTTCGGTTTCACGAGCGTGTTCGATTTGTCGTCGGTGTGGGAGAACACGCGGCGGCTACGCGAGCGGATCGAGTCGGGGGAAGTGCCGGGGCCGAGGATTCGCTCCACGGGGGAAGGCCTGGTGCCGGCGAATCCCGGACTGCCTTCCGACACGGTTCTGCGAATCATGGGCGTGATGAAGGCCGCGCTGCCCGAGGTGTCGAATGGCGCGGAGGCCGCCGTGGCGGCGGGGAAATTGCTTGAAGCGGGGGTGGATGGCATCAAGCTGTTTGCATCGTCGCCATCGAAGGCTGCATTGACTGAGAGCGTGATGGAAGCCGCGGTGGCCGCGGCGCATCGCGCCGGGAAGCCGGTCTTCGTGCATCCGAACAACGTGACGGATTTGGTGGCCGCGGTGCGCGCGGGCGTGGATATCGTCGGCCATACGACGCCGGGTTCGGGGCCGTGGGACGAGACGATCCTGGCGCTCATGCTGGAGCGGCGCGTGGCGCTCACGCCTACTTTGACGCTGTGGAAATACTACTTGCGGCACGACCGCGTATCGGTTCAGGAACGCATGGTGGAAACAGCCTTGGGGCAGTTGCGGGCATGGGTCGCGGCCAGCGGGCAGGTGCTCTTCGGTACCGATCTGGGCGCGGTGGAGTACGATCCCAGCGAGGAGTATGCGCTGATGGCCGCGGCCGGCATGAGCTTTCGCCAGATACTGGAGTCGCTGACTACCGCGCCTGCCGCGCGGTTTGGGCTGGACGGCCGAGTAGGGCGTGTGGCGGCGGGCTGCGACGCGGATCTCGCCGTATTCGAGGGCCACCCTCCGGCGAGCAAGGTGCGATATACGTTGCGCGCGGGCAGGGTCATCTATCGCGCGGTATAGTAGTGCTTCGTCCCATGAGAATATCCGCCCAGGCGCCCTGCCGCGTCGATATGGCCGGCGGCACCATCGATATCTGGCCGCTCTATCTTTTCCATACAGCCCCGGTTACCGTCAATTTCGCGGTGGACCGTTACACGCGCTGCACCATCGAAACGCGCGACGATGCGCGAATTACGCTGCGCTCGCGCGATCTCGATGGCGCGGAGGAATTCGAATCGCTCGCGGCCCTTCGCGCGGCGCGGCGGTATAAACTGCCGCTGGCCGCGCACGTGGTGCGCTACTTTGCACCGTCAACGGGTGTGGACATCGTGACGGATTCCGAAGCCCCCGCGGGTGCGGGGATCTCGGGTTCGTCCGCGCTGATCATCGCGCTGGCCGCCGCTCTGAATAAACTCACGGGCGCGGGGCACAAGCTGGAGAAACTTCGTGAGATTGCCCAGAACATCGAGGCGCAGATCATTCGCGTGCCCACGGGGTGCCAGGATTATTATCCGGCGATGTACGGCGGCGTCAGCGCGATCGAACTGACGGAGGCGGGCATCGTACGCAAACCCATCGCGGTGGATCTGGACGATCTGAACGAGCGCGTGGTGCTGGCTTACACGGGAGAGCCGCGCAATTCGGGCATCAACAATTGGGAGGTCATGAAGGCGCACATCGACGGCGACCGCAAAGTGCACCGAAATTTCGACCGCATCGCCGAAATCGCGCGCGGCATGCGCCAGGCGCTGGAGAAGCCGGACTGGAACGAAGTGGCGCGGCTGCTGCGGCAGGAGTGGGCCCATCGCCGCAAGAATGCTCCGGGGATCACGACGCCACTGATCGATCGCCTGGTGGAGGTGACGCGCCGCGCCGGGGCGGTGGGCGCGAAGGTGTGCGGGGCCGGCGGCGGAGGCTGCGTGCTGTTCCTGGTGGAGCGCGGCGCCAAGGCACGCACCGGCGAGGCGATCGAGAGGGAAGGCGCAACGGTGCTGCCGGTGCGCGTGGCAGAGCGGGGGGTCGTTGTGCGGCAGGATGGGTCTGGCAGGGGTTGAGCGGCAGCCTTAGGCGTCGCGAAGATGGGTATCGAATGCAAAGTGAGGGATACCGATACCGTCCATCGACTCGAACAGTGTACGTCGGGAACTGCACCTATTGTTGGATCACATTCCGGACGATGACGTCTCGACGGCTCGAAAGTTCCTGCGGTCGCTGGTCGATCCGGTCGAGCTATCGTTAGCGACCGCCCCATACGATGATGAGCCGGAAACCGAAGAAGAGCGCACGGCGGTTGGAAGCTGCGCGGAGCGAGACGGTACCGGGTACTCCGCATGAGGAAGTCCTTCGAGATTTTGGCTTGTTGAGCCACTCCCCTTGCAATCTATGTAGACCGGCAACGGATAGGTTCAACGGGAAAGCCGATATAATTCGAATCAATGCCAGTCTTCCCGTTTGATGAACCTTTTCGTCCCGCACCGAAGAGGAATAACATCTGGCTGAACGCGACCCACCAAGATCGAGTATTGGTCTTCGTTCACGGTGTCCTGTCCGACAGTCACGGATGTTGGTATCGCGATCCGTCCCTTTCGCGGCCCGGAGTCTACTGGCCCGACCTTGTGAAGACGGATCGGTGAGAGCCCATTTGCGGTTACGTCGTCCCTGGTCCCCAAGCAGCGGCAGCGGCAGAGGGCCTTCGCGCAGAAGTTATTGCGCATGCGCAGGACACTCGACAGCATGCCGCGTGGTTCCATGCCCCATGCGGCCAATTCCGGGGCCCGAAGCGAGGAAGCCGTTACGTTGGCACAAGCACTGATTACCGGCGTTAATTCCGTTTTGGCATCTATCGCCGAGTACGTTCAGCGGACCTTGGGGGAGCAAGAGCCGCTGGATGCGGGGGCGCTCGAGTTGAGCCTGATGGTACTTGACGACGAACGCCCGGAAGAACCGACCCAAGATGCCCGCCGGCCTCCAGTATTGCGAATCGTGGCGGGGACCCATCTCCAGGGTCCTTCATACCGCGGGCCGACCCTTTTCGTCGGAGACGGAAACGCCGGGCGGGCCTGGAAGCGCCGGATGGCGCGTGTCTTCGACCGCACGGAGAAGGATCCGAAACGTCACATATACATCCCGGTATCGGAAAGCCTGCGCCACCGCTTTTTGATCAGCCTACCGCTTATCGATCCTGGGTCTGCCGCGCTGCTGTATGGCATCTTGAACATCGGCACGTTTTCCGCTGCACAAGCGGACATGCTCCGCCCCTCGGGATCTAAAGAGGAAATCGAAGGGCTCACTGTCTACGCACAGGCCTTTGTGTTGAAACGCTTGCTAGAATGCCTTGAGATGTAATCATGGCTGTAGAAATTCGACGAGAGGCTCATTTCGGTCAGGGCAGCAAGGGCTTTCGATTCGAGCTACGTGAAGACGAGGGCATGGATCGCCGGTTCTATGAAACTGGTAGAGAATTGGAAGCCGCACGTTTTCGGGAGGGATCGCTGGGGCAGCGGATATTCGATCGCCTCTCTGCAAACGGACACACCGCCCCTCCGGTGGTACCAGAGCCGTGACGCGTCGCAGCGTCGATAGCCTTCACCGCAGTGAGTCCTCCACTTCCCGCAACCAATCCGGCCGCTTCAGCACTTCCCTTGGCTTGCTGCCGTCCGGCGGACCGATGATGCCATCGCGCTGCATCAGATCCAAGATGCGTGCGGCGCGTCCGTAGCCCAGCCGCAGGCGGCGCTGCAGCGTCGAAGTGGACGCCTTGCCCATCTCCAGCACGATGCGTACGGCGTCTTCGTACATGGGGTCTTGCCCACTGGAAGCGGCCTCGGCGTCGGCAGGCTCGTCGTCCGAGGGCGGCGCATCCAGGAATGATTCGTCGTATTCCGGCCGCGCCTGCGCCTTCCAGAAATCCACTACGCGGTTGATCTCGGTTTCCGTAACGAACGCGCCATGCACCCGGATCAGCCGCGACGAGCCGGGCGGCAGGAAAAGCATATCGCCCTTGCCCAACAAATGCTCCGCGCCCATGCCGTCAAGCACCGTGCGCGAGTCCACGCGCGTAGCTACGCGGAAGCTGATGCGCGAGGGAAAGTTCGCCTTGATGAGGCCCGTAATCACGTCCACGCTGGGCCGTTGCGTGGCCAGCACCAGGTGCATGCCGACCGCGCGTGCCATTTGCGCCAGGCGCGTCACGGATTCCTCCACATTGCGGCCTTCCAGCATCATCAGATCGGCCAATTCGTCGATCAGGATCAGGATGTACGGCAGCGGCCGCAGATCTTCGGCCGTAGCCTCGTCCTCTTCGAACAGGCTGCGCGGCTCCTCCTGTTTCTTGCGGATCTTCTTATTGAATTGATCGATGTTGCGCACGCCGAATTCCGCCAGCAGGCGCAGGCGGCGATCCATTTCCAGCACCGCGTTTTTCAAAGCGTAGGTGGCCTTCTTGGGATCGGTGATTACCGGCGTTAGCAGGTGCGGAATGCCCTCGTAAATCCCCAACTCCACGCGCTTGGGGTCCACCATGATCATGCGCACTTCATCCGGCGTCGATTTGTACAGGATCGACATGACCATGGAGTTGATCATGACGCTCTTGCCCGATCCGGTCGAGCCGGCGATCAACAGGTGCGGCATGGATTCGAGCGACGCGGCTTTGATGCGCCCGTTGATGTCCTTGCCCATGGATATCGTCAGCCGCGATTGCGCCTGCGTGAATTCGTCGGATTCCAGGATCTGCCGCAGGGCGATTACTTCGCGGCGCGTATTGGGGACTTCGATGCCCACGGTGGGCTTGCCTGGAATGCGCTCGATCAGGATGGATTCGGCCTGCAAACCGAGGCACAGATCCTCGGTCAGCGTCGTGATGCGGCTGTACTTGATGCCTGCCTCGGGCTTGAATTCGAACGTGGTAACCACCGGGCCAGGATTTATTTGCACGACATTGCCCAGCACGTTGAATTCTTCGAACTTCGATTTGATGCGGACCGCGATATCTTTCAATTCCTGCTCGTCGTATTGAGTGCGGCCTTGCCCTTCGTTCAGCAGGTCCGTGGGAGGCAGATGGTAGGCGGCCGGCAAACGGCGCGTATCCGCGACTGGCACGGGGCCGGCTGCGACGGGCGCCTGCGGCTCGGGGGATGCAACCGGCACGGCGTATTCGTCGAGCGGACATATGGGGATATCTTCGGATGGCGCGGGCGCCTCCTCGGGCACTTCCGCGAGGTCGAAGGGCGGGGCCGAAGATTCCACAGGGGCGATCTCCGGCTGGCGCACGGCCTTCGCGCGCCGTCGTTTCTCAATGGTTCGCTCCGCCCGCTGGCGGGCTTTCTCAACCTTGCGCTGCCGGCGTTCCTCCCGCCATGACTGCCAGGCATCCAGCAGCGCCCGCAAATAACGGATGGGGCCGGCGAACCAGACCGCCAGTTTCGAGACGGTGAACGTGGAAACCAGGTAAACCGAAACCACCAGCGCCGTGATGGTCAACAGAATGGCGCCGGTAGGATTCAGCGCGCGTATCAGATGGCGGGCCAGCAGCAAACCGAGCAATCCGCCGATCGGGATCGTGCCGCTGTAGAGCGTCAGCCGCGCCGCGAAGGAGACCGCGGCCGTCAGGCTAAGCAGAAGCAACATGGCGCCGCACAGTTTGATGGCGCCGGCCTGGATCTCGTCCGAGCGCACCCATTTCCAGGCCAGGAGGAACAGCAACAGCGGAAACAGAAACGCCGCGATACCCAGACCCTGCAGCAGCATGTCGGACATCCATGCGCCTGGATATCCAATGAGATTTCGCGGCCGTGCCGCCGAGGCGGTGTTGAGGGAGGAATCCTGAACGTGATACGAGGCTAAGCTGAGAAGCAGGACCAAGCCGAGCGATAGCAGTAACAGCCCTACCACCTCGTTAATGCGCTTCTGCGGAGTCGGAGATAAAAGCTTCATCCCGCTGGCCGGCGGAAGAAAGCCAGAGCAAGCACTATTATGCCAAAAATAATGCGGTAAAACACGAAAAACCACAAGCTGCGGCGGCGCAGGAAACGCAGAAACCAGGCGATCACGAGCATGCCCGTGACCGCGCTTACGGCGATGCCTACCGCGAAGGCCGTTTCCATGCTGGCGTCAAACGACTTGTGCTTGATCAGATCGTAAACGTCTTTGGCGGCCGCGGCGGTAATGGCGGGCGTGGAAAGCAGGAAGGAATAGCGCGCCGCGGTTTCCCGATTTAAATTGCGAAACAGTCCGGCCGTGATGGTGACCCCGCTGCGCGAAACTCCCGGCACCACCGCCAGCGCCTGAGCCACGCCCACCACGCCGGCATCCAGGAAGTTCACTCCGGCGATGTCGCGGGTTTTGCGCCCCAACTTTTCCGCGATCCCCATCAGCAGTCCCAGAATCACCAGGGCGCTGCCGATCACCATGGGATTGCGCCACACGCCTTCGGCCTGTTTGTTGAAAATGAGGCCGGCGATTCCCACAGGAATCGAACCGATGGCCAGGAGCCACAGCAAACCGCTGTTACGTTCGAGTTCTTCGTCGCGGCCGTAACGGATTCCGAATCCATTGGCCAGGATCTGCACCCAATCCTTAAAGAAGTAAACCAGCACGGCCAGGAGCGTGCCGATGTGCAATGCGATATCGAACGCCAGGCTTTGTTCCGGCCAGCCCATCAGCCACGACGTCAGATACAGATGCGCGGTGCTCGAAACCGGCAGGAATTCCGTCAGGCCTTGCACAATCGCCAGGACGATCACTTGATAGAGGGGCATGAGAGGGCAAAATGGCATGGTACACGATTTTGGGCCTGAGACCAACCTTTTCATTTGCCGGAACGCATGCCAGCCCGGCGCGAGGTGCTGAGGGAGTTTGCATCTGATTTGCGCAGTATGGCCAGAGGAAGAGCATGAAGCATGTTTCTTGGGTCATTTACGCTGCCGCAATCCTACCGATGATGGCGCAACAGGTCTCCTGGGTGACCATGCGGGAGAGCGGCGAAGGATCGTTTTCAGTGGAAGTTCCGAAAGGCTGGAAGGTGACTGGAGGAACATTCCGTTTCTCACCCTACGAGGCGCGCATGTGGATGGAGATGGTCTCGCCGGACGGCGCCACCACCATCCGGCTGGGCGACCCACTGGCTCCCAAGACCTACGCCGTGCCCAACGCGCTTACGGCCCGCTATGGGCTGACGGAAGGCAAATGGGTCACGGGGAAAATGGTCATGAATTATCTGCCGGGAAAGGCATTCGCCGACCGCTACCGGCAAGTAAAGTTCGGACAGGCTTGCGAGAACATGCAGGTGAAACAACTGAAAGACGAGAAACCGGTATTCCAGGCGATTCCCGGAACCCGGCAAGACTCCGGCGACGTGATCTTTACTTGCACGGAGAAAGGCCGTCCCATGGCTGGATACGTTGTCGCGGAGACCCTGTATGTCCCGGTTCCAGGCATCGGATACGTGCCCAAGGGCGATTTCTGGTGCGTGCTCGGAATGGCAAGCCTTCTGGCGCCGCGGGAGCAGGGCATCGAGGCCGCGAAGATCATGTGGCATGTGATGCTTTCCTTTTCCATAAACAAGGAATGGTGGTCGCGATTCACGGCCCAAGCACAGAGGTACACCGGGGCCTCCATCCAGGCCACCCAACGTTATACGGCCCAGGCGCAGGCGAACTTCCAGAAGCAGCAAGCGGTGCAGGCGCAGCAGGTGGATGATTTCAATCATGTGCTGCTGGGGCAGACGGCTACCGTGGACCCGCTGGACGGCACGAAACGCGATGTGGCGACCGGGCCTTATAGTAACTACTGGATTAATGGCCAGGGATTGACGATCTCGTCCACGCTATCGCCGGGAACGTCTTTCCGGCAATTGCAAGTCGCCCGGTAAACCGCATACCGCGGGTGGCATCACGAGTATATCCAGTTGGAGCCGTGAGAAAGATGGCCCAATCAAGGCACAATGGAATGATACCCGGAATATGCCCAACACCAAAATTGTCGCCACTCTTGGACCGGCCACCAGTTCGGAAGCCGCCATCCGCCAACTGCTGCTGGCAGGCGTGGATGTGTTTCGCCTAAATGCATCGCATGGGACGGAGGCTGAGCGCTCCGCAAGAATTGACGCCATACGCCGCGCCCGCCTGGATTTGCAGCGCCGCGCCGGCATTCTGCTGGATCTGCAAGGTCCCAAGATCCGGCTCGGCAAATTCGCCGGCGGCGGCTGTACGCTCGAAACCGGCAGCAGCTTCACCATCACGACCGAGCCGGCTCTCGGCGATTGCCGGCGCGCCAGCACGACTTACACGAACTTCGCGGCGGACGTAAAGCCGGGCGATCGCGTGCTGCTCGCCGACGGCGCCATCGAACTGCGCGTGGTGGATGTAGATGGCGCATCGGTGCGCACGGAGGTTGTCTCCGGCGGACCGATTGGCGACCACAAGGGCATCAATCTTCCGGGCGTTGCCGTGAGCCTCCCCTCGATGACGGAGAAGGACATGGAGGATCTCCGCTTCGGCGTGGCGCACGGCGTGGATATGGTCGCGCTCTCGTTCGTGCGTACCGCCGCCGACGTGCGCGAACTGCGCGCGGTACTCGGTTCCAATCCTCTCCCGGTGGTGGCCAAGATTGAAAAGCCGCAAGCTTGGGAGCACATCGACTCCATTCTGGAGGAGGCCGACGGCGTAATGGTGGCGCGTGGCGATCTAGGCGTCGAAATAGCCCTGGAAACCGTGCCTCGCATTCAGAAATCCATCATCACGCGCGCCCGCCAGCGGGGCAAGTTCGTGATCACGGCGACGCAGATGCTGGAGTCCATGATCGAGAAGCCCACCCCCACGCGCGCCGAGGTCAGCGATGTGGCGAACGCCATTTACGACGGCACGGATGCCGTCATGCTCTCGGCGGAGACTTCCGTGGGAAAGTATCCGGTAGAGGCGGTGAAGTTCATGGCGCGTATCGCGGCGGAGACGGAGAATGCCATCCGGGCGCGCGGCTTCCAGGAACTGCCGCCGGTGCTGGACCCCACCAGCGCCGAGATCCTGGCCAACGCCGCCTATCACGCCGGGCGCGACGCGCAGGCCGCGGCCATTGTGGTGTTCACGGCCACGGGTTCGAGCGCCCGGCTGGTGTCGCGCTTCCGGCCGCCGGTTTGCATTTACGCCATGACGCCGCGGGAGCACGTCGCCCGGCAGTTGATGGTGAATTACGCCGTCAATCCGGTGCTGGCGCCGGACGTGGCTTCGACCGACGAAATGCTGGCCCAGATGGATCGCGTGCTGACCGAGAGCGGGTATGTGAAGAAGGGCGATATCGTGGTTTTTCTGGCGGGCCAGCCGGTGGGCCGTCCGGGCACGACCAATTTGATGAAGCTGCACCGGATCGGGAACGCATAGCCACGGAGACGGCTAACGCTGTGGGTAAGGCGTCAGGCGCGGCGGACGGGCGTCCGGCTCCAGCAGCCACACGGTGCGATCCGGGTAGTACCGGAGCAGGGTCTCATCTTCGGCGGCTCCCAGGTCGCGCGCCCAGACCACGCGCGCGCGATCGATATCGGCAGCGTTGTAGATCCATTCGTCCTGGAAAATGTGCTGCGGCCAGTAGCGCACGAAGACCAGTTGCTTGCCGGGCGATTGCGCGAGTTGCTGGTTGACGGCAACGCGGCGTTCCGGGTTTCTGAGGGCCAGGGACCAACGGTCGCCGGCGGAGGCGTGCAAGCCGAATTCGAGCACGAATTGAGCCACGCAGACTAAGTAGATCACACGGGCGGCCAGCGGGTTCAGGCCATTGATCCGTTGGAGACCGATCACACTGACTAAGATGAACAGGCAAACGACTCCGGCCAGATAGTGATACTGAAACGCCGGAAAGAAATTGACCCCCAGGGCGAAGATCAGCAGCGAGAGTGCCACGCGGATAAAGCGCGCTTCCCGCAGGGATAACAGAAATAGCGGCAGGGCCAGATAGAGGGCCGGCATAAAGAAGAAGCGATAGTAACGGATGCGGTATAACAGGCGCTGCAGGTAGGTGACGGCGGTCTCCGGATGGTCGCCGCGGAAGGAGATCTGCATCTTATAATCGAGCGCCTGCTCGCGGGTGAGGGCGTTGTGCGGCGCCGGGTTGGGTTGGAAGGTGAGCGCGGCCGGGACACCATACTGGTATTGGCTGAGCGCGTAGGGAAGAGTGGTCCAACTCCCGGTTACGGCGCGATTCTGCGCCAGGGTTATGGCGATGGCCGGCAGCGTGGCCAGTGCCGCGATCATCAGCGTCTTAGCCACCGGCTTCCAGCGCGGCAAGACAAAGAGAGCCACGCTCAGCAGCAGAAAGATCGATTCGAAGGGACGGGTAAGCAGGTGGATCGCCAGGCCGGCGCCGAGCGCTAAACCATAGCGCCGCCCGCGCCGCAATCGGGGCAACGCGCCGAACACCAGGCAGCCCGCGCAAGCGGTCAGCGATCCGCCCCAGTAGTTGTTGGTCCACTGGTTGAGCGGTCCGAACTCCATGACTGCGAGCAGTCCGCCGGCGAGCGCCCAACCGGGTGTGGTCCAGCCGCGCAGCATCCAGTAGCAAAGGGCTCCAAAAGCCGCCACCGCGGCCAGCACGCCGGCCCAGGGCGTGCCGAAAATCACCCAGCCGATGGCCAGCAACAGCCCTTGCCCTACCGGGTAAATGGAGCTATACGTAGGCTCCTGCAAGACGAACAGAGTCTCAAAAAACTGATGCATGGCGTGCGCCGGATTGGCCAGCCGCCAATGCCGCAGGGTATCGGCAACCAACAAATGGCTGAATTCGTCATAAATATCCGGCACGGGTGGGGGATGGCGGGAGAGCAGCAGAAGACGCAGAACTACTGGCAGCATGGCAAGCAGGGCCATGGACCAGACGGGCTTTTGCGACAACCTTCGGGCGAACGGCTCGATCCATCGTTGCCGCGCCAGTGCGAATGCGATAAACAGGGCCGCGAGCGCCAGCTCGATGAGGTCGGCGGCGGCCATGCCAAACAGACGATCGAATGCCAGAAGTCTACACGATAACAGATCAGGAGCGCATGACGCGGGCCGCGAACTACTTCGCCTGGCAACATCGCCTGGCCGCGCCCGAACTCGGCCGGCGCATCATCGAAGTGGGCTGCGGCATCGGCAATTTCACGGGAAGCGTGCTCGACCGGGAAGTGGTGATTGCCACCGATGTGGAGCCGGCTTGTTGCGATCGGCTGCAAGAGCGGTATCCCAGTCAGAGCAATTTGCACGTGACCGTTTGCGCGCCCGGCAGCCGCGCCTTTGCCGATCTGGAGCGCTGGCGGCCCGATACCTGCGTCTGCTTGAATGTGCTGGAACACATCGAGGACGATCGGCAGGCCTTGGAGGCGATGGCGGCCGTGCTTGTGCCCGCCGGCCGGGTGCTGCTGCTCGTGCCGGCGTTTCAGGCTCTCTATGGCCCTATCGACCGCAACCTGTGCCACTACCGGCGCTACGACCGGCCGCGGATCGCCACGCTCGCGGCTGTCGCGGGCATGCGGGTGGAGAAACTACATTACGTCAACGCCATCGGCTTCTTCGGCTGGTGGGTGAACGCGCATATTCTGCGCCGCGAGGCGCAGTCCGCGGGGCAGATCGAGATCTTCGACCGGTGGGTCGTGCCCTGGCTGTCGCGCCTGGAAGCCATGGCGCCGCCGCCCTTCGGCCAGTCGCTGTTCGCGATCCTGCGCAAGCCATGAAGGTCTCCATCATCATCCCGGTTTATAACGAATTCCTCACGCTGGGCCGGGTTCTGCAGCGCGTGCGGCAAGCGCCATTGCCCGCGGGATGCGACAAAGAGATTATCGTGATCGACGATGGATCGACGGACGAAACGGCCACGGTGCTGCGCGAAGTGGTCCATCACCGCATCAGTCATTCGGGCAAGGGGTCGGCCATTCGCACCGGTATCGGCATGGCTACCGGAGATATTGTGCTCATCCAGGATGGCGACCTGGAATACGATCCCAACGATTACGCGCGCATTCTGGAACCGATGGTGAAAGGTGAGGCGGCTATTGTGTACGGCTCGCGCTTTCTCGGCCGGCCGACGGCCATGGCCTTTCGGAATCGAATTGCCAATCGCATCCTGACCGCGGCGGCGAATCTGCTGTACGCGGCGCACATCACCGATGAGGCCACCGCTTACAAAGCCTTTCGGACCGAAGTGCTGCGGTCGATACCGCTCGCATGCCGGCGCTTCGAGTTCTGCCCGGAGGTGACCGCCAAGGCGCGGCGGCTGGGCTACGCGATTCACGAGGTGCCGGTCAGCTACAATGCGCGCGGCATTGCGGAGGGCAAGAAGATCCGTGCTTTGGATGGCTGGGAGGCCCTGTGGACGCTGGTGAAGTGGCGTTTCAAGCCCTTCAAACCCGACCGGGCCTACGGCACAACCGCGGACTGAATGACCGGGTCGAACCGCATCTGAAAGTCGGCTAATTCGGCTGCCCGCACGCGGCCCCGAAGACCACGCGGCTCTTCTCGCCATCCACCCAGGTGAGATACTCGACCATCTGCTGCCCGGCGCGCGTATAATCGGCAACCGCGCTGAGCGCCGGATGACCGCCAATGGTGGTGTTTTGAACGCTCTCGGCCCGGTATTTTTAGCCTTCGAAGTTATTGCGCTGGGCCAGTTTGCTATCGAGCCGCCGGCTCATCAGAGCGGGGATCGCCTCCGGGTTAACCGTGCACGGTGGCAATCACGTTGCTGGTTGCGTCTCGCAGCACTATCGTATGCGCGCCATCGGATGCCGGCGCGCGGCCCACCACGGTCCAATTCGGGGGCACCGCGAACTGCACGCCCGCGGGGTCATGATAAGTACCGTCTTCAATCGCCTGCGCGCCCGCCATCAGGGGCAGCAAGGCTAGTAACACAAGCCGCTTGCGCATCGGAATTAAGGCACCGAAGCCGACTGAATCAGCGGGTCAAGACGGCTCTGGAAAGCGGCCAGTTGCTCCGCAGGCACGCGCCCGTCGAAAAAGACGTGCGTCTTGCCGGAATAGATCCAGGCCATATATTCGGACTTTTGCTGGCCGAGGTTCACGAAATCGGCAAGCACGCTTACACCTTGATTGCCGCCCACCGTAATGTGTTGCACGCTGCCGGCCCGCATGCGGTAATCCTGGTAGCTGTTGCGCTGCATGCCCTTGGTATCCAGCTTGCGTTCCAGAAGGGCGGGGATGTCGGCCACCTGCGCAGTCTCCGGTTTCAGCCAGACGCTGGCGATCGTGCCCGTAACGGAATCCTTCAGCAGAACGATTTGGCCGCCATGGTCGCCCCATCCCTGGCTTACCAGACTCCAGCCCGCGGGCAACGTCAACTGAACGCCGGTCCATTTGTGAACATAGACATCCCCCTGCATACCGCCGAAGTCGCGGACCTTCACTGGGGATTGAGCGTTTGTGGAAATAGCCGCTGCGAGCAGAAGCAAAGCGGCCGGATTCAGGCGCCTAACCATGATCTCCTCCTGATCTTGGCGATTATAGCGCTAATTTACCTAATATGACTGCCCGCCGTGCGCCAGTTGCTGAAGGCACATTCGAGGGACGGCGGCGCCAGGTCTGATACGCCAAGACGGCAAACGCGATGGCTTCCTTGGCGTCCACATCGATGCCATAATCCGCCGATGTGACCAGCGCCACGCCGGGCAGATACGCAGCCAGATGCGCCAGTATGCGCGGATTGTGCGCGCCGCCTCCGGACACGATCAGTTCGCTTGGGGCGAACGGCTGGATGGCGCGGGCGATGGTAGCCGCGGTGAGCACCGTAGCGGTGGCGATCAGGTCCGGCAAGGCCAGATTGGTCGCAAGCAGCCGCGCCACGAATTCCGCGCCGTATTGTTCGCGCCCGGCGCTTTTGGGCGGTTTCTTCCGGTAGTACGGATCGGCCAACAGCCGATCGAGCAGCGCGCGATGCACGTGGCCGCGCGCGGCGATGCGACCGCCGCGGTCAAAGTTCTGCCGTCCGCCCGTAAATTCCCGCACGAGCGCGTCGACCACCATGTTGCCGGGCCCGGTGTCGAATGCCACGCCCGCCGGAATCACTGTGATGTTGGCGATGCCCCCGATGTTCAAGGCGGCACGCGTGCGCCGCGAGCGGCCGAACAGGAAGCAATCCACAAACGGGACCAGCGGCGCGCCCTGTCCTCCGGCGGCGATATCGCGGGTACGGAAATCCGATACTACGGGCACGCCGGTTCGTTCCGCGATCACCGCCGCTTCGCCGATCTGCAAGGTGCTGGCGCCGCCTTCGTGATAGATGGTCTGCCCATGGCAGCCGATCAGCCCGACGGGACCGTAACGGCGGCAGGCGCGCAGAACCGCGCGGGCGTAAAGCTCGCCCAGCAGGAAATTCAGACGTGAGATTTCGCGTGTGGTCGTAGTTGTATTCGAAACGCCCAGAATGGCGCGGCGCACTGCATCGGAATAAGGCGTGGATTGGAAGCCGATTGTGGCCACATGGCGCCCCCGGATTTCCACGATGGCGACGTCGATGCCATCGAGCGACGTGCCGCTCATCACCCCCGCTACACGCACCCGCGCCTCAATTCATCCTGCAGCTCCGCCAGCAGCCGCAGGGCCTCGATCGGGCGCAGTTCGTCGATCTTCAGATTGCGGATGCGCTCGGCGATGCCGTAGTTCAATGGCTCGAAGAGCTGGATCTGCACCGGCCTTGCGGGCGCGGGCGATAACTCTCCGCTCACCGCGTGCTCGGTCCGCTCATGCAGCCGCAATACTTCGCTAGCGCGCTCGATCACGCGCGGAGGCAGGCCGGCCAGGCGCGCCACTTCAATGCCGTAGCTGCGGTCGGCCTTTCCCGGCTCGACTTTGCGAAGAAAGATGATGCGGTCACCGGCTTCTTTCACCGAAACGCTCAGGTTGCGGACGCCCTCAAGCTGCTCGGCCAGATCCGTGAGTTCATGATAGTGCGTGGCGAAGAGAGTCTTGGCGCGGGTGCGCGCTTGGATATGCTCCACCACCGCCCACGCCAGCGCCAGGCCATCGTAAGTAGCCGTGCCGCGCCCGATTTCATCCAGCACGATAAAGCTGCGCGGCGTGGCGGTGTTCAAAATGACGGCGGTCTCGGTCATCTCCACCATGAATGTGGAGCGGCCGCGCGCCAGATTGTCCGAAGCGCCTATGCGCGTGAAGACACGGTCGATCAGCGGCAGGCTGGCCGAATCGGCGGGCACGAACGATCCCATCTGCGCCAGGATGGCGATAAGCGCGGCCTGCCGCAGGTATGTGGACTTGCCGCCCATGTTCGGTCCGGTGATGATGGCGATCAGGTCGGTATCGGAATTGAGATACAGATCGTTGGGAATGAAGCGGCCGGCATCCTGCTCTTCGATGCGCTCGATCACGGGATGACGGCCCGCCATAATGCGCATCTCGCCGCTTTCGGAAAACGACGGACGCGCGTAGCGGTTTTCCGCGGCCACCTGCGCCAGCGCGGCGGTCACGTCGATCTCGGCGATAGCCGCGGCCGTAGCGCGGATGCGCTGCGCGTGCGCCGCGGCAAACTGGCGCACTGCGGCGAGCAGTTCCTTTTCCAGCGTGAGGATTTTGTCTTCCGCGTCGAGCACCTTGCGCTCGTAGTCCTTCAATTCGGGCGTGGTGAAGCGCTCGGCGTTGACCAACGTCTGCTTGCGTTCGTAATCGGCGGGCGCCAGATGCTGGTTGGCCTTGGAGATCTCGATGTAATAGCCGAAGACGTTGTTGAAGCGCACCTTCAGCGACTGTATGCCGGTGCGCGTGCGCTCGCGGGTCTCGATCTGCGCGATCACCTGGCGCCCATTGCGGCTCAGGCCGCGCAGCTCATCCAGCTCCTCATGAAATCCGGCGCGGATCGTTCCGCCGTCAGTCAGATTGATGGGCGGCTCATCGGCGATGGCCTGGAGGATGCGGTCGCGCGCTTCGGCTACTTCGTCGAGACGCCGGTGCAAGTCGCGCAGACGCGCGGCGCGCTGCGTTTCGAAGGCGGCTTTCAATGCCGGAATCTTTTCGAGCGAGCGGCCCAACGCGAGCACGTCGCGCGGATTGGCCACGCCCATAGTGGTCTTGGCCAACAGGCGCTCGATATCCTGAATGCCGCTCAACTGCCGGCGCAATTCGGCGCGCAGGATGGTCTGCTGCAACAGTTCGCCCACGGCATCCAGGCGGCCTTCGATTTCGGCGCGGTCGAGCGACGGGCGCAGCAGCCGCTGCCGCAAGAGCCGCCCGCCCATGCCCGTCTGCGTCTGATCCAGCACGTGCAGCAGAGTGGCATCCGAGCGTTCGCCCGCGAACAGCGGCTCCACAAGTTCCAGATTGCGCACCGTGACCGCATCCAGCACCATCGACCCGGCGCGATCGTAAAACGTGGGGCGATCCAAATGTTCCAGCGCGGCGCGCTGCGTATCGCGCAGGTAATGCAGGATGGCTCCCGCGGCGCAGACCGCCGCCGTACGGTTGGCCAGGCCGCAGCCATCCAGCGAATGCAGGTGGAAATGATCGCGCAGCGTACGGTCCGCGTAGTCTAAGCTGAAGATCCAATCTTCGAGATTGGTACGCAGATAACGCCCAGCCGCGGCATCACCGCCCAGCAGCGGCAGATCCGCCGCGAATAAAACTTCGCGTGCGCCCAGTTGCTCGATGGCTGCCTGGATCTCGCCGGAGGGCATCTCGGTCACGCGGAATTCGCCGGTGGAAACGTCCACATGCGCCACGCCGGCGCGATCCCCAATGCGCGCGACCGCCGCAAGATAATTGTTTTCGTGCGCGCGCAGGGCCAGCGAATCGGTGGCCGTGCCGGGCGTGATTACGCGCGTCACCTCGCGCCGCACCAGCTTTTTGGCCAGCGCGGGATCTTCCATCTGGTCGCAGATGGCCACGCGATGGCCTTTCTGGATCAGCCGCGCGATATACCCGGAGGCGGAATGATAAGGCACGCCGCACATGGGAATGGCAGCGCCCTTTTCCTTGTTGCGCGAAGTCAGCGTGATCTCGAGCTCGCGCGCGGCTACGACGGCATCTTCGAAGAACAGCTCGTAGAAATCGCCGAGCCGGAACAGCAGGAGCGTGCCGGGAACCTGCTGCTTGATGGCGTTGTATTGCCGCATCAGCGGCGTGGAAGCGTCGGAGGCCACTACGCGTAAATCCCGCGCAACCGGATGGCATTGGCCACCCGGTCGAGCGCGAGCATATAGGCGGCGGTGCGATTGTTGACGCCGTGCTTGGCGGCGTATTCGACCACCGCGCCGAAGCTGTCCACCATGATTTCTTCCAACTGCTTATTCACAGTGGCCTCGTTCCAGAAGAAGCCCTGGCGGTCCTGCACCCACTCGAAGTACGAGACGGTGACGCCGCCGGCATTGGCCAGAATGTCCGGGATCACGAAGATCTTCTTATCCGCCAGGATTTCGTCCGCCAGCGACGTAGTCGGTCCATTGGCGCCTTCGCACAGGATGCGACAGCGCAGCCGGTCGGCGTTCTGGGAAGTGATCACGTTCTCGGTAGCTGCCGGCAGAAGAATGTCGCACGGCAGGAACATCGCCTCGGCAGGGTCCATATTTTCGCCGCCGGAGAAGTCGCGTATGGAACCGGTTTCCTGGCGATGCTCGTAGAGCGCGCGGGTGTCGAGGCCGTTCGGATTATAAACCGCGCCGTCGTATTCGATCATGCAGATGATCTTGAAGCCTTCGCGCGACATCAGCTTGGACGCCATGCCGCCGACATTGCCGAATCCCTGAATCACCACGGTGGTGGCGGTGCGCGGCTTACTGAAGCGCTTGAGGGCCTCCAGGCACACGATCATGCAGCCGCGCCCCGTGGCTTCCGGACGCCCGCGCGATCCGCCCAGAGCCATGGGCTTTCCTGTGACCACGGCGGTGACCGTGTGGCGCGCGTGCATGGAGTAAGTGTCCATGATCCACGCCATGACGCGGTCGTTGGTGTTGACGTCGGGCGCGGGCACATCGCGCTCCGGACCGAGGAACTCCATGATCTCGGAGGTGTAGCGGCGCGTGAGCCGTTCCAATTCGCTCATGGAGAGCAGGTTCGGATCGCAGATCACGCCGCCCTTGGCGCCGCCGAATGGGATGTTCACAACAGCGCACTTCCACGTCATCCAGGAGGCCAGCGCGCGCACTTCGTCGAGCGTCACATCGGGGCCGAAGCGTATGCCGCCTTTGCCGGGTCCGCGCGCGATGGAGTGCTGCACGCGATATCCGGTGAAGACTTCCAAGCGCCCGTCGTCCAATTGCACGGGTATGTGGACGGTGATTTCCTTGGCGGACGTGCGCAGGACTTTGCGCAAGCCGTCGTCCAGATTGAGGCGGGTGGCAGCCTCGTCAAAACGGGCTTCGGCGGCCAGCCAGGGGTTCTTCTCCTGCTCTAGCGACAACGTGGTGCTTGCCAAAAGTGAGACCTCCGGTTTCATTATAGGCGAGCGAACTCGCCCGGCGTGGGGCAGACGATCGTTTTGCGATTGTCCAGCAGCCCGTTTGGCCGGGTGCCTGGCGCGGTCCAAAATCACTCCAATTGTGCGTTTTTGTGCGTTTTTGTGCACCTTTGGGCGCTTTTGGGCGCATGGTCGCGGTGGGGAGTTTTGTAAATACGAACCCACATGTGCTTTAGAATCAGCAAAATCACATTTCCCCGCGGGGTTTGGCGGCGGCGATCCTTAGGGGCTGCCGTCGCGTGGAATTCGCACATTTGGCGCATGGGATCGTCTCGATTCCAGGGAAGCATGGTGCATCGCGGCGGCGTGGGGCTATGACGCGGAAGTTGAGGTGGGACAAGATGTTATTGAGGCGGGAGATTTGTTACCGACGAATCGCGGGAGAAAACGCGGGACCGGCGACGCTCGCCGTCTTGGCCAGAACAGCTATATTGGCATTGTGACCCTGTCGCGCGCCGAGACCAAAGCCCTTTACGACAAGATCAGCAAGGTCTACGATCTGCTGTCGGACCACACCGAAGGCCCGGTCCGCGAGGTCGGCGTCAAGATGCTAGCACCGCAACCCGGCGAAACCGTGCTCGAAATCGGTTTCGGCACCGGTCACGCGCTGGTATCGCTCGCAGGCGCGGTGGGGCCATCCGGCAAGGTTTACGGCATGGATCTATCCGACGGGATGCGGGCCGTGGCGGAAGACCTGCTCGGCCGCCAAGGTCTGGCGGACCGCGTGGAATTGCGCCTCGGGGACGCCACGGATCTGCCTTATCCGGCGAACCGCATGGACGCCGTGTTCATGAGCTTCACCCTGGAGTTGTTCGACACGCCCGAAATTCCAGTGGTGCTGGAGCAAGCGAAGCGCGTGCTGAAGCCCGGCGGACGCATCGTGGTGGTGGGCATGTCCAAGGAAGGCGCGCACGGGATCATTTACGAGGCGTACGAATGGACGCATCGGCATTTCCCAAACTTCGTCGATTGCCGCCCCATATTAGTCAGCCAGGTAATCGAAGCCTCCGGATTTCGGGTTACGGCCAAGCAGAATGTCCGAATATGGGTGCCGATGGAAATCGTGCGCGGCGAAAAACTGCCTACTTAGCCAGAAAGTCAGTCACCGTCCGGATGAACAGCGCCGGCTGATCCACGAAAGTCATGTGGCCGCTCCGCGGAATAATCACCAGCTTCGAACCGGCAATCAGATCGTGCATCTCTTCCGCCAGCGACGGCGAGCATTCGTCGTGATCGCCGGCGGTGATCAAGGTTGGCACCTTGACGGTTTTCAGCCGGTCCGCGTATTCCACCGATTTCAGGTTGCCATCGATGACGAACTCGCCGTGCGATCCCCACATCTCGCGGTACAAGTCCCAGGACATGATGCCGTTGGCAATCGGATCATAGTTGGCGTCGGGCTTGCGCTGGTACAGATATGGGAAGTAGCCCTCGCCCCAAGCCGCGATCATGTAGTCATTGGGATAGCGGTTCTTCTCGTAGTCCTTGCCTTTGCCGTACAAACCGGCGTTTTCGAGCGACTGGATGCGGTCGCGCAACTCGGCCGGCATGGCCGCCAGTTGACGGCGGAAGACCTCGTTCATTTCCTTGGTGCTGTGAAACGTGCTGCACAAAACAAGGTGCGTGAGATTTGCCTGATACTTGAGCGCATAGGCCTGCGCCAGCACGCCGCCATAGGAATGACCCAGCAGGCTGATGCGGCCCAGCTTCAGCCCTTGGCGCACGGCCTCGGTATCTTCCACCATGTTCTCCACGGTGTAGCCGGCGGGATCCTCCAGCTTCTCGGATTTGCCGGAGCCGCGCTCATCGATGAAGATCAGCTTGTGATGGCGCGCCAAAGGCAGCAGATATGGAAGAAAGTAGTCGTGCGAGGCTCCCGGACCGCCGTGCACGATCAGCAGGGGAGATCCGTGGCCCAGCGTCTGATAGTAGATCAGCACGCCATGCGCATCCACAAATCCGTCTTCGAGTTCGTAGACCGATGGCGCTTGCGCCTGCGCCAGCGCACAAAGAAGCAGCGTGCCGAACCATAGTTTCATAGAGACAACTATAGCCGACGTCAGAACTCGAAGCGCGCCTGCACGGCCACCATGCGGGGAGAGTTGTCGCCCCCCAGTCCGACGCCCAAGAGGCCGGTCGGTGGAGACGTGGTGGAAGTAATGGCGCCGAAACCGGTTTGCGTCGCCGCCTGACCCGGGATGCCCGCCACCACCGACGGCAAGGCGAAATTCGGATGGTTGAATACATTGAAGAACTGCCCATCCATGCGCAGCGTCAACCGGTCGCCCAGCCGGAAATGCTTCGTCACATACAGATCGCTCCAGAAGAAATCGGGGCCGCGCAGGCTGTTGCGTCCCAGATCGCCGAACTGGCAGTTGGCGGGAGTGTCGCCCCCATAACAGGTGCCCGTCGCCGGGTCGACCGCGGAGACGAAGGCATTCGGATTGAGCCACTGGATGGCGCCCGCTGGAGTCACTCCCGGAACGGCTCCGTGGCTGTAGATTGGCACGCCCGGGAGCAGGCTCGCAAACTGCGGGCCACTGGCCTGCACGATGCCATCGCCGTTGGCGGTATACGGCGCGCTCAGTACCGTAAACGGCAGGCCGCTGTGCAGAAAGACCGTGCCGGATACCTGCCACCCCTCCACCAACGCCTTCCACCGCGAATGACTCGTCCGGAATGGTAATTCGTAAACATACGATGCGTCGAAGTTATGGCGGACATCATAGTCGCAGTTGCCGTACTGCCTCCACAGTTCGCCTGGAAGCGGTGACAGGATACCGGTGGATGAGAATGAAAGAAAGCCTCCGTTGGAGACGGTATCGAGGCAGTGACTCCAAGTGTAGTTAGCCTGCAAGTCGAGGCCATGCGCCATGCGTCTTTGCGCCGTGAGCTGCAGTCCGTTGTAATGGCTGTTGGCGCCAGTCGAAAGCTGGTCCACGGCCGCAAAACGCGGATCCACTGGCTGGCCGTATGGATATGGCGCGAAACATCCGGCGCAGACGGTCTGGTAGCCATTCACCTCGGTCTGGTAGGGCAGATCGATGGCGCGTGTTCCCACATACTGCGCGCGCAAGCTGGCGGAGTTGCCCAACTGGTGCTCGATGCCGAAGCTCCATTGCAGGAAGTACGGGGCGCGGAGCCGGCCCTCGGGCACGGCATTGAGGGCGACCGGCGGCAAACATTGCGCCGTGTTCGCGAGCGCGGAGGCGCACGATAGCTCGCCTCGTTGAAAGCCCGCGAGGAACGCCTGGTTGGCCGCGGCAGCCGCGCCGATAGCGCTATTGGGCACGCCCGGCGCGATGGCCAGTCCACCCGCCGACCCCAGCAAGCCGCCCTGAAATATGTTCACATACGGCGGGTTGGCGCCGATGAGGTCGGCAACGCTGCCAGGCAGGATGTCCGAAAAGACGCCGAACCCGGTGCGCAACACGAAGCCGCGCGCGAACTGCCAGGCGATGGCGGTGCGCGGCTGCCATAAAGCCCATTCGGTCGCGGGGAAGAGATGCGTGAGACCGGTCTCAATCGTCTGGTCGAGCGGTTGATTGACATCGTGCGCCAGGGCATCGAACGAACCGGGCAGGCGTGCGATCAGAGCATGGGGATTTTCGGGATTGGAATTGTGCGCCAAGCGTATGCCGACCGTCCAATTCAGTTTCGATGTGAGTTTGACGGAATCCTGTGCGTATAAATCGACATTCAGGTAGTTGAAGGGTTGGGAGGCAGCCAGGGGAAAACTCTCCGTGGCCGTGGACGCCACACCGTAGATAAATTGCGGCAGCGTAGTGTAAGTAACTAAGGGCGTCGTGTCCGTGCTGAAGTCGAAGTCGTTGATGCGCAGACGCCGCGAACTGATGCCGAAGCGAAAGTCATGACTGCCGTTGGTCCACGAGAGACTGTCGTTTACGTGAAAGCGGGTGGCGCGGCGGCCCTGCACCCAGTTATTGTCGAGGCCGCCAAGCGTGGTGAACGGCGCGTTTGAGCCCACGCCTTCGAGAACAATCGGGAACGCGGCCAGGGTCGTGGCCAGATCCGCGGGGCCGAACAGGCTCTCATACCACGAGAACGCCGGATTGAAATAATTCACCACGCGCGGGCTGAAGATGTGCGTATAGCCCGCGGCGAAAGAATAAAGCGGCTGCGACGAGATGGCGTTGAAAATCGAGTTGATGGGATCGGTATAAGCGGCTTGCAGCCCCGTATCGGACTGAAACCGATACCAGGTGGTGTCGTTCGCGTTGATGTTGTAATCGATGCGCGCGGTGACCACCTGCTCGTGATCGCCGCTCGATTGCGACACGCTCCGGCGCACAGCGCAGCCATTGCCGTCGGGAGGCGCGCCCGTGGCGGAGTCGCCATCGGCGTTGAAGGGGCAGCCGAGGGCCGCTAACGGCGTTCCGCCGGAGCCGCGATACAACGAGAACAGGTCGCGATAGAACGGCACGAGCTGCGGCTGCGCGGGATAGATTGCCCCCGAGACGCTGTCCACGCCGCCCCGCGGCAACTGCGCCAGCACGTAATTTTCAAACGCCGCCGTGGGCACGGTCACCGGCGTCACAATCGGCAACGCGATGCGGAGCTGCTCGAAATCGCCAAAGAAGAACAGCCGGTTGCGGCGGATCGGCCCGCCTATGCTGCCGCCGAAGTGATTGACCGTCGAGCGCGGCTTCTGATTGCCGGCGGTGGCGTTGGTGAAGAAATCCGCGGCATTGAGCTTCGAGCCGTTCCATAACTCGTACCAATTGCCGTGTAACGAGTTCGTGCCCGATTTAGTCACATAAGTGACTTGCGATGCGCCGTAGCGGCCCTGATCCACGGCATAGGAAGTCGTATTGACGGTGACTTCCGAGATGGAGTTCAAGCCCAGCACCAGGTTGGTGGCCAAGCCGCTGTTGAGATTGGTTAGCGGATCGTTAGTTTCCAGGCCATCCACGATGTAAGCATTCGACAGCGCCGGCAGGCCGTTGAACTGCACGTTCCCGTAGCCGTTCTGGGCGCCGACGAAATCGTTGCTGCTGCCCGCGGTATTGATCAGCGCGCCGGGCGCGAATTGCACCGGGTATGTCAGATCCGAGCCTGGATTCGGAAGATTCTCGATGGCGGCGGCGTTCAGCGTGGTGGCCGTGTTCGGATTATCGGTATTGATCAGGGGCGCTTCGGCCGTCACGATGATATCCTCACGCGCCGCGGCGGCCACGGCCAGAACAAAGTTGGCGATCTGCGTTTGGCCCACGGCGGCAGCAATGGAAGGCTTACGTTGTGACTCGAATCCCGGTGCGCTGACTGCGATGGCGTATGTGCCGGGCTTCAGTTGCGGGAAGCTGAAGCGTCCGGAGTCGCCGGTCCTGGCGGAGCGCCGCACGCCCGTTTCTGCGCCGGCAAGCGCGACGGTGGCACCGGGAAGCGCGGCGCCGGATGGGTCGGTGACCATGCCCTCAATGGCGCTGGTTGTTTCGCCCTGCGGATAGGCACAGGGCGCAAGGAACAGCGTGATGACGGCGAAGGCGGCTAAGCGAGACATGGTCTAGTTTACCATAGTTTCATTGCATGGATAAACTACGATTAACAGCCGCGCCATGTGCTTTGCTGCTGGCATGTTGCGCCATCGCTTGACGTTGTGGATCGCCATCCTGGTCTTTCCGCCGCTCGGTTTGATCCTCTGGTGGATGCGGCGCGGCGTGGGCGTCTGGGCGCGCATCGGCGGCACGCTCGGGATCTGCGCCGTGGCGGTCGTGGAACTGTTCGCGGTCTACGGCATGCGCCTGGAATGGAACGGTGCGATGAGTATCACGGGAGTCAGGTTTGAGAGCCGCTCGCGGCGGGAAGCGGAGTTGGAGGCCAGCCGCGCCCGGCAGCGCGCCGCCATACCCGCACCGGCGCCCGTCGAGACGGCGCGTTCCGAGCCGGTCGCTGCGCCCGCTCCCGTACACATCGTAGCCACGCTACCGGAAAAGGTCCAACCTGGTTATTGGCAGGACTTCCGCGGTCCGAATCGCGACGGTGTTTACGCTGATACTCCCATCGAAACGTCCTGGCCAGCGGCGGGATTACCGCGCTTGTGGAAGCAGCCAATTGGCGGCGGCTACGCGTCATTCACGGTCGGCGACGGACGCGCCTATACCATCGAACAGCGCCGCGACCGGGAAGCCATCACGGCTTACGATCCGGAGACCGGCCGCGAACTCTGGGCATTCACCTACCCGGCGTCCTTCAACGAAGTCCTGGGTGGGCCAGGCCCGCGCGCGACACCCGTGTATCGGGACGGCCTGCTCTATTCGTTGGGCGCCAATGGCGATCTGTATTGCCTGGCTGCGAAGACCGGCAAACCCAAATGGTCGAGGAACATTTTGTCGGACAACGCGGCCGAAAACCAGCGCTGGGCCATGGCGGCGTCGCCGCTGATCGTGGATAGTATGGTGATCGTCACGCCGGGCGGCACGCAAGGCAAGAGCATCGTGGCCTACGACCGGCTGACGGGCGCGCCCGTTTGGCATGCGCTAAACGACCGCGCCGGATACACATCTCCCATCCTGGCGACGCTGGCGGGACGCCGGCAAATCGTGTGGATCAGCGGACAACGCGCTGTGGGGCTGGTGCCTGAGGATGGCAGCCTGCTCTGGGAGTACCCATTCCCCGGGCAGATGGATATGAACTGTTCGCAGCCGGTGGTGGTGGATGAGTCGAACGTGCTGCTCTCGTCGGCGCAAGGGCCGGGCGCGGCGCTGTTGGAGATTTCGAAGACGGGCGACACCTACGCCGCCCGGCCCGTGTGGCAGAACAACCGCATGAAGAATAAGTTCAACTCTTCGGTGCTCTATCAAGGCTATATTTACGGCTTCGATGAGGCCATCCTGGCGTGCATGGATGCCAAAACCGGCGAGTTGAAGTGGAAAGGCGGGCGCTACGGATACGGCCAACTGCTGTTGGCGGATGGCTACCTGGTGGTGACTACCGAAGAAGGCGACGTTGTGCTGGTGCGCGCCACACCTGAGGGACACCAGGAACTGGCACGCTTCCAAGCCCTTGAGGGACGCACGTGGAACATCCCGGCCATCGATAACGGGCTCCTGCTGGTGCGCAACACCACGGAGATGGCCTGTTTCCGCCTCGGCGCGTCGCGGTACCATCGGGATAGATGATCAAAACCCGCCTGCGAGTCTCTCTCGCAACCAGCGCTGCCGTATTGCTCGCCGTCATGCTCCTGCCCGCGCAGCAGCCACCGACTGCCTGGAGCGAGGGCGAAAAGCCAATCCTGGAAAGACTGCGCGGCTTACGCGGCGTGCCCGACGATCAACGTCCGGATGCTACCAGGCGCCTGGCGCTGGATATCCGCGCACTTCCGCCCAGTGAACAAAAGCTGAGCCTGGCATCTTCGCTGGCCAATCTCGCCACCGAAGGCGATCCGGGCGCGGGCACGTTACAGGAAGTAGCCACCACGCTGGCCCAGGCTCTTCATGAATCGCCTCCCTCGATCCACAACGGCGAACCGGCCATGGGATATTCCACACTCGCCCAACTGGTGCGCTACGAGCACGTCACCGCCTCGCTCGACGATCCCCAATTCGCCGCCGCCACCGCCAGACTGGAAGCCGCCGACAAACGCCGCCAGAGCGCGGATTTCTCTTTGACCGACCTCAAAGGAAAGCGTTGGACGTTGAAAGATCTGCACGGCCAGGTGGTGCTGGTGAATTTCTGGGCCACCTGGTGCCCGCCTTGCCGCAAAGAGATGCCCGATCTGGAATCGCTGCAGGCGCGCTTCGGACCGCGCGGGCTGGTAATTCTGGCGATCTCCGACGAGGAACAGAGTAAGGTCGAACCGTTCATTGCCGAACACAAAATCACCTACCCCATTCTGCTCGATCCGGGGCGCAAAGTGAACGAACTGTTTCAGGTGGAAGGCATTCCCAAGACCTTCGTGTACGATCGTAACGGCAACCTGGCTGCGCAGGCCATCGACATGCGCACGGGGAAACAGTTTCTCGATATGCTGGCGCGCGCCGGACTGGAGTAAGTCTACAAAGGCCGCTGGATGCGATGGTCCGTCACCAGGATTCCCGGCACATCCGCCACCTGCCGCTTGGGCATGTGGCATCGCGGACATTCGAGCGCCGCGCCATTGTGTTGCGTGGGGTGGCAACTCCGGCAGACCGCCCGGAATTCGGCCATGGTTTTCGAAAATGTATGGGGCGGGTGGCAGGTGGCGCAGGTAAGCTTGCCGGCGGCCGCCCGATAGCAATGCGATCCCAGCAGGCGGTAGCCCGCGCTGTTGAGTTCGATGTTTTCCTCGCCGGAAGAAGTGGCGCCGTGGCCGGAACCGGGTCCGCCGGTCGCCACGTGGCATTTCAGGCAGGCCGCCTCGGAGGGCTTCCCGGCGCCCGCCGCGGCGTGACAACTCGCGCAGTTCATCGCCTGCGGATGATCCGCCTCGCCGGCCGCATGACACTTCAGGCACGCGGCGGAAAACTCGAAGCCGGGCGCGGCGGCGAGTCGCCCGCCCTCCCGCGGCAACGCGGTCAAGACGCCTGGGGCCGTCCGCTTCAGCAGAATACGAAAGTGCCGTCCCGATCCGATCGCGGCATCTGCCGCCGGCTCGGGTGACTCCACAAACGAGCGCGCCATGCCAGTCGCGGCGAACTCCTTTGCCGGATCGGACGGCGCACCGAGACGCGCAATGTCGTCCTTGATCTTTCCAGCTTCCGGCGCATCCGGATGATACTGCAGAAACTCCTCCAACTCGACCACGGCCGCCGCGCGATCCTGCCGATTCAGATCGATCTGCGCCAGAACCAGTTGCGGATGCGAGAAGTGCGCCGGATCGATCTGCTTGGCCGCGGTCAGATACTTGCTGGCCATCTCCGGCTGGTCCAGGAAGAAGTAATTCATCCCGAGTTGGGAATTCGCCAGCGCATCGTTGGGGTGGTTCAACTTTGCGTACAAGTTGTACTGCAACGCTTCATCGAACTTTTTCAGGTTGATCAACACGCCGCCCAGATTCACAAGAGGCTGGAACAGTTTCGGGTCCGCGGCCAGCGCTTTTCGAAAGCAGCTCTCCGCCTGCGCATAATCGCGTGTCTGGTAGGCGATGGTGCCCAGATGATTCCAGGCTTCCGCGAATTGCGGCGCGATCTCCACGGCCCGGCGGAGATGCGCTACGGCGGCATCCACTTCGTGCCGGGCCAGCTTCTTGCCGGCCTCGTCATACGCGCGGCGGGCCTCGTCCGGAATGCTCAGTTCCTTGGCGGAGACCATCGCGCCGCGCTCGAAACTGTCCCGCGCATCGAATGCGGCATCGCGCAACTCCACGGCCAATTCGATGCGATTTCCCCCGCGTGCCTGGCTCGGTCCCACTTCGATGGTGCGCCGGATTTCGCCGCGGCCGAGCACAAACACGCCCAGCACGTAGGCGCCGGACTCGACATCCCGGAAGCGAAAATGGCCGTCGTCGTCCGCCAGCGTGCTGGCTTCGAAAGGCGCTGTGGCCCCGTGCAGCCAGACCGAGGCGCGCGTGCCGGGCAGCAGACGGCCCCGCAATTCATAGCGGGCCGGATCGCCCCGCGCACCCTGGATCAACACCAGCAGCAACAGCACATACCGCATCGCGAATCAATAGTGTAACCGGGCGGACGGATTTTGGTCCTTTATAATCTCATCATGATTGAATATGCCGATGCCCCTCCGGAAGTGCGCGCCGTCTACGACGACATTATGGCCACGCGCCAGACCGACTGGATCAACAACTTCTGGAAGACCCTGGCGCGCGATCCGGCTTCGCTCCGCCGCACCTGGGAGGACGTCAAGCAGATCATGGCCCCCGGCGCGCTGGACGCCCTGACCAAAGAGATGATTTACCTGGCTGTCAGCGTGACCAACCAGTGCCCGTACTGCATCGCCTCCCACACCGCGGCGGCGCGCAAGGCGGGCATGTCCGATGAGATGTTCGGCGAGTTGATGGCCGTGGCCGGCATGGCGAATGCGTCGAATCGGCTGGCCAGCGGCTATCAGGTTCCGATCGACGAGCGTTTCCGCCCACGATAGACAAGGCCGCGGCCGCCGACAAGCCATTCCGGCCGCAGCTACGTCCAACATCCATGCTGAATCTGCGATATGCACTTCGCACCCTGCTCCGTAGCCCAGGTTTCGCTCTCACCGCGATCCTGACGCTGGCCTTAGGAATTGGCGCCAGCACCGCCATCTTCACCACGGTGGATGCGGTCCTGCTGCATCCCCTGCCCTATCACGATCCCGCGCAACTGGTGCTGGTAACCAAGAATATGCCGAAGTTCGATCTCTTCAAATCCGACCATTCGGCGCTCGATTTCATGGATTACCGCGATCTGAGCCGCTCGTTCTCCCACATCGCGGCGCTCCAAACCAATAGCGTGAACTTGACCGGCGCAGGCGAACCGGTGCGCGTCTATGGCCTACGGGTCTCCACCAGCCTGTTCCCGATGCTGGGGGTCCAGCCCATCACCGGCCGCGTCTTCCGGCCCGGCGAGGAGCGGGGCGGCCAGGATCGGGTGGCCATCCTCGGGGAGAGCCTCTGGCGCAGCCGGTTCGGCGCCGATCCGCAAATTGCCGGCAAGCAGATCGAGGTAGATACCGAAAAGTTCACCGTCGTCGGGGTGGTGCAACCGGTTCTGCAATTCATGGAACAGGCGCAGCTCTATCTGCCCTTGGCATTCACCCCGGCGCAACTGGATCCGCAGGCGCGCGGTCACCAGAGCATGGACGTGGTCGCGCGCCTGAAGACCGGCGTCACCCTGGACCAAGCGCGGGCCGAGATGAAAGTGGTCGCCGCCCGTATGACCCGCAGCCTGCCGGAATGGTATCCGCCGGATTGGAACATCGAACTCGATCCGCTCGCCGGCCAGGTCGCCGGGGATCTGCGCACTCCCCTGTTGGTGCTGCTGGGCGCGGTAGGCATGGTGCTGCTGATCGGCTGCGTGAACGTGGCCAATCTGCTGCTGGCGCGCGCCACGGCCCGCCAGAAGGAGATCGGCCTGCGCATCGCGCTAGGCGCCAGCCGCGGCCGTCTGGTGCGCCAGTTACTCACGGAGAGCCTGTTCTTGGCCGGCATCGCCGGAGCCGCCGGTGTGGCGATCGGCGCCTGGGTGCTGGCCGCTTTCCGCCGCTTCGCGTCACCGGAGTTGCTGCGATGGCAGACCGTCCGCCTGGATTGGCCGGCGCTCCTGTTCGCCGCGGGCGTCGCTCTCCTGACGTGCCTGTTCTTTGGACTGGCGCCTGCCTTGAGCGCCTCCCAGACCCGTCCGGCCCGCCGCAGCCGTTCGAGCAATCGCTTGCGCGGCCTTCTGGTCGCGGCGGAAGTCGGGCTGGCGGTGCTGCTGCTGACCGCCGCGGGACTGCTGCTACGTAGTTACGCACGGCTCTGGCAGGCGAATCCAGGCTTCCGTCCCGATCACGTGTTAACCGCTCGCATCAGCCTGCCGCCGCTCCAGTATCGCGACCCCGCGCGCATTACGGCGTTTCAATCCGGCTTGCTCGCCGAGGTCAAGGCGTTGCCCGGCGTCACGGCGGCAGGCGCCGTGGATGGCTTGCCGTTCGGCGCCGGTAGCGGCGGCGGCGATTTCCAGATCGCCGGACGTCCCTGGCCGGCAGCGGAAGCCGTCCCCGACGTGCAGAAGCGCATCGCCACACCGGAATACTTTCAGACCATGGGGATTTCTTTGAAGCAGGGCCGTCTCTTCACCGAGCAGGACCGCGCCGGCACGCATCGTGTCTGCCTCATCGATGAATCCCTGGCCCGCGCCTTCTTCCCGAAAGGCGACGCCGTTGGCCAGTATCTGATCGATGCGCGCGTCAGCCAGAAACCCGGCGACAACTCCGAGATCGTGGGGATCGTCGGCGGCGTAAAGGAACGGAACCTGATGAACGATCCAAAACCGGTCATTTACCATCCCGCATTACAGGCGCCGCGCCCGTTCATGAATCTGGTGGTCCGCACCGCGGGCGATCCACTGGCGCTGGTCCCCGCCCTGCAACAGCGCGTACACACTCTAGACCGCAATCTGCCGGTGTATAAGATCGCCACTATGGAACAGAACCTCAGTGACTCGCTGATGCGCCGGCGATTTTCCATGGCGCTTCTCGCGGTCTTGGCCGGCTTCGCGCTTTGCCTGGCGGGCATGGGCGTTTATGGCGTGATCTCCTACGCGGTGAACCAGCGTGTGCGCGAGATTGGCATCCGCGTGGCGCTGGGCGCCGAATCCGGCAGGGTGGAGAGGCTAATTCTGGTGCAAGGCATGCGGCCCGTGTTGGCCGGCCTCGCCGCGGGACTGATAGTGTCGCTGGTGGCCATGCGCGCCCTTGCCAGCCTGCTCTACGGCGTCACAGCAACCGATCCGCCGACGTTTCTGGCAGTCGCCGGAGTGCTGTTGGCGATCTCGGCGCTGGCGAGTGCCATCCCGGCGCGACGCGCCGCGCACGTCGACCCGATGACCGCCCTGCGCCACGAATAGACGCACGGCGTCGCGCTAACATGACTGCATGGCCGATGACGCGCACAGCCTCCTGACCGCTCTACGGAATGGCTTGCTCAAGCTGCATAAGACGCTGCTCGATTCCGAACGCGCGCGTTATGACCACGACATCCAGCGCATCACGTCCAGCGGACAGTTGTTGAACCTGGTGCTGCACGATCCATTCTTCGCCTGGCTGCACGAGTTGTCGGAGCTGATCGTGCTGATCGACGAGACGCTGGATGCCGACGAACCGGCCACTCCCGCCGACGGCGCGCGCCTGCTGGCGCAAGCCCGTGCGCTGCTGACACCGGCTGAATCCGGTCCGGGGTTCCGCGGGCAATATTTCGACGCGTTACAGCGCGATCCGGATGTGGTGATCGCGCATGGGGCAGCCGTGCAGTTGATGGGGAGTTTGGCTACCGGCTAGGTGCGCAGGCGCGCTTCCGTCGGCGAGGCCCACTTTTGGAATTCAGTCAGCAGACTTGTTTCCACCCGATCAAGCTGCGCGTTGAGCCACTGCCGCTCTTCCTCACGCTGGCGCTCGGCCCATCGCCGGTCCTCATCGAACCGCTGCTCGACCCGTCGCCTCTCTTCCAGCCGGCGTTCTTCGAACCAACGCCTGTCCTCGTTCCGGCGTTCTTCGAACCACTGCTTGTCTTGATCGGTCAGACTCATCTTGCTTTATTATGCCTCACACATCGCAAAGCTTCACAGCTTCCTCGAGCGAAGTCATGGGATCCCGCGTGGGCACAAACTCGTGCGCAAAGTAACCCGAGAACCCGGCCGCCACAATCGCTTCGGCCACCGAACGCCACTGCAGCTCCTGCGTGCCATCCAGTTCATGCCGCCCCGGCACACCGCCGGTGTGGAAATGCGCGATGTATTGTATGTTCTGCCGGATCGTGCGGATGATATCCCCCTCCATGATCTGCATGTGGTAGATGTCATACAGCAGCTTCACGCGCGGCGAATCCACGCGCTTGATGAGTTCCACGCCCCAGGCGGTGTGATCGCACTGGTAATCGTGGTGGTCGATCTTGCTGTTGAGCAACTCCACGCAAATTGTGACGCCTTTATCCTCCGCGAGCTTCTTCACGCGGTTCAGCCCGATGGTGCAATTGTCCAGGCCCTCCGCATCCGCCTGGCCGCGCCGGTTGCCCGAAAACGTGATCACGTTGGGCACGCCCGCGGCGGCCGCGCGCGGGATGTTCTCTTCCATCTCGCGCACCAGCCGGTCGTGATTCTCCTTGCGGTTGAAGCCGTCGCCGATGGTGCCGGCGCCGGGCGTCATGGCCGGAACCAGCCCGTACTTCTGCGCGGTGGGCCATTCCTTGTAATCGATCAGGTCGATGCCCTTCAGGCCCATGCGCGCCCCTTCGCGCGCCAGGTCGTCGAGGCTGATCTTCCCGTAGCACCACCGCGCCACGGACTGCTTCAATCGGCCCTTCAACGGAGCCGTCTGCGCGCTCAAAGGGGATACGGCAGCCGCCGCACCCGCCAGTTGGAACATGGTTCTACGTGTCATAGCTGTCAGAATCATAAGATACACCTTCTGAGCGCCTGCAAGCGCGCACGCTTAGGATGCCCCGGCGGATTACTCGCCGACAGCCGCCAGAACCTCGCGCTCCAAGTTGTTTCCAACAAAGAATCGGGCCTCTGACCGCAATGCCTCCAGCTCCGGCTTTACCAACGCAAGCCTCCCACGAGTTTTGGCGCGAATCAGGATCCCCAGTACACCAGTGATTCGCAATCCGGTACGCCGTGCGATCAGGCGTCCGGCGCGCTCATCGATCAGTAGCCAATCAGCCTTCACCTGCGTCGCTAAGGCGATCGCCTCTGCCTCGCCACGGTCCAGCTGCGCGCTTAAGAGATCGGCCGCGGCACTCTCCCGAATCGAGACCGTTGTCAGAAGACTGTTGCCGCGCGCCTCCGAGAGTGCGTCCAGGGCGTGCGGGTATGCCCGACGTGCCAATTCAGTCGAAACAGCCTCGGGTATTATGACAGCGCCGAACTGTTCCCAGACCAGTGGCAGCCGCCCGATAATTGCTAGATTCGATAGCGGTGACGTATTACTCACCACGCGCATAGGTGAGATCTTCCGCCAACTCCTCCGCTCCGTACTGCCGCGGAATGCCGCGCCCGCCAAGGAATTCGGCAAATTGGAAACGGCTGACCGCAGCCAACTCGCTCGCCTTGCCGAAGGACAGAATTCCTTGACTATAGAGTGCCAAGGCCAATTCCAGCCTGAGCCGTGGCTCAATTTCCGGCTCAGGCAGCCGCAATCCGCTCACGATGGAATCCGGAATATGCAGAATCACCGACATTTTTTGCCTTTGACTATAGTCTAATCCAACCAGCCGCGGACACGACGCCCGGCAGCCTGCGCCCGGCAATTGTTAGAATCAAAAGACAGCCGCCATCCATCATGACCACCAGTGAGGAACGCCGCCAGGCCCTATTCGACGCACTCGAGAGCCGCATTCTGGTTATCGATGGCGCCATGGGCACCATGCTGCAACAGCAGCACCTCACCGCCGCCGACTTCGGTGGACCGGCGCTCGAAGGCTGCAACGAAATCCTCCTGAAAACCCGCCCGGACGTGGTGCGCGGCATCCATCGCGCGTATCTGGAAGCCGGCGCCGATATTATCGAGACCAACTCATTCAACGGAACCAAAAGCGACCTGGTCGATTACGGCGTCGACGGCGAATCCTATGAATTGATGGTCACCGCCGCGCGCCTGGCGCGCGAGGCGGCCGATGAGTTCTCGACCGCGCGCAAGCCGCGCTTCGTGGCCGGTTCCATGGGCCCCACGCGCAAGAGCATCACCATCAGCCGCACCATTACCTTCGAACACCTGCAGCAGGATTACTACGATCTGGCCAAGCCGCTGGTGGATGGCGGCGCCGACATCCTGCTGCTCGAAACCTGTCAGGACACGCGCAACATCAAAGCCGGGTTACTCGCCATCCGCCGCCTGGCGCGCGAACTCGGACGGCCGATCCCCGTCATGGTCTCCGGCACCATCGAAACCATGGGCACGATGCTGGCCGGCCAAACCGCCGACGCGCTCTACTCGTCCATCGAGCACGCGGATTTGCTCTCCGCCGGGCTGAACTGTGGCACGGGTCCGGAATTCATGACCGACCATCTGCGCACGCTCAGCGAGATGGCCTCCACGCGCGTCTCCTGCTATCCCAACGCCGGCCTGCCGAACGTGGAAGGCGAGTACAACGAAACCCCGCAGTCCTTCGCCGAGCAACTCGACCGTTTCGTGGCGCACGGCTGGCTCAACCTGGTGGGCGGATGCTGCGGCACCACCGCCGCGCACATCAAAATTGTCGCGCAGATGGCCGAGGGCCGCCAACCGCGCCCACGCAAGCTGCCCACACACCGCGCCTACTACTCCGGCATCGAATTAGTGGAAGCCGAAGACAGCAACCGGCCGCTCATCGTGGGCGAGCGCACCAATGTCATCGGCTCGCGCCTCTTCAAAAACATGGTCGCCGAGGAGAAGTGGGAAGAAGCCACTGAAATCGGCCGCCGCCAGGTGAAGAACGGCGCGCACATCGTGGATGTGTGCCTGCAAAGCACCGATCGCGACGAAATCCAGGACATCCCGGCGTTCTACGAAAAGCTGATCCGCAAGATCAAAGCGCCGGTGATGATCGACACTACCGATCCGCGCGCCATGGAACTGGCGCTGACGTACTGCCAGGGTAAGTCGATCATCAACTCGATCAATCTGGAGGACGGCGAAGAGAAGTTCGAGCGTACCTGCCCGATCGCCAAAGCCTACGGCGCGGCGCTGATCGCCGGATGCATCGACGAAGACAAGCAGCAGGCGCAGGCCTTCACGCGCGAACGCAAACTGGCGGTCGCCCAGCGGACGGTCAAACTGCTTAGCGAAAAGTACGGAATTCCGCCGGAAGATATCATCATCGATCCGCTGGTCTTCCCCTGCGCCACCGGCGATGCGAACTACATCGGCGGCGCGGTGGAAACCATCGAAGCCGTGCGGCTGGTGAAGGAGAACATCCCTTACGTCAAGACCGTGCTGGGCATTTCCAATGTATCCTTCGGCCTGCCTGCCGCCGCGCGCGAAGTAGTCAATTCGGTATTCCTGTATTACTGCACCAAGGCCGGACTGGACCTCGCCATCGTCAACGCCGAGAAACTGGAGCGCTTCGCTTCCATTCCGGAAGACGAGCGCCGTCTGGCCGAGAGCCTGCTTTTCAATACGCCGCCCGCGGACGCGGATCAGGACGATCTGAAACTGGCGCCCGAAGACTGGCGCGAACAGTCGCCCGCCGTGCGCGCGGCCATCAACCAGTTCCACATCGCGGCCATCAGCGACCATTTCCGCAAGACCGGCGCGCGCGTCAAAGCCCGCGCGGAGGACCTGCCGCTCGATCAGCGGCTGGCCAACTACATTATCGAAGGCACCCGCGATGGCCTGGTCGCCGATCTCGACCGCAAACGCGCCGAGGGCGCCACGCCGCTCGAAATCATCAACGGTCCGCTGATGAGCGGGATGGCCGAGGTGGGACGCCTCTTCAACAATAACGAATTGATCGTGGCCGAGGTGCTGCAATCCGCCGAGGCCATGAAAGCCGCGGTCACGCATCTCGAACAGTTCATGGAAAAGGCCGATTCCGCGGCGCGCGGCAAAATCGTCCTGGCCACCGTGAAAGGCGACGTGCACGATATCGGCAAGAACCTGGTCGAGATCATCCTCAATAACAACGGCTACAGCGTCATCAACCTCGGCATCAAAGTAGCGCCCGACATCCTGATCCGCGCTTACCAGGAGCATGTGCCGGATGCCATCGGTCTATCCGGACTGCTGGTGAAGAGCGCGCAGCAGATGGTGATCACGGCCGGCGACCTGAAGGATGCCGGTATACGCGTGCCCCTTCTGGTAGGCGGCGCGGCGCTTTCGGACCGCTTCACGCGCACCCGCATCGCGCCCGCCTATGGCGAAGCCGTGTGCTACGCCAAAGACGCCATGAGCGGCCTCGAACTCATGAACCGGCTGATGGACCCCGCCACGCGCGCCGGTTTGGTCGCGGGCCACACGTACGGCGAGGAGCCGCCGGAACCGCCCTGCGAACCTGCGGCGCCTGTCACCGAGGGCCGCAGTCGCAAGGTGCGCACGGATGTTGCGATCCCCAGCGCGCCCTATCTGGACCGCAAGCTGCGCGACGTGCCGCATCTTGCCGAAGTGTGGAGTTACATCAATCCGCACATGTTATACGGCAAGCACCTGGGCTATAAAGGCAACTTCGAAAAGCACCTCGCGGAGCATGATTCCAAGGCCCTCGATCTGTTCCATAAGATGGAAGATCTCAAGCGCGAAGCGGCCGAATTCATGCGCGTGCGAGCCGTATGGCAGTTCTTCGAAGCCGAGCGCCACGGCAACGCCATCCGCTTATTCGCTCCCGGCGCCGCGGATCCGCTGCACACCTTCCGCTTCGGCCGCCAGTCACGCGACGAAGGCCTGTGCCTCAGCGATTACATTCTAGATCCGGAAGACGGCAAGCGGGATCACCTGGCGATGTTTGTAGTCACGGCCGGCGCGGGCATACGGCAAAAATCCGAAGAGTGGAAGCAGGCAGGCGCGTATTTTAAATCGCACGGCTTGCAGTCGCTGGCCATTGAGACGGCGGAGGGCTGCGCCGAGTGGCTGCACCGCCGCATCCGCGAAGATTGGGGCTTCCCCGATCCGCCCACCATGACCATGCAGGAGCGCTTCACCTCGCGCTATCGCGGCAAGCGATACAGCTTCGGCTACGCCGCCTGTCCCAACCTGGACGACCAGCAGGGAATCTGGAAGCTGCTCCGTCCCGAGGACATCGGCGTGCACCTCACCGAAGGCATGATGATGGACCCGGAGGCCAGCGTCAGCGCGCTGGTTTTCCAGCATCCCGACTGCGCGTACTTTACGGCGAGTGAAGAGCGCGAAGCCGTGATGGCGTAGGGCGGTGCAAATGACCGGCGCACAGTTCGACGCCATGCCCTACGACAAGAGCCGGCGGTGGGAGCTCATTAACGGAGAACTGATCCCGGTGCCCAGTCCTACACCACGGCATCAGGATATCGCCTTTGAAATTACGGCTGCCATTCGCGGCTATCTCAAAGCAAACCACCCCGCTGGCCTGGCTTACCAGGATGTTGAATTCGCGCTTACCGGCAATGACCGGCTCCGACCGGACGTATGCATTCTCCTTTCCGGGAACGCAAGCCGGCTCGACCCGGACAAGATCCCCATCCCCGGCGCGCCCGATATCGCTATAGAAGTCATCTTCCCCACCGAACGTGCCTCCGAAAGCCACGACAAGGTCCGCGCCTACCTGCGCCATGGCACGGCCGAAGTCTGGCAGGTCTACCCGAAATCGCGGACGGTCCAAATCCATCGCGGCGACACCGCCAGAATTCTAGAGTGGAGCCAGCCAATCGAAACGGACCTGCTCCCCGGCTTCTCACTGCAACTCGCCTCCCTATTCTAGTAACGCTTACCCATTCGCCCGCGTCCCACCAGCGGAGATAAAACGACCTATGAAGCTTGTAACTGGCCTCGTCATCCTCTGCGGCTGTGCGTTCGGGCAAGATCGAGCGGCCGTATCCAGCGCCGAAACCGCCGCCTGCGGCTCGCGAGACGTCAGGATGGAAGTGAAGATCGACGCATCCCAACACCCCACTCCGCCGCCCTCGGACGGAAAGGCCTTGGTCTACTTCGTTGGCCAGGACGTGCATACTCGCATTGGTATCGACGGCAACTGGGTGGGCGCCAACGATCGCGACACCTATTTTTCGGTGACCGTCGACCCTGGTGACCATCACGTCTGTGTGCTGGCGCAATACAGCACCGCGTCCTGGCTGTCCTTGCATTCGTTGCAGGCCAAGGCGGGCGAGACCTACTATTTCCTCCCGATGCCCATCTCCAATGGAGGCCGCGGCGGGACCGTGTCACTCGAACAGCTCGATCCGGATGAAGGACGCTACCTGGTGGCGAAGGCGAAATTCGGCACGGCGCATCCCAGATAGGGGCAGATGCCCAAGTCCCCTCTGCGTGGGATACCCCAATCGCTGCCGCCGCTAGATTGAAGATCGTTGCTCTTCCTTGACTTAGCGCTCTGGCAGGGTAATTGCTTCACAACCGCGGAACCTATGGCCTACGTAATCACCGACACTTGCACTAAAGACGAATTGTGCGTCGAAGCCTGCCCGGTCGACTGCATCCATCCGAAGAAAGACGAAACAGGCTTCGCGGAAGCCAAACACCTGTACGTCGAGCCCGACGAATGTATCGATTGCGGCGCCTGCGCGCCCGTCTGCCCGACTAACTCCGTCTTCGCGCTCGACGAATTGCCGGCCGAACTGGCGCATTTCGCCGCTGAAAACGCCGCGCACTACGGCAAGAATTAACCGCCGGATGCCAAACCATTTGAAGCTTCGTGCGTCACCTGTCGTATGCGCACTCTGCTCCAAATCTCGCTCGCTATATCTTTGTCCGCTTCGCTCTTCGCCCAGGCCCCCGGGTTGACCGGGCCGCCCAGCGGCAACAACCAAAAGGCTTCGGTCACTCAGTTCATCGGACCCGTCAAGATCAGCATCGACTACTCCAGCCCCGCCGTGCGGGACCGCCGCGGTCAAATCTGGGGCAAACTGGTTCCCTATGGTATGGCCGACCTCGGCGTCCTGGGCGGAAAACTCAGCCCCTGGCGCGGCGGCGCCAATGAAAATACCGTCTTCACCATCTCCGATCCGGTGACGATTGAAGGCCAGACACTCCCCGCTGGTAAGTATGGTTTGCACTTCATTCCCGGCCAGGACGAATGGACCATCATTTTCTCGAAAGACGCCGAAGCTTGGGGCAGCTTCTTCTATGATGACAGCCACGATGCCCTTCGCGTCAAAGTCAAACCCGCGAAACATGAGTATCGCGAGTGGTTGACTTATGAGTTCCCCGTGCGCCGGCCCGCGGAAGCTACCGCCGAGTTGCAATGGGAAGAACTTTCCGTGCCGTGGCACATCAAGGTCGATAACGTCGGCGACATTTACGTAACCAAAATACGCCAGGAACTGAAAGGATCCTTCGGCTTCAACCCCAAATACTACGATGCGGCGGCGCAGATTTGCGTACAGGAAGGCACCCACCTGGAAGACGCGCTGAATTGGGCCGACCTGGCAATCAATAACCCTGCCATAGGCCAGACTAACTTCGATACATTGAGCACCAAGGCCCTGGTGCTTTCCAAAATGGGCCGCGATGCCGATGCGCAGACCATCATGCAGACCGCCTTGCGCCACCCCACCGCCAGCGCCATCCAGATACATACCTATGGCCGCCAATTACTGACCGCCGGGAAGAAACAGGAAGCCCTGGATGTATTCAAGCTCAACGCCGAGCGCAATGGTGACGCCTGGCCCGTCAACGTCGGCCTGGCCCGCGGCTACATGGCCGTCGGCGACTATCCGAAGGCGCTGGAGTACGCGCAGAAAGCCGTGGCCCAGGCGCCCGACAATCAGAATAAGTCGAACCTGGAAGCCATGGTCAAGTCACTGGCAGACGGCAAGGCTTACGCCAACTAGACAGCCTGCGGCGCTGATTCTGCACAAAGTAGGGCAGCAAATTTGTGGGCGGGCTGGCAGCCTGCAGCGGGTTGGTAACCCGCTTCTTCGCAATCGGCTACAGCGGTTTTCATCAACCTTTGGTGGCTCGCGGGGCCCCGCTCAGGCCAGGGAGGCTGCCCCACAATTTTGCGTAGAATTTCCATCCGCAGGAAACTAAGTGGCATTGGGAAATCCTGCCCGAAGCCGGCTTTTAGCTAGACTAGGAACTCGTTGAAATACGCCTTCGCCTAGTCAGTACAGTTGTTCCTGCGAGCCTTAAAACACTCGAATTTGTGGCAAACTCGCGAGTAGCATCAGTTTTTTCGTGTTGAAAAGGCGCTTTTCCGCGCTTAGTGTCTGGGATTCACGGGGGCCACGGAGGTCGCGTTCGACGGAACCGCACGCGACCTTCCGGCCCGAACAGTCCCAGCTTACTGCCCGCCTTGCCCACCGGAAACTGTAGCCGCGCAAATGGCCCAGGCGCACGGCCAGGCTGAAGAACACGCCCGTCCCACTTCGTCGCCTTCCCGCGTCACGCCGAAAAAGGTGCGTGGTGTGTTCGAGCGGTGGCGAACTCACCATGCAGGCGGTCGGCGACGGCGTGCAGAAGGGTGGCACCACCTCAGCAGCGGCGGTGGCCGCCTGTGCACCAATCACGCTGCGCATGATCCACCATCGAAATCATTTGCCAGTGCGAGCTGTGCCCTGTAGACTTGTACACATGGAGGAGGTCCGACGATGAAAATAGCGTTCGTTTTCGTGCTCTCTGCACTTGCCGCGCACGCTGAGGTTTTTACCACGTTCGAGGTCTGCGGGGCGCGCCCCAGCGTGCAAAATGGAACTCACGTGAATGGCATGAACGGGAGCGGGACAGCAGTCGGTATTGCCTACATGACTACCTACCGAGCCGTTGGGTATATACGCACCAGCGACGGCACGGTCACTTGCCTCAGCGTCCCCGGCTCCAGGTGGACGTCTGCCCAATCGGTCAATAACGCCGGGACAGTGACCGGCTCCTATTCAGCCGATCCTGAAAACGTTAGCTATGCCTTCGTCCTGAATGCCGACGGCAGTTTTACCACTTTCGCCGTCCCCGGCGCGACCTTTACCTCCCCTGCTGGCATAAACGATAGCGGTGTGGTCGCGGGTACGGCAATACCCACCTTCGGATCCACTTCGGGATTTATCCGCGCCGCCGACGGCACGATTACCATTTTGGCCGACGGTAGCAGCGTAGCCGGGATCAACGATGAGGGCACCGTCACGGGATCGGGTCCTGGAGGAATCGAGTTCAATCTGGGGTTCGTACGCTCGCCGGACTCCACCGTCCACGAATTTGCGGTTCCCGGCACGTGCCCAAACGGGCTGAACTCGACCTTCCCGGCGGCCATCAACCAATCGGGCGATGTGACCGGCCAATACGCCGACTGCAGCGACGGCGGCAAGTCTCATGGATTTGTGCGGACTAGGGACGGCGTAATTACTACTTTTGCTGCGCCGGATTCCTATGATACGTATCCCCTGGCCATCAACTCGCAAGGCGACATCACTGGTTACTTCATAAACCTTTCAGGTAACTATATTGGCTTTATCCGCTCCGGCGGAGGTACGAACGCCATCGCTACGTTTAGTGTGCCGGGATCGACGTATAACATACCGGTGGCTATTAACTATGGCCTGATCGCCGGGAGTTACCAAGGCCTCGATTTGATATATCACGGTTTTGTCGTGAGCAAGTAGCTGTGCGGATTAACATGGGCTGCCCACGCCGCATCCTATCTACCTCGGCCGCGCCCAACTAGTCTTCGCGATCGTATCCACTGCGTGCCGCGATTTTATTCGGTAGGCTTGTCGTTCCTCCGCCCTGTGGATTCGTTTCCGTGAAGCCGAGGCTATCAATCTGTGTCGCACTCTTGTAGACCACCGGACAACTATCCGTGTTCTGCCCATTGCAACGGCCAGTGTCGCTCAGGTGTTTCGCGGGAGTGCGATTGTTTCGCGCCAGAAGCGGGCATGGTCGGATCATAGGTGCCCTCTAGACGTAAGCTACGACGAACGCGGCATCCTTCAGGGTTGGTGACCGAAGCAATCAAGATCCGCCTGGAAGGTGTGAAGCGTGCAAACCTGGCTGCCGCCTCGCTAAGCTGCTTCACTCGAACATTCCCGATAATATTGATCACCCGGATGCGCCGGGCGACCGAACCGATAACGAAGGACAAGGCCCTGGAACTAGAATGCCAAACCTTGCGAAAGGTGAATAGCCATGAAATGAAACTACACCTCAAATCACTACTCATCAGGCATCCGGCACGTTTGGAGCTGTCTAGTTTAGCCGGCAGGAACTCTATGCCGGAGGCAGCAGCGCCCGGATAGTATCCAGCGTGTCTGCCTCCTTGGCCTTCTTGTCCAACCGCCAGCGAGCCATCCGCGGAAAGCGCACGGCGATTCCGGAGCGGTGCCGCGGCGACCGCTGGATGCCTTCAAATGCCAGCTCGAACACCAGCTCCGGCTTCACCGCCCGCACCGGCCCGAACTTCTCCACCGTATTCGCGCGCACGAACGCATCTACCTGCCGGATCTCTTCATCGGTCAGTCCGGAGTAAGCTTTCGCAAACGGCACTAACTCGTCGCCATCCCAAACGCCGAATGTGTAGTCCGTGAACAAACTGGCGCGCCGTCCATGGCCCGGCTGCGCGTAGATCAGGACGGCATCCACGGCATACGGCTGGATCTTCCATTTCCACCAGTCGCCCCGCCGCCGGCCCACGCGGTATGGCGACCCGAGCCGCTTCAGCATGAACCCCTCCACCTTGCGCGTGCGGGCCTCCTCGCGGCGGACAGCCAGTTCCGCCCAAGTCTCCGCCACCACGACGGGCGATACGATCAGCGCCGATTCCGGCGGCGCGATCTCCTCGAGCTGTGCGCGCCGCTGCTCCAAAGTCTGCTCCCGTATATCCTCGCCGCC
>JBEKYC010000046.1:0-57134 GCA_049511415.1 Bryobacteraceae bacterium | reverse complement strand
AAACAACAATGACGACGTTATTGCGCAACCTGTGGCTAGACGATCAAGGCCAGGACCTGATCGAGTACACCCTGCTCATGGCCTTCGTGGCCCTGGCATCGGCCGCCCTCTTCATCAGCTCGGGCTCCAGCATCAGCAAGATTTGGAGCACGACGAACGTGAACCTCAGCAACGCGGCTTCCACTGCCACCGCGGGCAGCTAGAAGTTCCGGCGCCGGAGGGGGCTCTTACGGGAGCCCCCTTTGGCGGGCTGAGCAGAGCAGGTTAGTTAGCTGGGACCGGTTTCTGGCGGACCGGTGACCGTAAATAAGAATTGAGGAAATAAATGAACCAACGATTCATCTCGGTATTGGTATTCGCCTTTGTGGTGGCTGGCTGCGCGAGCCTGTTGCTCTACCGGCTCACCGTGAGCCACGTCAACACACAGGCGGCGCCCACGAGCACCAAGGCGCTGTTAGCCACGCGCAATCTGGAATTGGGAGCCATTATTAAGGATTCCGATGTGAAGGATGCGTCATGGCCCGGCGCGCTGCCCGCCAGTGCCGTGCTGAAGCGTGAAGACATTATCGGACGCGGTGTGACCACCGCGATCTACGAAGGCGAGCCGATCGTGGAGAACCGGCTGGCTCCCAAGGGCGCCGGCGGCGGGCTGGCGGCCATGATTCCTTCGGGCATGCGCGCCGTGGCGGTGCGCGTCAATGATGTGGTGGGCGTCGCCGGATTTGTGGTGCCCGGCATGCGCGTCGACATCCTGATTTCAGGAAACCCACCCGGGCCTTCGAGCGGAACGTCGGGCAGCCTTACGCGCACGCTCCTGCAGAATATCGAAGTGCTGTCGGCGGGACAGGACTTTAAGAAAGATAACGAAGGCAAACCGGTTGGCGCCCAGGTGGTCAACCTGCTGGTAACACCGGAACAAGCCGAGATGCTGAGCCTGGCAAGCAACCAAACTACGATCCAACTCGTGCTGCGTAATCCGCTGGACACGCAGGTGGCCAAGACGCCTGGCACTGCCGTGGTGGAACTGTTTGCGTCGACCGGGCCGCGCAAGAAAGTAGAACCAACAAAGATTTACGTAAAGGCGAAAGCCGCCCCCGCACCGGCCCCGCTGCCTGAAGTGAAGCCGGCTCCGCCCGCGCGGCAGACATTCGTGATGGAAGTCATCAACGGCACCAAAAAGAGCGAATCAAGATTCGATACTACTTCGGAGGTGAAGTAAAGTGTCACAGACAGGCATTAATCAGCGCATGGCTGCCGCAGTTCTAATTCTGCTGGCAGTGACAGCCCTCTCCAACCAATTGGCGGCGGTCGAACTGCAATCTCAGACTGCGCCCCTGGTGGTCACGGTGGGCAAGTCGCTGGTGCTCGACAACGCCATGAACATCCAGCGCATCTCGCTGGCCAACGGCGAACTGGCCGAGGCTGTGGCCGTCAATCCGCGCGAGGTTCTGATCAACGGCAAGTTTCCGGGTGAAACTTCGCTGGTCATCTGGCAGCAGGGCGGCCCCCGGTTGCTGTTCGACCTGGTGGTGCAGGCAAGCAACAGCCGCTTGGACGGCGTGCGCGGCCAGATTGCGCGTGAACTGCCGGGGCAGGACATCAGCATCTACACCGCGGGCGACACCGTATTTCTGCATGGCACGGCTAAAGACATGGTCAGCGCGGAACGGGCCGTTGCCATGGCTGGGATCGCAGGAAAGAGTGTGGTCAACCTGCTGCAAGTGACGACGCCGGCGGAAGAACCGCAAATTCTCTTAAAGGTACGATTCGCGGACGTGGATCGCAGCACGAGTTCGAACCTGGGTTTTAACCTGTTCAGCACGGGAGCTGCCGGCAACGTGGGCGGCGTGACGACGCAACAGTTCAGCCCGGCAACGGTGAGCGTCCCGACGCCGGGCAGCCCCATCACGACCACGCTTACGAACGCATTGAATGTCTTCCTCTATCGGCCGGATTTGAACCTGGGCGCCACGATCGAAGCCTTGGAAGCCAAAAATATTCTGCAGATGTTGGCCGAACCGAACGTGCTGGCGATGAATGGCAAGCCGGCCAGCTTCCTCTCGGGCGGCGAGTTTCCGGTGCCGGTGGTGCAAGGCGGATCGAACATCGGCGCGGTGACCATCCAGTTCCGGGAATTCGGCATTCGGCTGAACTTCCTGCCAACGGTCACGCCGCGCGGCACGATCCGGCTGCAGGTGGCACCGGAGGTCAGTTCCCTTGATTACAGCAACGCGGTGGTTCTACAGGGATTCACCGTCCCCGCCATCGCCACGCGCAAAGTGCAGACCGAGATCGAACTCGAGAACGGCCAGACTTTCGCCATTGCCGGCTTGTTGGATAAAAACTTCAACGAGACACTAAACAAGATTCCGGGAATCGGCGACATTCCGCTGCTGGGCAAACTGTTTCAGAGCCGGACGCAAAGCAAGAGCAACTCTGAGCTGCTGATCATGGTGACGCCGGAGATCGTGCGCCCGATTCCGCAAGGTCAACCGCGCCCCGAAATTCCGATGCCTAAGCCGTACCTGCCGGCTTTGGTAAAGGACACGCCCCGCACGCCCGGAATCGAGACTACGGGTCCGGTGCCGGTGAAGCCGGAACGCGAGACTATTCCGGTGGAAGAAATGCAGCAATTGCAGAAGAAAGAGCAAGGTCCCACACCGGGGAGCAGCCAGCCGACTTTGCTGCTGCCTTTAATGATGAATCCGGCGGGTGGACCGGCCGCGCCTGGCGCACCTGCGACGCCCGGCAACGGAACCGGCGCTGCGCCACCTGCTGGCGCTGGCTCCGGCGGAACCGGCACAGGCCAATAGACCCGGAAATCGGAAACGACTATGTATCTGCTCACGCTAGGACTGGCAATCGAAACCAAGCAGCTCTGGGACGAATTACAGTCCTGCCTGCCGGCATTGCCCTTACGCCCGGTCATCGAACACCAGGACATGTCCAGCATGGGCAACTTCCTGGAGCGGCTCGAGCGACTGCGGCCGGAGGTAGTGTTACTGGATGTGGCGGCAGCGAAGGAGCCACTCGCCGACCTGATTCCGATGGTCCGATCCAAGGCCCCTGAGGCTACGATCATCGCTCTGCATACTTCGGCTGACCCGGATGCGATTCTGGCCGCCATGCGGGCCGGCGTCAATGAGTACATCTACCCGCCCCTTGAAGGCGCGTTGCGTGGGGCCCTGGACCGGCGCTCCACCGACACGGGCCGGCGGACCAGCAACATGCGCTGGGGCGGACGGACCCTTGGTTTCTTCTCTTCCAAGGGAGGCTGCGGTGCGACCACGGTGGTCTGCCACCTGGCCGTCGAGCTAGGGCGACATGGACAGAAGGTCCTTCTGGCGGACCTTGACCTGGATGCCGGATTGATTGGCTTTTTGACTAAAGCCAAGCCCGGTTACTCAATCCTGGATGCGGTCAACAATCTGCACCGCATGGATGTGAGTTATTGGAAGGCGCTGGTGACCAACGGCATTCCGGGCGTGGAAATCATAGCGGCGCCGGGGGCCACGCAGGATAAGACCTATCCGCGGCAGGAACAATTGCGCCAACTGTTCAGTTTCCTGCGGTCTTGCTACGACTTCACGCTGATCGATTTGGGCCGCAGCCTGACGCGGGTGGGAGTGGCGGCGCTGGAAGAAATGGACGAAGCCTACCTGGTGAGCACGCTGGAAGTGCCGGCCCTGCACCAGGCCAAGCAAGTGCTCCAGATTCTGATGGACGCGGGCTATGGCAAAGACCGTCTGAAACTGATTCTGAACCGGGTGCCCAAGCGGTCGGAACTGGCGCCGGAAGAGATCGAAAAGATCCTGGGACTACCGGTTTACGCGGTGCTGCCCAGCAGCTATCCCGAACTTCACGAATGCTATTCGCTGGGCAAACTACTGCCGGAGCGGAGCTTTCTGGGAAAGCAAATCAAAGAGCTCGCCATGCGGATGGCGGGTGTGGATGAAGAGAAGCCGAAGAAGAAGTTCGGCTTTTTTGGATAGAGGTGAGAAATGGCTACAACCACGAACGGATCACTATACAAGACCGGTGAACGGGAAGCGGGATGGGTCAGCCGTCTCTTCACCCAAGACCGCGCGGCGCTGGAGCATCAGGAGCTGAAGTTCGCCATCCATCGCAAACTGCTGGACCGCATCAATCTCGAAGCGCTGGCCACCCTGGGCGGCGAGCGTGTGCGCACGGAAGTCCGCGGCGCCGTGGCCAAGCTGCTCGAAGAAGAGAAGACCCCGCTCAGCCTGCTCGAAAAAGAGCGGGTGGTGGAAGAGGTCTTGGACGAGGTGTTTGGCCTGGGGCCGCTGGAGCCTCTGCTGCAAGACCCCACCATATCGGACATCCTGGTGACTACGCCGCGGCTGGTCTACATCGAGCGCAACGGCAAACTGTTCCGTACCCCGGTGGAATTCAAGGACAACGCACACCTGCTGCGTATCATCGAAAAGATTGTATCGCGCGTAGGCCGACGCGTGGACGAATCGTCGCCGCTGGTGGATGCGCGCTTGCCGGACGGATCGCGCGTGAACGCAGCCATTCCGCCGGTGGCGGTCGATGGTCCCCTGCTGTCGATCCGGCGATTCGGAAGAAGCCTGCTGCACGGCAAGGACTTGGTTTCGCGGCTGACGATGACGGAGGGCATGCTGGAGTTGTTGCGGGCGGCGGTCCGGTCGCGTCTGAATATTTTGATCTGCGGCGGCACCGGCGCCGGCAAGACCACTCTGCTGAACGTGCTTTCGAGCTACATTCCGGAAGACGAGCGCATTGTAACCATAGAGGACGCCGCCGAATTGCGCCTGCAACAGACGCATATCGCGCGCATGGAAACGCGTCCACCGAACGTGGAAGGGCAGGGCGCCATCAGGATTCGCGACCTGGTCATCAACGCCCTTCGTATGCGTCCCGACCGCATCATCGTGGGCGAGGTCCGCGGCGAGGAAGCCCTGGACATGTTGCAGGCCATGAATACGGGCCACGATGGATCACTGACCACCATTCACTCCAACAATCCGCGTGACGGTATGTCGCGCCTGGAAGTGATGGTCGGCATGGGCAACGCCAACATGGGTGTGCGCGCCATCCGACAGCAGATTTCAGCGGCGCTCGACCTGGTCGTGCAGGTGGCGCGCTTCAGCGATGGCAGCCGCCGGATCACGCACATGACCGAAGTGACCGGCATGGAAGTGGAGACCATCACTTTGCAAGATATTTTCGTATTTGAAAAGACCGGGGTGACGGAAGACGGACGCGTGACTGGGCGTTTCCGCGCTACAGGTATTCGGCCGCGCGCTTATGACCGAATCAAAGCCTGTGGCATCCAGTTGCCTACGTCGTTATTCCAAACCGTGGTGGAGATCAGTTAACCATGTCTCTGTGGCTGTTTGGCATCTTCTTTCTGGTATTTGCGCTGATCATGGCGTTTGCCGTGTTCGCCTTTCTGTACCGGCAGCAGCACCGCCAGAAGGTTGTCAAGGACATGCTGCAGACCGTCGCCGGCAACCGTCCGGTGCCGGTGACGAAACTGTTGAAGGACGTGGCGCCGCAGGTATCCGGCCTTTACAAAATGCTGGCAGCGGCGAATATCGCGACACACCTGCAAAACACCATCAAACAGTCGGGCCTCACGTGGACTCCGTCGACTTTGTTCATGGCGTCGGTGGGGGCGGCCGTGCCGGGCTTCCTGTTGGGGCTGCGCTTTCCGTTCATCATTAACGAGGTGCTATCGTGCCTGGTCCTGGCTTCCGCCACCGCGTGCCTGCCCTATGTGTACCTGCGGAAGAAACGGACCAAGCGACTGGCGCAGCTCGAAGAACAATTCCCCGAGGCGCTGGATTTCATGGCCCGCTCCGTGCGCGCCGGACATGCTTTCTTGATCAGTCTTTCCATGGTCGGCGAGCACGTGCCGGAGCCGCTATCGACGGAGCTGCGCACCACGTTTAACGAGATCAATTTGGGCGCGCCATTCGTGAACGCGATGGACAACCTGACCAACCGCGTGCCGCTGCTCGACTTCCGTTTCTTCACCTCGACGGTCATGCTGCAGCGCCAGACGGGCGGCAACTTGAACGAAATTCTGGGCCGGCTGGCGCATGTGATACGAGAACGTTTCCGGCTGAAGGGCGAGGTTAAGGCGGCCAGCGCGCACGGCAGATTGACGGCGTTGATCCTGACCATTCTGCCGGTACTCACTGGTTTGGCTTTGCTGGCCGTGGCGCCCGGCTATTTACAGGGCATGGCCAAGGATCCGGATGGTAAGTACCTGATCCTGGCTGCGATTTTCTGCGTATTGTTGGGGAATTACTTCATTCGCCGAATTATTAAGATCAAGGTCTAAAAGATGCCGATAACTCTGGTCGTCGTGTTTTTTCTGCTGGTTATGGGCGCGATTGCCGCGTTCGGTTACCAACGCTATGCGCGGCCCGGACAGGTTTACGAACAACTTGGCGAGCCCGTGATCGAAAACCCGACTACGGGTGCTCCGCTGGACGCGGAAGCCCACAAGCCGCGGGAGTACAAGATCATCCAGAGGGTCGGCGAGCTGATGCCGGTATCGACCGACGAAAGCTCCATGACCAAGCAGATGCTGTCCTTTGCGGGTTATCGCTCAGACAACGCGGTCAAGATCTATTACGGAATCCGGCTGCTCAGCACCGTGGTTTTTGGAATCCTGGGCCTGACGTGCCGGAATGCCATGGGGGACAACCAGGCGCTGCACGTAGTCTTCCCGCTGGCGTTGACTCTGGGCGGCTACATCGCACCCAGCTTTCTGCTGGAGAAAAAGATCACCAAACGTCAGACCATCCTACGGCTGGCGCTGCCGGACGCCCTGGACCTGATGGTGATTTCGGTGGAAGCAGGATTGGGGCTGGACCAGTCGATCAATTACGTCGCCACGGAATTGCGCCACGCGCACCCGCAGCTCACCGAAGAATTTCAGCAGGTGAACCTGGAGATCCGGGCTGGCAAGCGGCGCAGCGACGCTCTGAAAAATTTGGGCGAGCGTACCGGGGAGCCGGAACTGCGCAAGCTGACTGCGATCCTGATCCAGAATGACCGCTTCGGCACCAGCATCGCGGAGTCGTTGCGGCAACATTCGGATTATCTTCGCGTGCGGCGGCGGCAGGAAGCGGAAGAGCGCGCCGCCAAGGTTGGCGTAAAGCTGGTGTTTCCGATTTTCTTCTTCATTCTGCCGGCTATGATGCTGGTGTGCGCCGGGCCGGGCGTGCTGGGCGTGGTGAAGTATCTGTTGCCGTTGATGAAAGGGTTCTAAGTAGCCACAGATGAACACAGATAAACACAGATAAGCCATAAACACCCGACTGTCTTATCCGTGTTGATCTGTGTTCATCTGTGGCCGGTTGATGGTTTTCGTAGCGAGTGCCACTTCAAAGAAAGGAGATAGGTCATGAGTAGCGTAACAATGCAGATAGTGATCTGGGTTGCGGCTGGCGTGATTCTGTTGCTGCTCTTGCAGCGCCGCCGGCGCCGCAAAGTAACGCGGTAGTGTTTTTTGAAATCCCTGTAGTTATTTGCTGGCTCGCAAAGCATTTATGGCGCGGGAGGGCGCTAACCCGTAGCGTCCCCGCGCCTGATTTGTTGCAGAGGGGAATCAACGATTTTGGAAGCGGATCCGAGCGCTCTGGAAAAAATCGCAGCGGCCCAAAACCCGGATGGAGGCTGGCCGTATGGCAAGGGCGGCTCGTGGACAGAGCCCACGGTGTACGCATTGCTCGCGAACCGTGCGACCGGGACGGCGGCCCCGCGCGGCAACGATGCGGCGGCATGGCTAAGCGCCGCACAACGGTCGGACGGGGGATGGGCGCCCAGGCGCTCCGTGGACCAAAGCACCTGGGTAACAGCGCTGGTGGCGCTGTTATCTCCACAAGCGGTAGGCGAGGCCCGACATGCGCGCGCAGTCGACTGGCTGCTCGGGCAGGACGGCAGAGACTCGTCACCATTCTTTCGCTGGCGCGAAGTGGTTTTGAACGGCAAACTGCCGCCAGGTTCCGCCGGAACCGGCTGGCCCTGGTTCCCAGGCACGTCCGCCTGGGTAACGCCGACCTGCCTGGGCATTCTGGCGCTCAGGAAATGCTATGGAAGGCAGCCTTCCAGCGACCTGCGGGAGCGTATCGATACGGCCCAGCGGTTTCTATTTTCGCGGCGCTGCGCGGATGGCGGATGGAATTACGGCTCGAACCACGCAGTGGGCTACGATTTGGGATCCTACCCGGAAACTACTGGTCAAGCGTTATTGGCCTTGGCCGGCAGCGACTCCGGTAAGCTGACGGAGACATTCAACCTGGCCAACCGATTCTTACGGGAGCACCGGTCCTCGGGCGGAGCCGCCTGGTTACGGCTCGGATTGCTGGCTCACCAGCAGCTTCCGGCTGGCGCTCCCATTTTTCGGATGCCTTGCCGCACACTGCCGGACACCGCTCTGACGGTAATCGCGGCCGCAGCGGAGCAGGGAAGAAATGTTTTTTTGGATTAGTACTGGGGATGCTGAGATATGATGCGCCGGCGCGACTTCCTATTCACGGCCGCGGGCGTGGGTTTGGCCGGTTGCAATCGGGCGGTTCCGCCTCCCAGATCCCGTTCGCCGGTGTTGGTGACCCGCGCGCCGGCATATTCCCAAGATATCTACGACACGGTGCGGCGCATCCTGGCGGAACATAGGTTGCAGGTTCGCGGCCGGTGCGTGCTGCTGAAACCGAATCTGGTGGAATTCGACCCGAACACCACGATCAACACGCACCCCATGCTCGTGCACGCCGCGTTGGAAGCATTCCGTGAATTGGGCGCGAACGTCGTCATCGCCGAAGGACCTGGACATCGCCGGGGTACTTTAGACCTGGCCGAAGCAGCCGGATATTTCGACATCATACCCGGGTTCGAAGACTTATTCACGGATCTGAACCTGGACGAAGTTACAAAGGTGCAATTGCCGCATCCGGTCTCACCGCTGAAGTCTCTGTACTTACCGAATACCGTGTTGGGAAGCGATCTGCTGGTGTCCATGCCCAAGATGAAAACGCATCACTGGGCCGGCGCCACACTATCCATGAAGAATTTCTTTGGGCTGGTGCCCGGCGGCGTGTACGGCTGGCCCAAGAATATATTGCATTGGGCGGGCATCCATCAATCGATTGCGGATTTGCATTCCTTATTTCCGCGGCACTTCTCCATCGTAGATGGAATCGTGGGCATGGACGGAAACGGGCCCATACAGGGTAACCCGAAACCGGCGGGCGTGCTGGTGAGCGGCCGCGATCCCCTGGCGGTGGACGCCACCTGCTGCCGTATCATGCAGATCGAGCCGGCGCGGGTAGGATATTTGATCTTGGCCGGGGGGCTGGAAGGAATCGCCGAACCGAACATCCAGCAAATCGGGGAAAACGTGGCCACCGTGGAAACCCGGTTCGAACTAATCAAGGAACTGGGCGATCTGCGCCGGAAGCCGGCCTAAGACTCGCCCACGGACTGACCGAGCACTCCACGCACCGCCGCGATGAGATCCGCGGGTTGGTACGGTTTTTTCAAAAAAGCCGCCGGGCCCCTATCCGCCAGCCGTGCGGCGGCTTCGTGTTCGCCATAGCCGCTCGATAGAACTAGTGGAACGGCGGCGCGGATCTTCAACAACTCCGCCGCCGTCTCTTCTCCATTCATCACCGGCATCGTCAGGTCGAGCAGGACCGCCACAATCTCCGCCGCGTGCCGGCGGAAGACGCGAATGGCCTCACCACCATCTCCCGCAGCCATCACCGTGTATCCAGCTTGTTCCAGGATGGCGCGCGCCAGGTGACGCATGCCCATTTCGTCGTCAACCACTAAGATGGTTCCCTGCCGGCTGTGGTCCTGCATCTTTGCAGTCTCGCTGGAGGGGGATTCCTCAGACGTGTCGGATGCCGGAAACAACAGGCGGAAGGCGGATCCGGCGCCTGGCTGACTTGAGACCTTCAAGGTGCCGTGATGCGCCCGCACGATACCAATCACAGCCGCGAGTCCCAATCCCCGGCCGGTGAACTTGGTGCTGAAAAACGGATCGAAGATTCGCGCCTGCGTCTCGGGAGTCATGCCGCACCCCGTATCGCGGACATCCAGATATACATAATGTCCGGGGGGAAGCTGGTCGTCGAACCAGATATTGGAAAGGTATTCCCGGTCCGCGTGCATGACGCCCGAGGCTACCACGATGTAGCCGCCGTCATCGCCGATGGCTTCCGCGGCATTGGTAATCAGGTTCATGGCGATCTGCCGGATTTGCGCCGGATCGGCCTGGATGCAAGGAATGTCGTTTGGCAGGTCGAAACGCGTCACGATTTTCTTCGAAATCACGCTCTGCAACAGGTTTGCGGTATCCGCCGCCAAGCGCGACAAATTCACGGCCTGTACCCTAAACCTGCCTTTGCCGGCGTAGGCCAGCATTTGGCTGGTGAGTTCCGCCGCGCGGCTGGTAGCCGTCTCGATTTCCGCCAGTTTGTCGACCACCGCTGAGCCGGCGGGCAAATCGAGCAGAGCCATTCGTGCGTTGCCCAAGATCACGGTCAGCAGGTTGTTAAAATCGTGCGCCAGGCCGCCGGCCAGGATACCCAGGCTCTGCAAGCGTTGCGCGTGTTGCACCTGTTCTTCGAGTTTGCGTTTCTCTTCCTCGGCGCGCTTGCGATCACTGACGTCCGCCACGGTACCGATGCAGCCGCCGATGGCCCCGGAAGAATCCCGCTCCGCGGCCAGATGCGTGAGTACCCAAACAGTGGATCCATCCGCGCGCACGATGCGGTGCTCCAGCGATCCGGTGGCGCCACCCTGTACGACGCGGCGCCACTCCACCGCCAGGCGGCTGCGATCTTCCGGCTCCAGGATTCGGTCCCAGCGGCCTTGCCCAGCTTCTTCAAGGCTAACACCAATGATTTCGCACGCCCGCTGGTTCAGGTAAACACATCGTCCAGCCTGGTCCGTACGGAAGATTCCTACCGGCGACATCTCAGCCAAATCCTGGTAATGCTGCTCGGATTGGCGGAGGGCTTCGTTGCTGCGCAACAGCTCGGCGGTGCGATGCGCAACCCGCAACGCCAGCTCGTCGCGTGCCTTGCGCAGCGCTTCGCGGTCTTGCCGCGCCTCGGTGACATCCACGCAGGAGCCGATGTAGCCGGCGAAGCGGCCATTTGTATCGAAGCGCGGCGTTCCGCTGTTCAGTATCCAGCGGTACGTGCCGTCGGCCCGCTGCATGCGGCGCTCGACATGATATTCGCGGCGTGCCGCGAACGCGTCCAGAAAATCCGTCAGGCCTTCCGCGCGATCCTCCGGATGAAAATTTTCAGTCCATCCGCGGCCCAATTCCTGATCGAGGGTCCGGCCGGAGAATCTGAGCCAGCCCTTATTGACGAAGACGCACTGGCCCTCGGTATCGGTGATCCAGATAAACACAGGCGCCGTATCCGCCATGTTGCGAAAACGCCGTTCGCTCTCTTTGACTGCCTCCTCGGCGCGAACGCGATCTGTGATGTCCTGGGCGTGCCCCAACACGCGCGGCGGGGCGCCGGATTCCTGGTAGAGGACATTGCGATAGAGCCAGATTCGTTCCGACCCGTCCCGAGCCATCAGCCGCATCAGTCCGGAATCGCTGCCGTTCTTCCGTATCCGATCAAGATACACGTCAAATAAATCTCGCACAGCCGGGGCGAGGAACTGCTTCATGTTCACGCCGGGGGCCTCGTCGGGCCGAAAACCAAGTGAGCGTGCAGCCGCCGGATTGACGATGGATAGTATGCCATCCAGGTCATGCACGCACATCAATCCCAGGCTGTCTTCAAATAGCTCACGGTAAAGCCGCTCCTGTTGGCGGGCGTCCGCGAGTTCGCTGGCCAGGCGTGCCTGTTCGATTGGAAGTGCCGGCGCTTCTTCTGGCATTGGGATTGTAATCAGCCTAACGCACTTTCCGCGGATACGGCAAGATACGAACGGGTGGCATGCTGTTAATCTACGAAATCAGCCATGATCAACCGACCCAAGCTTTATCCCGAAGTGCGCGTCTTGTTGGAAGAGGGCGAGGCGCAGGGGGCGCCCGCCATTGAAACGCTGTCGCCCCCGGATTCGCGCCAGGCAGCCGTGGAAGCCCTGAAACTGGTCGGCGGGAGTCCGGAGCCTGTCGGCGGCGTCCAAGACATCAACGTCCCGGGACCGTATCGGCCCATTCCGATCCGTGTTTACACACCGGAGGGGGCCGGACCGTTTCCCTGCATGGTGTACTTCCACGGCGGCGGTTGGGTGGTCTGCGATCTAGATACGCATGACGTCATATGCCGGGCCATTTGCCGCCGCGCCGGCGCCGTGGTGGTGCCCGTGCACTATGCCTTATCCCCCGAATTCAAGTTTCCGGCTGCTGTCAATGAGTGCTACACCGCGACGTGCTGGGTGGCCGCAAATGCGGGCCGGCTGCGGATCGATCCGGGACGTATCGCGGTTGGCGGCGACAGCGCCGGGGGCAATTTGTCCACGGTCATGTGCCTAAAGGCTCGCGACGAGGGTGGTCCGCCGCTCGCATTGCAGGTGTTGGTATACCCGGTTACCAACTTAGCGTCGTTTGATACGCCCTCTTACCGGGAATTCGCCGAAGGTTATTATCTGACTCGCGCGGAGATGGAATGGTTTCGGGGGCATTATCTGGCAAGCGTGGAGGATGCGTCTCACCCCTATGCATCGCCGCTCTTGGCGGAGGACCTGCGCGGTCTGCCACCGGCGCTGGTGATCACGGGTGAGTGCGACACGCTGCGCGACGAGGGGGAGGCCTACGCCAAACGTATGGCAGATGCCGGCGTGGCTGTTACTTGTACGCGCTACGCCGGCATGATTCACCCGTTCTTTTCCATGGGGGGAGTGTTGAGCCAGGGGCGGCGGGCCTTGGAGCAAGTTGCTGCGGCGGTGCGGGAGTTGTAAGTTCTGGCCGCGGGCGTCCGACCGGTACGCGGCTGTGGCAGAATGTGGCATGCTCAGATTCTTTATCTTGCCCGCTCTGGTCGTGGCGTCAGCGACCGGCCAGACCATGCCGCCAGAGCCGGAGCGGGAATTAGCTCGCGACATCTACAGAGAATTAGTCGAGATCAAGTCGGGCTATACAACCGGTGCGACCACTCCAGTAGCGGAAGCCGTGGCAGCCCGGCTGAGAGCCGGGGGCTTCTCCGACAGCGACATTTTTGTGGGCGGCGCGATCCCCACGAAGGCAAATCTGGTTGTCCGGTATCACGGTGCCGGCCGGCGCCAACCGATTCTGCTGCTGGCGCATACCGATGTCGTCGAAGCCAAACGAGAGGACTGGAGCATGGACCCATTCCAATTTATTGAGCGGGATGGCTTCTTCTACGGCCGCGGCACCGCTGACGATAAGGCTCAGGCGGCGGTTTGGATTGCGAACCTCATTCGCTACAGGCGCGAAGGCTTCAGGCCGGACCGCGACATAATCGTGGCCCTGACCGCGGACGAAGAGGGCGGAGGTCCCTACAACGGCGTTCAATGGCTGATCAAGAACAAGCGTGAATTGATTGACGCGGAGTTCGCGCTGAATGAAGGCGGTTGGGGCGAAATGGCTGGTGGCAGGAAGATCTCGAATGACCTTCAAGTTAGCGAGAAGTACGTAATCAATTTTCGATTGGAGGTCCGAAACAAGGGCGGGCACAGTTCGCTGCCGGTTGCAGACAACGCGATTTACCATCTGGCGGGTGCTCTCGACCGGCTGTCAAAATTCGGCTTCCCATCGAAGACCAACGATGTCACGCGAGCATACTTCGCCGCCATGTCGAAGATCGAGGCCGGGCCAGTGAAGTCCGATCTGGCGGCGGTGGCGGCCGGCTCCGCGGAGTCGATGCAGAAGGTCGCGCAAGCGACTCCCGCCTGGAATGCGACGCTGCGCACGACCTGCGTCGCGACACAAATCGAGGGAGGGCACGCCAGGAACGCGCTGCCACAACTGGCAGCGGCCAACGTGAATTGCCGGGTTCTGCCCGAGGATTCGGTTGAATACGTGCACAGCACTCTCAATCAGGTAATCGCAGACGACCAGGTGAGTCTCACGATCGCCGGAGAAGTCAGCAAGGGTCCGGCGTCACCGATGCGGGACGATGTTCTAAGGAGTGTCAGCCGGCTCACCGACACATTATGGCCGGGTGTGCCCACTATCCCAATTATGGTGATGGGAGCGACGGACGGCCTGTACCTTCGGGCGGCCGGAATTCCGACATATGGCGTCCAGGGTTTCTTTATGGACCGGGATGACATCCGCTTTCATGGGCGTGACGAGCGCATGGGCGTCACAGCGTTCTTCGAAGGTCAAACTTTTCTATACGAACTGGTGAAGGCACTTTCCAAACCTGGCGAATAAAGCTCCTGCCACGCATGACCTTAAAGACGCACCGGTCACCGAGGTAGCGGTTTATCGAGCGAATCCCATCGGTACGCCGCGGCAATACGAGCCTCGATCTCGTTGATCAGCGGTCCGCCATTGTCCCCGTTCGTGAGAATCGCCACGCCATAGCCTTTGCGGACGTGCCCCAGAATATCACCCCGGAATCCCCAGTTGGACCCGCCATGGCTGAAATACCATCCTTCCCCACGCTTTTCGAGGCTCAGGCCCACTCCGAATGGTCCTACACCGACCGGACAGACCATTGCGCTCGCGGCAGCCTGAGTGAGCACAAGGCCTTTTGGGCCGCGCACCGCTTTTTGGACTTCGATAACGAAACGAGCGAGATCGGCGGGCGTGGTCCAAAGGCCCGCGGCGGCCTGCTCCGGATACACATGCCACGGAGCACCCATCGACTTTCCCTCGTCGTCATGCGCTCTGGCGGCGTGCCCGGCAAGCGCGGTGGGCAACGGCTGTTCATAGGAACTGTCGCCCATGCCCAACGGATCGAGCACGGTCGAGCGCATGAATTCAGCGAACGGCCTCCCAGTGAGATCCGTCATCGCGAGTTGCATAATGGTCACGCCGCCGCCCGAGTATTTGTAAGCCAGATAGGGTGGCCTGGCGAAGAGCACCGGCCCGACGTTGGAGGGCGGCTTTCCGTCCAGGATCTGAACCACAGAAGGCCTTTGCGCCGATGGATCATATCCGGGAAATCCAAACCCATCGTCGGCCCCTGATGTGTGGCTCATTAGCGAACGCGGGGTTACGGATTGACCCGGCACGTGCCATGATTTCAGGATCGTGTTGATGTCGTTGTCGAGAGCGAGGCGGCGCTCATCGACCAGCCGCATCGCCGCCATGGCCGTGACCGGCTTACTAATCGAGGCCGCCTGAAACAGGGTATTCGTCTCAACCGGGCGGCCCGATTGCACGTCGGCGCTGCCATACGTCTTCAACCAGTGAATTTTGAAGTCCTTGATCACGGCTATGCTCAGACCGGGGACGTGAAAGCGGCGCATGAGTTCGGGCAACGTGAAACCGTCGAGTGCCGCGCGATTTGGCGTTTGAGCGGCTTCGATCCGGGCGATTAGGGCCGGCGCATTGTCCTCAGGCTGCAGGGCGGCCACGGAAATGGCGGCGACGAGTGTCAGGAAAGGAAGCTTCGCTCGATTCTTCGCCATGAAAGGCACCTCGTATCATTGATGATAGTCTCCTGGCGTCGGAAAACGTTCGAACTCACACCTGCCCGATCTCAGATCCGGACACCCGCGATGGTGGGTTCCAAACACGGAACCAACCGGACTGGCCCCGCCAGCCGTTTGTCGTGCCGCCCGAGAAACTCCTATCGATCCGTCCGATCTGCCGGCCGGCAGCGTTGTATACGAAAATTTGTCCATTCACAATGTACACATCGCCATGGCCGTCGACCGCCACGCTTTCGGCGCCGCGCTCGACAAAAGACTTCAGATCCCTGAGTGTTCCGTCGGCGCCGACTAATGCGCGATAAGTGACAGTTGGCACGGCCTGCCGGAAGTGGATATATATTGGGGGTTGCGCAAGGAGGCTTTGCAGATGAAACCTTTATCTCGCCGCGACCTGGTGAGGCTGGCCGTCGGGCTGCCTGCCGCCGGCCTGTTCCACCGTTATCGGGCACTGGCCGCATCGAACCTCAATCGCGTAAAGATCACGAACGTCCGCGCCATGGCGATTCAAAACATCGCCGGGAACTGTTTGATAAGAATCGATACCGACAGCGGCCTGGCGGGCTATGGCGAAGCCGGCGCCACGGGCCCCATGGCGCGCGCCCGCATAGAGACGATGCGCAGCCTGCTGATCGGTAAGGACCCTCTGGCGATCGAAGTGCATTTCCAGAACATGACGTCCCTGATGCATACCTATATGGCGCACGTCCCCACCATCAGCGGCATCGACATCGCGCTCTGGGACCTGGCCGGTAAGATCATCGGTGCTCCCGTCGCCACGCTGTTGGGTGGGCCATTTCGCGATTCCATCCCCATGTATTCCCACGGCATCGGCCTTAACATGCTCGACAAGTCCTCCTGCCGCGACTGGGCGCAGCGCATCAAGGCGATGCCGGAGGGTTTCACCGCATTCAAGAACAACATCGATCCCGTGCTCGGCGTCCCGGTAGCGCGCTTCGCCGCCACGCTCACGACGCAGCAGCTTCGCAATGTAGCGCGCGCCTACGGCAATTGCCGCGAGGCAGTGGGCGACGATATCGACATTGCCGTGCATTGCCACAACGAACTCGATACCCCCAGCGCCATCGCCGTCGCCAAGGCCGTCGAGCCGATGAATCCGCTATTCATCGAGGATGCCCTGAATCCTCCCTTCTCGGAAGCGTGGATGGCACTGCGCCGCTCGACGCGCGTTCCGCTGCTGACCGGCGAAAAGCTGGAACTGGTGCGCGGTTTCAAGCCGTTTGTGGACAACCAGGCAGTGGATATCATTCATCCGGATCTCTCGTTCGCGGGGGGATTCACGGGTACCAGAAAGATTGCCGATTATGCAGCTCTTTTCCGGACGCCGGTGGCACTGCACAACGTCGGTTCATTGGTGCTCACCTATGGCAACGCACACTTCGGCGCGTCGATCCAGAATTTCTACCGCTCGGAAAGCCAGTTGGGACGGCCGAATCACTACATCGAATCGATGGCCTCCTCAAACCCGCCAAAGGTGCGCGATGGATTGCTACCCGTGCCCGCCGGGCCCGGTCTCGGGCTGGAGATCGATCCCGACTTCCTCCGAAAAAACCTGGTAGCGGGCGAGCCATTTTGGGATACGAAGTGATAACGCCAAAGACCAGACAATCTACAAGTGCACGGCGTTGCGGGAGACGTAATCTTCCAACGACTGATCCGGCCCAATGTAGTGAAATGCCTCGGCGTAGTCCATACCGTATTTCCGCCCCACAGCGCGATCGCGGTTGTCGAGCGCCAACCTGCTGAATTCGTCGATGGCTGCGTCTTCGCCGCCGGTAAGAGCCGGCAACCGGAGATGACGTTCCGCCAGCGATTGATTGAGATCCTTGATCATGTGCAGCATCATGGTGCGGCACGATTTCAGACAAGCGAGCTTCGCTTCTCGCATGGGACCGATATCGACGGCTCGATTCACCAATTGCGGGCCCCTGGCGAAATAGTACTTCTCCGAGACGCTGTGCGGCTTTAGGCCTGCGGCAAAATGTTCCGGCATGTCCAGGTGGCCGCCGGACATCCAGCAGGCGGCCTCTACCGCTTGTGCCGTAACGTAATGATCGGGGTTTTCTTCGTAGTGCCCCCAGGGATCATAACTGAAAACCGTGTCGACCTTGAGCAGGCGGAAGAGGAAGATCAGGCGGGCCCGTATTTCCGCGCGCGCCACATCGTCCATGCGATGGTTCCGGTAGCCCAGATCGAAAGCCTGCTTCAATCCGGATGCTTTAAGCAATTCGCCGGTATCGCGTTCGTTGGCCGCGACGGTTTCGCCCAGAGTGAGATCATAGGAATCCTTTTCGTCGTTGCTGGCGCGGATGAAATATCCGGCGTAGCCTTCTTTGATGAGCTTCACCACGGTTCCGCAAGCGAAGAAGGGCCCATCATCCAGGTGTGGCGTGACAAGGGCCAGCACCTTTCCCTTATGCGGCTGCCCGGCCGCGGCGCGCTCGATATAGACCTCACCGGCGGATTCCGGCGACTGGGCCGAGGATTGTGGCGCAGTGAAAAGACCGAGCGCGCCCCCAAAGAAATCGCGGCGTTCCATACCTTCCGCCTTACGCCGCACTGGTGAGAGCCTGGCGCAGGCGGCGGGCGACAATCAGGTCCTCGCCCGGCTCCAGCATCCATACGCCCACGACAATCGTATTGACGTCGGTAGGCAATCCGGCGCTGCCGTCGTTTCTGCCGGTCGCGGGATTTAGTTCGATACTCGGCGTGCCCCGGCTTAGTTGTTCCTTTACATCGAGCGGCGAGACCTTCAAACGCTGCTGGTCGTAACGGATCATCAAATGGGGCACCCGGTTGGCCACGGCCGGCACCACGATCCTGGATTCGAGCGTCGGGATATCTCGCAGGGCGCCTGCAATCCGGTTCGCACGCATCTCGAATTCAGCCTGCATCGCGCTGTCGGACTGGCTCAGAAGCCAATCGACGGCTGCCACCATTCCGACGATCTGCTCCTTGGCGACCTTCATGCCCCGACCCACGCAGTCGTCGTATGGGCTGTTGTTCGCCCCGGCTGCGGCAATCAGGTCTTTCCGCCCCAATAGCAAGCCGGCATTCTGCGGACCGCGAATTCCCTTGCCTCCGGAAAAAGTCACCAGATCGAATCCCATCTGCGTGTAGTTCCATAGGTTCGAGATGGGCGGCATATCGGCGGCCGCGTCGTTGAAGCATGGGACGCCGTGTTTGTGCGCCACCCGTATCCAGTCCTCACGGCTGATCTGGCCAACTTCCGCTGCGTTGAAGAAGTGCGCCATTACGATGCGGTCGGTGAAGGCCGCCTCGTAGTCCGCCAAGGTTTCCACCTCCACAAAGCGGATACCGCAATTGCGCAGCGCGTGATCGTATCCGTAACGGTGCGCCTTCTGGACGACTACTTCGCTCTTCAGGCCCGCCATGTTGGTGGGCATCCCATGCGGTGCGCTTTGGTTCGCCACCGTCATGCAAGCGGCCACGCCCAGCGTCAGGCCGGATGCAGCCCCGGACGTCACCATGGCGGATTCACAGCGCAAGCGCCGGGCGAGGTATTCGCCGGCTTTGGTCTGCAACTCGATCAGGCGCACGGGAGACTTGGCCGCGCGCGCGACCGCGGCCTGCACGGACGGCGGCATGGTGGATGCTGTGAGAATCGTGTAGGTGCCGGCGGCGTTAATGATCTTGGTAACGCCGAGCTTCTCGTAGTAGTCCTCGCCGCCGGCTTCGTCCGGAGCTGGCGCGGCGTGGATCGGCGTAATCCCGGCTAGGCCGCCGCCAGCGAGGAGATTGCGCGTCCAGGCGAAAAAATCCCGGCGAGTTCTAAATCGCGTCATATGCGTAGACTATCTCAAAACCGCTGAACTGGCCGGATTACCCCGCCGTTACCGCAGCGGCATACGGCCTGGCGTCCACGGCGCGCCGGCCTCATCCAGCGCTTTCTCGATCACCTTCAAATCCACGTCGATCAAGTTGCGCAGTTTCGCGCTCTCGGCGGCGAACTCCTGGCTGGCGATCGCGTAGGATTCCCGGTCGGTGCCTGGCGGACGCTGCAGCCACGCCCCTTCATTGCCGACGATGGTTCCGATGCGCGCCACCATTGGCATGGGCACGTTTTCGTTATGGCGCGCCAGCGTCACGTCGCCGCGCAGCGCACGTAGGATTTCGTCATTTTTCTTCTCCAGATCGCGCGCCGCGGCCGCCCATTTGGGGTCCATGGCGGGAGCTGCGTCAATCGCCGCCTTGATCTTGGCGACGCGCGACTTCAATTCATTGGCAGTATCCAACGCGCCGGAGGCGGCGCGTTCCAGCTTGGCGACCTTGATCTGAAACTCGAGTAACTCCTGGCGTCCGGCGGCGTCCGTGGTGCTTTCCGCCTCGACCCTGAACTCGCGTGGGGAAAGCATCGCGGTGACCACGCCATCCACGCGCTTGGCTACCGACACCGTGTAACGCCCCGGGATGACCAGCGGACCGGCCGGCTCCTCGTAGAACTCGTCGTCGTCCGCCTCGGCCGGGCGCACGCCGGGCAGGGAAGCGGGCGGTTCCCGCAGGTCCCAACTGATGCGATGCAGTCCTTTGCTTACCGGACCGGTAATGGTGCGGATGGCACGGCCCGCACTGTCGGAAACCGTGAAGAGCAGCACCGGCGCTTCTTCTTCGTCTTCCGCGCGCAGAGCGTCCCCGGTTGGGTAGGCGGCCTGGGTCTTCTTCTTTTCCGCTTCCTTCTCGAGCTCGCGCCGCTGTTGCTTCCTGGTCTTGATCTCGTTTTTCAAATAGTAAGTGAACTGCGCGCCAAACGGCGGATTCTCCGCGGTGAAGAACGACTCGCCCAAAAATCCTTTGCCGCGCAAACCGTACTGCCGCGTCTGGATGTACATCAGCGCGTTCTTCACCGGGAGCAGTAGCGCATCCTGATCCAGGGCTTCCGGCTTCAGATCGCGCAGCGGCGTATAGTCATCGAGCACGTAGATGCCGCGGCCGAAGGTGCCCACCACCAGGTCGTTCATCTGCCTCTGGATGGCAAGGTCGCGCACGGCGATCGTCGGCAAGCCGCCCTTCAGTTGAATCCATTTCTTGCCGCCGTCGATGGTGAAGTACAATCCGAACTCGGTGCCCGCAAACAGCAGTTGGGAATTCACGTGATCCTCGGCGAGGGCCAGCACCGGTCCGTTGGCCGGCAGGTCGCCTTGAATGGCAGTCCATGTGCGCCCGGCGTCGGTGGTTTTCAGTAAATAAGGCGCAAAGTCGGAACTTTTGTGATGGTCGAAGGCGGCGTACGCGGTGGTCGCGTCGTGCTGCGAGGCCAGAATGCGGCTCACATAGGTTCCTTCCGGCACAGCCGTGAACTTCTCGATTTTGCGCCACTGTGCGCCGCCATCTTCGGTCACCTGGATGAGGCCGTCGTCAGTGCCCACGTAGATCAAGCCTTCCTTGCGCGGCGATTCGGACAGCGCCACGATGTTGCCGTAAAACGACGTCGAGACGCTCTTGGCTACCGCGTCAGGACCCCAAACCTTGCCCATAACCGGCAGCGTGTTGCGGTCGATCTGGCGCGTAAGGTCGCTGCTGATGGCTTTCCAGGAATCGCCGCGGTCGTCGCTGCGGAACAGCTTATTGGCCGCGAAGTATACGCGCGTATGGGAATGCGGACTGATCAGCAGCGGCGAATCCCAGTTCCAGCGCAGGGAAGGTTCGCCCGCGCCAGGCTGCGGTTGGATGCCCACCGACTCGCCCGTGCGCCGGTCGTAGCGCACCAGGCCGCCGTGCTGCGATTCGGCGTAGACCGTATCGGGGTCCTTCGGATCGACGCGCGAATGAAAACCGTCGCCGCCCGCGGTCACGTACCAGTCGGCGTTCGTGATGCCGTGGACGCTGCGTGTGCGCGCCGGTCCACCCATCGAGAAATTATCCTGCGTGCCGCCGTAGACGTGGTAGAACGGCGCGTCCTCATCCACCGTGATGTCGTAGAACTGGGTCACGGGCAGATTGGCCTTGAAGTTCCAGGTGGCGGCGCGATCGAAGCTCTCGTACACGCCGCCGTCGCAACCCACCAGGTAGTGACGGTTGTTATCCGGATCGATCCAGATCTCGTGATTGTCCACGTGCTTGAAGCGTTCGCCGAGATTCCGCAGCGTTTTGCCGGCATCGTCGGAGACTTGCAGGAACACGCTCATCACATAGATGCGATCCAGGTTCTTGGGATCGGCCACAATGTGCGCGTAGTATTGCGCCTGGTCGTCGCGATCACTGCGCCGTTCCCAGGTGGCGCCCAAGTCGGTAGATCGGAAGATTCCGCCCTTCTTGTCGATGGACTCGACGGTGGCGTAGATCACATCGGGATTCACCGGCGACAGTGCCAATCCAATACGGCCCAAGTCTTCGCTGGGTAGTCCGGATTTGACCTTGTTCCAGGTCGCGCCGGCATCGCTGCTTTTGTAGATGGCGCTTTCCGGTCCGCCGTCGATCAGGGTCCAGACGTGGCGGCGGCGCTGATAGGCCGCCGCCAGCAGAATATCGGGATTGCGCGGATCGAGCACCACGTCCACCACGCCGGTGTTCTCACTGATGGTCAGCACCGCCTTCCAGGTCTTGCCGCCGTCGCTGGTTTTGTACAGTCCGCGGTCACCGCCCGGACCCCAAAGCGGCCCCTCCGCCGCTACATAGACGGTGTTGGAATCACGCGGATCGATCACGATCCGCCCGATGTGCTCGGACCTTTTCAGTCCCACGTTCTTCCAGGATTTGCCGCCATCATCGGAACGGTAGACGCCATCGCCGTAGGAGACGCTACGCTGGCTGTTATTCTCTCCGGTGCCGACCCACAACACGTTGGGATTCTTCGGATCGAGTACCACAACGCCGATCGAGTACGATCCTTCGCCGTCGAATACAGGCGTGAAAGAAGCACCCGCGTTGATGGTCTTCCAGACGCCGCCGGAAGCGGAGCCCACGTAATAGGTGCTCTTGTCCGCCGGGTTGACCGCGAACGACACCACCCGGCCGGAAGTCACGGCAGGACCTATCGCGCGGAGTTTGAGGCCGGCGAAGGTATCCGCGGACACGGGGCTGGCGGGCTTTTCAGGCTCCTGCGCAATGGCGGGCGGGAGCACAATCAGGAGAGATGCGATCAGAACGGAACGTAATGGCAGCACCCGAAAGAGTATATCGCGAATGCGGAAAAATAGGAGCGCGTGCTATTTTCAAGGGTCTGGAAAAGAGATGAAACGCTATCTTTGGATCTTGTGCCTGTCGCTGCGACTGTTCGCCACAAACGCGGATGAACTGCCGGCGTGCACGGCGAATTCCGAGAGTCCCACGTCTGACTGGCTGGTAACCGGCATCGCTGCGCATACCGTTCTTTGCCGGAGTGCGCGTGAAATCGAAATGTCGAACGGGCTGATCCGGCGGGTCTGGCGTTTGGCGCCGGACGCCGCGTCGGTGTCTTTTGATAACCTGCGCAACGGAGCGGCCTTGCTGCGGGGTGTGAAGCCTGAAGCGGCCATCACGCTGGATGGCCATCCATACAACATCGGCGGGCTCCTCGGCCAGCCGGATTATGCCTATCTTCGCGCCGCATGGCTCGACCGCATGACCGCGGATCCCGCAGCCTTCCACTTTACCGGGTTCGAGGCCGGGAAGACTAAAGCGAGGCTTGCATGGAAGCGCATGCGCCGCTCCGACGACCTTCCTTGGCCTCCACCCGGCGTTTCGTTAGTTCTTCGTTTTGAACCCCCGGACCGGAAAGGCATCGCCGTGTGGGTGCACTACGAAATGTACGACGGCATTCCGTTGCTTTCCAAGTGGATCGAGGTCCGCAATAACAGCGGGCAGCCGGTCACGGTCAACACGTTTACCAGCGAGATTCTGGCTGCCGTGGAATACGAATCGCAGGTGGAGGACGCCGGTCCCGCGGAAAACCCGTACATTCAAGTCGAAACGGACTACTCTTTCGTAGCCACGCATCCGGGCAGCGGGAGCAGCAAGATCGCCAACTGGATCCCCGACAAGCAATACACCACTCAGGTGAACTATCGTCTGGAGGCGCGCTTGCTGTTGGAGACTAGACCTCCGGTCGGACCGGCGCAAGTGGTACAGCCCGGCGGCGCCTTCGAAACATTCCGCATTTTCGAGTTGATCCACGACAGCACGGAGCGGGAGCGCCGTGGGCTGGCGGTGCGGCGTATGTATCGCACGCTGGCGCCGTGGATTACGGAAAACCCTATCCTGATGCATGTACGCAAAGCCGATCCGGCATCCGTCCGAACGGCCATCGACCAGTGCGCCGCCGTCGGCTTCGAAATGGTGATCATGAGTTTTGGCAGCGGCTTCAGCATTGAGAACGAAGATCCGGTCTACCTGAAGCAGATCAAGGAACTGGTGGACTACGGCAAGAGCCGGGGTGTGGAAGTGGGCGGTTACTCTCTGCTGGCCAGCCGCAAGATCGACGCCGAGGATGATGTGATCAACCCATCCACGGGCAAGCCGGGGGGCGCCATATTCGGTGATTCGCCGTGTTTGGGGAGCCGTTGGGGCGCGGAATACTTCCGCAAAGTACGGTCTTTCATCGAGCAGACCGGCATCTCCGTGCTGGAGCATGACGGCTCGTATCCCGGCGATGTCTGCGCCTCCACCACGCATCCCGGACACCGAGGCCTGGATGACTCGCAGTGGGCGCAGTGGAAAAAGATTACGGATTTGTACGCGTGGTGCCGCGCGCGCGGGCTATACCTGAATGTGCCCGACTGGTATTTTCTGGAGGGCTCCAATAAGACCGGGATGGGCTACCGCGAGGTGAACTGGTCGCTTCCCCGGGAGCGGCAGATCCTGCTGGGACGCCAGAACATTTTCGATGGCACCTGGGACAAAACGCCCAGCATGGGATGGATGTTTGTGCCGCTAGTGCAGTATCAGGGCGGGGGAGAAGCAGCTACGATGGAGCCTCTCCGCGAACACCTGGACGCCTACGCCGCGCACCTGACGCAGAACTTCGCTTCCGGCGTGCAAGCCTGCTACCGCGGCCCGCGCCTCTTCGACTCCGCCGAGACTGAAGCTCTCGTCAAGCACTGGGTGTATTTCTATAAGCGCCACCACGGCATTCTCGATTCCGACATCATTCACGTGCGCCGTCCGGACGGACGCGACCTGGATGTGATCCTGCACGTCAATCCGCGCTTGCCCGAGAAGGGATTGGCCGTGGTCTACAACCCGCTCGATCAGGACGTGCGGAAGACGATCCGGCTGCCTTTGTACTACACCGGCCTCACCCATGCTGCGTTCGTCCGGGAACAGGATGGGAAATCGCAACGTTACATCCTGGACCGCGCGTACAATGTGGAAGTGTCCGTTAACGTGCGGGCCCGCGGAATGACGTGGCTGGTCATCCAATAGCGCAGAGCATCGACTACAATGGCGGAAAGCCAATCATGAGAAACATCTTCCAGCCGAAGCACCTTGCAATTCTTGTCGCGGCGACGGCCGCGTGTCTCGCGCTGCAGGCGGGCGATCCCGATGCGGCGCGGTGGGAAAAGCAAGCCCGCGACGTGACTATCATCCGCGACGATTGGGGAATCGCGCACGTCTACGGCAAAACCGACGCCGATACTGTCTTTGGGGCGATCTATGCCCAGGCCGAAGACGACTTCAATCGCGTGGAAACGAACTATATCAACGCCATGGGGCGGCTGGCGGAGGCCGAAGGCGAGTCCAAGATCTATCAGGATCTGCGCATGAAGCTGTTCATCGATCCGGCGGAATTGAAAACGCTGTACGCGGGGAGTCCGGCGTGGTTGCAGAAGCTGATGAACGCCTGGGCCGACGGGCTGAACTTCTACCTCGCGCAGCATCCGGACGTGAAGCCGCGGGTGATCCGGCGATTTGAGCCGTGGATGGCCCTGAGCTTTACCGAAGGCAGCATCGGTGGCGATATCGAGCGCATCCACATCGGTCAGCTCGGGGCGTTCTATGGGAAGTCTTTGGTCAGCTCCGTGCCGCGCGCGGATGATGAGCGGACGGCTGAGCCGGCGGGGTCGAACGGGATGGCGATAGCGCCAGCGATTACGTTGGCGCATCATGCGCTGCTGTTGATCAATCCGCACACTTCCTTCTTCTTCCGCTCGGAACTGCAGATGATGAGTGAAGAAGGGCTGAATGTTTACGGCGCGGCCACTTGGGGGCAGTTCTTCATTTATCAGGGGTTCAACGAACACGCGGGCTGGATGCACACATCCAGCGGGGTGAATGCGGTAACTGAGTACCTGGAAACGGTGGTGCAGAAGGGGAGCCACTACGTTTATAAGTACGGAAACCAGGAGCGTCCCGTTAAGACGAAGGAAATCACCGTGCCGTACAAAAACGGTGCAGGCATGGCGGAAAAGCGATTCACTGTGTACTACACGAATCATGGGCCGGTCGTGCGTGAGGCCGGCGGCAAATGGGTAAGCATCCGGCTCATGCAGGAGCCGGTGAAGGCGCTGACGCAATCCTACACGCGCACCAAAGCCAAGGATTATCAGTCATACCGGCAGACGATGGAGCTGAAAGCGAACTCGTCGAATAATACGATTTTCGCGGATGCGGATGGGGACATCGCGTACTTCCATGGCAACTTCATTCCCCGCCGCGACCCCAAGTTCGACTGGACGAAGCCGGTGGACGGGAGTACTCCGGAGACCGAGTGGAAAGGGCTGCTGGATATCGACGAGACGCCGCACCTGCTCAATCCCAAGAGCGGGTGGTTGTATAACACGAATAACTGGCCGTGGTCGGCGGCTGGGGAAAGCAGTCCGAAGAAGGCAGACTATCCGCCGTATGTGGAGACCGGCGGCGAGTCGGCGCGCGGGCTGCACGCGATACGGGTGTTGCGAAACGCCAAGGATTTCACGCTGCAATCGTTGATGGCGGCGGCCTATGACAGCTACCTGACGTGGTTCGAGAAGCCCATACCGGCTCTGGTCAAGGCATGGGACCAGACGCCCGACGCGGATCCCCTGAAGGCCAACGTGGCGGAGCAGATTCAAGTCCTGCGCTCATGGGATCTGCGATTCGCGATGGACTCGATCCCCACTTCGCTGGCGGTGTTTTGGGGCATGGAGATGCGGCGCCGCTACGGTGCGGACGCCAGCCAGCCGCCGGAACAGTTACTGCAAGCGCTGGCTGCGGCGTCAGACAAGCTGGCGGCGGATTTCGGAGCCTGGAAAACGCCGTGGGGCGAGATCAATCGATTCCAACGGCTGACCGGGAACGTCGTGCAGCCCTTCAATGACGCGGGGCCCAGCATACCGGTGGGGTTCACGTCGACGGCGTGGGGCTCGCTGGCAGCGTTTGAGGCGCGCGCGTATCCGGGAACCAAGAAGTGGTATGGAACCGGCGGGAACAGCTTCGTGGCTGTAGTGGAGTTCGGCAAGACAGTGCACGCCATGGCGGTGACGGCGGGCGGCGAAAGCGGCGATCCGTCATCCAGGCATTTCAACGATGAGGCCGAGCGATATGCGGCAGGCGATTTGCGCGAAGTGTACTTTTACCGATCGCAATTGAAGGGGCACACGGAGAAGGAATATCATCCGGGGAGTTGAATTCCGGATAAAATTCTCCTAGCCATACGTATTCTAGCTCTGGTGCGCTCGCCGGTTCCGCTTATGGCGCCACCTACTACGTCAGTGGATCGGGCAACGATTCCAACAGCGGGCTTAGCCCGAATGCGGCTTTCCAGACGATCCAGACGGCCGCGAATCTGACACGGCGCGCGATGTGGTCTACGTGATGAACGGCGTCTAGACGACTTGCGGCGGATGCAACGTGGTGGACATCAGCCGTTGCGGCGCGGCGGAAGCCTGGATCGCCTACCGTGCCTCCGCTCATCAGCGCAGGCACCGCCTGGAACGCGATCGAGATCCACGGGGCGCCTCTTATATCGAGGTTTCCGGCTTCCAGGTCTAGGGTAATCTACAAGACGTCACCCTCGCCCAATGTACCGCCCAGGCGCTCCAAACCACCCGGACCTCGCCGGTAACGGAAACGGCATCAATATCGACGGACGCCAGGCATGGCGCCCACAAACCACCATAACATTCGGTCCTCTGTTGCACGCCACCTCGGGCAGCTTTTATGGGGCAACAGAATCCGGTGGCGCCAACGGAGACGGCACAATCTTCGTGCTGTCCGCCGGGGAGAGCCCGTTCGTCAGCCCGCTGCCGGACTCGGGACGCTCCAAAACCGCGCTCGCCATCCTTGAAAACCACCTTGGGGGCGCGACCAGCGTCAGTTCGCCTGCCGCCTTCACGTCAATTCATCCGGCTCGGCAATCCCCACGTCGGTGCCTGTCGGCGCCACGACGGGAACAATCCAGGTGGCCACACCCATCGTCACGCTTATGCGCAGCGTGTCCTTCAGAGTGCGCCCATAAATCCGATCGCGCCCGGCGACGGAGCGCCGCCGGTTTCTCACGGAGCAGGAACTGCACCAATTCCAGCGGAATCTGCACGCGCGCCCGCGGCGTTTTGCGAGGGGCTGTCCCGTACCGCGCCTGACGCTGCTCTTCTTCGGCGCGGCCAAGGCTGTTCCAGAAGCAGCAGAAATGGTCACCGCCAGGACAGCCCGCCTGCATTAACCCTAGCAAGCACACGGCCAAATATCATCCGCAATTTCAAGCCACGCTAACGACCCCTAACGAAGTGCCACACCAGGGAAATCAGGGCGATGATTAATAGAATGTGAATCAGCCCGCTGGCGACGTGGAACGCGAAAAAACCCAACAGCCACAACACGATCAGAATTACGAACAATCCTAGAAACATCTGCGGTCTCCTTTTTACGCTCTGCTGGAACGCTAGTCAGTCCGATTCAAACGGCCGGTTCCCGCCCGCTATCCGGCGGGCGAGGTTGAGTGTGCTGTTAGAGCCGCGCCCGTGGCTTGCTGTTCCCGGTACTGCCGGCCGCGCTCATAGCCCCGCTGGAACGGCTCGGAATCCCAGACATCCGGATACCACCACTTCAGGCACTCGTTCTCCTCGTCGATGGATTTGCCGCGGCATTCGCGGCGCAGGGCCGAGTCGAACCCGGCGCGGTACACGTCCTCATCCAACTCGAAGTTGCGCCCCAAGGCCCGATAGTGTTCCGCTTCCGCATCGCGCAACCCAAGCCACCAATCCTTCCGCGCCGCGTCGATGCTCTCCGCCCCGGCGTCCGCCAATACCTTGTGCGCCCGCAGTTCCTCCGCATGGTCGCCCGCAAGCACCAGGACGATGGACCGCCCTTGCCGCAAAGCGTCTTCGTAGAAGAAGACCTCATCCGAAGGGATGCCCCCGTTGTTCTTGTCCTCGGCCGCGTCACCCAAAGCGGCCCCGCCCAGCACGCCGCCCATGCCGAATAACGCCGCCCCGGCAAGGCCGAACGCCAATACCGGTCCGACACCGGGAATCAGCACCGCCGCCGCCATTCCCAATTCGAGTCCCCCAGCCACGCCTACCGCGCCACCCAGCATGCCTCCGATCGCGGCGCCCACGCCCGGCTGTTCGGTATCCGATGTTGGGATGCTGTGGATCTCCTGCTCCGACGAGGCTGGAGACAGCAGATTGACCTGACTGTCCCGGAATCCGGCGCGTCCCAACGCGTCCGCAGCCTCTCGTGCCGTCCGATAGAGATGGAAAACGCCCGCGACAGTGATCATATTAGGAAATCAAGCACGTTGGATTCCAACGTGCGAATCAGATCGATGGTGATCACTTGATGGGCCGAAGCTTCCTACCCAGCAGGCGGCACGGCCCGGATACTTACTTGAACCTGCAAATGACTCCGATCGAAGGGCACCGGGGCGAGTTGGCTGCGGAGTCAGCACGCAACTGGCGTCGGTACACACAGACTCCCTGTGAACGCACCTTTTTCGCGCAGCCCTTGGTGATGGTGTCGAGCCACGGTGGCATGCGGCATCCGCGCGCCGGGGGCGCCTACCCGCGTGTGCTGGTTACGTGCTCCCAAAGTAGCGCGAGTGCCCCGGTCATTCGGAGATCTGATACTGTTCGAGCTTGCCGTCCATCGCCGCCCGTACCACCAGATTCAGCGTTTTCTCCGGAAACATAATCCGGTAGCTGCGCTCCGTGAATCCGCCGCGCAGCCCGGCACGCAGAAGCTCGAAACTCTTGGGTTGGCCGAGGGGTTTCAGGCTGGCCGCGTAGTCGCCGATTACTTCCCCAGTGAAATACGAATTGCCATTCGCGGTGAACAGCACTCGGTCCAACCGGCCTTCCTGCAGATCGGCGAAAATCGTTCGCGCCTGTTCCAGAAGCCTCGCCGCATCCGGATCCTGCGCCGGCGCGAGCAACAGCGCCTCCAGCCCCCGTGTGATCCGCCCCGGCGCGGTCGAGCCGTCCTTGTTCGAGAGCACCACTACCGCCAGCTTCAAATCCGGCCAGATCGTGTTCTGGCTGGTGAAGCCCGAGACCGCGCCGCCGTGACTCAGCCTCAAGTGCCCGTTCGCGTCCGATACCCCGATCCCCAGCGCGTACGCAGTGGGCGCACCGTTCCTCAGCCGCACCGGCGTGATCATCTCCGCGAACGATCCGCGGCTGAGCACGCTCCCGTTGATCAATCCGGCATCCCACAGCGCCAGATCGCGCGCGGTCATCGCCAATTCTCCCGCCGCGAACAGCCACCCCGAGGCCTCCGGAGTTACCGCGTGCAGCGGCCCGATCGCATAGCGGATATAGCCGGCCGCATCCGCGCCGGAAAGCGGCTGATGATCCAGGTCGTAAACGGACTCCATCCCGAGCTTCGCGAAAATCCGTGTCCGTAGGAACTCCCATGCCGGAATGCCGGTGGCCTTCTCCAGCACCCGGCCCGCCGCGACGAATCCGGTATTGCTGTATTGCCACGCGGTTCCGGGCTCGAAGTCCAGCGGCTTGGTCGCCCACCGCTCCAGGATGCCTTCGGCTGTCACCGGTTCTCGCATGAACGGAGGCACGTAGTCTTGTGGATAGTAGTCCTGATAACCCGCCGTATGCGAGAGTAACTGCTGAATCGTGATGTCGTTGGCGCGCGTCAGGTTAGGCAGGTACTTCGCAACCCGGTCATTCAGTGACAGCTTGCCATCCTCCGCCGCCAGCAGGATCGCCCCGGCCAGGAATTGCTTGCTCACCGAGCCGATCGAGAAGCGCATCCCGGCCGTGGCCGCGCTCTTCGGATCCAGCCGGGCGTCGCCGTACGCCCTCGCCAGCGCCACCTTGCCGTCCTTGACGATCGCGATCGATACGGCGGGCGTACCCGATTCCGCCAGCGCCTTTGCCACCAACCGATCCACCGCCGCGGCGGTCTCATCGGAAACCTGCGCCTGCAAACAGACGACGCTCACTGCAAAGCAAACGAAATAACGAATCGACAATGAAATCCCCCAGCTTGGCTTCACGGCACTCTAACACAAATCTGGGAGTCCGGCGCTACTCCCCCTTCAGTGCGTCCAGCGGCGCCGGCCGCGACGCATCTCGCAAGTCCGTTCCATTACCACTTACGCCAGCACCAGCCACACCAGGGAAAACCCGCCAGTCCCGTGAGGAGAAATTGTAACCGCGGGCGAGAGGCAGAGTATTAGTGGATATGAGACAAGCCCTTCGTGTCTTTTCTCGCGAGAAAACATTCGCCGCATTCGCAATTCTGACCCTGGCGTTAGGAATCGGCGCGGTTACGACGATATTCTCCGTCGTCGAAGGTGTGTTACTGAACCCGATTGCATATAAGGAGCCCGAACGGCTCTTTGCGGCTGCGGAGTCGGCGCCGCAACTGGCCTCGATGCACCCGCCTCTCCCTGTAAACGCGGCGCACTTCCGGTCGTGGCAGGAGCTATGCGATTCCTGTGCAGCCGGTGCACTATTGAATCCAGCCTCATTCAACCTCACCGGCGACGGCGGCCCGGAACAAATAGAGGGTGCCACCTGTACCTGGGAACTCTTTCAGGTCCTGGGAGTCGAACCGCAACTCGGCCGGACGTTCGTGGAAGCCGACGATCAACCTGGCGCCAACAATTCCGTGGTGGTTAGCGACTCATTCTGGCGGCGCCGGCTGGGAGCCGCTCCCAGCGTGATCGGAGAACCGATACGCATAGACGGCGAGCCCAATATCGTGATCGGGGTGCTGCGGCACGACTTTCGCTTTCCGTCCGGGGAGCAGGTGGGTCCTCTGAATCAATTTCCGAAGCGCGCCGAGATCTTTAAGCCGATGGGGTTCAACTGGGCAAAACTGCGCCGCCTCGGCCAGTTCAATTTTGCTTCCTTGATCCGGTTGCGATCGGGCGTGAATCCGGCAAGAGCAGAGGCGCAGATGACCGCCGCTATCGCGGACGCGGGGCGCGACATGAAGATCGAATTGAGCGCTCATTTGGTCCCGCTGCACGAGCAGGTCACGAGTGGGGCGCGCGCGCCGCTGACACTGCTGCTGGCGGCGGTGGGGGTGGTTTTGCTAATCATTTGCGTAAATCTCGGCAATCTGATGCTGGTGCGTGCGAACGAACGGGCGCGCGACGCCGCCATTCGCCGGGCCTTAGGCGCGGGCGCCGGCCACTTATTCCGGCCCGTTCTCGCAGAGAGCCTGCTGATTGCGTTCAGTGGCGGAGCGCTCGGGGTTCTGCTGGCATACGCCGGAGTACGGGTCCTGGTGAACACGGCTCCGATCGATATTCCACGGCTGGACGAAGTGCACGTCAGCTTCATGACGCTGTTATTCGCCTTCGGCGTGTCGGCCGGCTGTGGGATGCTTTGCGGCATATGGCCGGCAATCCGCGCGACTGGAGTGGAGCCTGGGGACGCTCTTCGATCCGGTTCCCGCTCGTATACCGAAGACCGCTCCAGGCTGCGATCACGTGAATGGCTGGTCGGACTGGAAGTGGCGCTCAGCACGGTGCTGCTGGTGGTGGCCGCGCTGCTCGGTGTGAGTTTCTTTCGGGTCACGAATGTCGAGCGGGGTTATCGTGTGGATCACATTCTCACCGCCGATCTGTCGCTCCCGGGTTCGCGGTATCAAACCGACAGTCAACGCGCATTGTTTCACCAGCGGGCACTCGAAAAGATCGAAACGCTGCCAGGTGTGCGGTCGGCCGGGCTGATCAGCTCGCTGCCCTTAAAGGCTCAAGTCTGGGGCGATACGATCACCAAGGAAGGCGATCCGCGGCCCAGGGCAGAGCGGCCACCAGCCTATTACCGCTTTGTCAGCGAGCGTTACTTCGAAACCATGGGAATCGCGTTACGGCAAGGCAGGTTCCCAACCACACGCGACCAGTCTCACAAAGTAGCGCTGGTCTCCGAGAGCGCGGCGCGCGAGGTTTGGCCGGGAGAGAATCCGCTGGGGAAGCGGCTCCGGAACGATCCTAGACCCGAGTGGGTCGAGGTGATTGGTGTAGTCGCCGATGTACGTACGGACAGTCCGGAGAAGCAGCCTGCGCCGATGGTCTACGTTCCCTATTGGGATGGAACGTACTGGCAGGGAAGCGTCTGGGGCAATGCGACCTATGTGATACGAACCTCGCAGGATCCTTCGACCATGGCCCACGCGCTGCGGTCCGCGATGCATGCGTTGGACGCGGATCTGCCATTGGCAAACGTGCTCACCATGCGCCAGATCCTGTCGGAGTCGACTGGCCGCCGAAGATTCCAGACATTACTGGCAGGCGCCTTTGCCGGGGCGGCCCTGCTATTGGCGTGCCTGGGGATCTATGGCGTGATCTCCTACAGTGTGGCCCGGCGGACGGGCGAGATCGGGATTCGAATTGCGTTGGGCGCGCAAGCATCGCAAGTTTCGGCGCTGGTTTTGCGGCAGGGAATTCGACCGGTGTTTGCTGGCTTGGTGGCCGGAGTGGCGGTTGCGTTGGCGGCGGGAAAACTGATCGGGGGTTTCCTTTTCGATACCGAACCGCGCGACCCGGCAGCCATCGCCACGGTGGTCATCCTGCTGCTTCTGATCGCGGGCTTGGCCTGTTGGGCGCCTGCGCGGCGGGCGTCCCGGATCGACCCGATGGCTGCGCTGAGGGATGCGTAGCGCGTGGGCGAAGGACGGCTGTGGTTGCGCGATTCTGGCCGCGACGCACGCCGCGCATCCCGCTGCCCAGCACCAGAATTCGGTGGAGGCCATCCAATTTATGCGATCACCAGGAATAAACGGCGAGCTTGCGCACCGCGACAATCTGTGCCTCGAACGACAGGTCTGCGGTTCCACCGGGCAAGAGGAAGCCGGCAGTGCCAGTGTCTGATCCAGCGGTCGGACCCAGGGCGAGGGCGGTGGAAAGGCCCGATGTGCTTTTCACACGGACCACCGCAACATGGCCGGAAGTGTTGGCGTACTCGAGGCGCACGAACGTCGGACCGCTGGTCGCTTGCATCCCGGCGATGCTTGATTGGTTTGCCTGATACTCGGCCGGTTTTTTATCTTCGCCGTCCACGGATAGGAGCAGGAGATCGTGCGCGGGCACGGAGAAAGCCGAGTCAGCCGCGGTGAAATCCCGTCCATTCCACACCTCGCGCAACGAGCGCGGAGTGCCAACCAATCCAAGCTTGCCCCAATCGATCTTCACTGGCGCGGAACTGTCTGTACGGTTTAGTATGGCGACCGCGCGTCGTCCGGCAACTGCCATGGGCTTCGCCCAAACCTGGAGGCCAGGAGTGGGTTCGGCGACTTTGATGGGCTGTAAACCGTATGGGTCATTGTGAATTGCGAGCGCTTCCCTGTTCTTCAGCAGAGACAAGGTTGCCGGCGATAGCCGCGTCAGGTCCGAACCCACCATCATCGGTGCGCTCGCCATCACCCATAGCCCCATGTGGATGCGGTCGAGGGCATCCGTCATGCCGCGCATCCCCATCACCATCATGTCCAGATCGTTGTAGTAGCCGGTGTGCTGCGCTTCCGGATGCATACCGGCCTGGAACGAGTCGAGCACATTCTTGAGCGTGATAACTCGTTTGTTGTGATCGGGATCGTGCAGGCTCTCCACCACAGGCGGGATGATGTCGCCGCCGGTGCGCCAGATGGTGCTTTCGACGCCGCCGACTCCCGGAGCCCAGAACCAGGGATTCTGGCTGCCCCACTCGCAGATGGAGAGGAACAATCTGCGCCCCGTGATCTTTTCCACATGTTGGACGGCGCGGCCAACTTGCGCATACTGGACCGCGCCCGACCGTTTCTCCTCCGCCCCGCCGCACCAGTCCACCTTCACATAGTCGAAGCCCCACTTCGAGAACTGCACTAAGTCCTGTTCGTAATGCCCCTCGCTGCCGGTATGGATGTACTTCGGGCCGGAGTCGGGGTACATGCTGCAACCGTTGTGACCCGCGTCCGTGTAGATCCCGGCCTTCAACCCCAAGCTGTGAATGTAATCGGCGATGTTGACCATGTCGCCGTCTTTCTGGCCGGCCCTGATGGCGGGCCACTGCTTAGGGTTCACCACGATGTTGCCTGCGGCGTCCCGCTCGCCCAGCCACCAACCCTCGTCGATCACCACATACTCGTAACCGGCTTCCTTCATGCCATTCGCGGACAGAGCTTGGGCCTGCTGCTGAACGATTTGAGAATTTACGATGTTGGCAAAACTGTTCCAGGAGTTCCATCCCATGGGAGCGGCACAGAAGCACCCGGTTGCGCAAACCCCAAGTAGAAATGCGAAGCGCACGAGTGCAACATATCACGTATGCGCGGTAGCCGTGCGCCGGGCGCACCGAAGTTTGATGAACTCCTGTCAGCAGCGCCGCCGATGAGGAGTGGATGCCTCTGCTCCCCACATGTGACTGTGTGGTCCCATCCGGTAACAGCTCTGGCTGCGCTGCCCTACGCCACCTTGCGATAACTGGGAACGTGCCTTCAGAGTAGGGACGAAGCTAATCTTCCGATATCCTTGACGTGCCTACCCATAGGCTTTGCGCAGCGAAATATGGCCCAAACTCGGGTTGTGGTCATGGTCCTAAATGAAGCCACGAGCCGGATTATCGGCTTGTCTTCGTCCGCCTCCGCTCGTAGCGTAGCGCGGCCGATCCATTCGAGTAGGACTTGCACTCTGTCAATTTGAAGTCGCGTTGCGGGAACTTGCCCGGGAAGCCGGGGATGCCATCACCTAAAAGAACGGGACCAATACCGATGAAGAGTTCGTCGACTAAATCCTCCTACAGGAAACTGCGGCACAACTGGCCCCCGCCGCCCAGGTAGATGTCTTTCCCTTTGCGGCGTTTTAGCTTCCTCACGAAGGTTGTCAGAGATCCGCTCACCACTTCGAATCCGTCGCGTTTGCCCGGCTTCCAACGTCGCGAGAATACGTAGTTGGAGATGCCCGGCATCTCCGGCATCTCGCCACTCTTGCGCATTTCCGCCGTCGCGGCCGCTGTCTTGCGCCCCATGATGGTGGTGTCGATCTTGGCGAAGAAGTCTGCCATCACCGCTTCGCCTTCTTTGTCTATCACCAGATAATCCATGGCGCCGTTCCGTCGCGCAATATACCCATCGATGCTGATTCCATATCCCAGAATGACTTTCCGTGGCATGCCGCGATTGTAATTGGACCGTTTACTTACCGTCAAGGGAACGAACAGCCTGTGAAGCACCGCCCCGAACCAGCCCCGTTTTGACGCCGGTCCGTATTTGTGCGGAATCAGGTTGCGATGGCGTTAGGGCCCGTAGTGGGGGGGCGCGGATCATAACGGTCGGGCAGCCTTGGTTTGCGCAAGCGGAAAGGCTTACGCCTTAAACTGGCCGGCCCTACTCCACCTTCAGCGCATCCACCGGCGCCAGCCGCGACGCATGCCGCGCCGGCAGATAGGCGGCCAACAGCGCCACCGCGATCAGCACCACCGGCACCGTGGCAAACGTAGCCGGATCGTGGGCCTTCACCCCGAACAGTAGGCTTTTCAGCAAACCGGTTAGCGCCAGTGCGCCGCCCGTCCCCAACAGGGCGCCGAACAGTACGACGCGCATCCCGCTGCCCAGCACCAGCGCCAAGATTCGGCGAGGGTCCGCACCCAAGGCCACGCGCACCCCGATCTCGCGCGTCCGCTCCGCTACGGCGTACGCCAGCACGCCGTAAATTCCCACTGCCGCCAGCACCAGCGACACCAGCGAAAACCCGCCGAGCAGCAAAGCGCTGAACGTTTGGCGCGCGAACGTCTCTCGCACAACCGTCTCCATGGTCTGGGTTTGAGCCACCGGCTGCGCCGGATCGATATCGTGAATCACGCGCCGGACAGCGCCCGCCAGGCTGAGCGGATCGACATCGGTGCGCACCACGAACACCATGCCGGTGTAAGCCAGGTGCGCGTGGATGTAGTACACCGTTGGCTCGGGATCCCGATCGAGCGCGTCTTCCTTCACGTTGCCCACCACACCGATAATTTCGCCCAAGGGATTTTTGTCGTCCATGTCGACGCTGATCTGCTGCCCTAACGGCTCCTCGCCCCGCATGTATTTCTCCACAAACGCCTGGTTCACGATAAACCGGTATGCCGAGTCTGGCGTGTTGTCCGCGGCCGTGAAATCCCGGCCTCTTTTTAGCGGAATTCCGAAAGTCCGGAAATAGCCCGGCATCACCGTGCGGACGGTGGCGCCCATTCCGTCGCCAGGCTTCGCCGGCGGCCGTCCAGCGATCGCCAGGTCCGTTCCTGCAGCCCCGCCGTTGAACGGGAGGTAACTCACCGCGCTGGCGGATTCCACACCCGGCAATCTTCCAACTTGTTGCAGTGCCCGCGTGAAAAACGCCGCTCGCTGAGGCGCTCCACGATAACGCGCCTCTGGAATCTGCACCCGGAAGGTCAGCAGGTGCGCAGGGTTCAGTCCCGGGTCCACGCCCTGCAACCCGGCCAGGCTGCGGAAGAGCAGCCCGGCGCCCGCCAACAAAATGACAGACAGCGCTACCTCCGCTGCCACTAGCCCGGCTCGCAAACTTCCGGCGCCGCCCACGCTCCCACGGCTATCTTCCCGAAGCCCGAGCGTCAGGTCGGCCCGCGAAGCCACCAAGCTTGGGGCCAGGCCGAAGATGATTCCCGTCAACAGCGGAACCCCCACCGCGAACAGCACGATCCGGTAATCTACCGCCACCACGATATTCCGCGATAAATCCACCGGCGCCAGCGCCAGCAGGCCCAATACGGCCCAGCGCGCCAAAACCACACCCAGGACCCCACCGGCCAGCCCCAGCACCACGCTCTCGGTGATGAGTTGGCGGACCACGCGGCCGCGGCCCGCGCCGATCGCCACCCGCACCGCCATCTCCCGGCGGCGCGCGGTGTAGCGCGCCAGAAGCAGGTTCGCTACGTTGGCGCAGGCTACCGCCAGCAGCAGCCCCACTGCGCCCAACAGCACCAGCATGGAGGTCCGCACTTCGCTTACCAGCGAGTCGCGCAGCGGTTCCACATTCACTTTCCAGTTGGTATTGAACTGCGGATATTCGGATTCGAGCCGCCGCCCAATCACCGTCATTTGCGTCTGCGCCCGATCCCGCGTGATGCCCGGCTTAAGGCGCGCCACGCACATCAGGTACCGCCCGGCATCCTTGCGATAGTCGCGAGCCGGATCCAGCCCCATGGCTTCCCACAGGTCCACATTGCGGTTGCGAAAGTAGAACCCCGGCGGCATTACGCCGATTACCGTAGCGGGGCGCGACTTCACCTGTATGGTGCGTCCTATCGCGCCGTCATCGCCGCCAAACCAGCTTTGCCACAGCCGGTAACTGATCACCACCACGTTGGGAGCCTCGGGCAGGTCCTCGGCTGCGGTGAACAGGCGCCCGCGCACCGGCCGGACGCTGAGCATGGGCAGCAGGTCCGCGCTCATGAATTGTTCCTGCAGTTCTTCCACCCGTGCGCCGTCGGTGACTGCGGCCGGCTGTTCACCAAATGCCGCTATGCTCTCGAACGCGTGGTTCTGGGCTTTCCAGTCGAGGTAATTGCCGGGCGACACCGAGTTGCGAATTAGTCCGGGTGGGCTGACTTCCCACACCATCATCAACCGGCCCGGTTCGCGATACGGCAGCGGCCGCAGAAGTAGATTGTCCGCCAACGTGAAGATGGCGACACTCGCTCCGATTCCCAGCGCCAGCGAAAGAATCGCGGCCGCGGCAAACCCCGGATTCCCGCGCAGCCCGCGCATCGCGTAGCGAAGATCCCGCCACGTAGTTTCCAGCGTCATGATGGTTGCACCCTCACGCATCGATTCCTTGGTCTGGTCGATGCCTCCGAACTTCAGCCTCGCTTCTCGCCGCGCCTGCGCTGCATCCATGCCGCGGCCCAGATTCTCCTCCACGTGCATCCAGAAGTGCGACTCGAACTCCTCCGCCATTTCCTGTTCCTGTCGCCCCTTACGGAACAGGCCGGCAAGCCGGACCAGAAATCGGCGCAGACTTCCCACGGCGATATCTCTCACACCGGCTCCTCCGGCGCCAAGAACCGGGCGATGATGTCGGCCGTCTCCTCCCACTGCCGGGTTTCTTTTCTGAGTTGCGCCTGCCCCGCGCGAGTCAGCTTATAGAACTTCGCCTTACGGTTATTTTCGGAAGCGCCCCACTCGGAAGTGATATAGCCTTCCTGCTCCAGTTTCAGCAGCGCCGGGTACACCGTCCCGTAGTTCAGCATCAGGCGGTCTCCGCTGACCTGTTCGATCCGCCGGGCGACTCCATATCCGTGCATCGCTCCTCTGGACTCCAAAGTCCTCAAGATCATCAGCGCCAGAGTACCTTGCCAAACATCCTGCTTCTTATCCATCTATTGCTTCCCCATATGAGTATGCGCCTTCTTCTATGGGATTGCAATAGGAGGCCCAATAACAACCCCAACTTCCAAGAATCTTCCCCATGCTTTCAATAACTCCCCCGATGACCGTGAGCGCCACGCGGTGCGCTTGGGCTGAAACCATAACGCAAGGCCATTCCCCGCGTGTACCATGTGAGTCAAGTGATTTATGGCTCTTGCTTGGCCGGTAATCGTAAAGAACATCGAGTACGTGCTGACGGACATGCCCGTGGCCACCATCTGACCGGAAGATGTTCACGCATCACTGGCCGCAAAGTAGTAAAGATGGTCGCCTTCGTCCGATGCTTCGCCGGTCAAAATCATGCCCCTCGCGCGCACGATCCGGTTAATCGTTTCGGCGTCCAGTGAAACCGACTCGCGTCCCGTAATCGGGTCGAGCCACGTGACCGCCGGCTGTGGCGCGGTAAACAGGAACTTACCACCCGGGCACAACGCCCTGGCGACCTTGCCTATGAGAACGGTCTACACATCGGCGGGCGGCAGGCAGAGCAAACCCAGGCGACTATCGCGCAATGCGGCAATCTACCGGGAGGAAGCGTCTATGTTCCAAACATCGAAGCCTTCGGCAAGCAGGGACTGCGAAATCGGCATGCCGCGGCCACTTCCCTGGTCGAGGATGGCGGCACCCCCGGGCAGCGATTTGCGTCCAGTCCCGGACGGAGGCGCCGCCGATGCGTGGATTGCGCGCGCGCATAAAGGGCTCGGCATGTTGCTCGTAGCCGTTGGAGTTGTCCCGCGGAATGTCGGCCGCCATGGACGCATGGTACCCAATTGCAAGCCGATCAGGCGGCTATAGTAGAGATTGGCTCACGTACTCATCGTCGACGACGATTCCAACACCCTGGCCTCTTTGTCACGCGCCTTCCGCCTGGCCGGTCACGAGGCTACCGTTTGTGACAATGCTCAGCGCGCGCTGGATCTGATCAAAAACGAGCGCTTCGACGTGGTGCTCTCCGACGTCGTTATGCCAGGCAAGGACGGCCTCGCGATGCTGGAAGATCTGAGGGCGCAAGGCGCGCATGTGCCCGTGGTCATGGTCTCCGGGCAGGCCAATATCGAGATGGCGGTGCGCGCCACGCGCCTGGGAGCCATCGATTTTCTGGAAAAGCCGCTCTCCACCGAGAAGCTGATGCTCACCATCGACAACGTCATCCGCATGAAGCGCCTGGAAGACGAGAACCGGCAGTTGCGGCAGCGCGTGGGCAAGCACGAGATTGTGCACGCGGGCGAAGCCATGCGCCGCGTGATGGCGCAGGTGGACCGCGTCGCCGCTAGCGAATCGCGCGTCTGCATCCTGGGCGAGACCGGCACGGGCAAGGAACTGATCGCGCGCGCGCTGCACGACCGCAGTCCGCGGCGCGACGGTCCCTTCGTTACCTTGAATTGCGCGGCGGTCCCCGGCGAACTCATCGAATCCGAACTCTTCGGCCACGAAAAAGGTTCGTTCACGGGGGCGATCTCCCGGCACTTGGGCAAGTTCGAGCAGGCGCATCGCGGCACGTTGTTTCTGGACGAGATCGGCGATATGCCTGCGGTAATGCAGGCCAAGCTGCTGCGCGTGCTCGAAGAGAAGCAGGTGGAGCGCATCGGCGGCGACCGTTCGCTTGCAGTGGATGTGCGCGTGATCGTGGCCACGCATCGCAACCTGGATGAGATGGTGCAGCGCGGCGCCTTCCGCCAGGATCTTTACCATCGAATTTACGTTTTCCCGCTGGCGCTGCCGGCGTTGCGCGAACGCCAGGAAGATATCCCCGCCCTGGTGGATCACTTCGCCCGGCAGGTTTCGGAGATCAACGGATGGAAGCCCAAGGCGGTGACCGCGGAAGCCATTGCTTTGCTGCGCGGATACGCATGGCCCGGCAATGTGCGCGAGCTGCGCAACGTGGTCGAGCGGCTGCTGCTGCTCTCCGAAGGCGACGTGGATGCGAAAGCCGTGCGGCTGGCGCTGCCGCAGGGAGCCGCCCCCTCGGGCGCATCCTCGGGAACGGGTACGCTCGCCGCGCGCACCGAGGCGTTCGAGCGTGACGTGATCCAGGCCGAATTGAAACGCCATCAGCGCATGACCGATTCGGCGAAGGCGTTGGGGCTGGAGCGCAGTCACCTTTATAAGAAGTGCCAGCAGCTCGGAATCGATTTACGAGCGCTGCGCGGGGCGTGAGTCTTACTTGCCGCGCGGCGCCGCTGTCACGCGGTCCAGAAACAGATCCAGAAAGCCGCGCACGTTCACGTCCCTGGCGATGAGCGTGTTGGCATGCTGCCCCGCCGGCAGTTGATCGGCGGGCTTGAACATCGTCATGCCATTAGCCACGCAACAGCCCGTCTCCACCTGCACGCTGCCAAGTTGCGTTTCGATCAGGTTGGACCTGACGACGGAGGCCACCGCCAGCGGATCGTGCAAGGTGGGAAATTGATTGGGATGGCCGTCCTGCCATAGTTCGATGAGCTTTGCCAGGAATTGTGAAGCAGGGTTGGCGGCGGCCCGCAAACGAGCCAGGTCCGCGCCTTCCAGCTTGCAGCGTGTGGTCACGTCGAGGCCCACGGCCGTAATCGGCACGCCCGAAGAGAATACGATCTCGGCGGCTATCCGGTCGCGCCAGATGTTGTATTCCTGATACAGCATGTGGAACGCGCCGCCCATCAACACGATACGCGCGATCTTCGGCCGGATATTCGGCCCGCTCTTGAGCGCTAACGCGATGTTGGTCAGGGGACCAATGGGCACCAGTGTGATAGGCTTCTCGGACGCCATCAGCGTATCGATGATGAGATCCGCGGCACGGCGGTGGGCGGCGGCGGGAACCGTGTCGGTATCCGAAAGCACTTCGAACTGGCGGGCGCGCTGCGGGCGTACCGGATCGAGCAGCGGCTCGGAAGCGCCGGTGGCCAGCGGGATGTCGTGCCGCCCGTAGAGTCCCATTTCTTTCCAGGCCAGACGCGTGCGGGTTTCCGTGTCGTCGATCACGGTTGTGACGGCGCGCACATCCAGTTCCGGCGATTGCAACGCGAGGGCCAGCGCCAGCGCATCGTCGATGTCATCGCCGATGTCGGTGTCCAGAATGATAGGAATACGCTCCTGCGCCCAGCACACCGTCCCGAGCAGCAGAAAAGTAAGCAGGAGTTTGCCCATGGTCCCTTTATTGTACTGAAGCCCAGTAACCGGTAGCCATTTCGGGCAAGCGAAACCGACGCCGCCTTCTTGGTTCGGGAGTGATGGTGGTCAGGCTATCAGTCTTCCAAAGCCGCTACAATCGTTACGGGAGCTAATCTTGGCCGGTGCTGGGCGCGGGCTTCAAACCCGTTGTGCGGTGCTTACGTATTGCAGGTGGGTTCGACTCCCACTAGCTTCCGCCAGTGTAATTAACACAATTTAATAAAGATAATATAGGTATTGCTTCCGGGTGACATCATGGGTAACACAAACGTTGAATGCCACCTGTCAACCTGAAGCTGTTCCGACGCCACACAAGCTCCTGCACAGGCACATACCCAAAGGACTTCCGCATCTACGAAGAGGACACGATTAAGCGCAAGCGCAGAAGAGCCGTGGTCGATTGCTCTTGCACCATCTATACCGAAGGCACGCTCTAACAACAACAGCGTCAAAATGTACCTGCTCCGAAGAGCACGGGTACCCGGACGTGGGAAGACGCCAGGAAGGTGCGCGAGCATTGGATCGCATGGGGCAGCACGGAACCGCCTGTCGAACACGTCAACGCGGTTGACGAGCTCGTTGCGGTTCCCAAAGCCGTACAGAGATTCCTCACCACAAAAAAGAACCAACCGGGAGTCGGTGACGAACGGCTTGCCGATGTGAAGCGCCTGGTGGAACTGCGGTTGATACCGTTTGCCGAATCGAAACGGATCACCTTCATACAGGAAATGGACAACGCAAGCGTTTGGGCCGACTTCCGAGATTAATGGAAGAACCTGAACCCGCTGCACAACCGCAAGCCGAAGCGGGGAGAAACGGTACCGGCCCCGGCGCTCGCAAAGAACACCTCATCCAAGCATGTCGGCACGCTGCGAGAATTCATACGGTTCTGTCGTCAGCCGGGAATGGGTCTCTGATAATTGGGCCAGCGCCGAACATGGCATGAAAGCGTCCAAGGTAATCGAACCGAAAGAGCCGTTCAGCGATCGGGAATTGGAATACATCTTCAAGGCCACCGAACTGAAAACGGACGGACATGGCTTCAAAGTGAAGTGCACCGGCCAGCCAAACGCTTGGGAAATTCTCGTGTTTATCTGGACGCTCCGTTATACCGGCCTGAGAATTTCAGACGTGGTGCGGCTGGAAAGGCGCCAGCTGGTACCATTCAGTGCCTACGGCTACACGCACGCTCTCTGGTGTCATCCCACGAAGACGAAGGAGCAACGGGAAGTGAACTTCATACACATCCCGATTCAGGCCAGCAACCTTCCGGGTCACCCCAATGTAGTACGGGCACTCCAGGAGCTTTCTGAGCGGCAGGGACGCCATTTCTTTTGGAGTGGGAAAGGGAAGCTCCGCACGAACATCACCTCACGGCGCTCTAGAGCCAACGATGTTTTCACGCTGGCGGAAGTTGATGGAGAAGGACGGATGGCCTATGAAGAATGGCACCCATTTCGCAGAGCGCCCGCACCCGCACAAATTCCACCATACCTTTGCCGCCATGCTGCTACAAGTCGGAGTGCCGCTCCGAATTGTCGCGCAATACCTTGGAGACACCGAACAGACCAGAAACACTATGCCAAATTCTGTCGGGCTGAACAAATGGAAGCGGCAGCGGTACTGGCGGAGCCATGAAGAAAATGGCGAAAAAGACTGATCAAAAGCAGGGCCGTTCTCAGATGGTAACTAAACGGCCTCTGCCAAGCTGAGGTATTCGTCCAGCGACATCCCTAATTGAATAGAGGCTAACCACGCACGGTACAAACTGTCAGTGACACGAATGGTTCGGCCATACTGAAACCATCCGGGTTTTCCCTTTAACGTCCGGTACACGGTCATGTAGCTTAGTGCGTATTCCGAGCGATGCCGATCAGCGTTCCGAGGTGATGGTGATCGCGATTCCGAACTGATGCCGATCACGATTCCGGGATGATGGCGATCACGATTCCGACGGGAAGCCGATCACTCTTTGGCAGTCCTCGGAATGCTGATCGGCATCGTCGGAATCATTTTATTAAGCCGTCTTCATGAAGCGCGCTGGGCGAGCCGGCGACGAACCGGCCTCCACTGGAAGGTGGAGGATCCAAGTTGCCGCAAGAGAGGTTGCCCATGCGCAAGATCAAAGAAGTACTCAGACTGCATTCCCTAGGGCTGTCACAGCGCCAGATAGCCGCCAGTTGTGCCGTCGGTCAGGCGACGGTTTCCGATTACCTAATGCCGGCCAGTCCTGGAGGCGATTCAGCGTGAGCGTGTTTCAGAAGGTTTTGCCACTCTCGCGAGGGCACCTTCGGAAGGAAAAGGCATGACGCAGTTTCGCCCATGCTCCTTTGCGCAATAGAGCGCCTGGTCAGCGCAATCCACCAACTCCTCCGCTTTGGCTGCCAAGCTGGTCGTCGCGCTGACCCCAAAGCTGCAAGTCACCGATATCGCCCCTGCCGACGTGGCAATTGGCTGCTCAGCGATGGCTCTCCGCACTCGTTCGGCCCGCTCGGTGGCTTCTTCCAGGCGGCACTCGGGCATTAATACTACGAGTTCCTCTCCTCCATAGCGCCCCACGGTGTCATAAGGCCGCACCCAAGCCAGAATGCGGCGCGAGCATTCCTGCAAAACCACATCACCAGCCAGGTGCCCGTAGGTGTCGTTAATTTTCTTGAATAGATCCAGGTCCGCCATGATCAAAGCCAACGAGCCGTTTTGACGGTTAGTCCGGGAGAGTTCCCTGTCCAGGATGTCGAAGAACGCGCTACGGTTGAAAAGCCCGGTCAGCCCGTCCTTAATGGCTCGCTCGCGAAGAGCTTCTCGGGCCACCAGCAAGTCCTGCTTCTCCCGCCGGAGTTCCCACGTTCGTTCGGCGACCGCGCGCTCCAATTCCTTCTGGCGCCGCATCAGTTGTAACATGCGCCAACGCCAGACCCATCGAATTGCCATAAAAGCAGCGCTGGCGACTAAAGCGCAAAACCACCAAGCGCGCCACCACGGCGGTCGGATTTCGAAAACGAACACGGCCGGCCGCTTACTCCACTGGCCACCAAATTCACGGGCCTCCACCTCCAGGCTGTACTCGTTCGGCGCCAACCCGGGAAACTGCAATTCGTGCAGCGGCGTTTCCCGCCAATCGCCAAACAGCGGTTTCAACCGATACCGGAACAGGATGGAAGACTCGTGGGCGAAAGTCAGTGCCGAGTATTGAGCTGTCAGGGAGTTCAATCGATGATCTGTTGAAACCAGGCGTCCTGCCTCAACTAAGTGATCTCCCAGGGTGAGCTTCGTGTATACGGTCGAAATAGGGTGCACAGCGTGCTCTATGCGGCTTGCCTGAAAGCGCCCCAATCCGCCACTGGTGCCGATCCAGACGGTGCCGCCGGACTCTGCCGCAAAGGCGCCCAAGTCGCAATCGTTCCAAATCAGACCGTCACTCTGGTCGTACTGCGTCCAGTGGTCTCCATTCCAAACTCGCACACCTTGGTCCGATCCCGACCAAAGCCGACCCGCCGCATCGAAACCGAGGAAGTAGCTCATTTCTCCCCGAAGACCTTGGTCGCGTCCGAAGTGGGTCATCGAGAGATGCTCGCCACTCACGCGTATGCGGGTGACCCGGCCGGAAAACCAATAGCCGACCCAAATTTCGTCCGGCTTCATCGCGGCCACCGCTAGAATGACATCATGCTCCAATCCATCGGTCGTCGAGATGTGGCGCCACCTTCCCGCCGACAGCCGGTACAGACCGGAGACCCCGCCGGCAAGGACCTGTCCGCCGGGCCCCTCCAATACTACCCAGCAACGTACTGGCGGAACTTGTTCGACGCGCCGGAAATGCCGTTCGGGAAGCTGCGCCACGAACAAGCCCGACTCGGTCGCCGCCCAGAGCCGCTGCGACGAATCCAGAGCCAACGAATAGGGGGACTCCGCAGCGAGCCCGCGAGAGTTCTTGAACCACTCGATGGCATCCGTCCGCGAGTCGATTCGGCCGACTCCAGACCCCTCCGTACCGAGCCAGAGGTTACCTTCCCGGTCCGAGCGTAATGCGTGCACGGGGATCTTTCCGACACTGGCGTGCCGCCGCCAGAGCCACCGATCCCCCACCTTGCGACCGCGAAACAGTCCGTTTTCGGTGCCCACCCACAGGCTGCCATCACCCAGCGGCAGGACTTCGTAGATCAGCTCGCTATCCAAGCCCGTGGTCGGCGAAAAGCCGTCCCATTCGCCGTAACCTTGCCATCGGGCCAAGCCCTTGCCGGCCAGACCTACCCAAACGGCGCCTTCCCGGTCCTGAAGCACCGAGTAGACCGGTCCCCGGAGACCTTCGTGCGGTCCCACCGTGCGAAATCGCTTTCCTTCGCTAATCACCAGTCCGTCGACTGTAGGCACCAGCAATCGGCCTCCGGTATCCACGGCCAACTGTCCCGATCCAGCAGCTGCTGGAAACGAGGGAATCGACGTATCGAAGCGCTGGCTGCCTTGGCGCATCACCTCGAAGCGCCGCCTATCACTCACCCAGAGGTCGCCGCTGCCGTCGCGGCGGATACACTCCCACTTTCCGGGAGCGAGGCCGCTGGTTTCACCGAAGACGGTCGTTCCTTCCTTCCCTATCCGGCACAAGCTGACGCCGCATCCGTACCACAACACCTCCGTGTCCAGAAGCACTCCATGCGCGTCTCGACCTCCCGCGGCGGCCGGCGTGGGCTGTAACCGAAAGGTCAGATGGGGATCATCTGTGGACTGATGTGCGACGAGCAAGCCGTTATCCGTTGCGATGTAGGTTAGCCGCTTGCCGTCGTACTGAATTCCACTGTAGCCATCCACAACGCCGGAGTCAGGTGGAACCAGCTTCGCGAAGCGCTCGCCCTTTTCCTGGTATAGACCAGCCCTCGATCCCACCAATACACTACCATCTGGTGCCTCACCCAGACTCAGGATGACCTCTCGCGGTAGACCCTCAGTGGGGCCATAATGCCTGAACCGCTGACCGTCGTAGCGGAACAGGCCATTCTCGGTGGCCGCCCATAGGAAGCCCGAGCGGTCCTGGAAGAGGACCTTGACCGCCAGGTTGGTGAGGCCATCCTCGGTTCCGTAATAGCGGAAGACGTATTGTTGTCCCTGGATGGCTGCGGTGCCGGCCGCCCAGACCAGGAGGACCGCGCCACGCAACACGGTCTTGCGTCGAGACAGAGTCACATCTGAACTATCGGCGGCAGCGGGCGAACCCAGTAGTAACCTGCCCGCAGGACGAGTCGGACCCGCTGGCTCCCTCAGAACAGCCTGATGAAACTACCGATATTGCAGAGGCTTGTATCCGGGGCGCTCCGGCCGAAGCGGTTCGTGTCTCCGGGAACGTGTCTCTGCCGAACCCCAATAAAACTGGGGGTCCCGTCAGATTTTTGCGCAGAGCCGAAAAATGAGGGCACCCTCGGAATGCGTTTCCTGAGGCATGACGGAATCTATCTGTCCGAAGTGTCCTTCTTTCTGGTTACCCCCTGGGGCGTGTCCCGCTTTCCGGTCGGGCCGCTGCCACGGTATAGGGCATACCGGAAAGCACATGCCCTGCCCATCGTCCGCGACCGGCCAGCTATTCCTCGATCAGGTTGCTCGCCAGCATGGCCCGTCTCCGCTTCGCCGACAAAGGGCATCATAAAACACTCACTGGACCGACGTCCGAAACAAATTAAAACCGCAGGGTGTGGGTTATCTGGTTGTCTCACCCTTGGGGTCCACCGCAGCAAGGTGCAATGGTGTATTGTCCACCAGGTGCGGGCGTCGTTGAACTATGTGTCCTCGAAGCAGCGCAAAGCCGTGGCTGCGGATCTGCAGCCCATCTATCGGGCCAGCACGGCGGAAGAGGCCTTCTTCAAACAGGAGGCCTTTGCCGAGAAATGGGACGGAGCGTACCCCGCCATCAGCCATATGTGGCGCCGGAACTGGGATCGCCTGACACCATTTTTTGCTTACCCGGCCGACATTCGCAGGGTGATCTACACGACCAATGCGATCGAGTCTCTGAATATGTCGCTGCGCAGAGTGATCAAGACCAGGGGGTCGTTTCCGAGCCCGGATGCGGCGCTGAAGTTACTGTTTCTGGCGCTGGAACACATTGCTAAGAAATGGACTATGCCCGTGCAGAACTGGAAGGCTGCGCTGCAACGTTTCGCTATCCGGCTGGGCGACCGCGTTCCGCAAGACGCCCTGGCCTGAGTTGGAAGGAGGAAACCAAGACGAAAAAACGCCGCTGAAGCAGGGGTCCGGGGGCCGCGGCGTAATTTATTCGCGGCTCTCGGGAGTTCCGCCGCAGCCCGAAGAAAACCTTCTATGAATGAAAAGATAAAGACCAAAACCAAGCACAACTGTGAGCTGCGGAAAAGTGGACATCCAAAACCAGAACTCCCGCCTTCCCGGCCCCCAGATCAGCTTGCGGCGCAAAGGAAAAACTGCCGTCTACACAAAACTCTTGACACATCCCTGGAAAGACCCCTTCGATGGCTTGCGGAAAGCCCTTCAGTCCGTCCACGCAGGCGATCAAAATATCCCGTACGCCACGGTTCTTCAGCTCCCTCAATACCGCCAGCCAAAAACTGGTCGCCCTCGGGGCCGCTGGTCCACAACCCCAGCACTTCCTTCCGCCCATCCATTCCTACCCCAATAGCCACGTATACGGCGCGATTCTCTTCCCGCCCTTCATGCCGCATTTTCACGTACAAAGCGCCGAGGTACATGATCCCGTACAACGGTTCTCCCGATCAAGGTAAGCGATCTGACGCCCGTCCGGGGAAAGCAGCGTTTGGGAATTCTCTATCCGCCCGCCATGGAGCAGCACTCACGGCTCCCCGCCGCCCAGGGCGGAGATTACTTCGATGGTGCTCTTCTGGCTGTCCGCGGAAGTGGTGACGTAGAGGATTCGCTTGCCGTCGGGGAAGAACGAGCGTACGAGACAGATTCGCCGGAATGAGTCAACTGGATCGGATCGCCGCCGCCTACCTGTTGCAGCCACAACTCCTTCTTGCCGGAGCGGTCCGAGACGTAGGCGACGAATTCGCCATTGGGCGAGATGGCCGGCTGGCTGTAGGAGTGCCCGTCATCGGACGACAGCCGCACCAGTTCCGTGCCTTTCGACTGGGTTCCGCGAGAGTTGAGGTAAACCCATAAGAAGGCGGCCACGGCGATCAACACGGAGGCGATCACCACCGCCGGCCAGAGCCAGCGGCGGGCTCGTGCGTCCGCGGCTGCGGAAGGCCGCGCCAGCTTCCCCGATGCCGATTCATCCCGCAATTCCTCCAGCGACAGCTTCACATCCGCCATGTTCTGGCCGCGCCGGTTCACGTCCTTGCGCAGGCACCGCGTAATCAGCCGCTCCACTTCCGGCGGAGTGCTGGATGAGACTTCGCTAACGGGCGGTGGGTCCTTCTCCACGACGGCGGCCAGCGTGGAGACTTTCGACTCGCTGCGGAACGCGCGCTGCCCGGTGACTTTCTCGTACATCACCGTGCCGAAAGAGAGGATGTCGCTGCGGGCATCCACTGGCCTGCCTTCGACTTGTTCCGGCGACATGTAGGATCGGTGCCGAGGTTGACGCCTTCTTCATTGACCGGCTGTGCCGCCAAGGTATGCGTCGCTTCGTCCGCGCCGACGGCGGGAGCGGCCAGCTTCGCCAGGCCGAAGTCCAGCACCTTGGCGCGGCCGTGTGCATCCACCATGATGTTGGCGGCCTTCAGGTCCCGGTGCACGATGCCGGCGGCGTGCGCGGCGGTAAGCGCGTCGGCCACCTGCGCCGCGACGCTCAGGGCTTCGGTGAGCCGCATGCCTTTGCACGGGATCAGCTCATTCAGCGGCTTGCCATCCACCAACTCCATCACGATATAGGTCTGGCCATCCTGTTCGCCGATTTCGTGGATGGTGACGATGTGGGATGGTTCAGCGCCGAAGCGGCTTTGGCTTCCTGCACGAACCGGGCGCGGCGGTCGGCATCGGTACTGCGTGCTTCGGCCAGCAGTTTGATGGCGACGAAACGATCCATGCGCTTGTCACGGGCCTTGTAGACCCGGCCGACGCCGCCTTCGCCAATCTTTTCGAGCAGGGAAGAAATGTCCCAGTTCGCCGCCGTCCAATATTCGCTCTATTGTAGCCTTTCGGCTAGTAGCGGGTGTTCGCTAAGCGATTGTTCCTGTGTCACGGCGCAACCGGGAGTAATCCGAACGAGCCACTGGCGGGTGCCGCCATTTCACGAGGGCGTTGTCATTATCGCTAGCGGTCTGCGCGCGCCTCGCGGCTGCGAGCCTACGCCAAGTATTGGTCGGACAAGGCGGCAGGCTGTCTCCTGGGGGGGCGTCCACGCATGCACCGGAAGCACCGTGAATCGAACGCTACCAGGGCACCACGCCGATCAGCTTCTCGCCCAGTTCTGACAAAGTCGCCGGGGATCCCGGCTCAGGATCACGTTGGCCCGGCAGGCCGCGCCAATAATCGGGGGCGCGCTTCGTCAACCACCAGGACTTGAGCCCCTCGCGCGGTTCAGGGTTGCTCGGCGGGGGCTGCATGGAAACAAAAGCCGCGATGCGTGGGCGATCCGACAGATTGGCTGCGCTGCCGTGCGGCAGCTTCGTCGACCATAAGATGACGTCGCCCGTGTGGCCTTCGACTTGTGTTGTGTTCCAGTGCTTCAATCCGGGATTGCCGAAATCAAAATCGTCATGGCGCGCGTGGATCGCGAGCCAGGCTTCCAGGTTTTGGTAGACTTCCGGAACGCACTGAAAGCCACCGCCATCACGGGTCACATCGGTCAGCAACACAACTGCCTGCACGGAGCCCGCCCCCGGCTCCCTGGGGTTAGTATCCCAGTGTATGGTTCCATGACTGATTTCCGGGATGAGTGGGTTAACTGGCGGGCGGAAGATACAGCGATTGATATCCACCATGAGCCGACCCGTCGCAAAGAATTCTGTGAAGACCTGGTAGAGGTTCGGGCATTGTCGGATGTCCCATTGCGACTGAGCGTGGTGCATGGGAACAATACCGTCAAGCTCAGGTGGGGCGCGATACCAGGTCGCGCGGTCGGCAAGGTCAGCGCCAACAAACGCGGCGATCTCACCAACGGCGCGACGGGTGATGTCTTCGGGAACTACTTTTCGAATCACCATATAGCCGAATGTACGAAACTGCTCACGGTGACGCTCGGTGATCCATTGATAATCACCCAGAGCCGTGACTGAGGGTGCCACTGTGAGTTTGGCGGAGACGTTGCTTTGGTCGGCGGCATGAGCTTGCTCGGGTCGCACACGGGTAGCGAAACGGGCCTGGCGATAGCGTGCTACGTAGCGCTGCGCGGCCTGAGAGGATGCCGACTGGGTGATGAGCATCCTGGCCTGACGGTAGCAAGAGTAAACAGCCAGTAATCTCGTACGCAACTCGGCGGCTAGGCTGGCCATCCTAACCGCCACTGCCGTCTGACCTAGAAATGTGGGTACGCACAGCGTTATCGAATTTCGACGTCACATTACACTCGGGCTCACACGTCTTGTGGGCGGAACACGCGGGGCACTTTGGTGCCCAGACATACGACAAAGCAAAAGAATGTGCTCGTCGGGGGTTTCCACGAGGGAAGTGTTTCATTAGGACGCAGCACTGTGTCTTCGAAACGCCGGTTATCCTGCAGTGAGGATAATAGCCTTGCCGGATCAACGCAGCGAAGAAAAAGCCATTGGTCGCCAGCTCTCATAATCGATCATTCTAACGGTTCCTTTGCTCGATTTCACGCAGACCCCGGATCTAACTTCTTCTGCAAGGTCTCATCCTCCAGCATGAACTCAACCTTCCGTAGTGTAGCCATACCGCTTGAGTGGTCTGCGTGCGCCTCGCGGCTGTGAGCTTGCGTGAGGTGGGTCGCGCACCGGCGGCAGACTGTCTCCTGGGGGCCGGCCACACTTGCACTGGAAACCGTATTGCCGGGACATCGATAGTTTGGCGATCCGGCCCGACGATGACGATCACGAACCCTTTCGACTCTTCATCCGAAGGCGTCAGGCGCCGTTCCAGACTGTTTCAAACGCCGTGCGAGGCCTTTTTGACCATATGGGCTCTCTAATGGCTCCTCACGCTGGCGAACTCCACGTAAACAAACACGAATGAGAAGCTCGTCGTCGGAGTCGGTAGCGTTCGCGGCCGGCGGCGAGCCGGGTCGGTCTTCCCACTCGAACCATTCGTGGCCCTCTCCCACGGCCAAACTCCAGCCGGCCAGTCTGTTTTTATGGCGTCAGCAGGTAACCGTGATTGACCCCTTGGTGATCGGTGTACCCGCCGATGATGGCTCCCGCCTGATCCATCCCCACAGCACCGGTTGACACGCCGCCTGAACGCTGAATGTCGTAATAGTTCCGGTGGCTGAGCGTACGAATCCCACGCTGCCGTTCGCATTCGTAGCATATCCCGATACCGCGCCCGCGGGAATGCTGGTGACGATCGTGCCTAGCCCAATGTCGGCACCTGCACCCGGAGCATCGAAGGTGGTGATGATGCCATTGGCGGAGCGCACGAAGCCGTGATATTCGACGCCTGAGTCTATGTAATATCCGGCGGTCGTCTTACCATTCGTACTAACGGCCAGAGTCCCCGTGCCTTGATCAGTGCCCGCACCAGGAGCGTCGAACGTGGTGAGCGATCCGGATGGGGTGCGCAGAAAACCGTGACTAACTCCGCTCTCATCCAGATAGTATCCCACCACTGCCCCCGAATTCGCGATGCCTAAGGGAGCGGTAAATGCGCCAACACTGAACGAAGCGTAAGTCCCATCGGGATCCCTGACGAACCCCCCGTGGGTTGTCGATCCCTCGTAGCGGCCCGTAATCGCTCCTGAATCGTTGATGCTATTGAATAATGTCCCCTCGTTCCAGCCTATAGCCGCGCCTGGCGCCGTAAACGAGGTAAGGGTGCCGTCCGCTGTGCGCACGAACCCGAAAAACTCGGGGACCGGATTGCCCGGTGAAAGAAATCTATATTCCGAGTAATGTCCGGCAATCGTCCCGGCGGAGTTAATGCCTTGGGGCGTCGTGTTGATATTGTCCCCGCCTCCTGGGGCAAAGAACTCGCTGATGGTACCGTCGGCTGCGCGAACGAATCCTTGGGGGGTACCTACCACGCCGTCGCCAAGATAGGTGAAGGTTCCCACGATCGCGCCAGCCTGATTCACGGCGATAGGGATGGTGCCCTGCCCGGACTGCGTGCCGGCGCCCGGCGCCTCGAAGATAATCAGGCCAGGCTTCGCATCGCGCTGCTGCGCCGGCACGGCAAGAGCACACCACAAACAAAGAGCAATCGATCGAGCAAGCCGGTGGCACATGTGACATCGTACCTGAACAGCGTATAACTGTGTCATCGCCTTTCTCTCCTCACTTACGACTAACTAAGCGAAAATTATACTGCAAGGTTCCCTGACCCAGATGTTAATTTGATGTCTGTAAAAAAGCTGTAAAGCCACCCCGAGCTGGTTCCGCGCGTCCCCCCGGATGCCGCCGGGGGAAGGAACGATATAGGACCGTTGTCCCTTAATATCGGCAGCGGTGTCCCGCTGGGTGAATGCGGGATTTAGCGAGAGGCCGCGGCCACGGTTGCCTTTAGCCCTGCATCAGCCCGACAGGAAGGCTTTCGATCCATTCATCCGTTCCTCAGCTCCGCCAGTTTTTCTTTGGGGCCACCGAAGGGAGTTTGGCGGCGTTTTCCGCGGCTGAACGGCGCGGAGCGGCGGATGAGTGCCTCCCGTCCGAAAGGGTGACGAGGTTATATCAGATCTTGACACGGGCTGGACCTGAGGGCAGAATTAAGAAAACGGAGGAGGACCGGATGAATCGTGGACACTCTGCTATACTCGGCGCGCTCTTGTTTGTGTTGCCGATTTTCACAACTTGTGGCATGGCGCAGATACCATCGCCGTCGCTCAGTTATTTCAGCTTTGGCGGGGGCACCTACGGTGAGTATGGCTTATGGTCCGGCGCCGGCGTCATTGCCGGCGGGTCGGGCGAATTGTACGGCACGGCATCGTCGAGTGGAGATTACACCAACTGCCGCGATGGTTGCGGCACTGTGTACGAGGCCGTACCTCCCAGCACGCCGGATGGCGTTTGGAGCATGAGCGTGATCTACACTTTCCACGGCGGCAAGGACGGAGCCGATCCTGGCAATTTGGTTATGGATCATAGCGGGACAATCTACGGGGTCACCCGCGGCGGCGGTGCGGCAGGCGCTGGAACAGTTTTTGCGTTGACTCCGCCGGCGGAGACTGGGGGCGCTTGGAAGGAAAGGACTTTGTATACGTTCACGGGTGGCGCCGACGGCTCGGGACCGGTCGCGCCCCTGGTGATAGGCGCCGACGGGGTGCTCTACGGAGTTGCGCCGTCTGGTGGGGTAACCACTGGATCGTGCACCAGCGAGGGCGCGGCCGCCGGCTGCGGCACGGTGTTTTCGTTGACGCCTCCCGCGGGGCCGGGCGACGGCTGGACATTCAACTTGTTGTATAGTTTCATGAGCTACGACGACGGGATTACACCCGGAGGCGTGGTGCTTGACCCTGGCGGGATACTGTATGGGAATACGGTTTACGGCGGCAGTTCCAACTGCCCGTACGGTCTGGGTTTCCGGGGCTGCGGGACAGTATTCTCATTGACGCCGCCGGCGCCGGCACCCGGCGCGTGGACCAAGAATGTGGTCTACTCCTTTCAGGGCGGCACGGATGGGTCGCGGCCTAACGGCGTGACCTTAGGCACGGTGCCCGGCGAAAGCACGGCCGTGCTGTACGGCACCACCAGCCGGGGCGGGAATCCATATGCCTGCGGAAGAGGGGGCGAGGGCTGCGGCACGGCGTACATGCTGGCGCCCCCAAGCGCGCCCGGCGACTCATGGACGGAGACGATCATTACAGATTTTCCGGAGTCTCGGGGGTTTCATCCGTCCAGCAGTCTGGCCACCGGCCGCGGCGGTGTTCTTTTCGGAACCACTTCCGGCGCCTTGAATAGCGGGTTCACGGTGTACATGTTGATTCCGCCGACCCTTTCGGGCTCCGACTGGAAGAAGGAAGTACTCTCCGAATTTTCATCAAGCAGCCCAGGCTCGCCGGCTAACGTTCTGCTGCTCGGCGGGAACCTATACGGCGCGACGTACTACGGTGGAGATTCGAACGGCGGCACGGTGTGGGCGCTCCTGGAGACTGCCCCCAGGTAGCTCGCTGTTGCGGGAGACATTCCCGGCGCAGCGCACGGCGCGCGCAGTTCCCGACGAACGGCGGCACGGTGCCCGGCGATGGCACAGAAAGTGGCGCGGCCGCCGTTTCGAAAGAGCGCCGCGCGGCGTAGGCCGACTCCTTGGGTTAGCCAATTCATGACCGCCGAACGCGCGGCATTAGGTTCGGTCGGGCAAGATTCTCGCGATGGCGATATTACAGCTCAGTCTCGCACTAGCGACATCGGTATGAGCGCAGGAGACGCTAGCCACGAAAACCGTACTTGCAACAATGGACCCTTGGAAAGCTGGCGGCTACGATGACGGCAGTGACGGGATAGCGCCGGTTGCGTCCACGTTTGCGGCAGGTCCGAATCAGTAAATTACGTTTCCCAGCGTTACCGGCGGAGGGTCCTGTGGCACGGGGACTTCGCTATAGGGGCCTGATGGAACCAATATGTCTAACATCTGCAATGGACTGCGTAGTACAGGCCCAATTGGCACCTTAGGCGGCTTCTCTTCCACGGATTTCTACGGCGCACTGGTAGGCGTCTTCCTGGAAGATACCTTGCCAACCACCCGATCAAAGTTGTTTTATGCCGTCGACAATTCCATAGGCGATGTCGCCACCGACTTCACGGTGCTGAATCCTCGTATCGGAGAGGTCTTCTTTATCGGCGACGGGTTGACTCGCACTGGCACAGGAACGACTCAAACGTTCATCGTGCCCCCAAACCGCTACGAATCTCAATATGGGCTACGTTGATGGCACGGAAGTTCCAGGGGGTTACACTGACAACGCTAGTGAGCTTACGGTATACGTGAAGTTGAATCAGATCAATTGAAAAAAGTGGACTGGCCGATGGCGTCGTCGAGCGTCTCATATTTTGTGAGAGACCTCGGCGGTCCGCGTGTAGTTGATCGTGCAAGGCGCGTGCGAAAGTTCCTTCACCGGCGATGGTGCGGACGATGCCGAGAAGATCCAACTCGTTCGACGGGTTCGTGTCATCGACCAAGGCTCCCGGCATGGCGGGTTGATTCAGCCCCTGGTTCTTGGTGTCAGCGATCACACCAACTACAGTCTTCGACGGTGCAGTGCCGGAAATGCGGGCTGTCGGCGGCATCGTCGGAGCGCGGCGGGATCAGTTCGACCGCGTTGCTGCCGAAAACGGCGAGGTCGCGAATATACTGCTCGAATACCGGCACGGACCAGGCGTCGTAAGTATTCGATTTCGGGCGGTAGCCCAACTGGTGCCCACGGAGTGGATAGCGCGGCGCGCTGTTTTCGGCGAAGCCATCGGAAAGCTGGATGGAGCCGCGCGCGATACGCAGTTCGCGGAGCAGCCGGCCGATGCCGAATAAGATGCCGCGGGAATCGCTGCCGGAGATGGCCACCTCGTGTGCGGAACTACGAATTGCGTAGCCTTCCGGCGGACCCTTAAAGC
>JBEKYC010000045.1:0-58097 GCA_049511415.1 Bryobacteraceae bacterium | reverse complement strand
CAAGCCAAAATCGATGCCAATCGCGAAAACTCAAAAAAGAGCACCGGCCCCACCAGTCCCGCGGGCAAAGCCGCCTCTAGCCGCAACAGTGTCCGCCATGGACTCTGCGCCGAATTCTATCTCCTCCTCGACGAAGATCCCGCAGCCTTCAACACTCTCGTCGCCGACCTCTACCAGCGCTATCGCCCCGTCGGTGAAGCCGAAGAGTATCTCGTCCTCCGCATCGTCTCTAACCTGTGGCGCCTCCACCGCGCCAGCGCCATGGACCGCCAGATCCAGTCCGATAACATCGCCGCCATCATCGGCATCAATCCCGATTTCTCGCCGGAACAGCGCGAATCGAAAAGCATGCTCTGCGGTCCCGCATTCATGTATGACTGTCACCGCAGCCAGAGCCTTCTCAAACTGAAACGCTACGAAGCCGCCCTCGAGCGTTCCAACAAAGAGTGCATCCGCCAGTTGAACGAATTCCGCCAAGCCCGCCTGCAAGCCGAAGCGGAAGCAGAAGCCGAAGCCGAAGCCGAAGCGGCAAAGGAAGCCGAATCGGAACGAACCCAAACAAACGCGGGTATCACCCCACCCCCAAATGAGGGGGACAAGTACTATCCAATCCCGGAACCGACCCCATTCACCCCATCAAACGCCGCCGGGACCCCCAAATCACCCCAAACCCCCTGACTTCTTATCCGTGTTTATCCGTGTTTATCTGTGGCCAATAAATGTGGGATGGACAAGTGCGCCCCTACGCCAGCGAATCCATCAGCCGCCGCTCCGCCCCATCCGGATCGTTCTTCATCTGGCACCGGTCGTCCAGAATCATCGTCGGAACCTTCTCCGCGCTGAACGCCGGCCACTGCGGCAGCCCCGCGTGATTCGGATCCCCCTTGCGCGCGAAATTGAGCCACGCATCGCTCACTCGCGCGCCCAACGCCCGCGCCCGCGCCCCGCCTCCCGTCATCGTTTCGCACCGGTCCGTGTTGTTGAAACAGAAACTCAGTTCCGAGCAATGGAACGCCATCGGCCGTCCCTCCAGAATCGGTGTCTGCCACGTGAACCAATACAAATAGGCCGGCGCTTTCCCCAGCGCCGCCTTCCGCGTCGCCTGCTTCACCGCCGAACCTCGCACCGCCGACGTCATGATCACCGAGTAAAGACTGAACGGCTTCGCGCCCGGATGCGAAGCACGGAATGTGTCGATGATCTCTCCGGTCTTCTCCCCGTAAACCGCTTTCACCTTTTCCACCACCTGATCGCTGGTCATCGCGAAAGCGTCCGGATTGCCGATCCCCGTCACGAATTCGTTCAACACCGTCCCCACCAGCAGCGGCACGTCCGCCGAAACCGCCGGCGCTTCCGGATCGAAGATCTGCGCCGGAATCACCTTGCCGTCAACCACCGGCGCCCAGCCCAGTGTCCGCGCCATGCGCCGGAAGTCCGGCGGTCCCGGTGGCCGCGGAAACGCCTTGCGCTGCGCCGCCAGCGCCGCCGGCAGCAGGGTCTCCACGGGCAGGCTCTGCAGCTTCGCCATATCCGTATGCGCAATCCCCAGCTCGTCCATTACCGCTGCCGCCAGCTTAGCCGAATCGTCCCGCTCGCCCACCCGCAGCATGGAGCCGCTCTGTATCGCTGCCCGATGGAACAAGCCTTTCGCCGAAGGCATCGCCATCAGCGTCCCGACTTTGCCGCCGCCGCCCGATTGCCCGAAGATCATCACCTTCCCCGGATCGCCCCCGAAATTGGCGATGTTGTCCCGCACCCAGCCCAGCGCGAACTCGATGTCCAGCATCCCCACGTTGCCGGATGCCGCAAAATCCTGCCCGCCGAACTGCGAAAGGTCCAGATGCCCGAATACATTCAGCCGATGATTCAGCGATACCACCACCACATCGCCGCGATGCGCCAGGCTCTCGCCGTCGTACGATTTCAACTCCTGCCCCGATCCCGCGCTAAACCCGCCGCCGTGCAGCCACACCATCACCGGCCGCTTCCGGTTGTCGGTTCCCGGCGTCCAGATGTTCACCCGCAGGCAATCCTCGCCCGGCTGGCCGTCGTCCCACTCGAACATGAAGGAGGTTTCGTCCGACTTCCAGCCATCCCGCGGCGGATTCGGGCACACGCTCCCGAAGTGCATCGAGCTTCGCACGCCCGCCCACGGCTCCGCCTTCACCGGAGGCATGAAGCGATTCTTCCCCGCCGTGGTCCCCCCGTACGGAATCCCCTTGTAAGTATGTATGCCGTTTCGCGTAAACCCGCGCACCTTGCCGGCGGTCGTCTCCACCACTCCTTCTGTAGTGGAAGCCGCCACCCGATCGGTCCCGGCGGGAACCACCGCGGCCTTCCCTTTACTACCCGGAGCCGCGGGCGCAATCTTGGGAAGCGCACCGCCCCCGGCCAAAAGCGCAGCCCCCTTCATCCAATTGCGGCGATTAGACAACGTCATGGTATGTCGACCTCGAATTGATCGTATATCCGTTCGCCGCTTCAGGCAACCGCATCGTGTTCCCGCGCACATGCTGCCGTTGACAAATTTCTTAGGCCGTTTCTAGGATCGGTCAGGTTCGTCACAAAAGGAGAAATAATGCATACTACCGGTTGGACAACCTTCGCGGTTTGTGTGGGCGCCGCCACCATGTCCGCGCAGTCATTAACCTGGAATCTGACCTACGTGGAACAGGCGCCGTCCCCCCGATGCTGTTCCGGCATGGCCTACGACGCCTACACCGGGACGGTCGTGTTCTTCGGCGGCCTGGACAGCGATAATAGCGGTCTTTCCGGCCACCGCGCCGTCTCCCCGGCGTACCATGCTTGCTTACGACGCCGAAAGCAAGCAGGTCGTACTCTTCGGCGGCGATGATGGCGCGTCCGAGTACAACGATACTTGGACTTGGGACGGCGCGCTACAGTTCCGCGATGGCTTATTACCCGCCCTCGGGCCTCCTGACGGTCTTCGGCGGATACAGCCCCGGTCCCGCTTACAACGATACCTGGCGGCTCGTATTCCAAAAGTAATTGGTGCGTCGGATCAGGGCGCTTGCATGCTTGCCGCGATGATCCGGCCGCCGATCGTCCCGCTGATGGTCGCCTGCGCCTGCGGCTGCAGATCGTACCAGGAGACGGTCAGCGCGCCCGCGCCGCCGGCTGTTTCGAAAGTGAGTTGCGCCACCACTGGGCTGGGCGTCTCCACGTCCCATTGAATGGTTCCGCTCACCGCCAGGTCTTCCACCCATTCGAGGCCATCCAGCATGAAGTTGGTAATGCTTCCGGAATCGGTGAAGGTGAACGAGCCGCCTCGCAGCCCCACGTCGTGGCCGCTATAATTCACCCACCAGCGCGCGATGGCGTCGCCCGCGGTGAGCGCCGCCGCCGCTGCCGCCTGCAAGTCGGCAGTCGTTCCTTGGTTCCCGGCAGCGGGCATGGCCGGAGCCAGTTCCGTCATACTCCGCGCGAATTTCGGGACCATCCGTACTTCCGCAATCTGGGAAGCACACGAAGTATCCCCCGGATTCAGGTTGCGGAAGAAATTGATCGCGATCACCGACGCACAATCCGATCGATCGCCTTCCGCGGTCACGTGAAAGCTGTTGGCTACCAGGATCTGCTGGGCGTTGGGAAACAGAGCCGCCGCTTCCGCGCCCTGTTGCGCGGGCGTGAGCGAATCGAGCGTGCCCGAGAGCACCAGCACCGGCACGTCCGGGAACACCGTGCCCGGCGGTACCGGCTCACCCGGAGGATGCGCCGGTGAAGGTACCGGCCACGGGAGGCACATATCCAGCACGCTCGAGGGCAGCGGCATCAAACGATACTCGGCGATACTGTATGGCGCATACACGCCCGGGTCTGTGAGTTCCTCCTGTAGCACGCTGGCGAGTTCCTGCCCGGGGCGCAGACCTGCGGGCGATGTCATGTTGTAGAGCTGCGGATAATCCGTGCAGCTCACCGCCACAAAGAGACCGGCGCTGTAACAGGATGGTGCGCTCCCATCGCAGTTCGACATGCTGGCGCTGGCGTTTTCCGCAATCAGCCGCAGCAGAGGCGCTGTATCGCCATTCTCCAGATAAGCGCGCGAGGCAGGATCCAGTTCCCGGTAGACCACCGACTCGCTCGAATTGGAGTAAGCTTCATACGCTAGGCTTTCCCCGTCGGCGTGGACGTTCACATAGGTGCCGTTCCCATCCGGCGCGGTGCCCGAAAAATGCTGCGCTTCGAGCGATTCCAGCAGCGCGTTGATGCGGCCGACCGAAGTCCCCGGAATATTGATGCAGTCGGCATTCTGTTGGCAAGTGGAATCGAAAGCGTTCCGCATCGCCGGCGCCGCTTCCGGATACCAGGGCGATTCGCCCACCACCGGCCAGGTGCTGTCCAGAATCACCGCCCGCAGCAGATCGCCGTGCCGTCCGGCAAATGCTTGCGAGAAATAACTCCCGTAGGAGTCACCATATAGATTGATGTGCGAGATGTTCAGCGCGCCCAGCACCGCGGCCAGATCGTCGGCCGCCAGTCCGCTGCCGTATAAATCGGAAGACGCTCCCAAATATGCGCCGCAGGCCAGGATATCCTGCAAAGTTCCGTTGCCGTCCGTTTGCAAAGGCTGGCATTCGATGGGACCGGAAGTGCCCGTGCCGCGATTGTCCACCAGCAGCAGATCGTTGGTGCCCAGCAATGGATAAAAGAGTTCCAGATACGCCACGCGGCTGCCGGTCGATGGATAGCCCGGCCCGCCCTCCACGGCCACGATCGTTCCGCCCGAGGGTTGCGAGCTGTCCAGATGCGGATAAAATTCAAAACCGATCGCGATGGTGCCGGGGACCAGGCCCGCGGGATCCAGCGGGCGTTCGAGCGAGCCGCAGTAAGCCGGAATTGTGGGGCAGCGCGCCAGCGTCAGAGATCCCACCCGAATCTGCGCCGGCGCGCCGGCGGAAAGCGCGTACGGAGAGGTTCGGGATTTCGCCGGCCGCGGCGCGGAAACGAGCGGAAAGACAATCAGAAGCAGCGCAAAGAATCGCATACCTCGCTATTATAGAATGGGCGCAGCGAAGAGTACTTGACAACATAAAGTTCTTCGTGTACTATTTGCTTGATGCCAGCCGCGCGTTGGATTCTCCTGATCCCGGTTCTCTTACTGCCCGCCTGTTCGCACAAGACCCCGCCTGACTTGATCCGCGCGGCCGAGACCGGAGATCTTCGACTGCTCTCCCGAATGCTCGCCCAGGGCGCCGACCCCAACCGGCGTGGCGGCGTGAACGATTGGACTCCCTTGATGCACGCCATCCATAAGAACCAGATCGGGGCGGTACGGGCGCTGCTGAATGGTGGTGCGCAGGTGGATGCCCGCAGCCGCGGCGGCCAAACGGCTCTCATGATGGCCGCCGGCTATGGATATGTGCCGATCGTGGCACTGCTGCTCGATCGTGGCGCGAACCCGCGCGCCGTGGCCTCCGATGGGTCGAACGTCCTGGCCATCGCCCTCACCGGCGTCCCGGATTTGGACCACTTCACCTTAGCTTCCTGCCAGGCCCAAACCGTGCTCCTGCTGAAGCGCCGCTATCCGGACCTGCACCTGCCGGATAACCTGTGGGCGCGCGTGGCGCAGGTCGCGGGCGGCGTCGCCAAATGGCGCGGCTGCGAATATTAGCGGGTAATCTTGAAGACCACGCCGCCGAGTTTGCTGCCGCCCGCCGACGTGGTCCCGAACACATCTCCCGACGAATCCAGAATGACGCCCCCGAACGGCTCTTTGCCATCGCTGCCGCCGGTGAAACTGTAGAGCACGCTCTCCTGCCCCGCCGCGCTCAACTCGTAAACCACGCCCGCTCCGGATGCGCCGCCATAGTAAGTGGTGCCATAGAAATTGCCCGCCGAATCCCGCACTAAGCCGGCGTAAGGCAGGCTGCCGTCCGCGCCCCCCGTGAAGTTGTAAAGCACGGTCTCGATGCGCTGTGGCGTAATCTTAAAAATCGTGCCGGACGTGGACGTGCCTCCGGCCGTTGTAGTCCCATACAAATTCCCCGCCGAGTCGCGATAGAGGCCTGCCTGCGGACTGCCTCCATCCGCCAAGCCTTTAAAGCTGTAGATCACGGTTTCAGTGCCGCCGGAATCTACCTTATAAACCACCCCGTAATCGGCATAACCGCCGGTGGGCGTCGTTCCGTACAGGTTCCCGGACGAATCGCGGATCACGCCCGATAGCGGACGCCCGCCATCATTCTTGCCATTGAAACTGTAGAGCACGGTCTCCTGACCCGTCGCGCTTAGCTCGAACACCACACCCGCGCCGTCTGCCCCGCCCGCGCTGGCAGTGCCATAGAGATTGCCCGCGGAGTCGAACACCAGGGTGCACTCCGGAGTACCGCCGTCCTTCCCGCCCGTAAAGCTGTAAAGTACGGTTTCCTGCCCCGACGGGCTAACCTCAAAGACAGCGCCCGAACGATGCGCGCCGCCCGACGACGTCGTGCCATACAGATTGCCGGCGGAGTCGAGAATCAGTCCCGCGTCGGGATTGCTGCCGTCAGCCCCGCCAGTGAAGCTATAAAGGATAGTCTCCTTCCCGTTGGGGGCAACCTGGAACACCACGCCGGCGTTGCCGGGTCCCCCATATGCCGTGGTGCCGTAGAAGTTGCCCGCGGAGTCGCGCACCAGATTTGCAAGCGGCGTGTATCCGTCGGAGCCACCCCCGAATGTGTAAAGCAAAGTCTGGTTGCCGGACCTGTTTACCTCGTACACCACCCCCAAGCCGGTAGACCCTCCGTCGCTGGCTGCCCCGTAAAGGTTGTCCGAAGAATCCAGAATCACGCCCGCGTAGGGTGCGCCGCCGTTGGTTCCGTTGAATGCGCACAGCACGCTTTCATCGCCGCTAGTATCCACCTGGAACACCACACCCGCCCCGGTCGCGCCGCCGGTGACCGCCGTCCCATAGAGATTGCCTGCCGAATCCAGAACTACCCCCGCATTGGGCTGGCCCCCGTCGCTACCGCCGGTGAACAAATGCAGCACCGTTTCATTGCCGCTCGAATCCAGCTTGTAGACCGTGCCCGCGCCGCCGATCGCAAACGCGGTAGTGCCGTACAGGTTCCCCGATGCGTCGCGCACGACACCCGACAACGGCCGGAATCCGTTGGCGCCGAAACTGTAGAGAATCGTCTCCTGCCCCGCGCTGTTGATTTGAAACACGGCGCCCAGATTCTCCGCGCCGCCGCCGGACGTGGCGCCCCATGTGTTACCCAAAGTGTCACGGACCACGCCGCCATAAGGCTGCGCGCCATCCGAAGGCGCGCCCGCGAAGCTGTGCAGCACGGTCTCTTTGCCCGCCGCGGTCACCTGGTAAACCACCCCGAGGCCTGCCGTGCCGCCCGCCACCGTGGTTCCATAAACGTTACCCTGCGCATCCAGGCTGACACCCGAATATGGACGCCCGCCGTCGGACCCGCCCGTAAAGCTGTACATCACGGTTTCCTGGCCGGTCGTGCTCAGCCGGAAAACCACGCCCTGCCCCGACGATCCGCCCTGAGAGGCAGTGCCATAAATCGTGCCCGACGCAGCCACAAAAACGCCGGCCTGCGGGGCGCCGCCGTCAGCTCCGCCGGTGAATGTGTACAGAACCGTCTGCACGCCCGACGGAGCGACTCTGTAGACGACTCCAGCGTTGCCGGTGCCGCCGGTAGCTGTCGTGCCGTAAAGATTACCGGCCGAGTCGCGAAACAGATTCGCCCGCGGATTGGCGCCGTCCGCCAGGTAGGCGAAGCTATGCAGCACGGATTCAGCCGCGCCTAACGAAGTCGCGGCGGCGCAGGCACAAACAAATCCCGTAAGTATACGCATAAACTTAGCACTTGCCGTTGTGCATCAACTGGTCGATGTTCACCAGCTCGGTGGGATAGTTGCCGGTGTAGCAGGCATAACAATACTCATGCTTCTGGCTGTCTCCCACGGCTTCGCGTAGCGCCGCCAGCGACAGATAGCCCAGCGTGTCGGCCTCCACGAACTTTCGGATGTCTTCCACGCTGTTGTTGGAAGCGATCAGTTCGCGCTTGGTGGGGGTATCCACACCGTAGAAACACGGCGAGATGGTGGGCGGGCAGGAGATGCGCAGATGCACCTCGCGCGCGCCCGCCTGCCGCACCATGCGCACGATTTTGCGGCTGGTGGTCCCGCGCACGATGGAATCGTCCACCAGCACCACGCTCTTGCCTTCCAGCAGATACCGCACGGGGTTGAGCTTCAGCTTCACGCCGAAATCCCGGATGGCCTGCGATGGCTCGATGAACGTGCGGCCCACGTAATGATTGCGGATCAGCGCGTGCCGGAATGGCAATCCCGATTCGCCCGAATATCCCAATGCCGCCGCCACGCCGGAATCCGGCACCGGCACCACCAGGTCGGCATCGGCGGGATGCTCGCGCGCCAGCAGGCGGCCCAGCATCTCGCGCGATTCCTGCACGGCGCGCCCGAACACCATGGAATCCGGACGTGCAAAGTAGACGTGCTCGAAAGCGCAGTGCGCCAACGGACGCGCCGGCGAATAGCGTTCGCGCGTCACGCCTTCCGGTCCCACGATGATCATCTCGCCCGGCTCCACGTCGCGCAGGTAGGCCGCGCCGATCAGGTCGAAGGCGCAAGTCTCCGAAGCGAATACGTAGCACGCCCGTCCGTTCAATTCCATCTGGCCCATTGCCAGCGGCCGGAACCCATGCGGATCGCGCGCCACAATGATGCGGTCTTCGGCCAGGAACACCAGCGAGAACGCGCCTTCGATTTGCAGCAGCGCGTCGCGCAGGGCGCCCGCCAGCGTGCGCTCGGAAGAATGCGCCACCAGGTGCAGGATCACTTCCGTGTCGCTGTTGGCCTGGAAGATCGAGCCTTGCCGTTCGAGGTCCGCACGCAACTCGATGGCATTGGTGATGTTGCCATTGTGCGCCACAGCCACTTTGCCCTTATTGCAGGCGACCGAGAAAGGCTGCGCGTTCAGCAGCACGGTGTCGCCCGCCGTGGAGTAGCGCGTATGGCCGATCGCCAGCTTCCCCGGCAGCTTGGCCAGCACGGCGTTGGTGAAGATCTCCGCCACGTGGCCCATGGCCTTGTGGCAGTGGATCTCGTTGCCGTCGCTGGTGCATACTCCCGCGCTTTCCTGCCCGCGATGCTGCAGCGCGTGCAGACCCAGGTAAGCCATCTTGGCGGCCTCGGGATGGCCGTAAACTGCGAATACGCCGCATTCGTCGTGGAATTTGTCAAGCATGGTTATGATTTGAGCTGACTTTCGAGCGCGTTTTCGTAGAGCGGCCTGAGGTGATCCAGGGTGATGGAAACCAGCATCGCGCCGTGATTTCCAATTGCCATCCCCGCTTTCATTGTAAGCCCTACTTGCGGAGCCGCGACGCGATGACGCGCGGCAATTTCGGCCACCCGCGCGGGATTGGCGGTGGTCAGCAGGATGCGCGACGGGCCTTCGTGGAACAGCAGGAAGTCGGGCGCCAAATCCGATTCGAAATGCAGGGCCGCGCCGACACCGCCCAAACAGCATTCCGCGGTGGCTACCGCCAGCCCGCCGTCGCTCACATCATGCGCGGATTCGGCCAAGCCTTCCGCGATGATCTCGCGCATGGCATCGTGCACGCGCTTTTCGTATTCCATATCGAGCGCCGGGGGTAGTCCCCAAAGTTCGTTAAGAATCACCTTGGCATATTCAGTGCCGCCAAAATGCGTCTCGTCGCAAGTGCCGATGCCGCCCAGCAGAACCACCGGACGGCCGGGCGTTTTGAACTCGCGCGTCACTGGCGCCGCCGTCCGCATCAAGCCCACAATGCCGATCACCGGGGTGGGCCAGATGCCTTCGCGCAGAGTTTCGTTGTACAGGCTTACGTTGCCGCCGGTGATGGGCGTTTCGAACAAGCGGCAGGCTTCGGACATGCCGTCGATGGCATCCACGAGTTGGCCCATGATTTCGGGACGCTCGGGATTGGCGAAGTTCAGGCAATTCGTAGCGGCTACCGGCTGCGCGCCCACCGTCGCCAGATTGCGGCAGCACTCGGCGACCGCCAGCTTCGCGCCCTCGCGCGGGGACAGATAGCAGTAGCGCGCGTTACCGTCGAGCGACATGGCCACCGAGACGCCGTTCTCCTTGATCCGAACAATGGCCGCGTCGGCGCCTGGGCCGGCTAACGTGTTGGTCCGCACCTGGTAGTCGTACTGTTCCCAGATGTAGCGTTTGGAGCAGATGTCCGCGGATGCGAGCAATTTCTCAAGGGCCATGGCTGGGTCGATTACGGGCCGAGCGGGCGACGGGGCGAGGGGGCGAGCGGGCGATTCCGTGTGCGGCCTATCGTAGAGTGGGGCTTCGTCCGCCAGTTCCCGATTCGGAATTTCGGCGACTATTGCGCCATGTTCGCGCACGCGCAGAAGGCCATCGTCCGTGACTCTGCCTATGGTGACCGCATCCAGGCCCCATTTGCGGAAGACCTGGAAAACTTCGTCTTCCCTGCCCTTGTCCGCCACCAGCAGCATGCGCTCCTGCGATTCGGAAAGCATGATCTCGTATGGCGTCATGCCGGTCTCGCGCTGCGGCACCAAATCCAGCTCGATTTCGATGCCCGTGCTGCCGCGGCTGCCCATCTCGCATGTGGAGCAGGTCAATCCCGCCGCGCCCATGTCCTGTATGCCGACGATGGCGCCCGTCTGCATGGCTTCCAGGCAGGCTTCCAGGAGCAGTTTCTCCAAGAACGGATCGCCCACCTGCACGTTGGGCCGCTTCTGCTTGGATTCTTCGGTGAATTCGGCCGACGCCATGGAGGCGCCGTGAATGCCGTCGCGTCCGGTCTTGGCGCCCACGTAGATCACCGGATTGCCGACGCCTGCCGCGCGCGCGTAGAAGATGTCTTCCTTCTTCGCCACGCCCAGCGCGAACACGTTCACTAGTGGATTGCCGTTGTAGCACGGCTCGAAAAGGCACTCGCCGCCGATGGTTGGAACGCCGAAACAATTGCCGTAATGCGCGATGCCCGCCACCACGCCTTGCAAAATGCGGCGATTGCGCGGCCCGGCTTGCGCATCGTCCAGCGGACCGAAGCGCAGCGAATCGAGCACCGCGATAGGCCGCGCGCCCATGGTGAAAATGTCGCGCAAGATGCCGCCCACGCCGGTGGCCGCGCCCTGAAAGGGTTCGATGAAGCTGGGGTGGTTGTGTGACTCGATCTTGAAGGCGATGACGTAGCCGCCGCCCACGTCGATGATGCCGGCGTTCTCACCCGGCCCCTGCACCACCAGTTTGCCGCGCGTGGGCAGCTTCTTCAGATGCAGCCGCGAGCTCTTGTAGGAACAATGCTCGCTCCACATCACGCTGAACACGCCCAACTCCGTGTAGCTGGGCTCGCGGCCCAGAATCTCGACGATCTTCTGGTATTCGGACTCGGTGAGCTGATGCTGGGCGATCAGATCGGGAGTTATGGTCAACGTGCTCATAGCTGGAGCGCGGGCTGCGCAGCCATCGCCATGGAGCGGAGAATTACCAGGCCATCGCTTGAACCCATCAACGGTTCGCAGGCGCGCTCGGGATGCGGCATCAAGCCCAGCACGTTGCGGCGGGCGTTCAAGATGCCCGCGATGTCGCGCATGGAGCCATTGGGATTGTCCACGTAACGCAGAGCCACGCGATCCTCGGCTTCGAGTTCATCGAGCGTGCGTTCGTCGGCAATATAGCAGCCTTCGCCGTGCGCAATCGGCATGCGCAGAATCTGCCCGGGTTCGGCGGCGGCCGTGAAGGGCGAGTGCGACGTCTCCACGCGCAATTGCAGTTCGCGGCAGATGAACTTCAGGCCGCGGTTGCGGATCAACGCGCCAGGCAACAGTCCGGCTTCCACCAGAATCTGGAAGCCGTTGCATACACCCAGCACCAGGCCGCCGTCATCGGCGAATTTGCGCACCGCCGCCATCACCGGGGAAAACTTGGCGATGGCGCCGCAACGCAGATAGTCGCCGTAAGCGAAGCCGCCGGGAAGGATGACCGCATCCACGTCGCCCAGTGTGCGCGAATCATGCCAGATGTAATCCGCGCGATGACCCAGCACGTGGTTGACTGCAAACCAGGCATCGTGATCACAATTACTGCCGGGAAAGACAATAACGCCAAATTTCATGGCTCGAGAATCACCGTGGGGAGGTTACGTCCCATCATAGCAAACGAGACGGCGCGCCGCCTTTTACTGGATGGCCACGGTGATTCCGGTTTGGCTGTTGTTCCCGCCGATCGATAAGATCACTGGCGCAGGCCCTGAAGCGAGGCCCGCCGGCACTATCGCATTCACTTGTAGCGCGCCGGCCACCAGGCCGGGAGCCACTCCCACGTACTGGATCGTGGCGGGCATGTTGCCGATGGTTACCCCCGGTGCGCCTATCAGATTTTGCAGGGGGCTGTCCGGCTCGATCAAACCATCCGTCCCGCCCGGATTCGTCTGCCCTTGTCCGGTGGCGTAGATCTGGATCACCGCGCCGGCGCTCACCGGATTGCTGGACGATACCAGGTTGTAGTTCACATCCAGAATGGCGCCGCCGCCCTGACCGGATCCATTCGCACTGTAAATTCCAGGAGAGCTGGAAACCACCGGCAGACTGATGGCGTTGGAACGCGCCGTGCCGAAAACTACCTCTACGTTTACGTCGCTGGCGCCTGCCAGCTCATAAGGCACGATGGCGTTGATCTGGGTCGCCGCAACGTACAACAACGGCGCCGCGTAGCCGTTGAACGTCACCTTGACGCCCGACAGGCTGCTGTCGATGTACCCGTTGTCGATCGTCGCGGCTACTCCGGGCGATGGCCCCAGGCCGGTTCCGAACAACGCCACGATCTCACCCGGTGCGATGCCGCCTCCCAGATAGCTGGCCGAATTCACCAGTTGCGTGATAGTGGGCAAGGGCGCGGTTACGGTAAGGGTCACATTGACGGTGAACTGCAGGGCGCCGGTGGAGTCACTGAAGGAAATGGAGCCTGTATAGACCCCCGCTCCCAAGCCGGTGGTACTGACAGAGACAGCCACGGTTGCGGGAGTGTTTCCTGACTTGGGAGTCACCGAAAGCCATCCGCTGCTGGAGGCCGTAGCGGTGAAGGCAATCGCGCCGCCCGATGAGGCGACCGATAACATCTGCGCGGGCGGAGCTGGGTTGCCCGCCAGGTAAGTAAACGCCAGCGGGTTGGGGGATGCACTGAGCGTGCCGATGGATGTCACGGCAAGCGTAACCGAAACTGTCTGCGCGGTGCCTCCCGTGGGAGTCACCGTGATGGTTCCGGTGTAGGTGCCCGCGGCCAGCGTGGCGGGATTCACGGACACGGTCAAAGTGCTGGGCGCCGTGCCGGTGGTGGGCGTAACCGACAGCCACGTCCCACTCCCGGCCACGCTGGAGGTAACGGTAAAACTCTGCCCGCCGGCGACCTGAATGGTTTGGTTCGCGGGCAGCGTGCTGTTCAGAGAATAAGAGAATGTCAGTGTGGCCGGTGTGACGGTGAACGGAACCGTGCTGGCGCCTACGGTAAAGGTCACGGCCACCTGGGTGACCACGCCGCCGGTAGTGGTAAGGATCACGGTACCCAAATAAGTTCCGGCCGTGAGGCCGGTGGGATCGGCAGTAACCGTGATGGGCACGTTCCCCGCCCCCGTGGTCGCCGAACTGGGCGATGCGGAGAGCCAACTGCCACCGCTGGTGGTGCTCGTAGTCACGGCGAAAGTGAGCGGCGTGGTCGCCGTCACGCCGATCGTCTGACTCTGTGCCGGGCCGCCGGCGCTCCCGTTGATCGTCAAGGACGCCACACTGGCGGTCACTCCCGGATTGTTGGTGACCGACAACAATACCGGCACCACGGTCTCGGGCGCGCCCGCCGTCACCGGCGTCAGTACCACTTGTCCCACGTAAAGGCCGCTGGGCAAGGATTCCGGCGTGATGGAAACGGTGAGCACCTCGGGAGTAGATAACGTGCCGGACGGGCCAATCTGCATCCACGTGGGCACACCCGTGGCAAACGTAAAGCCTTCGGACGCGGCCGTACTGACAACCGTGAGCGGCTGCGAGGCTGTGACCCCGCCTCCGGCCGGGCTGCCGCCCGAGTAGCTGAAGATCAGATCGCCGGGAGAGGTGGCAATCACCGACCCCGCGTAGATCACCAGACTGACCTGGATGGTTTGCACGTGGGTATCCAGGTCGATCGTTACACTGCCGTTGTAAGTGCCCGCCGCCAGACCCGCGGGATTCGCGGAGACTGTTATCTGGGTGGGCGCGGAGCCACCCGTCGAAGATACCGAAAGCCACGCGCCGTCCACCGAAGCGGTGAATGAGGCGTCGCCGAATCCTGCGATCTCCACCGTTTGCGACGCTGGCGCGGACCCTCCGGTCTGCGCGACGTATAGCAGTGATGTCGGGTTGGCCACGCCCGATACGCCGCTAACCACCAAACTCACGGGAACGGTCTGGCTGTTATTATTGACGTCGGTCGCCGTAATGGAACCGGTGTACGTACCCGGAGCTAAACCGGCTGGATTCACGGTGACATTCAGACTGGCGGGCAACGATCCGGTGACGTTGGACGTAACTCCGTTCACCAGAAGCCAGTTGCCGCTACTAGTGGCCTGCGCGGTGAATGTATCTTTGGCGGCGATGCTCGAGAGTTGCAATACCTGCGCCGGAGGTGTAGTCGAGTTTTGGGTATAGGCGAACGTCAGCGAGGAGGGTGTCACGGTCAGAGCATCCGCGCCGACCTGCACAGTGACCGCGATGCCGAAGCTGACTCCGGGGGCGGCCGGCGTTATCGTGATCGTACCGTCATATGTCCCTGCGGACAGAATGTCCGTATTGACCGTAACCGTCAAAGTCGCGGGCGTGAAGTCGGCGTTGCTGGTGACAGTCAGCCAACCGCCGCCGGTGGTTGTGGTAGAGCCATAAGTGAAGGTTACGTTGCTGCTGCCGTTGCCGGTAAGGGAGATGGTTTGAACCGTTGCGGCGCCGGGAAGAAATGCCAGAGACGAGGGCGAGGCCAGGATCGATGACGTGGTGCTTACACTGAGCGTGACGGGAATGGTCAGCGGGGCAAAACCGGAGGCGGCTACCGTGACAGTCGCGGTATAGACTCCAGGTCCCATGCCAACCAGCGTGTTTAAGGTATTCGGGTCGATACCCACCTGAAACGTATCACCGCTGATGGGCGGTTTGGGAAACAGCGTGGAGGGCGTGCCGGTCCCGGGCGCAATACTCACGGTGAGAACCGGTGAACTGCCGTCACTGGCCGTTATCGTAACCAGCGCCGGTGCGGGCGTGGCTTCGGGCGGACTATAGTCGAAGACGACGTTGTCGGGAGAAGCGGATAGGGTCGGGGATGCGCCCGGCAAAGCGGCGGGCGCCAACATTACCAGACATATGAAGAATAGAAGGCGGAGCCTGGGGCTTCCCGATACGATCATCACATACTCCTTTGCACATAGATAATAACCCATAGCGCACACAACTTACAGGGCAGCCCTACGCGATTTCTGTCGCAACCTGTAAAAAAAGCCGTGTTACCTCTCGGCCGGACTCCAATCAGAGTCAATCCGCTAGATGGCAAATGGTCTAAAGAATACCATCGTTGGACCCGCTGCCCGCGCAGCGAATCGCGGCCGCTCACTTTAAGATGACGAATAGGTTGCTGTAGTCGTCGGTCCACAGCCGCACTTTGTCCGCGCGCGGCGCCATGGTCGCCGCGCCCTTCAGTAACGGCTTATCGAAGAAACTCGAATCGGCGGTCACCAGCATCCAGGTGGACCCGAACACGTCGTTGGCTTCGTCTTCGGTATCCACCAGCCGCACATCCTTGCCGATCGAAACCGCCGCCAGCTTCACCACCGGAGCCAGATCCAGGTACTTGTTCGATACATGCACGGCCAATACACCGTGCGCCTTCAGGTGGTGGAAGTACAACTGGAACGCTTCGCGCGTAAGCAGGTGCACGGGAATGGCGTCGCCTGAAAAAGCGTCTACCGCGATGACATCAAAATTCTGCGGTTTTTCGCGTTCGAGGGACAGCCGCGCGTCCCCCAGGGCGATTTCGTGGGCAGCCGGACAGTTCTTCAGAAAAGTGAACTCCGTGTTCGCCAGGCGCAGCACCAGCGGATTGATTTCGTAGAATCGGAAATAGTCGCCGGAGCGTCCGTAGGCGGCTAGTGTTCCCGCGCCCAAACCGATGACGCCGACCCGCACCGGCCCGTCATTCTGGAACTGGCGGATGGCGCGCCCCACGCCCGAATTGGCGCCGTAGTAAGTGGTCGGAAAGTTCCGCATCTTGGCGCTGAGAAACTGCTCGCCATGGGTGATGGTGCCGTGCATCAGACGGCGCACCGGTTCCGTGCTTTCGTCATCGTCCGACATGGCGTCCAGGGTTTTGAGGCCGCCGTAGAAGTTGCGCACCATGATGCGCGCGCCGCTACCGCGTTCGTGTACGACATATCCCAGAAAGCCGGTCAGGGCCAGCACGAGAACGGCCGCTCCCAGGGGGAAAGGCCGCAGCCAGGAACCAGCCAGCACGCTTTCCTTATCGCGGCGCAGCACTGCCAGGACCACCACCGCGGACAGCCACAACCCCACCGGCAGCTCGTAATATCCTTTAAACACACGCGGTGCAATCAGCGCCACAAACACGCCGCCCAGCGCGCCGCCCAAGGCGATCGCCACATAATAAGAGGTCAGGCGGCTCGGATGCGGCTTCAAACGGGCTAACTCGCCGTGGCAGACCATACAGCACACGAACAGTCCGGCGGCGAAGAACGGAATCATCACCTTAATCGGGTTATTCTGAAACTCCGGTGACAAGGCATACGCCATCGTGCCCACCGCCACCGCGAACAGACCCAGAAACACGGAGCGTTTGTACCACCACGCGCTATCGAAGCACAGGATAAAGCTGAGTAAGTAGATACTCAGCGGCAGGATCCACAAGAAGGGCATGGCCGCGACATTCTGGCTGAGATGGTTCGTCACGGCCAATAGCAGAATCGAGGCACAGGCAGGCAGGGCGATCCAGAAGAAAGTGGTGACTGCCGGGGTAGGCGCGAGGGACGCCGAGCCCGCCGGGTCGTTACTCGGCCGCGGAGCAGCGCCGGCGGCGCGCCATGCGGTCCAGGCGCACAGCGCCACGAAAACCACATACGCCCCCGACCAGACACGCGCCTGCCAATGCGTGCCCAACCAAGGCTCAAACAGCACCGGATAACTGATCAGCGCCAACATCGAGCCGAGATTGGACAGCGCGTATAACCGGTACGGTATGGCGCCGGTATACTGCCGCGCGTACCACGCCTGCAACAGCGGACCGGTGGTGGAGAGCAGAAAATACGGCAGCCCCACATTGGCCGCCAGCAGTAGCAGGATGCCCAAAGTGGGATCGTCGCCGCCGGCGGGCTTCCAGAAAGGCGATGGCGCGATCGGCAGCACCGCCAGACTGACCGCCAGCAGCACACCGTGCACGGTCACCTGCCAGCGCGGCTTCAGCTTGGCATACAGCCAGTGCGCGTAGACATAGCCCAGCAGCAAGACCGATTGGAAAAACAACAAACAGGTGGTCCACACGGCGGATGATCCGCCGAACCACGGCAGAATAATGCGCGCAATTACGGGTTGTACCTGGAACAGCAGGAAGGCGCTGACCAGGATCGTCAAGGCATACAGAAACATGCGGCTATTTATAGGCGGCGATGCCGGTTACCCTTTCTCCGATGACCAGGGTATGTATGTGGTCCGTGCCTTCGTAAGTTTTGACGGTCTCCAAGTTACATAAGTGCCGCATGATGGGATATTCGTCGGTAATTCCGTTGGCGCCCAGCAGGTCGCGCGAGAGGCGTGCGCAATCGAGAGCGATGGCCACGTTGTTCTTCTTGAGCATGGAGATGTGCGCCGGCTCTACCTTGCCCTGATCCTTCAACCGGCCCACCTGCAAAGCCAGCAATTGCGCCTTCGTTATCTCGGTGATCATCCACGCCAGCTTCTCCTGCACGAGCTGGTGCGAGGCGATGGGCCGGTCGTCGAACTGTTTGCGCAGAATCGTATACTGCCGCGCGGTTTCGTAGCAGTCCATGGCCGCGCCGATCACACCCCAGCCGATCCCGTAGCGCGCCTGCGACAGGCAGCCCAGCGGGCCCTTCAGACCCTTGGCGCCCGGCAGCATGGCGGATTCCGGCACGCGGCAATCCACCAGCGCCAGGCTCGATGTCACCGATGCGCGCATCGACCATTTGCCGTGTATATCCGAGGATGTGAAGCCCGGCGTGCCGCGCGCCACCAGAAACCCGCGTATGCCTTCCGGCGCGCGCGCCCACACGATGGCCACATCCGCCAGCGTGCCGTTGGTGATCCAGGTCTTTTCGCCGTTCAAAATCCAATCGGAGCCATCCCGCCGCGCCGTCGTGCGCATACCCGCCGGATTCGATCCGAAGTCCGGCTCGGTCAAGCCGAAGCAACCCACCGCCTGGCCGCTCTGCAATCGCGGCAGCCAGTTCTGCTTCTGTTCCGCGGAGCCGTACGTGTAAATCGGATACATCACCAGCGCGCCCTGCACGCTGACGAAACTGCGCAAGCCCGAATCGCCGCGCTCCAGCTCCTGCATGATGAGCCCGTACTCCACGTTGCTCAGGCCCGCGCAGCCATAACCTTCCAGGTTCGCGCCAAAGAAACCCAGGCGGCCCATTTCCGGCACCAGATCACTCGGAAAACGCGCATCGCGATAACAGTCGCGAATAGCCGGCAACAGGCGATCGTCCACAAATTGCCGGGCCGTCTGCCGCACCAGCAGCTCTTCCTCGTTGAAGAGCGAGTCGATGCATAAATAGTCCACACCGCGAAAAGCCATATAATCAACCCTATCAAAGCATGTTTTCATCGCGATTTCATTGGGACCTCGCTCCCAACCGCCTGGCGCGCCTGCTGGCCGATAAGCGCCGGGCGGGCGGCGAGATCCTGGACTTGACCGAATCGAACCCCACCCGCGCGGGCCTTTCCTATCCCGCGGAGATCGTCGCGGCGCTGGCCGATCCGCGCGCCTTGACCTACGATCCGCAGCCCGCCGGATTGCTCGCCGCGCGCCAGGCGGTGTGCCGCTATTATGCCGACGCGGGCCATCCGGTCGAACCGGATCGCATTCTGCTGACCGCCAGCACCAGCGAGGCGTATGCGTACCTGTTTAAGCTGCTGGCCGATCCGGGCGACGAGGTGCTGGCGCCGCAGCCCTCGTACCCGCTATTCGAATTTCTGGCGGCCATGGAATCTCTGCGCGTGGTCTCGTATCCGTTGGTCTACCACGGCGGCTGGTCGATCGATTGCGACGCGCTGGCCGCCGCCATCACGAAGCGGACACGCGCCATCGTGCTGGTGAATCCCAACAATCCGACCGGGTCGTTCCTGAAGCAGGACGAATTACGATTCTTGCAGTCGCTCGGTCTGCCGCTGATCTCCGATGAGGTCTTCGCCGACTACGCCTTCGCGCCGGACGCGCGCCGCGTGCGCACCTTGGCCGGCGTTACCGATGGACTCGCATTTTCGATGAGCGGCTTATCGAAGATCGCCGGATTGCCGCAGATGAAGCTGGGATGGATCGTCGCCGCCGGTTCCACTGCGGCGCGCGCGGAAGCCATGGAAAAACTGGAGCTGATCGCGGATACGTATCTTTCGGTGAGCACGCCCGTGCAGCACGCCGCGCCCCTGCTGCTCGCATCAGGCCAGGCGATACAAGCGCAGATCGCCTCCCGCACACGCGCGAACCTGGCGTGGCTCGAATCCGCGGTCGGCAAAGATTCGCCCTGCCGCGTGCTGCCGGTCGAGGGCGGCTGGTGCGCCACGTTGCAAGTGCCCCGCATCCGCCGCGAAGAGGACTGGGTGCTGGAGTTGTTGGCGGAATCGAACGTCCTGGTACAGCCCGGCTTCTTCTACGATTTCGAATCGGAGGCGTATCTGGTGCTGAGCCTGCTCACCGTGCCGGCGGCGTTTCAGGAAGGTTGCCTACGGATACTGACCAGCTCACGCGGCACATAGTTTTGAAATTGGCAATGTAAGCGGCCCGCGCCAGTTACTTCACCGCCCCCTTTATATCGAAGAAATGGCCTATTTACTTTGCGATCAAAAAGTTGTGCCGGAGGAGCCATAATATTATCAAGATTGCCCCAAAAAGTGCTCGCCAAAGGACAAGGTCCATGTAATAATAATCCCCAGCCGGAGAGCGGAATTGGTTTCCGGATAGAGTCATAAATAGGGGTTCCGAAGCGTCACTCCCGCAGGAATTACATCGGCATATAGAATGTGGTGAAGTGCTCCACCCATATGTCAGGGGGAAGGGCAGATCGGGATGAACGAAAGAGTAGCCGCTAAACTGCGCGAAGCCGTGATAAGCCAGGGCCGCCGCCTGGCTCAAAACCGGCGTGACCTGGAAAGAATACTCCGGCAGGACTTGAGCGAATTCACGCGGGACGTAGACGTCATTTTGGCGGCGCGTGACGCCTTTGTTCCCGAGGCAATCCTGGCATTCAGAGCTTTTCATAAACTAAGAAGCAGCATTAGCGGCCGCGATCTGAAACCGAATCAGCAACTCGCGCAGTTGCAAACCGAGGTGGTCGCACAATCCAGCGCGCCAGGGTTCGGCGTGCTGATGGAGGCCCTGGGGGATAAGTATTGCATCTCCCCCAGAATGGACAAGCTTCTGGACTGGCTGGCGGGCCGGTTACAGCGGGAGCCGGGTTACCACGATATCGACTTAATCGAGGCGCGTGAAGTCGCAAGAATTTGGTCGGTCGCGCTTGGGGCAACCCGGCAGTCGTCATGGCCCAAGCCGGCGGCTGACCCTCCCATGGGTCCACCGCCAACCGATGTTCGGCGCACTCCGGGATCCGCGTCCCCAAGGCCTGGCCCTGCGAAGAGTTGGCAACCCTTCATTTTTATTGCCGTGGTCCTTTTAGGCGCCTTGCTCGTCTTTTGGGGTGTAAGCGTGTGGCACGATAAGAAGCTTTACCTGGTAATGGCTTCATCGGTTCTGACCGGCGCCGGGACCTTTGTCTGGATTCTCACGGGGGCGCAGTTGGACGGGCGCAAGAAGCAGCTTGCCCGCCAACATCCATTTCTTTGCCCCATATTCGAGTGGGTCGGGCAGTGGCAAATGATCCTGCTTCCCTTTGCCGCGCTGTGCCTGCTCCTCGGTCCCGCGCTATCGGGATGGAAGGATCTCATTGATGACCCGAAGGTGGTTATCAACAACGTATACTATGCAGCGGAGGATAATGCGCAGCGGATAGTGCGTGTAATCAAGGAACATCTCGCCGCCGTCCACGAGCTGCCGCCGGCGCCTGTAACCATTCCCGCGTCAACCGAGGTTGACGTCATCCTACCCGGTGGTGTTTCCGGAACCCCGGCCGCCAATGCGACCTATCCAGGCCAGGTGGCCAACGACGTCTTCGTCTCTGGGGCTTCGGTCCCCGTAATTTCGCGGGGCGCCCCTGTAACCGTGCAACTGGTGCCGTTCGGCTCGGCATTGGGAGTTCAATTGATCCGGATTTCAAGGAGCGGGAAAACGTACACCGTTTCCACCCACGCGGGCGCCAGCCCGGGCAGCAAGGCGATTTTGCAGCTTTCGCCGCCTCGCCAAACCGCCGCCCTGCGGCGCGGTCTGATTGGCGGCGCCGTAGGGGCTGTCGGCGGGGTTCTGTTCGGCCGCAAAGGAAACAAACGCGAAAACGCGGGAAAGGCCGCGGTAGCAGGCGCCAAGCTGGGAGCGGCCACCGCGCCGGCCGATTCGGACGTGCAGGTCGTGACGACTATTGCGCCCGCACAGGTGATCGCCTTTTACCTTTCCCAGCAACTGGTGATGCGTCCGTAACCGGCGTGCGCCAGGAACCCGTGGAGGATCTGAAAACACTTGGCGATGAATAATGCGGTTCGCGAGCAACTGCGGGAGATCGTCCTGGATTACGGCTTGTCCCTGCTACAAGATGCCGGCCGTTGCGAAGAGCTTCTGCGTGCGTCGTTCGTTCCGTATCGCCTGGAAACCGCGGCTCTTTTGAGCGCGCTGCGTGAGTGCGTGCCCGCCGAATTGGACGCCATGCGGGGCGCCGCACAGTTGGGTGGGACCGCCGCCATTGCGCAGCGTCTTAGCCAGAATCAGGGGCTCGATTTAGGCGTCGCCATGTGGGCAACCGAGACCTGGGCCTACGCGCTGGACGTGGTCCTGCCAGTCCCATCGGCTGGAGGTCGGCCAGACCGGGCTGACCGGACCGCGCCAATCGAGCCGCAGATTCCTGCTCCTTTCCAATGGACCCGCCGTCGAATGTGGATGGCCGGCGGCATTCTAGCGTTGCTCGCGCTTGGCGTTCTGTTCTCCGTTTATGGGCACTACCACATCCCCGTGAGCCCGTCGGCCCAGGCAACTCCAACCGCCGCGAACAACCACGCACCGCCGCCAGTGCCGGAACAAAATCCATTTACCGCCCCGGTAGCGCGGGCGCCGGTGGAAAACCCGGCGGCCGCGCCTCCTGCTCCAGCTTCTGCGCCCACTAGCGCCGAGCCCGCGCGCGGCTCGCCATCCCCGATCACGACTGCGGACGCTCATAATCCGGCCGCCCGAATTGTAAAGTCATTACCCGTTTCGCGAACGCCCGTTGAAACGGCCATCCCAACGGACACCAAGATCAAAGTGCGGATGGCCGTCGCGGTAGATTCAAACACCGCCGCTGTCGGCGATCGGTTCGAAGCCACCGTGGTCGAACCAGTTGTAGTGAATGGTATGGTAGCGATTCCCAAGGGCGCCAGAGCCGTCGTGCAGTCGGATTCCGTTAAAAAAGCTGGACGCCTGCGGGGCGGTTCTGAGATCAAGCTGCAGCTTGTCCAGGTCACGGTGCACGCCAAGTCTTATTTGCTGGTGAGCTCGCCGTACGACCTGAAGAATTCTCAAATGGGTCACATCGTCGCAAGGGGAAAAGGAGTCCATATTGCAGCGGGAACCCAGTTGGATTTCTCTCTAAGCGAATCCGTGTCCGTGAAACGTTAGTGCCCTAATTCGCGTATCTGCCGTTCCAAAAAGCGCCGTGCCGGTTCCTGCCGCGCGAGGCTCAGCGCCCGTTCGTATGCGGCACGCGCCTCCGCGGACTTTCCCAAACGCCGGCACAGGCCGGCGCGGGCGGCGTGCGCGAGATGATAATCCTCCAGATCGCCACGCTCCAAAATGGCCTCTATCAGCGCCAAACCCGCCGCCGGACCGTCGCGCATGGCCACCGCTACGGCGCGATTCAATTCCACCACGGGCGTAGCGTTCGTGCGCAGCAGCACGTCGTAGAGGCCCACGATCTCGGCCCAATTGGTGTCCGCCGCGGCGGGCGCTGCCGCATGCAACGCTGCAATGGCAGCCTGGATCGCATACGGGCCAAACGAGCCGGATGACCACGCTCGCTTGACCAGCGCCATGCCTTCGGCGATCTGCTCCCGGTTCCAAAGCGAACGATCCTGACTATCCAGAAGGACCAGTTCACCCGCCGGCGAGGAGCGCGCCGCGCGGCGGGATTCGTGCAATAGCATCAACGCCAGCAGTCCCATGACTTCGGGCTCCGGCAGCAGTTCGATCAGCAGGCGGCCCAGGCGAATGGCCTCCGCCGAAACGTCCGCCCGTGTCAGCCAAGCGCCCGACGACGCGGAATACCCTTCGGTAAAGACCAAATAGACGACTTGGAGAACGGCGTCCAGCCGCTGTGGCAGCGCATCTCTGGAGGGAACCTCATAGGGGATGCCCGCGTCCCGGATCTTCGCTTTGGCGCGCACAATCCGCTTGGCAACAGTCGGGGCGGAAGTCAGGAAGGCGCGCGCGACCTCTTCGGTCGTGAGGCCGCACACCTCGCGCAACGTCAACGCCAGTTGGGCATCCGCCGGCAGAGCCGGATGGCAGCAGGTGAAGATCAGCCGCAGCCGGTCGTCCTCGACTTCCTGTTCTTCCTGCGCCATAACACTGGACTCCAGGCGAGTGGCCAGATCGGCCACGGCCGCATCGAAACGGGCGCGGCGCCGCATGGCGTCAATCGCCTTGAACCGTCCGCTCGAAACCAGCCACGCGCGCGGATTGGAAGGCACGCCCTCACGCGGCCATTGCGCCACGGCCGCAGCGAACGCATCGTGCAGAGCCTCCTCGGCAAGGTCGAAATCGCCCAGCAGGCGGATCAGCGTCGCCAGCACGCGGCGCGACTCGGTCCGGTAGACCGCCTCCACCACGTCGCGGACTGGTGCGAAGCTATGCTCGCGCATGGACCTCTGCGCGCATCAGGCCTCGTCCTGGCCGCACCCACACGCAGAACCTGCCTCCGCGGGCGCAACATATCGCCCCGTGGTCGCGACAAAGCCTGCCGCCCCGTACCGGTCATGGTGCCTTACCCAGTCGGTCAGGTTGTGGTTGGGACCATTCTCGGCGCGCCCCTTCGGTGTAAGGTCGAGATACATATAGGTGGTGACCAGTTTCTCGTCGCCGCGCCCATAAGTGGAGTAAGTGTGGAAAACGTCGCCCGATTCGTCCCGGTAGAAGACGCTGATGCCGGACATTTCCTCGCTCACGAAATCGCGCATTTCGTAGTTGTAATAGACTCTTCCCGCCGCGATTTCTTCCGGCCGAACGGACACGTGGAAGTCGTAGGTGAATTCGCTGCCGTACGAGGAAAGCCACTGGAAGTTCCAGCCCATGCGCTGGCGGAAGGCTTGGATCTCGGGCAGGGGCGCGTGCGAAATGGTGACAAGGGAAACGTCGTGATGCTCCAGGTGCGCCAGTGCGCCATCCACGTGGTCGGAGCGGAAGGAGCACCCCACGCAGCCCTCCTTCCAGCCGGGACCAAACATGAAATGCGACACAATGAGCTGGCTGCGGCCGGCGAAGAGATCCGCCAGGCGCACCCTGCCATCCGGGCCGTCGAAGACATAGTTCTTTTCGACCTTGACCCACGGCAGTTCGCGGCGCTGCCGCTGGATCTCATCGCCCAGCCGGGTCAGTTGCTTCTCGCGGACCAAAAGCTCCTGGCGCGCCGCCAGCCATTCTTCTTGGGATACGATTTTCGGACGTTCCATCGTGCTCGTAACCATAGTGGTTTTGCTCCTTGGATTTGAATTCGAATTTTCGCAATCTTCAAAATGAGGGCGCCGAACGCACCCATGGTGGTTGCGCCGGAAACCGCCAGCGCCGCGGACGATATGCAAAGGGGGCACATCAGTTTCTCCCGTCACTACGCGCTACCGGTCAGTTCCATGATGGGCCGCACCTCGACGCCGCCGAGACGCACCACCGGAACCCGGGATGCCAATTGGATCGCCTCATTCAGATCCCGTGCCTCGATCAGAATGAACCCGCCGATCTGCTCGTTCGTTTCGGCGAAAGGGCCGTCCGTAAGGACCGCTTTGCCGCCCCGCAGCCGGATCGTAGTCGCGGTTTGCACCGATTGCAGGGCCTGCGCGGCGATAAAATGCCCGCCATCCCGCAGCACCTGGTCATAAGCCAGACTCTCGTCCGTGAGCGCCTGGTAATCGTCGCTGGGCAAAGCGTCCAGCTTTTTTTCGTCGAGGAAGATCAAGAAGAGGTATTTCATGGTGTTCTCCGGATTGGGCTGAACTGCCCTTTTCAATAGATAGTCGCGCGGGATCGCCCGAAATGGACACCGGACCGCCAACCCCGCGAGATTATTTTGAGGGCGCTTCGATCACCAAATGGTCTCAACCGGATAGCGCGCGATCTGCTCGTCAGCCGTTACAATAGCCCAGGAATCGGCAGCCTGCGGGTGCGAATCTTGATGACCAAAACACATGTGTCGAGCAGAATCCTCATTCACCGTAGAACCCGTTTTCAAATCCAGATCAGGCAACCGGCGACCGACAGGCGCAATCCGCGCGATGGGCTTACCCTCCTTGGCTATGACCACCTCTCACCGGATGCCACACGGGCCAGCCAGCCCGCGAAGTTCGCGGAAGCCTCTTCGACGCTCACGGTGACGGACATATATTCTCCCAATTCAGATTAGACCACGGGAGAACCCGGGTCAAAACCAGCAGTTGGCGGGCTTCAAATCCAAGTCCACATTTCCCCCCTCCCCAGCGTCAACACTTTTGTGAGCCCCATTCGGCTACTGTTGTGCCTGCTCCCCGTGTCGCTATCCGCCGCCAGTCCCGATCTGGGCGGCCTGTTGAAAGCCGTGGAAGCTCGTTATAATCACGCCCAAACCCTGCAAGTCCTTTTCCGTGAGGCATATACCGGACCGGGTCAGCCTCAGCGGACGGAAAGCGGCACGCTCCAGTTGCGCAAACCCGGCCGCATGCGTTGGGACTACAAGTCGCCGATGGGCAAACTGTTCGTCTCCGACGGCAAGTACTTGTGGCTCTACACCCCCAGCAACCACCAGGTGGAAAAAATGAAAATCAAGGAGAGCGAAGATATGCGAGCTCCACTTGCGTTTCTGCTGGGTAAATTACACTTCGATAAGGAGTTCCGCAATCTCAAATCGGCCCCGGCCGGGGATGCCATGGACGTCACGGCGGAGCCCAAGACCGACCAATTGCCCTACACCAGCGTCGAATTCGTCGTGAACTCCAATGCCGAAATCCGCCATGTCAAGGTCGTCGGATACGACAAATCCATCCTGGAGTTCGATTTCGATCAGGAGAAACTGAACCCGCCGCTCGAAGCCAACCTGTTCCAATTCCGCATGCCGCCGGGCGCGGAACTGGTGGAGACCACGCAATAATGGCCGAGTTCGTCCTCAAGTACGCCGACACGCGCGGCGAGATCCACCAGCAGACGGCCCACGCGGGCTCGGAAAAAGAGCTGCGCGACCGGTACACGCAGCAGGGCTTCCTGATCTACTCGATCAAATCCAAGGCCGGCTTTGCGTCGGACATTTCCGGTGGCTTGTTTGCCAAAGGCAAGAAGCTCAACATCGAGAAGTTCCTGATCTTCAACCAGCAATTCGTAACGCTGATCCGCGCCGGACTGCCCATCCTGAAAGCCCTCGACCTGCTGGCCGATCGGCTCACCGATCCCAAGCTGGGGCCTTACGTGAAATCCGTGCGCGACGAGGTGCGCAACGGAACGCTGCTCTCGGAAGCCTTTCGCATGCAAGGCATTTTCCCCAAAATTTACGTGACCACGGTCATGGCGGGGGAAAAAAGCGGCAGCCTGGCGGAAGTGGTGGATCGCTTCATCGGCTACCAGAAGCTGTCTCTGGCGGTGAGGAAAAAGGTGTTGGTCTCGCTGATGTACCCGTCGGTGCTGGTGTTCCTCACCATTTGCCTGATGGTGTTCCTGGTCACCTACGTGGTGCCTAATTTCGCGGCCCTTTACACCAGCATGCAGGCGCAACTGCCGCGCGTAACTTTGATCCTGATCGCCATCGGCACCACGGCCCGGAACTACATTCTCCTGTTCATCGGCGGCTTGGTGGGGTTGGTCATTCTGTACCGTCTCTGGGGACGCAAGGAATCCGCGCGCGCCCGCATCGACGGCGTGAAGCTGCGCGTGCCGCTGCTGGGCGATATCTGGGTGAAATATCAGGTGGCCCAGTTTTCGCGCGTGCTCAGCACCCTGCTCACAGGCGGCATTCCACTGGTGCAGGGGTTGGAGACGGCCTCCGATTCGCTAGGCACGCCACTGCTGCGCCGGTCGTTGGATAAGGCCAGTAAAATGGTCCGCGAGGGACAGACGCTCTCCGGCTCCCTGAAAACCACCGGAATCTTTCCGCCGCTCTCCATCGACATGATTGAAGTGGGCGAGTCCACCGGCGCGCTGCCCACCATGCTGAACAGCGTGGCCGAGTTCTACGAGGAAGATGTGAACACCCGCATGGCCGCGGCTCTGTCCATGATCGAGCCGGTGATCATGATCTTCATGGGTTCGTTCGTCGCATTTGTATTGATCGCGTTGTATCTGCCGATTTTCTCGTTGGCGGACACGATTCGATAAAAGGAAAATATGGGCCACCGATTCACACCGATAAACACAGATAAGACGCCTTCCGGTGGATTTTATCCGTGTTCATCCGTGTTCATCGGTGGCCAATTCATTTATGGCGCCCGATAGACCCAGAACCGACAATGCCGCCGAGGCCGCGCAGGCCCAGGCCGTCGCCGCGCGCTATCGCTGCGAGTACGTGGACTTGCGCGAAGGTTCCATCGACCACGACCTGTTCCGGTCCATCCCCGTGGACCTGATGTTCCGCTACAATTTCGTGCCCCTGCGCGCGCAAAACGGCACGCTGGATATCGCCCTCGCCGATCCCCGCAACCTCAACATGATCGACGAACTGGCGCTGCTGCTCAACAAGAAGCTGCGCGTCAAGGTCGCCACGCTCTCGCAGATTTCCGACCTGCTGAAGAAGACCGAACAATCCCAGCGCGTGCTCGAAGAGGTCACCGAAGGCTTCACGCTGGACGTGGTCGCCGACGAAGAGAACCCCGACGAGACGCTCTCCATCGACAAGCTCACCGCCGTCGATAGCGACATCGCGCCGGTCATCAAGCTGGTCGACACCACCATTTTCAACGCCCTGGAGCGGCGCGCATCGGATATTCACATCGAGTCGCGCGATCAGGAAGTGGCCATCAAGTACCGCATTGACGGCGTGCTGCACTACGCCATGCCGCCCATAGCCAAGGACTGGCATTCCACCATCCTTTCGCGCATCAAGGTCATGAGCGAGCTGGATATCGCCGAGCGCCGCGTGCCGCAGGACGGCCGTTTCCGCGTGCGCTACAAGGGCCGCCTGATCGATTTCCGCGTCTCCATCATGCCCACGATCCACGGCGAAGACGCCGTGCTCCGCGTGCTCGACAAGGAATCCATGAGCGAGAAGTTCGCCAAGCTCTCGCTCGAAGTGGTGGGCTTCGCCGAAAACGATCTGGTCAAATTCCGGCGTTACATCTCGGAGCCCTACGGCATGGTGCTGGTGACCGGCCCTACCGGTTCCGGCAAGACCACCACGCTCTACGCCGCGCTCAGCGAAATCAAGAACGACGAAGACAAAATCATCACCATCGAAGATCCCGTCGAGTATCAGCTCAAGGGCATCACCCAGATTCCCATCAACGAGAAAAAGGGACTGACTTTCGCCCGCGGCTTGCGTTCCATCCTGCGCCACGATCCCGACAAAATCATGGTCGGCGAAATCCGCGACCAGGAAACCGCGCAGATCGCCATCAACTCGGCGCTCACCGGCCACCTGGTGTTCACCACCGTGCACGCCAATAACGTCCTCGATGTCCTGGGCCGATTCCTGAACATGGGCGTGGAGGCGTACAACTTCGTGTCCGCTCTGAACTGCATCCTGGCGCAGCGCCTGGTGCGCGTGATCTGCGACTATTGCCGCCGCCCGATGCAGTTTGAAAACGTCGCGGCGCGCCACGCGCTTTTGATCGAATCCGGACTGGATCCCGCCGAATGGGAGCATATCGAACTGATGGAAGGCGCCGGATGCTTCGAATGCGGCGGCACCGGTTACCGCGGGCGCACGGCCATCCACGAACTGCTGGACCTGAGCGATAAGATCCGCGAACTGATCCTCGACAAGCGGCCGACTTCCGAAATCAAGCGGCTGGCGCGGGATGAAGGCATGACCTTCCTGCGCGAATCGGCCGTCGATAAAGTGCGCAAGGGCATCAGCACGTTGAAAGAAATCAACAAGGTGACGTTCATTGAGTAGCCAATCCGCATGACGCTTCCTCCTTTCATCTCCGCCCTGCTCCAGGAGCCGCCGCCGGCGCTGGCGTTCGAACTGTCGGAAGCCGGCGTCGCGGTAGCCCGCATGGGCGGCAAGACCGAGTTGGACTTCCGCCCGCTGAAGCCCGGCGTGCTTTCCATCTCGCCGCTGAAAGACAACGTCATCATGCCCGACGAGTTGTCGTTCGCGGTGCGGGAACTCGTCCCGCCCAACGGCGGACGCAAACGGCGCGACGTAGCTCTCATTCTGCCCGACTACAGCACGCGCCTCGCGGTGCTGGATTTCGACAACTTTCCCTCGGATGCCAAAGAACAGCTTTCCCTGGTCCGCTTCCGTCTGCGCAAGAGCATTCCGTTCGATGTCGAATCGGCGGCCATGAGCTATTGCGTGCTGCCGGTGGAGAACAAGAAATGCGACGTGGTGGTGGTGGTGGCGCCGCTGGAAGTGGTCTCCCGATATGAAGCGCCTTTCCGCGCCGCGGGTATGAACCCGGGCCTGGTCACCACCTCGTCGCTGGCCACTTTGAACCTGATCGACGAACCGGGCATTACGGTGGCGGCTAAGGTCACCGGCCACGCCCTGACCGTCATGGTGCTCAATCAGGGCCGGCTGAAACTGGTGCGCTGCCTGGAAATATCCGGCCTGGATATCGCCGAGATCGCCGCCGATTTGTACCCGACATTCGTCTACATTGAAGACAACCTGGGCGCCAAAGCCCAGCGCCTGCTGCTGTGCGGCTTTGGCAACCTCCTGGAGACGGCCCGCCAGCAGTTCCAGAACGAGCTGGGCGTGGAGGTGCAGCCGGTGCGTTCGCCGCTCGGCCCGCCCAACGAAACCAATGCCGGGCTGCTCGGCTATTTGAGGTCCGTCGGCCGCGACAACTGATCTATGAAAATCGCCATCAATCTCGCCAGCCAGCCTTTCCGCCGCGACCGCGCCATGCTGGTGGCTTCCGGCGCGATCGCGGTTGTGCTGGTCGCCCTGCTGATCCTTCTGACGACTCTCAATAACGTGGAGAGCGGCCAGGTGGCGGACACCCGCAAGCAGATCGCGCATCTGGACTCGCAATTGCGCCTGGTTTCCGGGCAGCAGGCGGCCCTGGACGCCACCCTGCGCAAACCTGAAAACGCCGAGGTGCTCGAACGCAGCTTGTTTTTGAACGCGCTGCTCTATCGCAAAGGCATCAGTTGGACCAAGATCTTCGCCGACCTGGAAAAAGTGGTTCCCTACAACGTGCGCATTATGACGATTCGCCCCTCGGTGGTGGGACCCAACAAGATTTCCCTGGATATGACCGTGGGCACCGAGGCGCCCGGCCCGGTGGTCGACTTGCTGAAGAATCTGGAGAATGACCGGCATTTTGGAGAAGTCTATTCGCACAGCCTGCTGCCGCCGACCCAAACCGATAAACTGTACCGCTGCCGCGTGAGCGTGAATTATGACCAGAAGCTTTAGCGTATCCGCGCGCCTGATCGAGGGCGGCTCCAACCTGAACCTGAAAGACCCTCGGGTCCTGGTGCGGTTGGTGCTGGCCCTTCTGATCCTGGCGAACCTGGTTGCCGCGGCCATGGTTTTCAAGCCTTGGGGCGGCTCGGCCGAGGATCTGGCGCGCCAGCAGGCCGATCTGCAACAGCAGCTCACCACCATGCAGGCGCGGCTGAAACAGACTCGGGCCTTGGTTTCCAAAGCCGAACGGGCACGCAACGAAGGCGACGGATTCCTGGCCGAGTACACCACCGACCGGCGCACCACCTTCTCCACCATCACCGCGGAACTCGAACGCCTCGCTAAAGATTCCGGCATACAACCGCGTCCGGTATCCTATAATCTGGACCCGGTGGAGGGCAGCGACACTCTGTTTCAAATGACTATTACAGCGGCCTATGAGGGCAGCTATGCCAGCCTCACCAAGTTCGTCAATCTGCTGGACCGCTCGCCGCGCTTTCTGATCATCGAAAGCCTGATGGCCGCGCCGCAACAGACCAACGCCGGCGATGTGCTGAGCGTCAGTATTAAGCTGGACACCTTCGTGCGGGAAGAATCTGGGAATCACATATGAAACTGACCCCGGAACGCAAGCGTCTGCTGTTCCTGGCCGGCACCCTGGCCGTGCTGGGCGGCTATTCGCTTTATACGAACGTGCTCTCCAGCCCTTCCGGGTCCACGCCCAGCGTCCCCCACCGTCCTGCCGCGCACGGCACGGCCGCGGCGCCGATTCCCTCTGCGTACGAAGCGACCTCCCCGCTGCGCCGCCCTACCTCCGCGTCGCATGCCGGCGAAGAGTTTCGCCCGTCCCTCAAGCCCAAGCGTCCGGAGGAGCGGGTCGATCCCATGACCATCGACCCCACGCTGCGGCTCGATCTGTTGGCGAAAGTGCAGGCCGTCGAGATGCAGGGAGGCGCCCGGAACCTGTTTCAACTCTCGGCCGCGCCTCCCGAAGCCCTGCCAAAGGAACCAACGGTTCTAGTGGCGCAGCGTCAACCTGCCGGACCGCAGTTGCCGCCACCGCCTCCGCAGCCTCCCACGCCGCCACCTCCGCCGCCGATCACGCTCAAATATTATGGCTACTCAAGCGCCAGCGGACGGGCGAAACGTGCGTTTTTCCTGGATGGCGACGAGATCCTGGTGGGCGCCGAGGGTGACCTGGTGAAGAAGGGCCGTTACCGGGTGGTGCGCATCAATGTAAACTCGGTGGTCATGGAGGATACCCAGTTCAAACACGAGCAGACCTTGCGCCTGCAAGAGGAAGGCGCCGCGGGATGACCGTCCGCCCCGCACATACCGCCCCGCGCCAGGAATCCGGCTACGCCTTGCTGCTGGTGTTCCTGATCGCGGCCATGATCGCCATCGCGCTCTACAACGCCGTGCCGCGTATCGCCTTTGAAAAGCAGCGTGACAAGGAACAATTGCTCGTCGAACGCGGCGAGCAATATAAGCGCGCCATACAGCTCTTTGTGCGTAAGATGAGCCGCTATCCGGCCACCATCGAAGAACTGGAAAACACCAACAACGTGCGCTTCCTGCGCAAGCGTTATATCGACCCCATGACGGGGAAGGACAAATGGCGGCTGATCCACATCAATGGCGGGGTACTCACCGACTCCATCATCCAGAAGAACAACTGCCAGCCAGGCCAGTCGGGACAGCCGGGACAATCCGGCCAGGCGCCACAATCTGGCCAATCGTCGTTCGGTCAGTCCTCGCAATTCGGCCAGTCCCAATCGTCGTTTGGTCAGTCTTCGCAGTTCGGCCAGTCCCAATCTTCGTTTGGTCAATCCTCGCAGTTCGGCCAGTCCACGCAGTTCGGCCAGCCGGGTCAATCGGCACAGCCGGGCCAATCCGGCGGCCAGCCCTGCCCGGCTCAGGACCAGAAAGCCGCCAACACCTTCATCAGCGAAGGCCCCGTCCTGGGCGGATCGAGCGATCCCAACCAGCAGCAGAGCAACCCCGCCCTGCGGCGGCGCGCCAGCGACGACCGGCCGGTGGTCACGCAGGAAGTCGCGCAGCAGCCGGCCCAGCAGCAACCGGACCAGGACGCCGACAGCGACACCGATACCAGTAGCGACAACAATAGCGACAGCAATAACAGTAACAATAACAATGGCGACAACGCGGATCAGGCGGCCAACGCCAATCAGCCAGGCGCCAACCCGAATCAGCCGGCTGCCAATGCCCCGCCCGGACGGTTTCCCTATCAACCCGGCGCAGCCCCGGGACAATACAATCCTGCCATGGGCAATCAGCCGGGTGGCTTTCAGCAGCCCAACGCCACCGCCGGGCAGAGCACCGATCCGTCGGCGGGCGGCGGCGTATATGCCGCGCCCACCTTGGGATCGCAGCCGGCATCACCCGTACAGCCTGGTATGCCGGGTCAACCCGGTATGCCCGGACAACCCGGTTATCCGGGGCGTCCCGGTTTTCCGGGCCAGCCCGGATACGGCGGTCAACCGGTGTACGGCGGCGGACAGTCCCCTTATCCGAGCCAGCCGCAGCCTGCCGCTCCGGGATCGGGCGGTTTTGGGTCTGGAGGTGGCGTCGGATCGGGACAGGGACCCGCCACCAATACCGGCATCGGCATGAGTGACCTGGGGCTGGGCGCTCCGCGCCCCGGCGGCATGCAGGGACTCCCCGGCATGGGCGGCCAGCAGATGGGCGGCGGCATCGCGGGTGTAGCCAGCGAATTCCAGGGCCCCGCCATCATGATCTACAACGAACGCAAGAAGTATAACGAGTGGGAGTTCGTCTACGATCAGAGCAAGGATCGCGGCCTGGCCGGCGTCCAGCGCGGCGGCGGTACGCCTGGGACCCCCGCGCAGCAGATGGGCAACATGCCGCCGGGGATGAATGCGCAGCAGCCCGGCCAGTCCGGCTCATTCGGAATCACCGGTGGAATGACTACCGGCGGCAGCAGCTTCGGCCAGCAATCTCCACAGCAACAGCAGCCGCCCAATAACTAGAATTCGCGCTACTGCCGCGATACGACCCGCGCGTGCCCGTAGAGCGCCCGCAGATCATCCGCCTTGTCGGCGCGATTGGCAAAGCCGTCCGAGAGCATGAACCAGGCCCACCGCGTTGGCTGATCCAGCATGGCGGCCGCCGGCGTCCAGCCGTCCAGATCCAACCCCACTACCTTGCCCACCGCAAAGCGCGACAGTTCCGCATCCCGCCGCCAGGAAAACGGCGTATTGCCCGGACTCACCGCCAGCGCATCCGCGTAACCCAGGCCGGGGAAATAATCCGCATACTGGCCGGGTGAATCTGGACCGAAACCCGGCGCGGCCGCATCCCACACCCACACCAGGTTGCGCAGCCTGGCAGCATTCACCAGCCGGTCGAACAACTGCCGGTAAAGCTCCGCCGATTCGCGCTTGTGGCCCGCCCACCAGAAATGCGTGCCGTTCGCTTGCGGGTACGGACGCCACAACACCGGCACGCCCGCTTCCTGCAACTGCTTCAGCAAACCCGCCGCGGCGTCGTCTTGCGCGCACCAACGCTGGTAGAGGCGGCTGCCCGGCGTCAACAGTTCCTTCCATTCAAAGTCCGAAAGCTTGCCGGCGGCTGGGCCATCGTCGGTGGGCCGCAACGGATGCCAGCTTAGCGAGACGATCGCGTGAAGGGAATGCTGGAGGCGCGCCTCGTCCACCACCGCCTGGCCATACAGATCCGCGCCCTCAATCGCCGGATACTTGCCCGCGATCTCGAAAATCTGTTGGGACGCATTCTCCTGGCCGCTGAGAATCCCCTGCCCCACGGTCCGATACAGCCGTGCCAGCAGGTCCTTCGCCGCCTGCATCGGCTCTGGCGTGACGAGCCGCGGATCCGGCGCAGGCGACGCCTGGCGAATCGCCGCCATCGCCGTAGCCATGCGCGGATCGTCGCGGCTCAGCGTGTTCTCCGCGTTGTAAAGCGCGCGCACGGCCTCCAGCGGATTGCTCATTTCGATGAACTCGCTCCAGGTCATGAACCACGCGTACTTCGGCTGCTCTTTCAGCACGGCGGACGTCGGCAGCCCGCCGACTTCGCCCAGCGCGACCGGTTTGCCGCCGGCCAGCGTTACCAGGTCGTCGTAATAGCTCTGCTTGAACTCGCCATAAATATCCACGGATAGCCCGTCGGCGTATTCCACGCCGGGGAAGTAATCGGCGTATGGCCCCGGACCCTGGCCACCCGATCCCGGAGAGTTGGCATTCCACACCCAAACCAGATTGTCGAGGTGGTGATAGTTCACGAAGCGGTCGAAGAGTTGCCGGTACAAGGCCGCCGATCCGTCTTTGCCTTTGCGCCCGCCCCACCAGAACCAGTTACCATTGACCTCGTGATACGGCCGCCACAGGACCGGCACACGCGCATCGCGCAATTGCTTCAGGTATCCGGCGATCACATCCACCTGCGCGCACCAGCGCTGGTAGAGTGCCGTGCCGGGTGTCAGCACCTCGCGCCACTCGAAGTCCGAAAGCTTGCCCTGCACGCTGTCGCGGAAGGTCACCGGCTCATCGTCGGTGGGCCGCACGGCGTGCCAGGTGAACGTCACGATGGCGCCATTGCGATACTGGCGCATGGCTTCCTCCACCAGCGCCGGCCGCGCCAAAGTGGAGTCTTTATCCGCGCCGCCCTGAAAGCCGAAGTCCTGGCCGAAGACAGCCGGATATTTGCCGGTGAAATCGTAGGCGCGATCGGTCCAGTTGGCGATGGTGTTGGGATAGTTGTGCTGGCCGGTCAACGTATAGTGTCCCGAGATCGAATTCAGGAACTGCAGCAAAGCGCGCGCCTCGGGCGAGGCATGTGGATTCACTGGCGCACCCAGGGCGGCATGGCCAATCAACAGTAAGACGGCAAGATATTTCCTCATGGCTTGACGGAAAGCGAAATTCCGGGCTGGCTGATCAGGTTGGACCAATCCGGATTGGAAGTGCTGACCGCGCCCAGAACCATACGTACCTCAACCTGCGGGGGCATCACGAAACCGTTGAGATTCGGATTCTGGCTCGCCAGCAGCGCGGGATTCGGCACGTAAACGCCGATCTCGTACACCGGACCGGGCACGCCCTGCACCTGTTTGGTGTACGCGGCGATGCCGTCCGCGTAGAAGCCATCGATAAAAACCGACACCGGCAGATTGGTCACCGCATACTGCCCCACGTAGCCGATGGCGCCTACGCCGGTTGCCAGAATCGTGATAGCGGAGCCCATGGCCACCGGGTTGGACGGTGAGTTCAAGCTGCCATCGCTATTCAGAATGTAACCCTGACCGGTGCCGCTGCCATCGACCGAATAAATTCCCGGCGACGCTACCGCCGCCGGCATGTAGACCGAATTGGAAGAGGCGCTGCCTGCTGTAACCTGGACCGTCAGTACACCGGCCGTTGGGATATCCGCCGGCACAACGGCCAAAATCGAAGCGGCGGACTGCAACACGGTGGGCGCCGGCTCTCCATTGATGGTCACTTGCGCGTTGGGTCCGAAGCCGGCGCCCAAAGCCGCAATGGTCTCGCCCGGAGAGAGCGAACCCGCGATCCGGCTGGCGGCGTTGACTATGGAATCGAGGCGCATGGCCGGGGCCGGAGCCAGCTTGATCTTGTTGGCCACTACCAGCGAGGGCGTGGATCCGGCCAGGAGAATGTTTCCGCTGCCGTCCGGAACCGCGCCAGCCACCTGGAACGGCCCGTCGCCAATGAAAGTCGAGAAGAGCAGTTGCGACAGCGTGGGATCCAATCCGGCGACGAATCCGGAACTGCCCGTGCCCCCGAAGTTGCCCTGAAAAGGCGCGCGCGCCGGAAAGCTCTTCGAAGAAGTGTTGCCCCCAATGACGAGGTTGCCGCCGGAATCGAACGCCAAGCTATCGGCGGCATCGCCGCCTTCGCCGCTTAGAAGGGTTCCGATCAGCACCTGCGACAGGCTGCTATTGAACTTCGTCACAAAAGCGGGTTGGCTATAAATCGACGTGCCGGGTAATTGCGCTGTGGAAAACGGCTGTGATGTTTGGAAGGCTCCCGCGGTAACCGTGGCCGCGCCGGCGCCGGCCACATACACGTTCCCGCTGGAATCGATGGCCAACGCGCTGATGGTATCGCCTGTTTGCAAATTGTCGGCGAGCAGGGCGCTGCCGCTGCCGTTCATGGCGAATACCGCGCTGCCACAGGGCTCGCCGCAACTGCCATTGATATAAGCGTTGCCGCCCGCCAGATAGATGCTGCCATTGGGCGCCAGGGCGATGGCGCTCGCGTTGGTAATCATGTTGTTCTGTGCATCGCCGGCGATGTACGTGGAAAAGACCAGTCCCGATCCGCTGGCATTGAACTTCGTCAGAAATGCCGAGGCTGGCTCCGGCGGCGGGGGTGGGCAGAAGATCGAACCTATCGTACATACGGGCGGCTGGGGTGGTTGATAGCCGAGTTGGTAGGCGCCGGCAGTCACTGGCAAATCGCCACCCGTGAATCCCGCCAGGTAGGGATTGCCATCCGCGTCCACGGTCAGGGCATTGACGGTGGTATCGCCGTCCGCGAAGAATGTGGACCAGGCCAGCGACCCGTCCGGCTTCAGCTTGAAAACGTAACTCGCCTGGCCCCCGCCCGTGTAAGATCCCGGCGTGACCGGAAAATCCGTCGAGTTCGTGGAGCCCGTTACGTAAACGCTGCCATCCACGCCCACCGCCATGGCCGCGGCTGTGTCACTGGCGCTGCCGCCAAAGTAAGTGGTGTAGACGAAATTGCCGCTCGCATCCAGCTTGGTGACGAATATATCCGTGCTCGGCGCGGGCATGGCAAAGACGCTGCTTCCCGCCACGACGATCTGACCGATCTGAATGAGCTGCGGCGCCAGGAGATTATACGTGTTGAACCCGTCCGTGCTCGCCAGCATGCCGTTAGGCCAGGCGCTCGCGTAGATTACCGGAGCGCTCGGATCGGCCGCCAGCGAGTTGATATAGGATCCGGCGGTAGTGTTCACCACCTGCGTCCACGTCATGCCGCCGTCGGTGCTCCGGAACAGCCCATAGCCGGCGGTGTAGAGCGTGCCCTGATGAAACGGATCGGCCACCATGTGAAATGTGGGTAATCCCCCGACAAAGAAGGCCGGCAGAGTGGTCCAGGTTTGTCCATCGTCCACGCTTTTGACGATTCCAGCCGGGCTACAGCCATAAATCGTGCCCGCGGTGAACGGGTCGAATGCCAGGCCGTACGCCTGGCCCAGCACCGGCGTCCAACTCCCGCCGGCGTTGGCGCTGCGCAGCAGACCCGCACCCGCGGACGCCAACAGAACGGCGGGCGTATTTGGATCCACCCTGATTTGAAAGACGTCCAACGCGCCGTCCGAGTCGAGGGGAATTCCTTGATTGATGGGGTTCCAACTGACGCCGCCGTCCGTGCTTTTGAAAGCACCGGCAGGACCGGCGCTCGCATACAGCGTGGCGCCGTTTGTGGGATCGACGGTCAACCATTCCGCTGTCGCATTACCAGGCAACGGCGCGAGATTGGTCCAGGTGTTCCCTGCGTCCGGACTATGAAAGATGCCACCGGTCCCGGCTGCGTAAATACTCTGCGGATTCCTGGGGTCCGCGGCTATGGTTTGCAGGTTTCCGATGCCGGCCGCGCCTTGGAAATAGATATTCTGGCTTGTGCCGGAAGCCGGATCGATGCGCGCCAGGGTTGATCCACCCGGATGCGCCTGAGCCGCCGCCAGTGTGGGCATATCCAGGGAGGTCGTGTTGCCGGCGATATAGAGGTTGCCTTGGCCATCGGCCGCCACGGCTGTCGCCGTGCTGGTCCCCGAGCCGCCCAGGATGGTCCACCATTGCAAGGCCGGTGCTTCCACAGTCTGCGCGCACACGCCCATGGCGGCCAGCGGGCACAATACGCTAACGAAAAACAGGACTCTCATAAAAAGACTCCCGACACTCTTGATTCTAAGCCCGGCTGACTCGCTTGTCGAACCAGCCCCTATCTTTCATTCAGAATTTAAGATACAACAATCTTAAATGACACGTGGACGCGAGGAATCGCGATGAATAAAATATTCCGGCTCGCAATCGGCGCCTTGTTCGCGCTACTGCCTGCGTCAATCGCCTTGGCCCAGCAGGATTATATCGGTCGCTACGACGTATATACAGGGTACATGTATCTGAACAGCCCGCTCATCAGTCTCGGTGAGAGCGGTTTTCACACCCAAATCGGAACCAATCCCACCAAATGGTATTCGATGGGCCTGGACTTCAGCTCGGGCTACGGCAGCACGACACTGGTCCCCAGCATGCTGAAAACTTCGGTGCAGCAGGCCATCGCGACCCAATTGGGGGCTTACGGGATTTCGCCCACCTACCCTCTCGCCGTGCCTATGCAATCGCGCTCGCAAACCTACGCCATGGGTCCGCAACTGAACTATCGCCATTTCCGGAAGGTTACGCTGTTCATCCATCCGGACCTGGGGGCGATCCATGAAGACGCCACGCCGCACGCCAATGATACCAGCCCATCCGAGCATGTCCTCACCACCTTGCTCATTGAACAAATGGCGCCTTCCGGCATCAAGTCGGATTGGGTTGGTTTTTATGGATTCGGCGGCGGTATTGATGTGAACCCAACCCGCCACGTCGGCCTGAAAGTGCATGTGGACTTCGTGCACGACCGCCTGTTCCCGGACCTGCTGAACGGGCGGAACTCCGTGCGCCTGTCGATTGGGCCGTTATTCCATTTCGGCAGGAACCTGGCGGCGTCGAAGTAAAGCGCCAAGCGCATTTTGCGCTTCTGGTGCTGCCTGATACACTGTGTTATCCGCAATGTTATCGATTGTTATCCCCGTCCACAACGAGGAGCATTCCATCCTCCCTTTGTACGACCGGCTCGCGGCCGTGCTGGAATCGCTCCGGCAGTCTTATGAGATTTTGTTTATCGACGATGCCTCGACCGATCGCAGCTTCGAACTGCTGGCGAACCTGGTGGAGACCGACGGGCATCTGAAGGTGATCCGGCTGCGCCGCAATTTCGGCCAGACGGCGGCGCTTTCGGCCGGATTCCACGAAGCCAAAGGCGACATCGTGATCGCCATGGACGGCGATCTGCAGCACGCGCCGGAAGACATCCCCGCCCTGCTGGCCAAAATCGAGGAAGGCTACGATATCGCCAGTGGCTGGCGCAAGGAGCGCGTGGACAACGCCCTGACGCGCAAGATCCCATCGCGTATCGCCAACTGGCTCATGGCCAAGGCTTCCGGCATCGAACTGCGCGATTTCGGCACCACCTTCAAAGCTTATCGCGCCGAGGTGCTCAAGGACGTGAACCTGTACGGCGAACTGCATCGCTTCATTCCGGCGCTGGCCAGCTTCTACGGCGCGCGGGTGGCGGAGGTTCCCATCCAGAACACGCCGCGCTCGGCGGGCGATTCGCACTACGGGATCGGCCGCACGTTTCGCGTGATGTTCGACATCCTCACCATCAAATTCCTGCTGAAGTATTTCACGCGGCCCATGCATTTTTTTGGATCGCTGGGGCTGATCGGCACCGGTCTGGGCGGGTTGATTATGGCCTGGCTGGCCGTGCATAAGCTACTGGGCCACGAGTTGATTATGGTGGAGCATGGCCCGCTGATGATCGCGGGTGGCCTGCTGCTGCTGGGCGGTCTGATGATGTTCAGCACCGGATTGATCGGCGAAGTGATGATTCGCACGTATTTCGAAAGCCAGGGACGCCGCATCTATGCCGTGCGCCAGATATTGACGCGCAAGCAGCGCGGCGTGGCCGGCGGCGCCCGCGGGTAATGCCAAAGGCGCCTTGTAGTAAACTGGAACTTAATACCAGCAATTCTCAAAGTCTTGGAGGTTTCATGAAGTTACGTACCGTGGCCATGCCCGCCCTGGGAATCCTGTTATGCGCTCTCGCGGGTTTTGCGCAGACTTCCTCGCTGGAAGGCGACGTGAAGGGCCCTGACGGCGCTCCGCTGAAGGGCGCACTGATCAAAATCGACCGCACCGATATCAAAGGTCATTACCAGGTTAAAACCGATAAGAAGGGCCACTATTTTTATGGTGGCCTGCCTCTGGGCGCCTACAAAGTGACCCTGGAAGTGGACGGCAAAGACGTCGATTACGTCAACGGCGTGCGCAGCAAGCTGGGCGAATCCACCGTCAACAATTTCGATATGCAGGCGCAGGCCAAGAAGCAGCAGGCCCTAAGCCAGGCAGCCGCCAACGGCACGCTGACGAAGGATCAGGCGCGCAGCATGACTCCCGAAGAGAAGGCTGCGTTTGAGAAGGCCAACAAAGAGCAGAGCGAATTGAAAGCCAAGAGCCGGGCGCTCAACGAAGCCTTCAACGGCGGTAAAGAGGCGATGGCCGCCAAACAGTACGACGTGGCGGTGGACAAGTTCGGCAAAGCCGGTGAAATGGCGCCCGATCAGGAAGTGATCTGGGCCAATCTGGCCGCTGCCGATGTCGCGCTGGCCGGCACAAAAACGGGCGTCGACAGGGACGCCGCGTTGGCCAAAGGCGCCGAAGCTTATCAAAAGGCGTTGGCTCTAAAACCGGATGATGCCGGCGTTCACAACAACTATGCCCTGGCGTTGGCGCAGATGAAAAAATTCGAAGAGGCGCAGGCCGAACTGGCCAAAGCCGCACAACTCGATCCCCCCAGCGCCGGCAAGTATTACTACAATCTGGGCGCCCTGCTGGTTAACAATGGTCAAGGCGACGCCGCCGGCGACGCGTTCAAGAAGGCCATCGAAGCCGATCCCAATTATGCGGATGCGCAGTATCAGTACGGCATCGCGCTGATCGCGAAAGCCAAGGTGGGGGACGACGGCAAGAATATTCCGGTGCCGGGCACGCGCGAGGCGTTCGAGAAATATCTGGAGCTGAAACCGGATGGGCCGTTTGCCGAATCGGCGAAAGCCATGATCGCCAGCCTGTCCGGCACGGTGGATACGTCGTACCAGAATCCCAACGCGAAGAAGACCACCAAGAAGAAGAATTAGCGTCTGGCCGGGTGCGATAATCGTTAAAGGGGCGCCGGAAAGGGCGCCCCTCTGGATCATGCGTTTCCTGTTTCTCCGATTTATACCTCTGCTGTTTTTGTTCTGGGTAGTGCGTGTAGTCCTCAGGTCTTTCTTCGCCACTTGGAATTCGCAAGTGGCTCCCAACCCGAAACGTCCGATGCCCACGGTGTCTCAAGGAGGCGAACTGAAGAAGGACCCGGTGTGCGGCACATACGTTTCGGCGGAGGTTGCCGTAACCCAAAAGGCCAGCGGGCAGACGGTGTATTTCTGCTCCGCCGCCTGCCGCGATAAGTACCGCGCCGCTTCGTAACGCCCGGCTCACCGCGATCCGAAGTTGTAACCCACCCAGACCATTCCGGCCGTCACCAGATTGCTGCCGAATCCGGGCTGGCTGGTCAGGTTTGGCACAAAGTGAATGTCGAACTGCGGCCGGATGAAAATGTGCTCGGTAACGAACAGCGATACGCCGATGCCGGCGTGGACTTGAAAGTGGTTCGAATTCACGACCGGCTCAGCCTGGCTGGCGCAGGCGGTGCCCACGCAAGTGCTGGACGTGATGGAAAGGCCGGTCCTGGCGCCGCCGACGCCACCCTGAAGTTGCAGCGAGACACGCTTGCTATGCACCGGCTCGTAAACCGCATTGAGATCGTAGAATGTCTGGCGATAATCCAGCGGGCCGTAGTCGGGGACACTGATGAACTGGGTTTTGGCAGGTTGGAAGCTTACTTCTCCGCCAAAGCCTAGGTTTTTCCAGAGGATCGCATCTCCCCCGAAGCCCATGAAAAAGCCACTCATACTGGGGGTTGCCACGCAAGTGCCCCCGGTGGTCAGGTTGGTGCTGCCCACGGGAGTACAGGCGCTCAAAGCGGCGTTATCGAGGCCGCTGGAGCTGGCGCTGTCGTGAGCGGTTCCAAAACCGAGCATGAAGTCGACGGAACTCTGCGCGCCGGCGAACGGCACGGAGAGCGATAGCAGGATCAACAGGGGAAGGTAGCGGCAAATTCTTTTCACGGTAGAAGGTCTCCTCAAGATTTAGCAAATGAACTGACGATTCAGTGGCCCTAGCAGTTATTATCCCGCATCGGCGGCGTTCCGGGGTCCAATCCCAATCGACGGCACGGGCTGGCAAGGCGTTTCAAATAAGTACGATGGAGAGGAGTGATACTAATCCAGCTCGGCGAAGACTTCGGCGAGCGGCACACGAATCGCCGATCCGGCGGCCTCGAGCACGCCGTTTTCAGGCTCCTGGAATCCAGTGAGTGAGCAGACGTACGCTTTGCGGGATGCCGGGTCGAGGATCCACACATTGGGAACGCCGAAGTTCAGATAGTCATCGACGCGTTCGCGCATAGCGCGAAGGGTGTCATCCTTGGAGAGTATCTCGATGCAGATGAGCGGTGGGCGGGTGAACACTGGTTCGATAGGCTGATTCCGGTCGATCACACAGACGTCCGGGATGCGGTAGCGGCGCGGGCTCACCCTAACACGTTGCTCAACTATCACGCGGACCTTCATCTCACGCTGTCGATAGCGGAACCACGCAGCCAGTCCAGTCTGCAAATTTGCGTGATCGAATTCTCCCACGTTTCGCCCCAGAATTTCCCCGTCCACGTAGTCGCGGTCGGGCCGATAGGTCGTAGAGAGATACTCTTCGATGGAAACGGCTGCGACGGTTGACATCTCCTCTATTCTACCCTCCGCGCGTCGTTGTAACATATCCACATGCTGCACCCGGAGCGAATTCTGCTGCCCATCGTGTTTGTGGCTCTGGCCGCCGGCGCCGACCCGGTCAAGTTCAACCGCGACATCCGGCCGATCATGTCGGACACTTGCTTCCGCTGCCACGGTCCGGACAAGCGCGCGCGCATGGCCGGCATGCGCCTCGACCGGCGCGACGACGCGCTGCAGCCCACGCCGTCGGGCGCCACTCCCATCGTGCCCGGAGATCCCGACAAAAGCGCGATTGTGCAGCGCATCTTCGCCACGGATCCGGCGCGCCGCATGCCGCCCAAGTACGCCGAGAAGGTTTTGACCGAAGCACAAAAGGACACCATCCGGCGATGGGTGGCCGAAGGGGCCATTTACGAAGGACATTGGGCCTATCAGCCGATCAAGCGCCCGGCCGTGCCGGAGGTAGCCCACGCGCAGGCGCCCCTACGCAATCCCATCGACAACTTCATTCAGGCGCGGCTGGCGCACGAGCAATTGACGCCTTCACCCGAAGCCGACCGCCGCACGCTGCTGCGCCGCGTCACGCTGGACCTGACCGGCATCCCGCCGACGCCCGAGGAGGCTGCGGCGTTCGTCAACGACTCGTCGCCGGATGCGTACGAGAAGGTTGTGGACCGCCTGCTGGCATCGCCGCGCTACGCCGAGATGCGGGCCATGCATTGGCTCGATGCGGTGCGCTTCGCGGACACCGCCGGATTCCACGGCGACAACATCTGGCCCGTCTGGCCCTATCGCGATTACGTGCTGCGCGCCTTCCGCGACAACATGCCCTTCGACCAGTTCACGCGCGAGCAACTGGCCGGCGATCTGCTGCCCAATGCCACGGCGGACCAGAAAGTGGCGGCGGCCTACAATCGCCTGAATCGTGCTTCGGCCGAGGGCGGTTTGCAGGCTAAGGAGTATCTGGCCAAGTACGGCGCCGATCGCGTGCGCACGCTCAGCACCGTCTGGATGGGATCCACGATGGGTTGCGCGGAATGCCACGATCACAAATTCGATCCTTTCACCAACAAGGATTTCTATGCCATGAAGGCCTTCTTCGCCGACATACGGGAAACCGGTCTGATTCCCGATCGCGGCCGGGGCGCATGGGGCGAGAAGCTATCGCTGCCGAGCGACGAACAAGCCCGGCGGCTGGCGGCGCTGGATGAAGAAATAACGGCCACACGGCGGGGCCTCGACTTCCAGGCGCAGCAAGTGAAGAAGGAGCGCTGGACCTGGGAAGAACATACGCTGGCCGATTTCGAGGCCGGCAAACTGGCCTGGACCTATCAGCGGCCCGTCAGCGCCTCCACCGCCAACGGCGCGAAGCTGACCATCTATAACGACGAAGCCGTGGACAGCAACTTCTATCTGAAAGGATCGCTCAGTTCCGAGCACAAGCGCGGCGACGGTTTGGTGGTGGCTTCCGGGGCGAATCCCGATAACGAAACCTACACCGTCACGCTGAAGCCCGGCGCCGGGAAATGGACGGCTCTAGGCATTGACGTTTTCCAGGATGAAAGCCTGCCGGGCACACGCTTTGCGCGCGGCGGCGACCGCTTCGTGCTGACCGAGGTCGAAGCCGAGATGGCGGAGCCGGGCGGAACGCCGCGCAAACTGACTTTCGTGCTGGCGACGTCGGCCGGTATCGGCGAGCGCCCTGAAAACCCGCCCATGGCTGCCATCGACGGCGACGCGAAGACGGGTTGGGGCGTAACCATCGTGGAGGAATACAATCCGTTTCTGGCGCTGCGGTTTGCCACGCCACTGACGACGGGCGCCGATTCCCTGGTTACGGTGCGCCTGCATCACGATTCCGATTTGCGCCGCGCCACCATCGGCCGCTTCCGCCTGGCGCTTTCGTCGGCCGCTTACTCCTGGCCCGAAGACGGCGAATCCGAGGATAAAGAGGAAGCCAACAAACCGGACAATCCGGCGCTCACCCTGACGGTAGCGGCGGGCCGCGGCCTGCCGCCGAATCTGGCGAAGATCCTGGCGAAGCAGGAGGACGACCGCAGCGCGACCGAGAAAGATGCGGTGCTGGATTTCTTCGAATTCTCGATGCCGGAGTTCGCGGATGCGTATGCGCATCTGGTCAAGCTGCGGGCCGAGCGCGACATGCTGTACGCGTCCATCCCCCGCGTGCTGGCCACCGAAGCTACGCGCCCGCGCATCACGCGCGTGCTGCCGCGCGCGAATTGGATGGACGACTCACACGAGATCGTGGACCCAGCCATCCCGGGATTCCTTGGGAAGCTGGATACCGGCGATCGGCGGGCGACGCGTCTGGATCTGGCGAACTGGCTCGTCTCGGCGCAGAATCCGCTTACCGCGAGGGCTTTCGTCAATCGGATGTGGCGGCAATTCTTCGGCACAGGCGAGTCCAAGGTAATTGAGGACCTGGGATCGCAGGGCGAATGGCCGGTGAATTCCGAACTGCTCGACTGGCTGGCCGCCGAGTTTATGCATCCGGAATGGAATGCGGCGGGCACGCACGATTGGGACATGCGGCATCTGGTGCGGACCATCGTCACCAGCCACACGTATCGGCAGTCGTCGCTGGCGAGCGCGCCCGAAGACGCGCGCGATCCCGACAATCGCCTGCTGGCACGGCAGAACCGCTACCGGGTGGATGCGGAGATCGTGCACGATATCGCGCTGTCGGTGTCCGGACTGCTGGTGGAGCAGTTCGGCGGTCCCAGCGTGCGCCCTTACGAGCCGGAAGGCTATGAAGCGGCCATGAACTTCCCGAAGCGCGAATACTCCGCCAGCCGGGGCGCCGCGCTTTACCGGCGCGCGTTGTACACGGAATGGCAGCGCACCTTCCTGCATCCGACGTTGATGACGTTTGACGCGCCGACGCGCGAAGAATGCACGGTGAATCGGGTGAGTTCGAACACGCCGCTGCAGGCGCTGGATCTGATGAACGATCCGATCTTCGTGGAGAGCGCGCGGGTGTTTGCGGCGAACATTGTGCAGAGAGGCGGCGCCACCCTGGACCGCCAGCTCGATTGGGCGTTTGAACACGCGCTGGACCGCACCCCCGAGAAGGAAGAGCGGCTGATCCTGAAAAACCTGTATCAAAAGAATCTGGCCCGTTTCCGCGCGGAGCCGCAATCGGCCGCGGAATTGATGAGCGTGGGCGACGCGCCGCGCTCCCCCAGTCAACCGGAAGACGCAGCCATGACGTTAGTCGCGAGGGCGATCCTGAACTTACATGAAACCATCACACGGAATTGAACAGAACGACGGCTGTGACGTTTGCCGCCGGGCGTTTCTGCGCAACGGCCTGGCGGGCGTCGGCCTGCTGGCTTTGAATGCTCTGCTGGACCGGCCCCTTTTCGGCTCGACCGGCGTGGTGAATCCGCTGCACCATGCGGCGAAGGCCAAGCGCGTCATATTCCTGTATCAGGCGGGCGGGCCGTCGCATCTGGAGACCTTCGACTACAAGCCGAAGCTCGCGGAAATGACGGGCAAGCCCATGCCGGATTCGTTCACTACCGGGCAGCAGATCGCACAGTTGCAGGGGCAGCGCTTGACCTGCTTTGGTCCGCAGCATCCGTTCCAGAAGTTCGGCAAGTCCGGCCAGGAGATGTGTTCGCTGTTTCCGCACATCGGCAGCGTGGCGGACGATATCTGCATCGTGCGCTCCATGTGGACCGAGCAGATCAATCACGATCCGGCGCACACCCTGATGAACACCGGGTCGATCATCGCGGGGCGGCCCAGCATGGGATCGTGGGTGCTCTACGGGCTGGGCGCGGAGACCGACAACCTGCCGGGTTTCGTGGTGCTGATGTCTTCCGGCAAGGGCGGCCAGATGCAGCCGATCGCGGCGCGGCAATGGTCCAGCGGCATTCTGCCCAGCCGGTTTCAGGGTGTGAAGCTGAACTCGTTCGGCGACCCCGTGCTGCACATCAAGAATCCGCCGGGGGTGGGCGCGGCGGCGCAGAGCGAATCGTTCGACGCGGTGAACGCGCTCAACCGGGTGCAATACAAAGCCACCGCGGACCCCGAAATTCTGACGCGCATTGCGCAATACGAGATGGCGTTCCGGATGCAATCGAGCGTGCCGGATCTGGTGGATATGAGCAAGGAGCCGGCCAGCGTGCTGGAAGCGTACGGCGCCAAGCCGGGCGACGGCTCGTTCGCCTCGAATTGCCTGCTGGCGCGGCGGCTGGCTGAGCGCGGCGTGCGCTTCATTCAGCTTTACCATCGCGACTGGGATCACCATTCGGGCGTCAAGGCCAACGTGGTAATCAAGGCGCAGGAGACCGACCGGCCCACGGCGGCGCTGATCGCGGATTTGAAGCAGCGCGGCATGCTGGACGACACGCTGGTCGTGTGGGGCGGCGAATTCGGCCGCACGCCCATGTCGCAGGGCGATGGGCGCGATCACCATATCAAGGGGTTCAGCTACCTGATGGCAGGCGGCGGGATCAAGGGCGGCATGAGTTATGGCGCGACTGACGAGTTAGGCTACGCGGCGGTGGAGAATGCCGTAGCGGTGCCGGATTTCCATGCGACGATGCTGTACCTGCTGGGGATCGATCACAAGCGGCTGACGGTGAAGTATCAGGGGCTGGACGCGCGGCTGACGGGAATCGCGGGGAATGTGGTGAAGGGCATCATGGCATAGGGATAGCACGGTCACGCATCGACCCTCATCTCCATCTCCCTGGAAACACGAGGACAGCCCCCAATCCTGTGCTCCTCTCCCGACACCGCTATGCTAGAGTCGTTGCGGGTCGGAAGTTCGTCACACTCCGCCATCCCCCCGGGTTCGGCTTGCGCGCGCCGGTGCGACAAAAGTTCGAAAAAGTGTCACATTCTGTCGCATTTTGTCGCATTTTGTCGCGTCTTGCCGGCTGCCGCGTCCCACCCACGATAAACGCCTAGGCCTTGTCTTTCGGCTGCCCGGCGCGGTATAAGGAACCGAGTGGAAGTGAGATGAAGATCCAAGAGGTAGCGCGGCGGGCCCGCGTTTCGACCGCAACCGTCTCCCGCACCATCAACAACCCCTCCATTGTCGATCCCAAAACCGCCAAACGGGTCTGGAAGGCGATAGAGGATCTCCGGTATTATCCCAATACCCAGGCGCGCTCCCTGGTTTCGGGACGCAGCCGCATCCTGGGCCTGATCGTTTCCGATATCACCAATCCTTTCTTCCCGGAAGTCATCAAAGGGTTCGAGGAAGTGGCCGTGCAGAACGGTTACGAAATCCTGGTCAGTTCCACGAACTACGATTCCGCGCGTATGGCGCTCTGCGTCCGCCGCATGCTGGAACGCAAGGTGGAGGGCGTGGCCATCATGACCTCCGAGATCGACAGCCACCTGATCGACCAATTGGCCCATCGCAACGTGCCCATGGTTTTCCTGGACGTGGGAACACCCGGCGAGGGGATCAGCAATATCAAGGTGAATTACGCCATGGGAATCAACGAGGCGATGGAGCACCTGCTCTCGTTGGGACATCGACGGATCGGATTCGTCAGCGGGCCGCTGACCCTGAAGTCGGCGCGCGTGCGGCGGACCGCCTTCTTGCGTTCCCTGCGCGGGCACGGACTCGACAAGGACCAGCGCCTGTTCGAGCAGGGCGATCACACGGTGGAAGGTGGCCTGGCCGCCATGACCCGCATCCTGGCATCCAAATGTGCGCCTACCGCCGTGTTGGCGTCCAACGATCTGACCGCCATCGGGGTGATGCGGGCGTTGCGGCACGCGGGCCTCGCGGTGCCTCGGGACGTGTCGGTTGTAGGCTTCGACGACATCCGCCTGGCGCAGTTCATCGAGCCGCCGCTGACCACGGTTCGGATATCCCGGCGCGAGTTAGCGGAGAACGCTTTGCATGCGTTGCTGCCGGAGGTGGATGGAGCGCCCGACCCGCGGCGCAAGCCGGAGTACGTGGTCGACACCCACCTGGTGATTCGGGAGACCACTTGCCCGGTTCGCCGGCCGGCGCGCCACTCCCAAGACATGCCTCCGCCTCCATCCCTTTAAGATAGTGTTAGTGAAGAAACTCCTGTGGCTTCTGCCCCTCCCACTCGCCGCACTCGGCTGGTGGGCCTACCACCAGAACAACAGCGCGCCGCAAATCCCGTTTGCCAAAGTCGTCCGCGAGACACTCGTCAGCACTCTGCCGACTAACGGTAAGGTGGAACCGATCGAGTGGCAAGCCGTGCGCGTGGAACAGGCCGGACTGGTGACCCGGGTTCCGGTGCAGGAGGGCCAGCCGGTTTCCCAGGGCTCGCCTCTGGCTACGTTGAGCGACACGGGACTACAGGCGGACCTGGACGCCGCGGCGGCGCGGGTGGCGCAAGCGCGCGCCGATCTGGCCACTATCGATGCGGGCGGCAAGCAAGTCGAACTGGCCGGCATAGAAAGCGAGATCGCCCGCCTGCGCCTCGAGAAAGAGCACCATGAAAAAGAGTACGCCTCGCTGCGCCGCCTGCTGGAAAAGCAGGCCGCTTCGGCGGTGGAAGTAGACGAGGCCCGGCAGAAATTGCAGGCTGCCAACCTGGGCATCGAGGCCCTGGAGAAGAAGCACGCGGCGCTGGTGAGCCAGTCCGACAAAACCGTGGCGCTGGCCCGCCTGCACGATGCGGAAGCCGCCGTGGCGCTGGCAAAGGACCACATGGCCCAGACCGTGATTCGCGCCCCAATCGGCGGCGTGGTCTACGGTTTGGCTGCCCGCCAGGGCGTCTATCTAAATGTCGGCGATCTGGTGGCCAACGTGGGCCAGACTGCGCGGCTGCGTGTGCGGGTTTACGTGGACGAGCCCGAATTGGGCCGCATCGAGGTGGGCCAGCCGGTGCTTATCAACTGGGATGCCCTGCCCGGCCGCGCCTGGGAAGGCACGGTGGAGCGCAAGCCGGCCGACATCATCGCGCTGGCCAGCCGCCAGGTGGGAGAAGTCCTTTGTACCATCGACAACCCCGGCCACGTGCTATTGCCCGGCACCAACGTGGACGCGCATATTCGCACGGCGACCGTGGCAAGCGCGCTGACTATGCCGAAGGAGTGCCTGCGGCGGGACGCCAGCGGCGCGGGCGTGTTCGTGCTGCGCGGCGGCCGCCTGGCGTGGCAGCCCGTCACCACCGGCATTTCCAGCATCACGCGAGTGCAGGTTCTGCAAGGCGTGGCGGAGGGTGATGCGGTGGCCCTGCCCACGGAGCTGACTTTGCACGCGGGCGAAGCCGTTACCGCGCTACATCGGTAACCGGCTGCCCAATAGCAGGCCGGCCAAGCCAGCCCCCAGAATCACCCAAGCCGTGGACACCCGGGTGAATGCCAGCACCGCTGCGCTGACGGCCGCGATGCCGATCGCGTCCCAGCCGGTGAAGACATCGCGGGCCAGCGGGATGGTGGCGTCGACGACCAATCCGGCGGCCGCCAGCGTGACGCACTGAATGGCACTCTTGACGGCAGGCCGGTCCACGCGGCGTCCCATATAGCGCAGCATCGCGATAATCAGGAAGGCGGGCGTCATCACCGCCAGACATCCGGCGCAGGCCCCCGGAACGCCGTCGACGAAATAGCCCGCGCTCACCATCCACAGCCCGAATGGACCTGGCGTGGAGCGGCTGGCGGCCACGGCGGCATTCAATTCCCGATCGGTGAGGACATGATAGCGTTCCACCAGGTCGTGCCGCACGATGGGAATGGCCGCCACGCCATTGAACGACGTGCAACTGGCCTTCAGCAGCAGCAGGTACAGTAATGCCGTATTCATTGCGTCTCCGGCGCGCGCCAGAAGATCCCGGCCAGGGCCGCCAATCCCAATACTTCGATGGGCGGCACATGCAGCCCGTACGCCAGCCAGGCAGATCCCGCCACCAGCACCACCGCGCGCACGGCCCGCCCCCGGCGCATGTGGGGCCGGATGAGTTGCCACGCGCTGGCCGCCATCATGCCCACGGCCGCAGCCAGTGTGCCGGCGATCGCCGCCATGGCAGATGCATTGTGCCGGAACGCCTGATAGCTGACGGTGAGCAGCACCACCGCCGCCGCGGCGGGCACGGTCGCGCCCAGCACGGCGAGAATCGCCCCCGGCCAGCCTTTCAGCACCCAAGCCGTTCCCGCGCAAAACGCGAGGATGTTGGTCCCCGGAGTGATCCGCGCCAACGCGTAGACCAGCCCGTACTCTTCGGCGGTCAGCCACCGGCGCCGCGCCACCAGTTCCGTCTGCAACGCCGCCATGGTGGGATCGCCGCCGCCGAACGTCAGACCGCTCACGCGCGTGTATATGAGCGACAACCGGCCGAACGATGGTTTCGTGGCGCACTCGGCTATACTGTTCTGCTTGAGACGCGACATTCTTTACGCCCTCCGCGGCTTGCGTCGAAGCCCGACGTTCACGATCGTGGCGGTCGCTTCCCTGGCGCTGGGGATCGGACTCAACGCCGCCATCTTCAACTTAGTCAGCGCCGTGCTGCTGCAGCCGCTACCTGTAACAGAGCCCGCGCGATTGTACTCGCTATTTACCCAGGATCGTAACATACCGGGACTGCTCTACTGCTCGTATCCGAATTACCAGGACTATCGCGGCCGCAACGCGGTCTTCTCGGACGTCCTGCTCTATACCGCCATCGAAGCCACGCTCACGGAAGAAGGCGGCTCCGAAGATCTGATCGGCCAGATCGTAACGGCCAACTACTTCGATGTGCTGGGAGTGAAAGCCGCGGCCGGCCGCACATTCCTCCCCGAAGAGGACCGCGTGCCGGGCGAACGGGTGGTGGTGGTGATCAGCCATGCCTTTTGGACGCGCCGCTTTGCCGGAAGCAGCGCCGCGCTGGGCGCCACGCTACGCCTGAACAATCACCGCTACACCATCGTAGGTGTCGCGCCCAAGGGCTTCCGCGGCCCCAACGCGCTGGTGAACACCGATTTCTGGGCGCCTTTCATGATGTACCGGCAACTTCTGCCCCTGGCCGACTGGGTGGAGCAGCGCAAGGCGCTGATGTTCTCCGTGATCGGACGCTTGAAGAACGGCGTCAACCGGCGGCAAGCCGAAGATCAACTGCGCACGCTGGCATCGCAACTGGCCCGCCAGTATCCGGCCGACAACCGCGACCGCACGGTGAAACTGCTGCCGGTCACCGAAAGCATGATCCAGCCGGATTCCCGCGGCGGCTTCGTCATGGTGGGCGGTGTGGCGCTGGCGGCCGGCGGCCTGGTTCTGCTGATTGCCTGCGCCAATGTAGCCAATCTGCTGCTGGTGCGCGCTGCCGGGCGGCGCAAGGAGATGGCGCTGCGCCTGGCACTGGGAGTCAGCCGCGCGCGGCTGATCGGGCAACTGCTAATCGAGAGCGCCAGCCTCGCAATCATCGGCGCGGCGGCGGCGGTCGCATTGGGACGCTGGGCGCGCGATCTGCTGTGGACCTTCCGCCCCCCGTGGATGCTGAGCGGCGACGCGGCACTGAGCCTGGACGCGCGGGTCCTGGCGTTTACGATTCTTCTGGCCGTGCTCGCTACGGTGGCTTTTGGGCTGGCGCCCGCGCTGAGCGCCACACGCACCAATCTGGCGACGGAACTGCGCGAGCGCCGCAGTCCCTGGACCCGCGGCGGCCATCGCGTGAACCTGCGCACCGTGCTGGTGATGATTCAGGTGGCGCTGTCCGTCATCGCGCTCACGGGCGCGGGATTGTTCCTGCGCAGCCTGCGCAACGCGCAGTCGGTGGATCCCGGTTTCGATGCGCCGCACATCCTGTCGCTGGCCGTGGACATGAAGGACAAAGCTTTCACTCCGGCAGCCGGGCAAGCCTTCTGCCGGCGCGTGCTGGAGCGCGTGCGCAGCCTGCCCGGCGTGGCCGCCGCGGCCTTCGGCGAGGACCCTCCCTTTGCGGTTTACCGCGCGCGCAACATTACGACCGATGGCCGCGCCGGCGGGCCGGAAATGCTGGTCCTGACCGATACGGTCGAGCCGGGATACTTCCGGGCCGCGCGCATCCCGCTGCTGCGCGGGCGCGACTTCACCGAGACCGATTCCGAGAGCGCGCCCCGCGTCGCCGTCATCAACGAGAACATGGCCCGGCAACTCTGGAAAGACCGGAACCCGGTGGGCGCGCACCTGCATTTTTCAGGGGATGACACGCCGGCTGAAATCGTGGGCGTGGTGCGCGACAGCGTCTACATGAATCTGCAGGACCCGCCCAAGCTGATGGTGTATGCCAGCCTGCGGCAGAAGTTCATGCCATCTGTGACGCTGTGGGTGCGCACGGCCGGCCGTCCCGAGGCCCTGCTGGGGAGTTTGCGCCGCGAGGTGCAGAGTCTGGACCGCGACGTCCTGCTTTCCAACCTGCAGACCGCTCCGCAGGCGATCGAGGAATCCTTGTGGCAGCCGCGGCTGGGCGCGGCGTTGTTCGGAGCCTTCGGCGCGCTGGCGGCCGTGCTGACGGTGGTCGGCATTTACGGCGTGATCTCCTACTCGGTGGGCCAGCGCACGCGCGAATTAGGCATCCGCATGGCGTTGGGCGCACAGCCGCGCAACATATGGGGGCAGGTTCTGACGGAGGGCCTGATCCTGGTTTTGATGGGTCTGCTGCTCGGCTTTTTGGTGACGGTGACTCTGACCGGGGTGCTCAACAGCCTGCTGTTCGGTGTTACCGCGCGCGATCCGGCGACGCTGCTGCTGGTGGCTGCCATTCTGCTGACGACCGCGCTGGCCGCCTGCGCGGTTCCGGCCATACGCGCCACGCGCATCGCGCCGGTGACCGCGCTGCGGGAGGAGTAAGCAGGCGATCTAGTGCCCCGAGGGCTTGGCATCCGGATTGGCCGGCGCCGCTGGCTTTATGAATTTCGCATCGTCGATGTCCACGTTCTGTTTGGCTTCCGCGATCTGAATGGTGAACCGGCCGCTGATGCGCGACAGCGTCCAACGGAAGGGCACCTTGATGCCATCCACATCACGATAATCCGCATAGTCGATCTGCGTGGGGCTGCGGCCCACGGGCGTGTCGGTATAGCGCACCAGCCGCACCAGCAGGCCGGAGGATTGATCGAAGTATAGCCGCACCGGAGGCATTCCCTGGCGCATGGCGAAGATCGGGTAAACCGACTGGCCATCGATCTTGTCGGGACGTCCGGCGCGGAAGCCGGTGAAGATGTCTTTCAGGTGCGTGGCAAAGTAGAAGTCGGCGTCCAGACGCGCGGCGTCGTTCTCCTGGCTACCCATGTCGCGCGCGGGACGGCCGGTGTTGCCGAGCCAGCCGTTCTGTCCGTCGAAGGCCGTAAAGCTGTCGCCACTGGGCATGTGCGAGACGGAAACGCGCTTGTCCGGCGCCTTGGCGAAAACCTCGATGGGGACTTGCTGACTGCCGAACGCGATGTTGCCCTTCTCCACGCGGCTGCTGATTTTGTGCAGCGCATCGGCGCCGCCAATTGCCGCGACGTACTTGTCCAGAATCTGGCTGGCGGTGGGCGCGGTGTTCGCGGCTGCGGCGGGTGTCTCCTTGGCGTGTTCGGGCTCGGTGTCGCTCGCGATCACCGGCGGCGTTCCCACAGGATCGTTATTGCCGCGATGGCAGGTGTAACAGGTCACCTCTTTGCGGCCGTTGAAGCTGTCCTTATTAATGGCCAGCGTCATGGCGATCATTTTGCGCGCGGTCTTTTTGGCGGGCTTGTCGTCGGCATCCATTTTGCCCTGCACGTGGCAGAACTCGCATTCGACTCCCAGCGATGCGGAGATGTATTGCATGGCGGGAAGCAACTGATCCGCAGGGGTGCCTTGCAGCGCTTGAATGTTCTTGAACTGCTGCTCAGCAGGTTTGGGTGCAGCCGGTTGCGCGCCGGCGACCGGGCAGAAGGCCAGGGCCGACAGGGCCGCGGCGCAACAGAGTGCGGACGATGTGAGACGCATTTATCGAGATTACCACTTGGAACGCGTCTCGTGCGGTAGAGTGGAAATTGTGCATGAAGCCGCTGATCCCGCTTATAACTTCCTTATGCCTCTGCTGCCGGCTGCATGCCCAAGCTACGGATGCGCCTGCCTTCGAGAACTGGGACCTGTACTATCAGGCCACGTCCATCGGCCAGACGCACGGCACGTTCAACTCCCCTTATAGCGGTCCATTCAGCCTGCAGGACTACCGCGAGAACGACGTCTCGCTGACCACTACGTTGTTCTTCGACGCGCGCCTGGCTCCGAATTTGCAGCTCGTCTTCGATCCCGAGATCGCGGGTGGCCGCGGATTCAGCGGAGTGAATGGCCTGGCGAATCCGTCCAACGGCGAACTGCCGCGCGTGGCCACCGCGACTCCCAAACCTTACATCGCCCGCCTGTATCTGACTTACGATTTCGGATTCGGATCGGAGAAGGAGCACGTGGAGAGCGATGCGAATCAACTGGCGGGCGACCGTCCCATGGTGCGCTATACCATTACCGTGGGGCGTTTCTCACTGACAGACTTCTTCGATAACAACGACTACACGCACGATCCGCGCACGCAGTTCATGGCCTGGGCGGTGATGTACAACGGCGCGTGGGATTATCCGGCCGATACGCGCGGCTACACCTGGGGATGGGTACACGAGTTTCACACGCGCAACTGGTCGTTCCGGTATGCCAGCGCCGCCGAGCCGCGAGTCGCCAATGGCGGGCGCTTCGACCGGCGCCTGTTCGTGGATCGCGGGGATGTGCTGGAACAGGAGCGGCGCTACTCGCTGGGCGGCCACGCGGGTGTCATTCGCGTACTGGAATATGCCAACCACACGCATTCGGGCAGCTATGCCGATGCGATCCAGCTTGGCGAGCAGACCGGCACGGCGCCCAATATCGAGGCGGTCAAGCACTACGGCGCGCTGAAATATGGCGCGGGCATCAACCTGCAACATGAGGTGGCGCGCGATATCGGCGCGTTCGTCCGCCTGGGCTGGAACGATGGCAAGACGCAGGACTTCGCCTTCACCGCCATCGACCGGCTGGCCAGCGGCGGTCTTTCCATCAAGGGAACGCGATGGAAGCGCAAAGACGATGTGCTGGGCACGTCGTTCACGGCCAGCGGCGTCTCCGGCGTGCATGCGGTCTACCTGGCGCGCGGCGGTTACGACTTCCTGATCGGCGACGGCGCCCTGAACTACGCGCCGGAATACGTATGGGAGAGCTATTACAGCGCGCGGCTGTTTCCGGGCTTCTTCGCGTCGGTGGATGTGCAGCACGATAACAACCTAGCGTTCAATCACGATCGCGGGCCGGTGTGGATCGCGAGCCTGCGCCTGCACATGGAATTCGGCATGCGGCCATGGTCGGCGAAATAGGAAGCGCGCGATAATAGGAGTTGTTGCCACTTTGGAATCCCTCGCTGGCGCTGGCTTTCGTGCTGACGCTGCACGCGCAGACTTTCGAACCCACCCACCGCGTGCCTGGCATCGGCCTGGCGCGCCAGGAATTGACGGACGCGACGCTGGCCACGCGCACCGACGCCATGGTGCAGTCGCAGACGTTCAGCATCATGCGCGAACCGCAGGCGGCGCAGGGCGCCGAGCGGATCTACAGCCCCGCGTTGCAGCACATCTTCCGCGACGCGGAGCACAAGAGCGGATTTCCGGCATCCACGCTGCAGGCCATTGCTTATCTGGAGAGCTGGGGCGTGGCGAATGCGGAGAGCCCCGCCGGTCCGCGCGGCATCATGCAGATCTCCGAAGCCACGGGCCGTCAAATGGGACTGCGCATCGCCTATGCGACGCGCCGCCGCACCATCAAGACCAAGACGGCGGTGCGCGACAAACACGGCAAGCTGGTGTATCGCACGGTCAAACACAAAGAGACTTACATATCCATGGTGCGCGACGATCGCCTGAATCCGGAGAAGGCCATACGGGCCGCGGCCGATTATCTGGCGGGCATGGAACGGCGCTACGGCGGGCGCGATTGGGCCATTTGGGCGTACCACTGCGGGCAAGGCTGCGTGAGCGAATTTCTGTCGATGGCCAGGAGCACGCCGGGTTTGGACAATCCGCCGGCCAGCGTGGCCAAAGTGTTTTTCGGATGCAGTCCGGTTTGGAATCGCGATCTATGCGAAGCCATCCACACGCAGATGGAGCGCGATTATTCGCCCACCTACTGGTTCCGCGTGATGCGCGCCGAGCAGTTGTTGCACATGTACCAGGATGACCCGACGGAGTTTCGCGATCTGGCGGATCAATACCGTTACCGCACGGCGTCGCTGCGCGCGCCCGACCGATTGTCCGTCTGGCTGCGCCCCCAAG
>JBEKYC010000044.1:0-59752 GCA_049511415.1 Bryobacteraceae bacterium | reverse complement strand
ATGGCGTAGCCGTGCATGCCGCCGAAGGACATGCCGACCACCACCACTACCGCGCCGATCAGCACGGGCGCAAGGTTTGCTCCGGGTGGCTGGTTGCGCTCGTCGGTCAGCGCCATCACCATAAACAGGAGCAATGCGGTGCCGATGGTCTGATCGAGCAGGCCGGCGCTGGGTTGATCGGGGAATGCAGGGAAAGTGGTGAAGACACTGGCGGTGTGATCCAAGTTGGGGTCGATCTTGTGGAAAGCCGGCAAATAGTTCCAGAAGACCAGCGCGGCAGCCAGGAACGCACCCGCCACCTGAGCCAGAATATACGGCGCTACCTTGCGCCAGGAGAATCCACGGAAGAAGGCCAGGGCGATGGTGACGGCGGGGTTCAGGTGCGCGCCGGAAATGCGGCCGGCGGTGTAGCACCCCATGGTCACGGCGAGGCCCCAGGCGATGGTGATGTTGGTGAAGCCGCCGTGCACGATTTCGCCGGGAATGCCTTTGCCGAACAGCACGACCATGGCGACCACGCCGTTACCGAAGAGCATCAGGATGAGGGTGCCCAGGAACTCGGCGGTGACTTCGGCAACAAGAGAAGGTTTTTGCACGCGAGGGGCATTCTATCATCTATTGGCCCAAGGCGCGCCAAGCGTCCACGCCGCCCGCCAGCGGGTGCACGCGCACGATTCCTCTACGCTTCAACAGCAGCGCCGCACGGGCGCTGGAGGCTTCGTTTGGTCAACTGCAAAACAGGATGATATCCCGGTCGCGGGGGATGTCGGCATGGCGGGCATCGAGGTCCTCCAGCGGGATACGGAGAGCGCCGGGCACGGCGTCGAAATCGCTTTCGAGGGTGCTGCGGACGTCCACCACGACCACCTCTTCGCCGGCATCCAGCTTTACCCGCAGTTCTTCCGCCGTGATGCGCGACCCCGCCAGTTTCTTCAGGAATCGGCGCCTTTGGATGAATTTCCAGGCGATCCACGCAGCCAGTGGCGCGATGACCAGGACGGCGGCGCCGGATCCCATGCGGGCGGCGATATCGCCGACGCGATCGAGCTGACCGCTGAACAGCCAACCCAAAGCGCAGTAGGACCCGATCCAGATGAGCGCGCCCGCCACATCGAACGCGGCGAAGCGGCCGAACGGCACGCCGACGATAGCGGCCATGGGCGAGGACACGGCGCTGAGGCCCGGAATGAACTTGGCAATGAGCAGCGAGCGGCTGCCATAGCGCAAGAAGGCGGTTTCGGTTTGGCGGACGCAGGAATCGGGCTCGAGCGAAACACGGCAGATCAGGCGGAGAATTTTCGCGCCGCGCCGGCGTCCCAGCATGTACCAGAAGGTATCCGCCGTCATGCAACCGGCCACGCCGGTGAGCACGATCCAGTGGGCGGTGAGGCGTCCATCGCGGGCCAGCGCGCCGCAGGCCAGCAGCAGGGGCAGGGATGGCAGTGGCAGGCCGCCCTGTTCCAGCAGGACCCAGAGAAACACCAGCGCGTATCCGTGGCGCACGACAAAGTCGATGGTGTGGGTCACAGAAACAATCCTAACCTAATGTTCGGTCCCACCGCCGCCGAAGTCTTGTTTGGGAGATTATGTGAGACGTGGCACTGCGTGGGTATTGCTACTGGCCTGGCTATGGATTCCGGTAGCGTCTGCCGCGGAACGGCCATCCCGATGGCGAAAGGTCTGGCGGGTGAGTGAATTGCTTGTGGCGGGGGCGGATGCGGCGGATACAGCCAGTTCCTGGGGAAAGCTGGAGTCCAATCCACTGCTTTCCACGGGTTCGCGCTTCAGCTATAGCTCGCTGGCAATCAAGTTGGGCGCGCTGGCCGGAGGGCTGACGGCGCAGCATTTCCTGGCGCGCAGGAATCCGGAGCAGACGGCGGTATTTGCGTCTGCCAATCTGGGGGCTGCAGGAGTGCTGAGTCTGGTGGCAGCGCGCAACATGCGCGTGCCGGCTGTTAAATGACTAAAATCGACGCGGAAGGCGTGGCCGGCTGCGGAATAAACCACGATCTGGGACCGGCGGCCGACTGTTCGTAGTAAGCCGGAATCGCGCCATCCGAGGTGGGCCTTCGGCATTCAACTCTGCTATTGTACCGGCAGCAACTGGATGCCGTTATAGGGCGGACTGGGCTTCTCCACGGGTTTGGGCGGCGGCTCCTGCTGGTAGGGCTCCAGATTCGGCGGGCGGGCATCCGGCTCCAGCAGCCAGGGGGTGCGGTCCGGATAGTAGTGGCGCAACCTTTCATTTTCATCGGCGCCGCGATCGAGGGCCCATACCACGCGCGCGTTGTCGATATCGGCCGCATTCCGGATCCATTCCTGAAACATATGGCGCGGCCAGTAACGCACGAAGACGAGTTGTTTGCCGGGGGCGCGCGCCAGGCGGGCATGCACAGCGAGGCGACCCTGGGGATCGCCGTGATTGACGAAGTCCCAGTTTTCGTATGGCAGGATGGCGGCGGACACGTTGGTGTCGGCAAACAAGTGGAAGCCGTACCAGAACAGAAATTCCGCGGCGCAGAGAGACCCGACGAGCAATGCGGCTTCCGGGCTGAAGCGAACCAGGCGCTGGAGTCCGATGACGCTGGCCAGGATGAAGAGGCAGGTGGCGGCGGCGATGTAGTGCGGATAGAAATACGGGTAGAAGTTCGTGCCTAAGGCGAAGATCACGAGCGTCAAAGCCACCCAGGCAAATCGCCACTGGCGCAGCGAAAGCAGAAACAAGGGCAGCACAAGGTACAACGGCGCCAGGAAGAAGAATCTGTAAAATCGCACGCGTTCACCCAAGCGGCTCAGATAACGTCCGATGCTGTCGGTGTCACCGCCGTGCACGACGGCCTGGGCATCGTAATCGAGCTGCTGATTGGCGGTCAATTCCCGGTGGGGCGACGAATTCGGCTGAAAAGTGAATGTGGTTGGGACACCGTATTGATAGCGGCTCAGCACATAGGGAAGAGTCCAATAACTGCCGGTCACTTGTTTGTTCTGCAACAGAGTAAGTCCCGCGAACGGCAAGATAGCCAGACACACGATGCCAATCGTGCGAACGAGTTTTCTCCAGTCCGGCAATAAGAACAACAGCGCGGCTAACACCAGTAAGATACACTCAAAAGGCCGGCACAGTAGCTGGATACCTATTCCAGCGCCTAACAGCAGGGCATCGCGCAGGCACGCGCGGTTTCTCAGCCTGGGCAGCGCGCCGAATACCAGACAGCCGGCGCAGGCCGAGACCACCCCGCCCCAATAGGTGTTCATCCAATAGCGGAGCGGGCCGAATTCGATGACCGCTAACAATCCGCCGGCCAGCGCCCAACCCGGGGTGGTCCAGGCGCGCAGCATCCAATAGCACAGGGCGCACATCGCCGCGACCGACAGCAGGACGCCGGCCCAGGGATGTCCGAAGAGCGTCCAACCCAGCGCCATGACCAGACCGGGGCCGATCGGGAAAATCGAGCTATAGGTGGGCTCCTGCAGGACGAAGATGGTCTCGAAGAAGGCATGCATCGGATGCGTGGGATTCGCCAGCCGGAAATGACGTATGGTATCGGCAACGAGCAGATGCGCGAAGTCGTCCGAGCCGTTAGGGGTGGGAACGGGACTTTGCGGCAGCATCGCCAGGCGCAAGAGCAGGGGCAGGATGGCCAGCAGCAGCATGGACCAGACGGGGCGCGCCGCCAGCCTGCGCAGATAGCCGCCCGCGCGGCTGTAAGCGAGCACCAGAAAGACCAGGAGAACGGTCAATTCCAATTCGATGAAGTCGGCCACGCCGAATCCAATCGGATTGTGCAGGGGCAGAAAAGACCGGAAAAGCTGGAACATGGACGGCTTCCATTTTATCGTGGCGCGGGCTTAATACAAATTAATGAGAAACTTCTTGCATGGCCCGCGAGGCTTATGGTAGCCTGCTCAAGGTAGCAATTATCTCAAGCAAGAAGGAGGCGCTCATTGCAAACTAACCGTTCGTGGCTTGAGAGCCTTCGTCCGGCTCCCGCCAGTCACCTGTAAGTTCCCAAGCTGCATCTCTCATTCTTATTTATAAGTCTATTCGTGCGCACAGATTGTGCACGCGCTCACTGGAATTATGCTTACTCTTGTGGAACGCCAGGTTTACCGGCAGGTCCGGGAAAGCCCCGTGATAGTTACAACACAAATCGAATTAGCGCCCGCGCAGCGTCTGGCGGCGGAGCGTTTGGCCGCCGGAGTGCGCGCCGCGGACGTGGTCCTCTTCAAAGCGGGACACGGCGCGGGGCGGACGACGGTTTTGCGGCATGCGCAGGCTGCTACGCGCAGCGCATTCGCGGGCGCGCGTGAATTCATGACGGTGTTGGCGGCACATCCGCCAGCCGCTCTGGAAGAGGCGATCGTCTCTTTCATCGAAGGCGCGCTCGACAAAAGCGACGCGGTGATCGTCGACGACCTGTACTTGCTGTACGCGGCCGCGAATTGCTATGAAAACCCGCGCCGGCGGTTGTTCCACGTGGCTCTGACGGCGCTGCTCGATACGGCCGCCGTGCGCCACAAGCGTCTGCTCTTCGCCTGGAACGACCACGACGATGTACCGCAAGCACTCGAAAGCCGCGCGTTCCTGGTCGAGATGGGGGAGTTCCAGCCCGCGGATTACGAAACGATCTGCCGCGCGTATCTGGCTCCCCGGGCGGCCGGCAAGCTGGACTACGCCGAAATCCACCGCTTCGCGCCCGAGTTAAACGCGCATCAGTTGGCCAATGCCTGCCGGTGGATTGAAGGCGGCCGCGATTTGGATACCGCCGGGTTCATCGCGCACTTGACCGAGAAGAACCTTGCCAGCAACGTGGAACTGGAACAGGTCGCGCCGGTAGATTGGAAGGATCTGAAAGGCTTCGATGATGTGATCGAGGCGTTGGAAGCCAAGATCGCGCTGCCGTTCGAGAATCATGCCCTGGCGGTCGAGCTGCAGTTGCGGCCCAAACGCGGCGTGCTGCTGGCCGGCCCTCCGGGGACTGGTAAGACCACCATCGGCCGGGCACTGGCGGCGCGGTTGAAGAGCAAGTTCTTCCTGATCGATGGCACGGTGATTGAGGGCGCCTGCGATTTTTACGAAAAGGTCACCGAGATTTTCGAAGCCGCCAAGCGAAACGCGCCTTCCGTGGTCTTCATCGACGACTGCGACCTGTTATTCGAAAACTCGGGCGGACGCGGATTCCACCGCTATTTGTTGACCATGCTGGATGGGCTGGAAAGCGCCAAAGCGGAGCGCGTCTGCGTGATCGTTACCGCGATGAACGTGAGCAGCCTGCCGGCGGCGTTGATCCGTTCGGGCCGCATCGAATTGTGGCTGGAGACCCGGCTGCCGGACATGGCCGCCCGAACGGCGATCCTTAGTGCCAGGCTGGCGCAGTTGCCGGCGCCATTGGGAAACGTGGACGCGCGCGTCATCGCGGAAGCCAGCGAGCGGCTTACGGGCGCGGATCTGCGGGCGGTAGTGGAAGATGGCAAACTGCTCTTCGCGCGCGACAAAGTCCGGGGGCTGGCGGCGCGTCCCGGCGAAGAGTATTTTCTGGAAGCCGTGGCCGCACTGCGGGCCACGCGGCGCGGCGGGGAGTGCGGGTTCGCGGCCGGGCGGATTTGACGGAGACAAGCGCGGATGGAACGACCCGATACTGGCCCCAGGTTAATCATAGTGTGCGGCCTGCCGGGATCCGGCAAGACCACGCTGGCCAAGGCACTTGAAAGGAGGATACGCGCGATTCGTTTTTCTCCCGATGAGTGGCTGGACGCGCTCTCACTCGACGTTTACGACGAAGCAAGACGTGGAAAAATCGAAGCGCTCCAGTGGAAGTTTTGTCAGGACCTGCTTGCATTCGGTCTCATCGTAATCATTGAATGGGGCACCTGGGCAAGGTCCGAGCGGGATGCCTTGCGGCTCGGAGCCCGAGCCCTCGGCGCTGCGGTTGAGTTGCACTATCTCCATGCACCGGCGGATGTCCTCTTCGAAAGGATTCAACGCCGAGGGATGGAGAATCCACCCATAGAACGAGAGGCACTGGCTCGATGGTGTGAGATATTCCAAGCGCCGACATCCGAAGAGATGGCACTCTTTGACAAGCCTCTTCTTGCGGAGCTTGCCTCCAAGTCGAGCTGAGGCACTATTGAATGTCAGCTACCGTGTTATCGGAAGCCATAGTCTGTCCCTCGCTGTCCCTGGCTACGACACGCACCGCATAGGTCCCCACCTTTACATCAAAACTGTTCTTGACGCGGATACCCGAATCTAGCCGCGTGCGAAGAGTTTCGTCTTTCAACTTGAGGTCGAGTATCTTCTGGGAGCCGGCGACATAGTTCCCATTGATGTCGAAGAGGGCGGCAACGATGGTGATGGTGTCCTCGTTGCGGCCTTCCGCTTTGCGGTACGGCAAGCTTCGGATGTCGAGTTGGGCGACGACGGTAATGCTGGCGTTGTCCCCTTCGGCGCGAAAGAACTGGGTGTGTATTTGGAGGGGAATGTCTTTCACCACGGAACGGGAGAAGACGGCATCCTCGATGTCCTGCTTGGCCTGATCCACGGCTTCGGTGTCTCGCCGGGGGGCATAATAACCCTTGCGCGCCTGCACGCTCAGGCCTTTGCCATCGCGAAGAGTGACCTGCAGCTTGTGAAACTTGCCGTCCGACTTCAGCTGTTCCGGCGTGAACGCTAATACGTAGATAAACTCCGGCGCAGATGCCAGACGGCGGAATCCAGCGCCGAGATCATTATTGGCGTGAAACCATTCGCCGCCCGTGGAGTGGGCCAGATCCTCCAGCACATCTTCCTGGGCCAGGGCCTCCTGCTCCATGTACTGATTGATCATCGTGATGGCCATCGGCCCTCCTCCGGGAGTCGGCCTGGATGCATCGTAGCCGGCTGGCGTCCATAAGCCCCGAATGTCCAGGCTGCTGATGATGACGTTGGCGCGCACCGCGCGGCTGATGATGTCCATGAATTCGGGGTGATCGCCAAACGTGACAAAGAAACCGGGCGAGGCCAGAATCAGGCTGCGTTGTCCGGGTAAGGATGCCATGCGGCGGATGACCTGGACTAACACGCTGGCGGCGACGCGGGTCTCATGCTCCCCGCTATGCAGGACACCTTGCGCGATTCCAATCACTTCGCTACTGGTGGCGTAGGGATTGTTACTGCATGCCTGGTAATTCGAAAGAGCCACGGCGATAGCCTGCTGGTCATTGAAATCGATCATGCGGTCGGCCAGATAGTAACTGATGTCGGGACAGTCGATACCGTGGCCGATACCGCCGCTGATGGGGGCGGGGCGCAACCGCGCCAGGGCCTCGCGTAACTTCGCCTGATCATCGGTAAATTCCTGCACGATTTGGCCGGAGACCGTGTATATGGCGGCGCGGTCGGCCGGCAGCATCGAACCCGCGATCACTGCCGAAGCGGCATCGCGGGAGCGCTGCAAGTCCTCCATTTTGGCGTGGACATCGTCGAACAGGTAGGCGACAAAATGTTCGGCGGCTACAGGCGCCGCGGGCACACCCTCCGCGCGGGGCGCGACCGGGCTGGGGGCGACACCTGGCTCCAGGTCCGCCGATTCCTTGGAGATGACCACCGGCGCGGCGGGCTTTTCAATCGAGAATCTGGCGATTACTTGCGGCTTGCCGCTGTCCAGCAGACGGAAATCGTCCTTGGTGAGATTGCCGACCGCATGGCCGTCGCGATCACGCACGACGACCGTGACGGGGACCAAGTTGACGCGGGAGGTGAAGGTCGCGGGTGCCTCCTTGGTGGCGACTTCGGCGGCCGGCTGGTTCTGTGGGGCGGCACGCGGAGCGAACAGCATCGCGCATAACGGCACGATCCGCAACCAACTGAAGTGATGCATACGTTCACATTCTACTCCCTGGGACGGTGATTAACTTTGGTGATCGCAAGTGTTCCTGCCGGCCTAAGCCGTGCTATAAACGTAGCTGGAAAATGGTTGTTCGCAATCAAACTCGCCAAACCGTGCTGGCCGACTCAGCGGATGTCGCCGACACCAGCGAGAAGCGGCGCACGGGATTGCTGAAGCACAGCAGCTTGAACCCCGGCCAGGGATTGTGGATTGTGCCCTGCGAATCCGTGCACAGCTTCTTCATGAAATTCGACATCGATCTGGTTTACCTGGATCGCAATAAGAAAGTGAAGAAGGTGCGCCATCGCATGGTTCCTTGGCGCTTGTCGGCTTGCCTGACGGCGCATTCCATTCTGGAGTTGCCCGCAGGCGCTGTCGAGGCCAGTGGCACGCAGGCCGGCGACCAATTAGAAATGGAAAACCACTAAAGGCGGGGCGCGCGCTAGCCGTGTATGGCACGAGCGGCCTGAGCGGTGTCGGTGTACTGCTGGAACGCCACTATTTTGCCGTCATGCAGGCGGTAGAAGTGAGCGAACTGGGCATCGATGGAAACGCCGGTAGCCTTGTAAGTGGCGCGATAACGGCCCTGGACCACCACCGAGTCGCCGGCATCGAGAAAGTCGGCGGGCACGGCCTGGAAATTATCCCATTCGGTTGCCAGGCGGAGGAATACGCCCTGGGCAACGGCGAATGGGCCGTGGTAGGGATTCCCGTCGGCGTAGGGGAATCCTTCCGCTTCGTTCCAGACCAGGCCGAAATCCATGCAGGCTAGGATGGCCGGACCGTCGCCGCGGGCGAAGGCGGCGTACAGGCTGCGGATCAGATCAACGTTCGCTTGCGACATGAGGGCTAACTTAGCACGAGATCCTTAGCAGCGCGAATGTTAGGAACTGCCGATCAGGATTCCCGCCAGGAATACCAATACTCCGCCTACCACGACCTGCAAGGTCGCTGTCAAAAACGGGCTGTCCATATAGCGATGGCGGATGTAGCTGATCACGCCCAACTCTACAGCCACCACCAGCACGGCGGCGGTAAATGCGATATGGAAACCTGGGATAAGGAACGGCATGGTATGTCCGATGCCGCCGGCGGTCGTCATCAATCCGCAAACCAAGCCGCGGACCCAGGGGTGACCGCGGCCGGTGAGCGAACCGTCATCGGAGAGCGCTTCGGCGAAGCCCATGGAGATACCCGCGCCGACCGAGGCCGCCAGTCCCACCAGGAAGGCGTCGTGACTCTTGTGCGTGGCGAAGGCCGCGGCGAACAAGGGCGCCAGCGTGGAGACCGAGCCGTCCATCAAGCCGGCCAAACCCGGCTGCACGATCTGCAGCATGAACAGGCGGCGGCTGGCAGCTTCCTCCTGCTGGCGTACGTTGGGCGTCAGTTCCTGTTCAAGCGACGTCGCGGCGGCCTGGTGCTGGCGCTCGATCTCCGCCAGATCGCCGAGCAGTTTGCGGGTGGACGCGTCGGTAACGCGCTCCTGGGCCTTCTCATAGAACTGCCGCGTTTCCAGTTCCATGATCTCGGCCTGTTTGCGCACGACGTTGATACCCAACGGACGCACCAGCCACACAGGGCGGCGCGTGATGAAGCCCTTCACGTCCTGGCGGCGAATGAGAGGGATGTGTTCGCCGAAGCGCTGCTGATACGTGTCGATCAGCGCGCGGCGATGGCCATTCTCCTGCGCCTGCATCTCCTCGAACATTTTGGCGGTGGCCGGGTAAGTTTCGCGCAGGCCATCCACAAAGTCTCCGTAGACACGGCCGTCTTCTTCTTCGAGCGACACAGCCAGCGCCAGGATCTCGCGTTCGGTCAGGTCTTTGAAGTTTTTCGCCATTCAGTCTCCAGTAATGTCAGTACATCGAGGGGTAAGCCGCGCGCATCTCGCCCGCCAGTTCGTTGACCGTTTCGATTTGCACCAGTTCGCCTTTGCCGATGCCGGGGCACCACGCGGCGGTTTTGTGCCACTCGCGCCGGTCCTCAGTCAATTCGGGCCAGAACGGAAAGATGCGGCACTGAGTGGGCTTGGCGGGATGGATGGAGCAACCGTCCGCGCGCAGAAAACGGCATTGCGCGCCGCGCGGCGTGCGCAGGCGGCGCAGGTTTTTGGTGCGGTAGACGTAGCGCTTCTCGAAGACCGCCGCCGGGAGACCCAGGAAGGCGGCGGCGCGCCGGATGTCGTCCTCGGTCAGGTAAACGAATCCCTTGCGTTCACAACAGGCGGTGCAGCCTGGCTGGCACTCGAATCGCATTTCTGTTCATTGTAAGGGAAATGCGGCTTACTGCACGCGCAAGGCGATCATGCGGCTGGCGGCGGATGCGCCCTGGCGCACGGTGACCTTGACTTCGTATTGGCCGGGGCCGGGCTGGATGCTGCTCATGAAGGGGATGACGCCGAACTGGTCGGGCGCGGGAAGGTCCGGGGAGGTGCGGGAAATGCGCTTGCCGTCCTCGAAAACTTCCATCGTCAGGTGCGGCGCATCGGTTGCGGATGCGGGATACACCACCATATACAGGGGAAGATCGGCGCCCGCCTTGTACGCCGCGTCCAGCGATGGCGTGATTTTGCCGGCGGCGAACTGCAGCGGATCGGCCGGATCGCGCGGGCCATCCAGGGGATCTACTCGGCGCACGGGGATGATATCGCTGAGGCCCACGCCGGCCTGCCCCGCCACCACCACGGCCGCGCGCCTGACACTGGCCGAGCCATTCTCCTGATCCACCACGGCGGTCTCCAGCGTGTACCGGCCGGGCGCAACCGATACCGGCTCGGTGAAGGTCAGGTCGCCGCGGGTGAAGGCGTCAAACTTATCCGCGGGAATGTCGTTGGCCAGATCCCGGCTTACTTTGGCGGCCACCTGGCCGTCCGCGTCCTTCCATAACGCCAGCAGCGAAATGTGCGTGCGCAGTTTGGCCGACTGCTTGTTTTCCCGGTAGGAGAGATTCTGCAATGGCACCTGGAAGACCATGGAATACTGCACGGCATCGTGCGCGCCGCGGAACGGCAAGGCCTGCGCGCGGTATTCGAAGGCTTTCGGCTGAGGCTTGGTGTTGAGGGCGTTGAGGGCCGTCATTTCGAATGGCTGCAGGACCTCGCCGGCGAGGGTGGGCAGCGCGAAATATCCGGTGCGGGTCTGCACCTGCGCGCCAGGCCGCGTGACCTGTACTTCGATTTTGCGGAAGTGGCCGTCGTAGTTCTGGGAAGTAGGCACGTAGCTCAGCTCGTAGTGCGCGCGCACGTCTTCCATCACGCGATGCAGCGGTTTGGCCGTGTCATTGGTGTTGGCGACCAGAAAGCCGCCGGTGGATTCCGCCAACTCCGACATGGCCGCCTGCGGATTGGCGTGCAGGCTCATTTCCACCGTGTCGTCCTGGTGGAACATATCCATGTTCTGGTCGGCTGAATTGGCATCGCCGTTGCGATTCATGCCCATGTTCTGGTTGGCACTGATCTGCGCGCCGGTGCGCAGCAGGTCCGTGCCGGGCTGGGTGGGGGAGTGGATGGAGAGGCCCGTCACATCCACGCAATAGATGCTCACATTGGCGCGATTGGCGGCATTGATTACGGCCCGGAACATGTCTTCGACCTCCCACGGCACCACTAAGCCCTCGGAGAGCAGCAGCACGGTTTTGCGGCCGGGCAGTTCGGCCTGCGCCTGGACCAGCGCGCGCAGGCCGTCGAGCGATCGCCAGCCGGCGCCATAGGTGACCATGCCCATCTGCTTCCAGACCAGGCGCGCAATGGCCATCTGACCGTCCGAGTTCAGGCCTGGGGATTCGGCGCCCTGCGTGGCGGCGCCGGTGCTCTGGAATGGATCGCCACCCGCCGTCGCAATCGTGATGCCGCTGCGGCCGCTGGAGATCTCCACCGCCAAGTTGTTGAGCACGTTTTCGGAATCTTTGCGGAATTCGGTGTAGTTGCCGGTGGTGGCACGTGAGATGGCTTTGCGCAACAGGTCCTGATTGTTGGTGTAGGGCTGCAGCGCGTTCAGGCGGTAGTCCAGGCTGAAGACGCCGCCGTAGGTATTGGCGCGGAACTCGTTGGCCAGGAATTCGGCGGCGGCCTGTTGGGCAAACAGGCGGCTGCGCGGTCCCATACGCTCGAAGACGATGGTGACGATGTTGAGGTTGTGCAGCGGATTGAGCGCCGGTGGATGGCTCGAAGGGTGCGCAGCGGCGGCTGGTTGAGCGCCTGGCTGGGGGTTGGGTGGCGCTTGTTCATCGGCGTCGGTATCGGTAAAGCGGAAGGTGGTCAGCTTTTGGGGAACACCGTCTTCCAGCACGCGCACCTCTTCCGGCTTGAGGTTGCGGATGGGGCGCTCCTTTTTGTCACGGACAACGGCGTCCAGCAGGACTTCCTGAGTGGTGCTGCGGATTACAGGAGCGCTCGACTCCTGCGCGCAGAGCGGCAGGCAGGCGAGGCTGACGCAGGCGAGAGATAAGGCGCGCATGATGTCCTCTCTCTTGAGGGTACGACAAAAAAGGGGGAACCTTTCGGTTCCCCCTTTTGCGGCGGGGCTGACGCCCCACGGACTAAAGTCCGCCCCGGTTACTAGAAGCGGAGGGTGCCGTGCAATTGGATCAAGCGCGGAGCGGCATCGCCGCCGAGGAAAGATCCCAGAATGGACGTAGGCTCGCTAACCAAACTAAAGACCTGACCGAAAGCACCTGGGTTGTCGATATTGCTTTGGGGCTGGCCGAAGTTCGGGTGATTGAACAGATTGAACACCTGTACGCCGATACCCAGCGTAATGTGTTCACGAATCGGAATCTGTTTCGAGACGCTCATGTCGGTGTCAAAGAAGCCGGGGCCGCGATACTGATTGCGGTTCTGGCTGGCGAACAACAGGAACTGCCCCAAAGTGCTCATCGAAGGCGCGAAATCGGCGGGCAACAGGCAGGGCGTGTTGTTGGTAAAGGAAGCAGATGGGCCGCACGACGGGTAACCCGTGGTGATGGGTTGGGCAAATACCGTGCCACCATAATTCGGAATCAACGAATTGTTCTGGGTCGCGGTGAAGGGGAAGCCGGTGTGATCTAACAGGGTACCGGACAGAGTCCAGCCGCCGAAGATGGCGTTGGATCCCTTGGTGAAGTGAAAGGCCCGCAGGAGATCGTCGACGACATAATTCGCGGAGATATAGTGACGGATGTCATAGTCCGCGTTGCCGTAGTTATAGGCGCGAATGTTGTAGGGATCCTCGGGACTCAGGATGCTGCCCTGGCCCTGGAAGCTGAACGGCAACAGTCCGCCATTGGAGACGATGTCCGTGGCATGGCTGTAGGTATAGTTGATGCCAAAGGACAGGTGGTTCGTCAGGGCATGCCGGAGCGAGATCACCAGGCCGTTGTAACGGGAAACCCCGGAGCTCTGGAATTCCTGCACGAAGCCGAACCGTTCATCCGGCGCAGAGGTCGGAAGCGGGACGCCGGGGCCGCAGCCCGAGGGGCAGAAGGCGTTGAGTCCCTGATTGTTGATAGGCTCCTTCACGCCATGATTACCGACATAATTGGCGCTCAATACGGTGTGCCAGCCGAGATCCTGCTGGACTTCCAGGTTCCACTCGTAATAGCGCGGCTGCGAAATGAAGGGGTCCATCGTGACCAGATTGGGCGGCGCGAAGGTCGGATTGGCGGCCGTGAGCGACGCCAAGGTCCCACCCGAATTGAAGCCGGAAATCAGCGAAGCATTGGTGCTGCTGGCAATGCTGAAAACGCTTCCGGGAACGCCCGGAGCCGCAGGACTGGTGGCATATAGCGAGCCCGGCAAGCTAATGGCATTGTAATTTGGCGGATTCTCAACAAACCCGTCAACCACAAAGGCCGGGAACGCGTCGCCGAAGATGCCGGCGCCGCCGCGAACTACAGTCTTGGGAGTCACGGACCAAGCGAAGCCTGCACGCGGTCCCCAAACGATCGCATTCGTCTTGTAGTAAGCCTGCGAGCGGCCGGTCTGGATCGCCTGGTTGTAGGGGATCGTCGCATCGTGATTGAGATCGGAGAAGGAAGAAGCCGACGTTTCGAAGCAATTGCCCTGGCATGACGGGTTCGAATTGTGATCCGCACGCAGAGAGAAGTTTAGCGTCAGGTTCTTCGCGATTTTGACGTCGTCCTCGGCGTAGAGTCCAAGATTATAGACGCCGATGTTTTCAGCGGTCTTCGAGGGAAAGGCCTGCGAGAATCCGCCGCCGGCCCCGATGGTGCCGTTATAGAAATCGTCGATGGTTCCAAAACTGATGGCTCCCTGGGTATTTTCCAGGAAGTCGTAATCATCTACCCAATCCCTATGCCAGTTGCCGCCAAACTTTAAGGTCTGCTTGCCGCGGGTCCAGGTGAAGTCGTCGCCAATCTGGCCTTGCTGCACGTTGCGGCCCTGCGGGAAGGCAGTTTCGGGACCGTTCAGAGAGGCGAACGAACCGTCGTTGATATTGAGCTGGGGCGCAAAGAAGGCGTCCGTCGCCTGGACGTTGGAATACGAGAAGCCCGCCTGATAGAACAAATGGGATCCAGTGAACGAGTTAGTTGCGTTCGGGCCGAACACGTGAGTCCAACTGATCTGCTGCTGGTTTTCCGGCTGATAGGAACTCAGGCTGAACAAGGGGCTGAGAGCGCTGGTGCCAGTGGGCTGGGTTCCGTGGTCGATTTGGAAGCGGCCATAAATACGATCCTTGTCGCCGACGTTCTGGTCAACGCGGATGGTCCAAAGCCACTCCGGCGCGAAGTTTACGGGGGTGATGAAATACTGCACGGCGCACGCCTGGCCGGCGGCCAATACGGTCAGATCGCCGCAGCCGGGACCCTGGACGTCGGATGAACTGCTGGCCACAGGCGTCGCGCGACTCGCTCCGATGGCTGAATTCCATGCGCCAAACGCCTGCTTATAGAAGGAAGTCTCGTTGGCGTTGCCATCCGTTGCCAGATTGTTGAGAACGGCGGTCTCAAACGCCTGGGAAGGCAGGCGCACGTTCGTGCCGCCCAGCGGGATCAATGCACGGAGCCCTTCGTAATCGGAGAAGAAGAAAGTGTGGTTCTTCCAGATCGGTCCGCCCAGCGATGCAGAGTATTGGTTGACGTTATCGAAGGCCCGCGGCGCGCCGGTGGCATTGTTAAACCAGTCGCTGGCGTTCATTGCACGGCCGTTCCAGTAGTAGTTCGCGTTGCCATGAAATTCGTTCGTACCGCTTTTGGTGATGTAATTGACCTGGGCACCCGCCAACTGGCCATACTGGGCGCTGTAACCGTTGGTGGTGACCGAGACCTCGGACATCTCGTTGGAGCCGAGGAGCAGGTTGGTGGCGCCGCTATTGTTCAGGTTCAAGAACGGATCGTTATCGTTCTGGCCGTTCAGAGTAAACAGGTTGGAAGTTCCGGGCAGGCCGAAAACCGAGAGGTTGCCATAACCGCCGCCAGTGTTCATGACGGCGCCGGGAGAAAGCTGCGCGTAATAGGTCAGATCGTTGCCGGGGTTGGGCAGCATCTGGATCTGCTCGGTGGTGAATACGCTTTGCACGTCCGCATTTTCGGTTTGAATCGCGGTCGCTTCGGCACTAATCTCAATGGTGGACGATGAAGTCGCGACATTCAGGCGCGCGTCCATTCTGACGGCTGCGCCGAGCGTAACAGTGGTCTTGATTTCGGTAGTCTGGAAACCAGACGCCGTAATGGTGAGAAGGTACTCGCCAGGCTGAACCAACGGAAAGCGGTAAACGCCCGATGTGGTTGTGGTGTCGGTTCGAACGCTGCCCGTGCCCGGACTGGCGAGCTTGACGCCGGCGCCGGCTATGACGGCTCCCGACGGATCGGTCACCGTGCCGGTGATTTCACCGGTGGTTATGGATTGGCCAAAGGCCGATAGCGAAAACAAAGCCAAAACCGCTATCAGTCCAAGAGCCAGCTTCTGGTGCAAATGCATGTATCCCTCCTTAGTAACTGTCCTTCAGTGCGTGTAGGCGCTAACCTCTGCAATTCGCCAGCCAATCTTGCCTAATCCAAAGTCGATGAAAACACAGTAGCTTCTGGCTTGCGGCTATGCGTTCCCATAATTGGGACTAGCGGACAGTCCGAATTTCGGGATCGGACGGTCCCCACTTCCGCGTGCTGGTGGCTTTGGATTATTAGTGCAGTATGCTCCCGCCTGAAGGAAGTTGTCAACTCTGGGCGACGGAGTGTTGGAATAAATCGGACCCGGCTGTAATTTGGGAGAGTTTAGCGGATAAGGAATCCGTAAAGAACAGGGCCTGGGCTACATGGAGGCAAGCGGGCCGAGTATCGCTCTGATACCATCTGAAGTTGGTAACGAGACATGCCGCGTCTGTCATTGACGAACAGCAAGATTAAGGCAAGCTATACAGTCGTCGTGGTGGGGTCAGGCTACGGCGGCGCGATCGCCGCGTCGCGGTTGGCTCGCGCCGGGCAACAGGTCTGCGTGCTCGAACGAGGCCGCGAGTTGCAGCCGGGCGAATACCCGGACACCGAAGACGAGGTGCTGGCCGAGGTGCAGGCGCAACTTCCTGACGGGCATATAGGATCACGGGCCGGGCTGTACGATTTTCATGTAAACCCCGACGTCAATGTTTTTGTGGGGTGCGGATTGGGCGGCACATCGTTAATCAACGGCAATGTGGCGGTGCGGCCCGGCCGGCGATTGTTCGAGGATGCGCGCTGGCCGCGCGCATTACGGGATGGCGCCAAGAGCCTCGAAGACGGCTTCCTGCGGGCGGAAGAGATGCTGCGCCCGGTTCCTTATCCGGCCCGATATCCGAATCTGGCGAAACTGGAAGCGCTGGAGCGATCCGCGGCGCATCTTGGAGAGCATTGCTCCCGCGTGCCGATTACCGTCAGTTTTACCGAGGGCATCAACGCGGTGGGGGTGGCACAGCGCGCTTGCATTCTTTGCGGCGATTGCATCACGGGTTGCAACTACGGCGCGAAAAACACGGTGCTGTTCAATTACCTGCCGGACGCGCGGAATTTCGGGGCGGAGATCTACACAGGGGTTTCGGTCCGGTGTGTGGAGCACAAGGACGGCCGCTGGCTGGCTCACTATCAGATTTTGGAAACCGGCCTGGAGGACAGCGCCGCACCGTTGCGGAGCGTCGCGGCTGATATTCTGGTGCTGGCCGCGGGCACGCTGGGGTCAACCGAAATCCTGCTGCGCTCCAAAGCGGCGGGATTGCCGCTATCCAGCCAGATAGGGCAGCACTTTTCGGGCAACGGCGATTTTCTCGGTTTCAGCGCGGGCTGCGCCACGGAAATCCGCGGGGTGGGTTATGGCCACCGCGATCCCCGTGACATGGAGGCGGTAGGTCCGGCGGTGACTGGAATGATCGAGGTGGCGGGGACGTCCGAGGAGGACAGTTTCGTCATTCACGAAATCGCCACGCCGGGTGCACTTTCCGGGCTGCTGCCGGTGGCCCTGGCGAATGCGGCGTCGGCGTTGGGCAGGGACACAGTGGAGCAGGCCATGGCCGCCGAAGAGTCTGAAATCGAATCCCTTTTTACGGGGCCATACGAAACATTAGCCAACGAGACGCAGGCCTATTTGGTTACGACTCAGGAACAGCGCAGCGGAACGATGCGCCTGGAACACGATCGACTGCGTATCGAATGGCCGCAGGCCGGCGATCAGCCCATCTTTCAGCAGATCAGCGGCACGCTGGCGGAAGCGACGCGCGCCTTAGGCGGGAAGTATCTCGAAAACCCGGTATGGAGCAGCGTGTTCAATCACGACCTGATCACGCTGCACCCCTTGGGCGGTTGCGCGATGGCCGACGATTCAACCCAAGGCGCCGTGAATCACAAAGGGCAGGTGTACTCGGACGTTACTGGAACGTCCGTGCACGAGGGGCTATACGTGCTCGACGGTTCCACGATTCCGCGTTCCCTGGGGGTTGGGCCGCTGTTGACGATTTCGGCGCTCAGCGAGAGAGCCTGTGCGATGATGGCGCAGGACCGGGGTTGGAACATCGATTATGCTTTGCCTTCGCGCCCGACGAAGGTGGACGACCGTGTCCCCTTACGGGTGCAGTTCAGCGAGAAGGCCCGGTGCGACTCGCTGGAACTCGATCTAACGGTGGTTTGCGAGGACCTCGAAGAGTTGCTCCGCAATCCCGATAGCGAGGCGCGCGTGGCCGGGCGCGTGGTGGCAGCGCATCTCTCCGCGGATGCGCTGATTGCTAACGGCGGATTCAGTTTAGGACGCCAGACATACCGGCTGCTTCTGACGGGGGAAACCGGAGCAGACTACCACCTGGACATATCTCGCGAAGCCGCAGTGCTGCGGGCAACTGCGTATCGGGGATCGCGGGAGAGCGCGCCCGTTCTGCTGGAAGCTGTTCTGCGGATCGCGCCGCAGGATTTGCGCCGCCAACTAAGCACCATCCGGGTTTTCAATGCGGAGCACGCCCGCGAACGGCTGGAATATACCCTGCGCTTCGGCCGCGCGCTGGCGGGAGATTTATACGATGTTTATGGCAGCGTAGCGCCTGGACGCAAGAAGCGGCCCCTGCGTTTAAACGCACCCACCCTGCATTCGCTGGCATCCGCGGATGGGAAGCATCACCGCGTAATGCGTTATGAAGGCGGTTCCCGTGGTCCGGTGCTGCTGGCGCCCGGCGCCGGGGTTTCCAGCATGGTTTTCGCGATCGACACGATCGAAACCAACTTACTGGAGTTCCTGTTCGCGCACAGTTTTGACGTGTGGCTGCTGGACTCGGCGGATGGCCGGGATCGCGAAGCGGCGGTGGTCAAAATCAAGGAAATCACACGTGCTGCGGGCGTTCGGGTGCTCACCGCGGGTTGGGAGGCCTCCGCGCCGGTCGAACTGAACGCCGCCACCCGCGATGCCCTACCCGAGGAATGGCACGGCATCACGATCGTCGGAAAAAATGCGGCACGCGACGTCTTTCCGGACATCTTGAGTCAGTTGACCGCCGGGGCCGCGGTGCAATAATTCGCCGGTCAGGGCTGGGCGGGCGTCTCCGGAAGCTTCGCGGCGCGCACTACCTGGCCGATGCGCGCTTCCGCCAAGGACACGTGGTACGCCGCAAGCAGCGCGCCGGTGGTGCGGTCGAGCGCCAGGCGTGCGTTGGTGTAAGCCGTCAGGGCCGCGACCTCCGCGGATTGAGCGTTGGCCAAATCGCGCTGCTGCTGAATTACGTTGTAGGGGATGGAAGCGCCCAAGGCAAAGCGCTTCTGCTCGCTGGTCAGCAACTGCTCCTGGAGTATCCGGCTGCGGACGGCCGCTTCGTGGCGCGCGCGCGCCTGGCGCAGGGCAATCACGTCGTTGAGAACATCCACCTCGGCCTGTTTCGCGTCCTTTTGGGTACTCAACTGGGTTTGACGGAACGACAACTGATCCACGGCGTAGTCCGCCAGTGCCTGGCGGTTGCGCAGGGGCGCGGCATAGTATCCAGTGATCGACTCGGTGGGGTAGGAGAAACTGAATACCTGCTGTAGCGCATTGCCTATGCCGCCCACCAGGGCCGGGTTCGGCGCGATGGTAATCCCATCGATCGAGGCAGTGTGGGCGGCGCCCGACAAGCCCGCCGAACTGCCGCCGGCGAACACACCCAAAGTCGGCAACACGCCGTTGCGCGTGCCAAGATTCGAGACTTCGCCGGCCCTCTCATTTTCACGATCGGTGATCAGGTCCGTGCGGTTGGACAAAGCCTGCTTCACCAAATCCTCCAGCGGCGGGAGGTCGTCATGGTCTGGAATCGTCATATGGTCCACCGGCTCGATGTGCGTGCTGGTGAGAACCGGGTCCGCGGTGCCGGGGCGGCTCAAGAGATTCCTCAAGCGAACCTCCTGTTGCTGCCGATCGGCGTCGGAATCCACCAGAGCCTGGTCGCTGGTGACCAACTGGCTTTCGGCATTGATGATATCGGAAGGCGCGAGCGATCCCAATCGCACCTGTTCTTTCACATTTGCCAGGAACGTTCGCGCGACTTCGGCGGCGTTGCGTTTAGCCTTGCTGTCTTCATCCGCGGCTTCCAGGTTGTAGTAAGCGTTCAGGACCTGAGCGACGACGTTGATCACCTGGGATTGAAACGTGAAGTCCGAAATACCCGCGTTCATTTTTGCGACGGTGATAAAGCGGGCGTTGACCGCGATCCCGAAACCCTGCAAGAAACCCTGCTGGAAGCTGAAGGAAAGACTGGGGCCGGAAGATGGATTCAACACGTCAGCCGGCGAGTTCTCGTTGAGATAGTTGTCGGCATAAGAGACGGTGGCGCTGCCGCCAGTCAGCAAGCCCTGCGTATAACTCAATGAGTGGGCCCGGGTCACATCGATCAAAGTGGCGGTGCCGCTGACGGTCTCGACGGGTTCCAAGTTGGTCGTGTGGCTGAATGTGCTGGCTTCCTGGATGATGGGGTCCAGGGTTTGCGTCACAGGACCGATCTGCTGGATGGTGGTGCTGGAGGTTTGGCTGGCTTTGGCACTCGAACCGGGGAGCGAGATGCCGGCGGCGGCCAGGCTGCCCGCGACACCCTGACCGAGAGCCGCCGCGCCTACCTGAGCGGAGTTACTGGGCACGCCGGGCAACGCGCCGCCGGCCTCCGCGCGCGTGACGTTCCAGTTGGCAATGAGCGGATTGTAGCGGGCCACTTCGATGTCGATGTTATTTTCGAGCGCCAGCGCGATGGCATCCTGCACGGTGAGATAGAGTGTGCCGCCGCGCACCAGTTGGCCGAGTCGCGCGGAGTTCGCCAAACGAATCGGCGGAACATCCACAGCGAAATAAGGGCGCAAGATCGTGGGAACCGAAGGCTTAGTGGCCGCGACGGCCGTGTAAGGCTGCTGCTGCGCCTGGGTGATGGAGAGGGGACAGGCGAGGGAGAGGCTGAAGGCGAGTATTTTGCGCTTTATCACGGCCGCTCCTCCTTCGGCAGGTCGGCAGGCAAGGTGGATGTCTGCGAGACTCGCCCGGTGCGAGCTTCATCGACGGAGACATGATTCACGTCCAAGGTGACACCCAAGGCCTGTTCCAAAGAAATGCGGGCATGCGTGTAATTCGCCATGCTTTGCACTTCGGAGCTCTGGGCGGTGGCCAGATCGCGCTGGTCCTGGACAACCTGGAACGATACCACGGCGCCGAGGCGGTAGCGCTTCTGGTCGCCTTCCAAAGTCTGCTGCTGCAGCACACGAGCCTTGACCGAGGCTTCGTACCGGGAGCGGGCCTGCTGCAGGCCGGTCACGGCGTTTTGCACATCGACACGGATCTGGTTGACGTTCTTGCGCAGGTTCAGCTCATTCTGCCGCAGTTCCAACATGCTGGTGGCGTAGTCCGCCTGCGCAGCGCGATTGCGCAAGGGAATGTTGAGCGAAATACCGGCCGAATAATTGGGGTAGTTGCGGCGCGCGATCTGGGAGAGCAGATCGCCGTATCCGCCGGTGTATCCCAAACCAACCAATTCACCGACGAGGCCGTTGTTGGTGAGTTCGGTAAACGCCTGCAGGGTGGGCTTCAACTCGCTCTTGATTCCCACGAGATTCATCTGGTTGCTCTCCAGGTTCAGGCGGGCCTGCGTCATTTCGGGACGCTTGCTCAAGGCCTCTTGAATCAGATCTTCGAGCGGCCGCAATTCATCCGTGGCGGGCACCGCGATCTTGTCGAGCGGGATGATGTGCACGCCCGCCAGTCCGGCCGCGCCTACGCCGTTTCGCGCCAGATAGTTCTTCAAGACCGTTTCCTGTTGCAGAAGATTGGTTTCGGCAGTCACCAGATCCTGTTGGCTGGTATACAACTGCGACTCGGCGCGAGTGATCTCGATGGGCGCGGCCGTGCCGAACTCCACCAGCTTCTTGTTGTCGTCCAGGAGTTGCTGCGCGGTGGCCACTTCCCTGTGGCGGGCGTGGACGTCTTCATTGAAACTCACCAGGTCCCAGTAAAGGTTCAAGGCGGCGGCAACGGTAGTGATGACTTGCTGTTTGAATTGCAAGTCGCTGATCTTAACGTTGTTCTTTTGGACGCGGATGTTGCGGTCGGCCACGGACCGTCCAAAGCCGTAGAGCAGGTTTTGGGTCAGCAGCAAATCGAGGAAGCCGGATGTAAACGGATTCAGATTATAAGACGGGCTGTTGATTTTCGTATATCTGCTGGCGTATGTCACCTGGGCGGTCAGTCCGAAATCCCAGTTCTGGATGTACTGCGCCTGGTAGCTGCGGCTGGATGTGATGAGATCGCTCACGCCGGTGGCAACGGTGTTGCTTTGCGGCGTGCTGGAGTGGGCGAAGGAGGCAATGCCGACCACGGTGGGATCGAACGAAGGAATCGACGGTCCCAACTGCGTGACGATGCCGCCGCCGGAACTCACCCCAGCTCCCGCGCTGAGGGTGCTATTGGTCGCACTGACGCCTTGCAAGCTAACGCTTTGTGGCCCGGCGGATACCGGAAGGCCGACACTGCGGAGGGCACCGCCTCCCTGGGCGCGCAGCAGGACTTCCTTGGCCAGGAGCGGACCGTAGCGCTGAATCTCGACATCGATGTTGTTCTCGATGGCCAAAGCCACGACATCCTGGGCAGTCAAATAGAGGTTGCCCGCGCGTATCAGCGATGCGAAGCGCGAGGAGTTTTCCAAGCGGATGGCAGGGACGCTTCCGGCCCGGTAAGGGTTGGTGAGAAAGCCCAAACCACCTTGGGCGGGCCGGATACTGATTTCGCTCTGGGCCGCGGCGCTGCCGCATAGTAGCGAAAGAATGCAGAGAAAGCAGATCGGCGTTTGAAATATTTTCATTGAAATCAACCGTTTACAGCCGACGCGCGGAACCGGCAGGCTGGCGCGCGTCCAGGTCGCGCTATGGTGACGCGCGAACCAATAGTTTATTACGCAGCAGCGGTGGTTTTGTTCGAAGAAGCACGGGGCCTGCCGGGGCGGGCCAAGGCCGTCGTGTTACACTCCCAAAATTATGAATTACTTGCCTCTGCTCGCGATCGGTTTGGTGGCCGGCGTCCTGGCCGGCATGTTTGGAATTGGCGGCGGGCTGGTGATTGTGCCCGCCCTGCTGTACATCACGAACTTGAGCGAAGTCACTTCGATCGGCACGTCTTTGGCCGCCCTGATCCCTCCAGTCGGGCTGCTGGGCGCTCTGGAATACTACCGCAACGGCCACGTCAACCTGAAGTACGCGTTGGTGATTGCGGCGGGACTGTTCCTGGGTTCGTATTTTGGCGCCAAGATTATCTTGTCATTGCCCCCGGTGCTGATCCGGCGCATTTACGCCGCGTTTCTAGTCATCGTAGCGGCCCGCATGCTTTTGGCGAGCAAGTAGTCAGCGCAGCAAACGATTGCCGTTGGGCGCCTGCTGGCCGACGCCTACCACGTCCACGAAAGACGTAAGGCTGCGCGCGGCTTTATCCAAGTCCTCGCCTTCCTGCATCACGATTTCGTTCTCGATCCAGTTGGAAAGCGGGATGTTGCGGAAATAAATGCGCTCCTGCAAGACGAGCGTTTTCCGATTCTGGAAGAGGAGTTTATTGTCCTTGATATAGTGGCGCTGCTCCACGTGCACGTCGGCAAGAAATTCGTCGAGCGCCTCGCGGCGGGCCGACTCCTTGGCGCTGCGGAGAGCCGCCTCGAGCGAATTCTTTTCGGCTTCCAGCGTGCCACGCGCCTCCGCCATGGCTTCGCGCTCCTTGGCCAGCGCAACTTCCATCCGGGACTGCATGATGTAATAAGCCAGCAGGCCAGAGCCAACCGCGACGAATCCCGGCAACAGCACGAGAAGTATAGGATCCATTGCCTACATGATAACGGAAACTATCGGTAGGAAGGTAAGCTTTGGGCGGTTACTCCTGTTGACTTCCGTCAACTTTCTGGCTACCCAAAAGATATCTGAGTTCTCGCAGGCGAAAGGAAAACAGGGCGCTTAAGATGGAACCGATTTGGGACTTCAGGCCGCTCCAGAAGCCGTCGTACTTACCGATCCAGGCGATGGTTCCCAGCCGCTGGTCGGCTTTGCGCAGGGTGGAATCCCCCTCCCGGCCGGCATGGCGGGCACGGGCCTGGGGCACCAACAGGATTTTTTTGCCGGCGCGCCGCAATTGGAAACACAGGTCCGCATCGCTGCCGAACTGGCCGTAGCGTTCGTCGATCTGCCGGATCGCGGTCAGAAGGAAACGGCGCATCATCAGCGCGGCGCCCCGGGGAAAATCGACCCGCGTAAGTTGCGTGGCAGGTTCGGCGGGCTGGTAGGAGTCATCCGGGGGAAATTTTCCGAACTGCGGGGCGGGATGGCCGTCCGCGTCGACCAGCAGAGGACAGACCGCGCCGGCTTCCGGCTGGGAGTCCAAGGTTTCGGCCAAGACGCGCACGGTATCGGGGAAGACTTCGGTGTCCTCGTGCAAAAAAAGGATGTACTCGCCTTCCGATCCACGCACGCCCAGATTGAGCGCCTTAGTCAGTCCGAAATTCCGCGGAATGCGGATGAAACGGGTTCTTGGATATTCGGTTTCGAGCAGCGCACTGCCATCCGTGGACCCGTTGTCCACCAATACTATCTCGATTGCTTCGCGGTTCTCCGACCGCTCCAAGGCATCGAGGGCACGCCGCAGCAGGGCTTTTCGATTGTAGGAAACCACCAGGGCCGAAACCTTGGGCGGTTTCGGGGCCTGGCCGGAAGGTTCGGCCACTTTGGAAGCTTAACATGGGCGCGCGCCTTTGGACTTGGCAGCCCCAGCGGGGTGCGCCCTTCGTGATATGATGTGACCATCCGGGGGGTTGGCGCGTGGTAATGAACTCCGATAAACCTCAAAAGAGCCGTTCGGTCGTAGTGGTACCGTTGGTGATCGCGGTCGGCGCTTTAACCGCCGGCCTTTGGGCGCCAGGCATCGCACATTCGGCTAATGGCCAGACCGAAGGCGATCTTAAGACTCACGTCAAATCGTTCGCCACGGCGTACGCTTTGATCGAAGAGAACTTCGCGGACACGATCGCTCCCGAGAAGGCCATCTACCAAGGCGCTATTCCAGGCATGCTGCGTACACTGGATCCGCACTCGAATTTCCTGGATCCCGAGGAATACCGCTTGCTGCAACAGAACCAGCGCGGCCAGTATTACGGCGTGGGAATGGAAGTAACCATGGACGGGCCGCGCGTCGTAGTGATGCAGGCCTACCCCGACTCGCCGGCTGCGCGGGCGGGATTGCGGCGCGGCGACGTGATCGTCCGCGTGGACGATCACAACGTGGAAGGCGAAGACTCCGGCGGGGTGGCTGACCGGCTGAAGGGTCCGCGCGGCACTTTGGTAAGGGTGGGCGTGCAGAGACATGGCGCCAGCCAGATCTTTTCCGCCATGGTCACGCGGGGAGAGATTAATCCCACGGTTGTGGATGCCTTCTGGGTTCGTCCGGGGATCGCTTACGTCACGATCAAGACTTTCGAAGCGCAGAGCGCGAACCGGGACATGGAGGACGACCTGCGCCGCCTGGGCGAAGACAGCATCAACGGATTGATTCTGGATCTGCGGGAGAACCGCGGAGGACTCCTGAACGAAGCCGTTTCGGTGGCCGGGCATTTCCTGCGTAAGGACCAGACGGTGGTGTCGCATCGCGGGCGGTCCGAACCGGAACAGGTATTCCGTGCGAAGGTCGGCAACCACGGCCGCCAATACCCGGTGGTAGTATTGGTGGACCGGAACACGGCCTCGGCTTCGGAAATCGTGGCGGGAGCGCTGCAGGACCACGACCGAGCCTGGGTAATCGGCGAGAACACGTTCGGCAAGGGATTGGTGCAGGCACAGTTTCCGTTATCGGAAGACGCGGCTCTGCTGCTGACCATCGCGCGTTACTACACTCCCAGCGGGCGGCTGATCCAGCGCGATTACTCGCATCGTTCCTTTTTCGATTATTACTATCACAACCGCCAGGATGATTCGCCGAATTCCAACGATGTGAAGATGACCGACAGCGGACGGACCGTTTATGGCGGCGGCGGAATCTCGCCGGACGAGAAATTCCCCGCGCAGATGATGAATGCCTTCGAGCGGCACGTGCAGTATCCGTCATCGGGCGGCCGCGACGAATTCTATCATTTTGGATCGGTCTACTTTGGCGCCGCTACGCCCACGCTACCCGCGGGCTGGTCGCCGGACGACGGCCTTATCGAGCGTTTCCGCGGGTTTATCCGCAAGCAGGGCGTGGAGTTCAGCGACGCGGAATTCAATGAGAGCCGCGGGTGGGTAGAGGAGCACCTGAAGGAAGAGTTGTACACGCGGGCGTTTGATAAACGCACCGCGGACCGGCTCGCCATGAGTAACGACCCGGAAGTGCGGCAGGCAGTGGACAGTCTGCCGCGCGCGCATGCCCTCTTGGAGCAGGTGAAACGGGCCATGGCGCGGCGCACCACAGGTTAATCTACTGCGCCCAAATCAATACCGAGTTACTTGCCGTCCCCGCCACGGACAGTATGACAGGCACGGCGCCCGAGCTGCCGGCAGGTAGCGTCACATTCATTTGCCATAACCCGGCGAACCCCGGCGCCAAGCCCGCGAAGCCCACGGTCGCCGGCGATCCGCCCACCGTGGCAGTGACGGGGGCTATCACATACGAGAGCGAGGTGGAACTGGCCGGCGAGCCGGTTGGCACCGCCGGCGATACGGCGCCCAAGCCCGTCCCGAATAGAAGTATCGCCTGCCCCGCGCCGGCCGGATTGCTTGGAGAGTTCACCGAGTAGTCCTGGTTCCTGGCAGCCGCGTAGGTCCCATCGATGGTGAAAATTGCCGGTCCCGCGGCGGCAATGGTAACAGTCTGCGAAGCCGCCACGCCGGCATGTGTCACCGTCAGGGTTGCGCTTCCGGGAGCAGCCTCCCACGGCACCTGGGCATTAATCTGGGTGGGAGAGACATATAGCAAGGGCGCGGTGACCCCATTAATCTGCACACTGGTGGCGGCCATGGTGGCGGGCAATGGCAGCAGCGACGGTTGTGCGGCGCCGGGCGCCAGATTCGTGCCGTAGATCGAGAAGAGTTCGCCGGGGCTCAGAGCCGCCTGCGGCGCCGCGGCGTTGACCGCGCCGTTGGATGGGAATGCCGGCGGCGGCACACCCCATTGGTAAGTCGCCAGAACGCCGGATGGAAGAGTATCGGTGAAGTAACTTCCGTTCCAAGTTACCGCGAAGGTGGAACTGCCAGACGCGGCGTTCAGTACCAGCAGAACAATCGATCCATCCGGATTGACAAAGGCGACGTCTTCGAGAGACCCGGAGCCGAATGTGTTCGAATCGATACGATACGCCCCCGGTTGCACAAACTTACCTAAGTGACCGAGCACGTAATACTCGACATTGCGGGTGATGGCCGGAGGGGTAGCGCTCCAATCCACGGTCACCACGCCGCGGCAGGATGTGCAGCCGCCGTTCTGCGGCCCCGAGTTCTGATCCAGCGCAACATTCCAAAGCGTGATGCCGCGCGCCCAGTTGCGGGTAGCGCCGATCAGCAAATTCTCCGCATTCCAGGACAGATCGCCCGCAAAGCTGGAACCCACCGATCCGGTGCACTCGGTGAACCAAATGTCCTTGGCCGGATAAGCCTGTTCTACTTGTGACTGGGCGCTCACGTCGCCGGCATAACAATGAAACGAGCTGCCGGATAAGTAGCCGTAAGCTGTGCCGTCGGCCAATAGGGCTTCCGGGTATTGAGTATTATCCCAGTTGTGCTCGTAGCCGAATATCTTGACCGTGCTCAGTCCCGCGGCGGCAAGTGCCGGCCCTAAGTAACCACCGATGAAGTTAGCTTCGTCGGAGCTGGAGACATATGCCGTGGGGTACCCGGTATTGGAGTTCAGCGGCTCGTTCTGCATGGATATCGCGTAAATCGGAATTCCCTGCTGCTGGTAAGCCTGAATGAAGCGCGCGAAATACTGCGATAGACTCGGGAAATCTCCAGTGATGACGTTGCCCCCATTCATCGTCGCGGTAGTCTTCATCCAGGCCGGCGGACTCCAGGGGAGGGCCTGTATCTTAAGGGATGGATTGATGGAGAGCGCCTGTTGCAACAGTGGGACCAGATAAGCCTGGTCGTGGCCTATGGAAAACTGTTGCAAAGCGGGATCCGATTGGCCGGCGGGTACGTCATCGTAACTATAATCACCACTGGCGGAGAAATCGCTCGCCCCCATCGGTTGCCGCAGCAGCCCGATGCCAATGCCCGCATTGGGATCGAACAGGCTTTCCATCAACGCGCCCTGACCGGCCGTGGTCAGTTTATTCCAGATGACCCAACCCGCCGAGTCCGTGAGCGAGGCGCCCACGCCGTCCATCTGCTGGTACGTGCTGCCGCTGTCGACGGCAATCGTGAAGGCTGGCGAGTCGGCTGGCGTGCCCGGCGCAAATGCCGGACCGGCGGCACGCGGCTGTAGCAGTTTGGACTGATCGGGGTAGGTTTCGGTGACCTGAAGAGGCTGTGCATTCACTGACGCGGCAATCAACCAGACGAAAACGGAAAAGGAAACTCGCATATCCACATTTTAGACGCGAAGCGAATCCGCAGCCTCGCCGGATTCGCCTGCATAAATAAAGATCTTTACAAAATATTTATCGAGTGGTATTCTTCGGGGAATGCAGATGGTAGCCCAGTAGGGAGGGTGGAGTGCATGGTGGCGCAGTAACGATTGTTGCCACCGTTGGCATTTGCCTCATCTGGGCATTACGGACACAGTGACCGTAAAAGGGCGTTCCGATGGCAACCATAAACTACGTATTCGGCGAAAGCCTGGGGCGGCGTGCGAGGCGCAAGTTTCCCATTGAGCAGGATGTACGTTATCAGTGCGTGAAGGGCACGCGTATCTCCGCGGCGGGCCAGGGCAAGACCGTGGAAATCAGCAGCCGCGAAATTCGCTTCACGACCCAGCACATACTGCGAAACGGACAGAAGATGCGGCTGGCCGTCGATTGGCCGGCAATGCTCGATAACACCTGCCGGATGAAGCTTGAGATTCACGGCTGGGTGCTACGAAGCGCGCCTGGCACAGCCGACGTAAAGATCGAGCGATACGAATTTCGCACACGCGGCGCGCCACTGCCGGTGCTCAACACTTTGGCGGACGCTTCATAATGGCGAACCCAGGCCCGAGATAATCGGCCATTGCGCGTGGTAGAATCCCGCGCATGAGGGTATTCGCGTATTCTCTCCTCACTGTAACATTCATTACTTTTACCGCCGCTCAAACACCCCTGGTGGAACCCGGTGGAGTGGTAGATGCCGCGACGTTCGCGGCGCCCGTTACACCGGGTTCACTGGTTTCGATTTTTGGTTCCAACCTGGCTACACAGACGGTATTGGCTTCCGCGATTCCCTTGACGCTCGACCTCGGCGGCGTTTCCGTAAGCTTCAACGGCATCGCCGCGCCGTTGCTGTACGTCTCGCCATCACAGATTAACGCCCAGATCCCGTGGACCGTACCGTCCAGTGGACCGGTTTCCGTCATCGTCAGCAATGGCGCGACCGCCTCGGCGCCGCAAGCAGTGCAAACCGCATCTTTCGCGCCTGGGTTCTACGCCATTGGCGGCTACGCCGTGGCCATCAATCCGGATGGCACGCTGGCGGCTCCCACGGGCGCCATATCGGGATTTAGCAGCCATCCCGCCACACCGGGCGATTCGCTGATCCTACTGGCCAGCGGTCTGGGACCGGTGAATCCCGCGCCAGTCACCGGCAACAATTCGGCCGACACCTATCGAACCACATCGGCCACGCCCACCGTGAGTATTGGCGGCGCACCGGCGACCATCACTTTCGCGGGGCTCTCGCCGCAATTCGTGGGCGTCTACCAAATCAATGTTACTATGCCGGTTACGCAATCGCCCGCCAGCGCGGCTCCAATCGAGATCCAGACTGGCGGTGCTACTGGAACTGTCACGAATGTCATTGCCGTCGGCGCGGGCTGGCCCCAATGGTCCCAGAACGCGCAACACACCAGCTACCTCGGAGTGGCCGGCCAGAGCTTGAACGAAATTCTCGCCGACATTGTCTATGATCCGCTGGTGTCGCAGGAACAGTCCGCCAACTACAGCGAATTGGTGGCCCATTTTCAAGTTCCCCTGGTCGACGGAAACGATATTTACATGGAGTACAAATCCGGCTCGTATAGTTCCACCAGCTTCTCCACGGAAATCTGGGGCGAAAACAAGTTCACGTGGCAAAACGGCCAACTCGTCCCGCAATGGCAATATGCCAGCGATTGGATCGCGCCCGGATCGAGTAACGATTTCTGGGAGCCGGTGTTTCAAGCGGCGCTGGGCGATGGCGTGGTGTATGTGCCGGGAGCCAGCGGCAGCGTCATCGTAGTGGACAAGGCCACCGGCGCCTCGATCCAGCGTTTTGCGCCGTTTGGAACGGATCCGAATACATATGAAACGGGACCGCTCACTGTGGATGCCAGTGGCGATCTGCTGTACAACGTCGTGCAGGTGACAGTCGATCCGACGAATGGCTTTTATGCCAATGACTCGACTAATTCCTGGCTGGTGAAAATAACTTCGGGCGGAACGGTTAGCATGGCGAGTTATCCTACGCTCACAGCTTCGCAGGCGCCCAATCCAGGCGGGCAGTGTGTCACCTCGTTCAGCAGTTCGCAGCTACCCTGGCCGCCCAGTACCACAGCCGCGCCCGCGACTGGCACGTGCGGCAGCCAGCGCGCGGGCTTGAACGTCTCCCCTGCCGTAGCCCCCGACGGCACCATCTACACGGTCAGCCGCGCCCAGTTTAACGATCGTTACTCGTTTCTGATCGCCCTGAACCCGGATCTGAGCCTCAAATGGCTGGCCTCGTTTCGCAATCGGTTTAACGATGGCTGCGGCGTGGCCGTATCCGCCGGCGGCTGGCTGCCTCCCAACGGCTCACCCGGCGGATGCAGCACCGGCGCGCTGCAGGGCGTGGATCCGCTGACCAACCAGCCCGGTGACGGCAGCGTCCTCGACGACGCTTCAGCCACGCCCGTAGTCGCTCCAGATGGCACGATTCTCTTCGGCACCTGGAGCCGTTACAATTATGCACAGGGCCACCTCATGCATTTTGATGCCAGCGGCAACTATCTGGGGGCGTTCGGATTCGGCTGGGATACCACGCCCGCCATTTATGTTCATGATGGCGCCTGGTCGGCCGTGACCAAGAACAACCACTACGGCGGTCTGGGGTCTTACTGCGACGATGCCACTTACTGCCCCACGGACCGCACTACCAACAATCCCGCCTCGCCAGAGCAATATTTCGTCACCCAGGTCGATGCGAATCTGAACATTCAGTGGAGTTACCAGAACACCAACACCGAAAGCTGCACGCGCAACGCGGATGGCACGCTGACTTGCGTCTCCGATCACCCCAACGGATTTGAGTGGTGCGTGAACAGTCCGGCGATTGATGTGAACGGCGTGGTTTACGCCAACAGCGAGGACGGCAACATGTTCGCGATCAGCCAGGGCGGCACGGTGTTGCAGGAGATCTTCCAGCAACTGGCGCTGGGCGCGGCGTATACTCCGGCATCCATCGGCGGTGATGGAAAGATTTATTCGCAAAACGACGGCCATTTGTTTGTGGTGGGTCAGTGATGCGCGAATTCCGGGCGCCATACGATACCGGAACCAAAGTTATCTCGGTTGTCGTCTGCGTCCTCTTGTTAGGCATGGCCATCCTGCTCCGTGTAGTTTTTGCGGACGTCCTGATTCCGCTGTTGCTTCTGCTGGCATACGCTTATTCCCCGCGCGGTTATGCCATTGAGAGCGGATCGCTGGCCATCAAGCGGTTGATTGGAAATATTCGTGTGCCGCTGGAAAGTCTGCGCGAGGTGCGCGCGGGAACCTCCGCGGACTTCACGGGCACGATCCGGCTGGCAGGCAACGGCGGCCTGTTCGGATACTACGGCTTATTCAGGACCGCCGCGTTGGGAAAGAGTAGCTGGTATGTGACGGACCGGAGCCGGACCGTAATCGTGAAGACCGATTCCAAGACGTTCGTGCTCAGTCCGGACGACGTGACAGGCTTTTTGGACGCTGTGGGAGTCCGTCGGGCTGCGGGATCGCCGAACGCCGCGCCTCAGAGTAGCAGCCGCACCGGCATGGTGGTCGGAATGGCGGTAGCGCTACTAGCGGCTGCGTTCATTGGTTTCGCCCTGCTGTATTCGCCGGGGATTCCGGGCTACACGTTCGCCAACGGCTCGCTGACGATTCACGATCAGTTCTACCCGGTGACGTTGCCGCTCCAGACGATCGACGTCCCGCGGGTCAAAGTTGCGGATTTAACCCAGGACCCCGAATGGCGGCCGACGCTGCGGATCAACGGCTTCGCCAACCAACACTATCAATCCGGCTGGTACCGTGTAGCGAATGGCAAGAACCTGCGCCTGTATCGCGCCGGCGGCGACCGGCTGGTCCTTATCCCACGCAAGGACAGCGGGACGTATGTGCTGTATCAGGCCCGAGACCCGCACCAGTTCATCGAGCAATTGCAGCAAGCCGCCTCAACCGGAGCGCCTAGATGAATCCGTCCCGCCGCCAGTTCCTTTCTATTCCCGCACTGGCCGCGGGACAAGCCGGATCATCCTCGCACGCGCCCAAGATTGTCTGCGTAGGCGGTCATCCGGATGATCCCGAGTCCGGTTGCGGGGGTACGCTGGCGCGCTATGCCGCGGCGGGAGCGTCCGTCACGATCATTTATCTTACGCGCGGCGAAGCCGGCATCCCGCGCAAGTCACACGCCGAAGCGGCTGCCATCCGATCGGCCGAATGCGAGGCCGCCTGCAGGCTTCTGCACGCCACGCCGGTCTTCGCCGGCCAAATCGACGGTGCAACCGTAGTGGACGCAGCCGCCGCGGAGTCGCTGCGGCAATTGATCTTCGCCGCCGATCCCGATGTAGTGTTTACGCAATGGCCCATCGACACGCATATGGACCATCAGGCCGCCAGCACACTGACCTATCGCGCCTGGCTGGCCGCGCGCGGACGCTTCGAGCTATATTACTACGAAGTCGATCTCGGCTCGCAAACCATGGGCTTCCACCCGACCGACTACGTGGACGTGACCCTGGTCCGGGAAACCAAGAAGGCCGCGCTTTTCGCGCACAAGAGCCAGGATGGCGAACGCATATACCGCGACTTCCACCAACTCATGGAAAGCTATCGCGGCCGGGAAGCCGGCTGCGGCGCCGCCGAGGCTTTCGTGCACCTGGCGCGCGTCGACAGCAGCACCCGGCTGCCGGGCTGAGGGCGTAGCTCGACGACGGCTTTATCGCGCCGTCCAGCCCCCGTCGATCAGCAGGGTATGGCCCGTGATCAGAGAAGCGGCCGGCGAGGCCAGAAAAACGACCGCACCCGCCACGTCCATCGGTTCGCCGATGCGGTGCAAAGCCGCGATGCGCTCCACCACATCCGCCCGAAACGCGGGATCAGCCAGCACCGCCGCGGTACCGGGCGTCGCGATAAATGTGGGCGCTACGGCGTTTACCGTGATATTGTACTTGCCCCACTCGATGGCCAGACACTTGGTAAGATGCGCAATACCGGCCTTAGTCATGCAGTAGACGGACTCTCCAGGCAATGCCGCGAACCCCGCCTGCGACCCCATGTTGATGATGCACCCGCGGTTCTGCCGTATCATGACCCGCGCCGCGGCCTGGCTGGCGAAAAAGGTGCCCCTCAGATTGACCCGCAGCGTCAGATCGAAGTCCTCCTCGCGCACGTCTTCCGCGGGATTCTCAGGCGCCACGCCGGCGTTGTTCACCAGAATGTCCAGCCGTCCAAAATGGGTCGCCGTTTCATCCACCGCGCGCCGGATCTGCTCCAGGCTCGTGACATCCATCTGTAGCGGCAGGACCCGCCGCCCAAGCGCGGCAATTTCGTCGGGAAGACCGCCATGGGTGTTCCTGTCGCGTAGACCCAGAGCCACATCGGCGCCGGCGTGCGCCAGGGCCAGTGCAATGGCTCGCCCCAAGCCGCGCGCGGAAGCGGTAACCAGCGCGGCTTTGCCATTCAGGTCGAATCGCGGAAAATCGCGCATGCCCGATTTCTTAACGGCTGCGCCGGTGCCACTCACCGCCGCCTAAGCCACCCGCATCGATGATCACGGCGACGATCAGGAAGATCACATTAATGCCCTCCAGGGGCCGGTGCGTGTTGGTGATCCAGGCGTAGGTCAGCGTGGTTAAAGGCAGAAAGAAAAAACCCAAAAGCGGAATCAGAAGGCCATGATAGGCCCGCTGCAAATAGTGCGTGAACAGCCAAAGCGTTACCAATATCACGCGCGGAAACGCCAGGACAAGGATCAGGAGGAGGCAAGGCATGGCAACTCTTCCTTATTGTCGCAGATTCCCAGCCAGCGGGATCGCCTTTGAGGAACACAAAACGGGACGCGACCCACCCCATTCTTACGTTAGTAGGAGCCGGTGGCGGATGCCGCAGTGCTCAACTCGTTGTTACCGGCAACCCAAATCTGATTGACGCTGCTCATGGGCCCCACGACCAGCCCGGCGGTGCACAGGGCTAAGGCCGCCAGCAGCAACACGTATTCGGTAAGTTCCTGGCCTTGTTCAGCCCGCCAAAGTCTCTTCAAGAACGCGCGCAAAGCGGTCTGCGGCCGCGCCGCCACCATCCCGCGAGTTCTTTCCCAATTCGACGGCGCGGACGCGCCGCCCTTTGCGCTTTTCAGGGTATCCATGCCGGCCTCGCAATTCGCTCCAAAGAGAGCCACAGCCGAAGGATACAGCACACCCCGAATGGAAGTCATGCCGGAATAGGTTAACGAAATTCGATAACAAAAGACAAGGAGGTCGATTCCGTAGAACTCGCTCGCGGTATCCGTTCAAGCTCGGCCCGGCCGCGCGCCATGAGGGCTGTGCTATCCTCAAAATCGCAGCCGTTTATGCGTCTACGCACTGCCTTTAGCGTGGGTTTAATGGGATTGGCCGCTTGGGGCTTCTTGCAGGCGCAGGCGCCCTTCAAGGAATATCCGGCCCTCGAATATGAGAATTTTCCCGTTCCCGGTGATTGGAATCAGAAAACCGAGTGGACCCGCGCACGGCTACGCTATCCCGATATCTATGGTTATCCTTTTGTCGACCTGCGCATGCGCAACGGCCAGCCGTTCCCAGGCTACTGGACCATGGATTACCCACGCTCGGATCGCCATCTGATGGCTGGTATCCGGCGGTTGACCCGCATCGAAACGCGCTCCGTCGAGCAGGTGGTCAGTCTCGACGGGAGCGGCGAAGTCTACAATTGGCCCTGCCTTTATGCGGTCGAGGTGGGCCATTGGCGCTTGCCGGACGACCAGGCAGCCCAGCTTCGCGAGTTTCTTCTACGCGGCGGCTTCCTCATGGTGGACGACTTCCATGGAACCAAGGAATGGGATACGTTCGTGGCCAGTATGCACAAAGTATTCCCGGAACGGGCCATCGTGGAACTGGGCAACAACGACCCGATCTTCCACACGGTTTATGATCTCGAGGAGCGCTTCCAGGTGCCCGGCGCGCAATATTTTGATTCCGGCAAGACCTATGAGCAAGACGGGTACCAGCCTCGCTGGCGGGCTATCTATGACGACGAAGGCCGCGTCATGGTGGCAATCTGCCACAACATGGACTTGGGCGACGCCTGGGAATGGTCCGACGACGCCCGCTATTACGAAAAATGGGCGTCGCTGGCCTATCGCATCGCGGTGAACTATTTCATCTACGATCTCACCCATTAGCCTGCGGTTTGTAGCCGGCTTGATTCTTGCCGCGGGCATACACGCGCAGGATGCGCGCGAAATCGTCCGCAAATCGGTGGATCTCGACCAAACCAATTATCAGCGCATGCGGGACTATACCTGGAGCGCACGCGCCACGGAGCGTCATTTCGGTTCTGGCGGCGAAGTGAAGTCGGAACAACGCAGCGCCTGGGAGACGGTAATGCTGGGCGGCGAACCCTACCGGCGCATGCTGGAGCGGGACAATCGCCAACTGACAGTTTCGGAACAAGGCAAAGAGCAGGAACGGCTGGACAAAATTGTAGCCAAACTCGCACACGAAACACAGGAGCAGAGAAGCCGCCGCCTGGCCGAGTACGATGCGCGGCGGAGGAAGGAGCGGGATTTCCTGCGCGAGATACCGGATGCCTACGATCTGCGGATCGAGCGTGAAACGGAGGTGGACGGCCGCCCGGTGTGGATCATAGCGGGTGTGCCCAGAGCCGGATACAATGCCAAGGATCGCGATGCCAAAGCTCTATGGAAGATTCGGGGAGAGTTGTGGGTGGACCAGGCGACTTACCAATGGGTCCGGCTGGAGGCAGAAACCACCGAAACGATATCGTACGGGCTGTTTCTCGCGCGCCTGAGTCCCGGCGCCAGGCTGGTCTTCGAGCAAATGCCCGCCGCGGATGGATTATGGCTTCCAAAGCGGCTTTACATGAAGGGCGCTGGAAGGCTGGGCCTGCTGAAACGAATTGCGATGGACGAGGAGATTACCTGGAGTAATTATCACAAGTTCCAGGTAACCTCCAAGATCCTGCCCGTTACTCCGTGAACCAACCCACGTTATTTTTTGAGACGCCGTGCCGCTATCAGTCCGAGCAGACCGCCCCCCATCAAGAGCACGGAAACCGGCTCTGGCGTGCCATGGCAATCCGCGGGGGTGGCATCCTTCGCTACCGGAGACGTTTCTGCCGATGAAACGGGGGCGTTAAAGGCGGCGGTTTGTGCGGCCTGTGCCGGAGAATGCGCTTGCGGTTCGGGTAAAGCGGGCGCCTCCTGCAGAGTATCCCGATAGGACCCGGTGGCGTCCACCATGCGCGGCAGCGCCGTGGTGGCATCCAGGTCGCCGCTTTCGCCCGGCTGCGATGCAGGAATCGGTAAGGTGGAGGCGAACGACATGCAGGCAGCCAGTACACCCGCCGCAACTGTCAACAGAACCCGGCCTGTGGCTGGGAATCTCATTTGTTATCTCCTAGCTAAAAAAAGCTTCGAAATAGAAGTTTGTGACATCGTCCGAGTGAAAACAAGGATTCGAACGGTACCAGGCGGGTATGTGCTGTACTGCGTGCTTCGGTGGTCCGTACTGGTGCGGGCGGCTACAAACCATAGAGCGCGCGAGCGTTATCCCGCAGCACCATATTAGCCAGTTGGAGCGCGCGAGGCCTTGATATTTCGCCGTCGCGCATCATGGCAGTCAAGGCCATCGCCAGCGCCTGCCGGCCGCGTCCGGCCGCGATCCAGCCGGCCTCCTCCCACCCCATATCCTCCGAGTAAGGATAGGCATCCGTGGCGAACATGACCTTCTCCGGCACATACTCCAGCCACTCGCGTATCGTCAAGGCCAGTGTCGCCGGAGACAATAGCAGGGACTGCTGGGAGTAATCCAGATAGGCGTTCGGCTTGGTCAACAGCGCCGTGATTTCGCGCGTAAACGGCCATCCGCCATGGAGCATGACGAATCGGGTCTTCCTTAGGGAAGGATCATTCAGTACGGACTCCAAGAGCAGCGGATTGGCGCCTCGCACATCGAAGTAGCTGCCCGCCCCGGCCATGGTGTGAATGTGTACGGCCATCCCCAGGCGCCCGCACTCTTTGGCGATATAGCGGAAGATATAATCCTGCAGAAGCTTGTACTGATCGTCCGGCGGCGGACCGCCAGCGCGGTACTGCGTGTAAACCTTTTCCGCAGCCACCGGGTCCACCGCATCGAATGCCAAAGAGCGCAAGTAGGCGGCTTCGAATTTTTCCGCGACCGCGCCGCCTTGTCTCTGGCGCTCGAGAGCGGGGGTTACGACTTGAGCGAGATAGGCGTCCAATGCCGGGGGCGTTGCCGCCATGCCCAACTCGTTCAGATAGCGCCGCAAGAGGATATCTTCATCCGCGAAGAAGGCCTTGCGATCCGAGTTCCGCGCCGCCAGACGCGAATTGTCCAGCGGGAACAGCCAGGCATCGGCAAAGGGCACCCACCGGAACCGCGGTGGCTCGATCCCGCGCCCCATACGTACACGGTTGGCGAGCATGATGTCGACGCCCATGCGGTCCAGCACCCAGGCCGGATAGCGGTCGCCTTGTTCGCGCATGATCCGCTGTTTGGACACCGTCAACTCGCGCCTGTGTTCGGGATGCGAATCGCCATAGCTGTAAGTGTAAAGTGCGCGCCATGCGTCCAGTACTCCTGGCGGCGCGCCATCCGGACCGGGTCTCATGTTAACCGGGTCGGAACTTGGCTCCATGTAGTCCACGGGCAGAGCGTCGAATTCGCGGTCCTGCTCGTCCGCGGCGGTGACACGGACCGGATGGGCGTGGTTATCGATGGCCCGAATGCGCGCCATGTCCGTCAGAAGGTCCGACTGGCCCCGCTGCTCGCAACCCGCCAGACAGAAGCACATCGAGATGCCCGCCGCGTACAAAGCTTTATGTCGAAGGTTGGCGTTCATCGCGCTTCATCCAATGGTAAGCCGCAACGGAATTCTTCCAGAAATACTTCTCAGCCGCCACCGCTCCCTTCGCTCGAAAGTACTCGTTCACGAGTTTGAGCACCTGAGGGTAGGTTCCCCATTGATCGCTGTTCGGCCAGTCGCTGCCGTAGATCACGCGATCGGCGCCGAAGAGATCCCAAATGGTATCGAGGCGCGCCCGGTAAAAAGTCAGATCCAGCGGCACGTGCCCGTCGACCCGCCGCAGAACTCCGGAGACCTTGGCGAAAACATGCGGGCGCGCGGCCAATTCTCTCAGATCGGCCGTGGCCGGATCGAGCGCCGGCAGATGATCCATCACGACCCGCAGACCTGGAACCCGGTCGTTCAGGCGCACCACATCCGTGACCAGGCTGGGCGTCGGATTGGCTGTGTCCAGCACCAAACCAGCTTCCGCCAACGCTTTCAATCCCGCAATGAAGCCCGGCTTGTCCAACTCCGCGCCCAGATTCCGGCCCCAGAGATTGCCGTATCTTATGCCGCGAAACAACGGGTTGGCGTGAAAGCGGTCCAGTTGGCGGCGGAAATCCGGATGTGCCGGCTCAAGATCTCCTATGATGCCCACGATAATGGGATCGCGCGCTGCCACATCCAATACCCAATGGTTGTCTTCCAGCCAGGGACTGCACTCGATTTCTATTGCGCCAACGATCCCCAAGCCATCAGTTACTTTTCGATAGCGCACGGGTAACGCCGGCTTGTACAGCACCGCATCTTTCTTGTCGGGCCACGGCACTCCCTGCGGGCGGGACGTATCGAACAGATGTATATGCGTGTCGATGATCGGGATCCCTCCGGCGCCCGGCAACCGCTCGCGTAGCGCGACGGGCGCCGCCATACCCAGAAATTTACGCCGATCCACGTTGGTATTGTATCGCCGCTGCCGCTGTGGTGAGAAGCATAACTAATAGCGGACGCGAGTAACCCTAATCCGGGACACAACGCCATGATACTGGAGTATACTTGCACCGATGCCCAAACAAGACACTGAATTGCTCGAAGCGGCCCTTATCGGTTTCATGCACCAGAGAGATGAAGTGCAACGGAAGATAGATGAACTAAGGGATCGCATTGGCGAGCCATCCGCCTCCATTTCGGGAGGCACAACGGCGGGAGGAACCACAGGCCGCCGCAGTTTGAGTCCCGCCGCCCGCCACCGCATTGCCTTGGCTCAGAAGAAGCGCTGGGCAGCTTATAAAGCCAAGAACGGCTCGGCTACCGCTTCCAAGCCAAAAAAGCGTGTACTTAGCGCCGCCGGCCGGGCGCGGATCGTCGCCGCGACTAAGAAGCGATGGGCCGCGTTCCGAAAGGAACAAGAGGCCAAGAAGTCCAGCTAAGAACATCCCTGCAATTGTGGATTTCCGCGCTGAACCTAGAGTGTCTCCAGGCTTCCGGCGCATTCATGTGCGGTCTTTTTTGACGAACGGGCGCAAAACGGGCCGCGGTCGCGCCGCGCTCGTTATACTGGCAATGTGATTTCCAGGTGGCGAACACTTCCGTACCTCCTGCGGCGATGTGTGATCGCGGCGGCTGATGACAATTGTTTCGGCATAGCCAAAGGCGCAGCCTACTCGGCGCTTCTGTCGTTCTTTCCGGTGCTCACTTCCGCTACCGCCGTTCTGGTCCAGACACGCGCTGAATTTGTGTCCGTCACTGTTGAAGGATTCCTTTCCCAGGTGGTTCCACCCGGAACCGAGGAAGTGGTGATGCACCAGTTTCAGGCGCGTGGCGCGCGTCCGCTGCTGGTTTTGGTGGTGGCTGCACTGGTCTCACTCTGGGCTGCATCGAGCGTCATCAAAAGCCTCATCGAGGGTTTTCAAGCGGCCTACCGCGTGCCTCGAAATCGCAATTTTTGGCAGAACACCGGGGTGGCGATGTCGCTGGTGCTTTTATCCGGAATCCCTCTCGTAGCCGCTTCCGCGCTTTTGTTATTTAGCAACCAGGTGGAGCATGTAGTACTGGATTGGCTGAAAGTGGATCCCTTGTGGAATCCGTTCGCCTGGGTTTGGCAGCTTGTCAGCCGGCTGGCGCGCTATGCGGTTACTTCCGCCACCATGATCCTGGTAACCATGCTGCTTTATTATTTCGGGCCCTACCGCAAGCAACGATTCCGGAATCTGCTTCCAGGCGCGGTTCTCACCACCGTGCTTTGGATGCTCTCGACCATCGGCTTCGGATGGTACGTGCGACATATGGCCCACTACAACGTCATGTACGGCAGCATTGCGGCCAGCATCGCTCTGCTTGTCTGGATGTATATCTCGGCGGCAGTGGCGTTGCTCGGCTGCGAATTCAACGCGGAATACGAGCGGCTCTCAAAGGCTACACTGTAGTTGTGTTGCGCTGCTGCCGCATGATCGCCTTGCTGACCATGGCCGTGATCCGTGTGCCGGCGGCGCCTGCCACTACGGCGCGCAAACCCGCGCCGGCCACGACGACCCGGCAATCCAGTTTCGTGAAGCGTTGGATGAAGTCGCTCACCTTGCGCGAGAAGGTGGCGCAATTGATCTTCGTCCCGTTCCATGGCTCCGCCCCGAACAGCCGCTCGCGCGAGTACCGCCAGTTCGTCCGCCTGGTGCGCGAAACGCGCGTCGGCGGCATGGTGCTGGTCAATTGGAGCAACGGCCGCGTCACGCAGAAGGCGCAGCCGTACGCCTTGGGCGCCTTTCTCAATCGCATGCAAAAGCTTGTCCGCGTGCCCCTGATTGTGGCGGGCGATTACGAGCGCGGCGCTTCCATGCGGGTAGACGGCACCACGATGTTCCCGCACGCCATGGCTTTCGGCGCTACCGGTGATCCCGCTCTAGCGCGCTTCGAAGGACAGGTAACCGCCCGGGAGGCCCGCGCGACCGGCGTCCAGTGGCTCTTTTTCCCGGTGGCCGACGTCAACAACAATCCCGACAATCCCATCATCAATATTCGATCCTATGGCGAAGACCCCAAACAAGTCTCCGCTTTCGTGACGGCCTTCATCGAGGGAACTCGGGTAGACCCACACTATCGCGTTCTGACCACCGCGAAACACTTCCCCGGCCACGGCGATACGGCCGTCGATACGCACCTCAACATGGCCGTCATCAATGCGGACCGGGAACGCCTGGAGACGGTCGAACTAGCGCCTTTCCGGTCCGCCATCGAGGCCGGGGTGGATTCGATCATGACTGCGCATATCGCGGTACCGGCGCTGGCTCCGGCTAATGTGCCGGCCACGCTTTCGCCCGCCATCCTGACCGGATTGCTACGCGGCCAAATGGGATTCAAGGGCATCATTGTCACGGATGCGCTCGAAATGGGCGGCATTGCGCAAGGTTATTCCAGCGGGGAGGCCGCGGTGCTCGCGCTGGAGGCAGGCGCGGACGCTTTGGTCATGCCGCCGGACCCGGATGCGGCGGTTCGCGCGATTCTAGCCGCCATTGAAGGCGGAAGGCTTACGCGCGCCCGGATCGACGAAAGCGTTGCCCGTCTGCTTTCCGCTAAGGAGCGGATGGGCCTTGAGCACCACGCCCTGGTCGACCTGGAGTCGATTAGCGACCAGATCGATATGCCGGAAGACCAGGAAAAGGCGCAGGATATTACCCGGCGGGCCATCACTTTGGTCAAGAATGAAGGCAACTTGATCCCGTTGCGCGCGCCTGGCAAAACTTGCTTTATAGCTTTGGCGGAGGGCCATTATTCCGCCGAAGGACAGGAATTCCTGCAGCAGATCCGCCGCCGCGTAAAGGATGCGACCGTGATCCAGTTGGACGCTTCCATGCCGGTGGCATCGTTGGACGCCGCAGTCGAAAAGGTGGCGGCTTGCGACAGCGTGGCGGTCGCGGCTTTCGCGTCCGTGGCGGCTTACCGCGGCGATGTCGCGTTGGGTGGCGAATTTCCGCATCTGCTCGACTCCCTGTTCGGCACCGGAAAGCCGACTGCGTTGATTGCCGTGGGAAATCCCTACCTGGTGCGCAGTTTTCCCAAGGCCGCTGCGATGCTGCTGACCTTCAGCACGGTAGTGCCCTCGGAAGCCGCCGCCGTGGAAGCATTGCTGGGCGAGTCGCCGATTACGGGGCACTCGCCTGTTTCCATCCCCGGAATCGCCAAACTCGGCGAGGGGATACAGGTGGCCGCTAAACAGACCCCTTAGCACCCGGCATCATGGCCTGATGACGGCTCTGGCGGTCCGACCGCCCGCCTCCTCTTGTGGCGCTTCTTCCGGTCATTTTCGCGCGATACTAGACGCTATGCATCGCGTCATTAGTGCTGTTCTCCTGCTGACCCCGCTGGTCAGCGGCCAAAGTGGACACCTGCTTCTCCGCAGTCCCGCAGTCAGTCAAAACCAAATCGTTTTCTCCTACGCCGGCGACCTGTGGAGCGTTCCGCGCGTGGGCGGCGAAGCTAAGCGCCTGACCGCAGCGCCCGGTGTCGAAACCGATCCCGTCTTCTCCCCGGATGGCGCTTGGATCGCCTTCACCGGAGAATATGACGGCAACGTGGATGTCTTCGTCATGCCTGCGGCGGGTGGCGTGCCGCGACGATTGACCTATCATCCGGGTGCGGACCAGGCGGTCGGCTGGACTCCCGACGGAAAGCGTGTGCTCTTTGTCTCCTCGCGCGCCATTCCCAATGATGGCGCCAGACTGTATACCTTGCCGGCGGAAGGCGGGGGTCTGCCCGATGAATTGCCGCTTCCCATTGCGCTCGAGGGCGCCTATTCGCCGGACGGAACACATCTGGCTTACGTGCCTTTGTTTCAATGGCAGGAAGCCTGGAAGCGTTATCGCGGCGGGCAGACGCGCAAGATCTGGATCGCCAACCTGGCCGACTCCAGCGTCGTTCGCATTCCGCGCGAAAACTCCAACGACTTCAACCCCATGTGGGTCGGGGACCGTATTTATTTCCTTTCCGACCGCGAAGGCCCGGTCACTCTCTTCTATTACGATACGAAGTCGCAAAAAATCACGCGCGCGGTTGAAAACCACGGGCTGGATTTCAAATCGGCATCCGCGGGGCCTGGCGCGATTGTCTATGAACAGTTCGGCGCGCTGTATCTTTACGACCTGAAGACGGGCCGGACCAAAGGCGTGGACGTGAGCTTGGCCGGCGATCTACCGGAAGTGCGGCCGCATTATGTGAACGTCGCCAAGCGCCTGACCAACGCGGACATTTCGCCCAGCGGAGCACGGGCGGTCTTTGAGGCCCGCGGCGAGATCATCACTGTTCCGGCCGAGAAGGGCGATGCCCGCAATCTCACCCAGAGCCCGGCTGTGATGGAACGAGAGCCGGCATGGTCGCCCGACGGCCAGAGCATCGCGTATTTTTCGGACGAATCCGGCGAGTATGCGCTGCATGTACGCGATCAGGAGGGCACCGGGGAAGTGCGCAAGATTCCCCTCGGCAAGGCATATTACAGCACGCCGCGCTGGTCTCCGGACGGCAAGAAAGTCGCCTATCTGGACAATCACAATCATCTTTTCTACGTAGATCTGACGGACAAGAAGCCCGTATTAGTCGATACGGACTATTATCCCGGCAACAGACTGGCGGCGGATTGGTCGCCGGATAGCCAGTGGCTCACTTATACGAAGTCTCTGAAAAACTATTTGTCGGCGATTTATCTGTACTCGCTGGCATCGTCCAAGAGCACGCAGGTTACCGACGGCATGAGCGATGCCCAGAATCCGGTATTCGACAAGAATGGCAAGTATCTGTATTTCATCGCCAGCACGAATTCGGGACCCGCCATGCAGCCCGATATTGAAAGCCGTTCGTGGCCCGTAACTGCCAACGTCTATCTGGTGGTTCTCTCCAAGAGCCGGCCATCACCCCTAGGGCCCGAAAGCGACGACGAGAAGATTAAGGAAGAGCCGAAGAAAGACGAGGCTAAGAAGGACGACAAGAAGGACGATAAAAAGGACAGCAAGGACAAAGATAAAGACGCGGAAAAGGTAGAAGTCCAGATCGACCTGGACAAGATCGGGCAGCGTATTCTGGCTCTGCCGGTGCCGCCGGCGCGCTACGAAGGACTGGCAGCAGGGAAGATCGGCACGGTTTACATTGCCGAAGCACCGCAGCGTACCTCTGGCCCAGCCGCCTTCACCATCCACCGCTTCGACCTCGGCAAGCGCAAAGTGGATGTGGTGGTCAGTGGCGTCAAGGCGTTTCAGATATCGGCTACCGGCGAGAAGATGCTTTACCAGCAGGATGATAAATGGACCATAGCCGACCCGCCACCAGTTTCCGAGGGCAACGACGGCCCGCCGCCCAAGCCGGGTAACGAGAAAGTCCTCAAGACCCAGGACCTGGAAGTGAAGGTTGACCCTCCCGCGGAATGGAGGCAGATGTTCCATGAGGTTTGGCGCATTGAGCGCGAGTTCTTCTATGACCCGCATTACCACGGGTTGGATTTGCAGGCAGCCGAGGAACGCTATGGGGTATACCTGAGCGGTCTGGCCTCGCGCGATGACTTGAATTACCTGTTAACCGAGATGCTGGGCAACATGACGGTCGGCCACATGTTCCTCGGTGGCGGCGACCGGCCCGAAGTGAAGCACGTGCCCACCGGATTGCTGGGAGCCGACTACACGATTGAACACGGGCGCTATCGTTTCGCGCGCGTATTTGATGGGGAGAATTGGAATCCGGATTTGAAAGCACCGTTGACTCAGCCCGGTGTGAACGTCGTGGCGGGGGATTATCTGCTGGCCGTGAATGGCCGCGAGTTGAACGCCAGCGATAATATTTACAGCTTCTTTGAAGCCACGGCCGGAAAGACCACGCTGTTGAAAGTCGGCCCCGACCCGTCCGGAGCCCAGGCGCGTGAAGTCAAGGCCGTTCCGGTGAATGACGAGTCCGGCTTGCGGCACTTGGCCTGGATTGAGGACAACCGCCGCAAAGTGGACCAAATGACCGGTGGACGGGTGGCTTATATCCACATGCCCGACACTTCGTTCGGCGGGTACACCAGCTTCAATCGCTACTTCTTCGCCCAAGTGGATAAGGACGCCGCCATCATCGACGAACGCTTCAATCACGGCGGCCAACTGGCCACGGATATCATCGAGTACTTACAACGTAAGCTCATGAGCGTGGCCACCGCGCGCGATGGCGCCGATCTGCTGCAACCGCAGGGCGCCATTTTTGGGCCCAAGGTCATGCTCATCAATCAATTCGCCGGCTCGGGCGGCGACGCCATGCCCTGGTATTTCCACCGCGCGGGCGTCGGCAAACTGATCGGCGAACGCACTTGGGGCGGACTGGTCGGCCTGAACGGATATCCTGAATTGATGGATGGCGGTAGGGTCATGGCCCCCTCCATCGCGATCTGGAATCCCAATGGGACCTTCGATGTGGAAAACCATGGCGTCGCCCCGGATATCGAAGTGGAGCTCGATCCCGCCGCCGTGCGCCAAGGTCACGATCCGCAACTGGAGAAAGCGGTGGAGGTGATTATGGCGGAGTTGCACGAGCATCCGCGCCCGGCGTTGAAGCATCCGGCATTTCCGAACTATCAGAAGCCGTAGAGATGCCGAGTGGCGTACAATCGCCTGATGGCCGCGAATCCCGAGCGCCTCTCCGGCACGTTCGGTCTGCTGTTTCTCTATGACGTGTGCGAGGAGATCCACCTGGACGACCTGCGCGCCCTCCTGGGAGCGCAGCCCGCCGGCCGCGAGCCCGCCTTCCGCCAGCCGACGCCCGAGTATGTGCGCTTTCAAAAGCCTCCCGTGATCGATTACCAGGAGCCGCTGGTTTTGGATAGCGGGGAGCGATTGCAGTGCCAGTTGCACTACTACCAATACGGCGTGGTGAGCATCGAGCTGCAGTTGCCTTTTGAGTTCGAGTGGCAGGATCTGATCCGCCTGGCGAGCCGTTGGATCGCCGCGCCGGAGATCGAGAAACAGGCGGCCGATAGCGTCCGCCGCAGCGTGGAACGCGCCCGGCCGGCCCTGGTGAAGCCTTACACGGAATGGCTCACCGAAGACTATTACATTATTCAGATCCGCCCCATCGCCAACGCCGATGGGCGGCCGATAACTGCCGAGGAGTTGATTAACGCGCGCAGCCAGGAGATTGCGCAGATCGTGCGCGGCGAAATGCTGCGCCTGGCCGACGACGAGCGCATGGAGATCCTGCAGTCGCGCCGCTCGTATTACGCGGAAGATCTGGTGGTGATCGGCTGGACGGCGGCGCTGCTTTATGACACGCCGGAAGGCGCCCTGCCCGTGACGCAATTGCTGGAGTACGCCAACTCCCAGCTACTTGAATTCCGTTATTACGACGAGATGCTGACGCGCCTGCTAGCCGACGTTTACCGCTCGCTCGAAAAGGGCAAAGGCGTGCTCGCGCGCTGGCGCCTGGCACGCGAGGCGGAGCGATTGAATACCATTCGTCTGGATGTGCGTGAACTAACCGAGCGCATGGACAATTCGATCAAGTTCCTCAGCGATATGTATTCCGCGCGCGTGTATCGTCTGGCCGCCGGAAAGGTCGGTGTCACGGACTACCGCGAGTTAGTGGACGAGAAGCTCCGCACCGCCGGAGAACTGTATCAGTTCATGATGGATCAGTTCCAGCAAGGCCGCGCGTTTGTGCTGGAACTCATGGTGGTGATCATTTTGGTCATCGAGCTGGGATTCCTGTTTCGGGGGAAGCCATGAGACTCGCCGCGCCTATTCCTCGCCAGCTTTGCCAAGCGCGGCGGCGTCCGCTATGTCTTGTGGTCTTCCCGCCGCGAGTTTCGCGGCAATCAGGTCCCGTCTGGAGATGAAGTTCGCTATCAGCCCGGTGTCCGCGTCCACCACCACCTCAATGTGTCTCTGCCATGCCGCATCGAAATCCACACCGCTGATTTGAGGCAGGATGTCCACCATTACAGGCGGCCTTCCCATACGGAAAAACTTGCCGGGTTCCATGAATTCTTCGGCTGCGAGTCCCTCGAGTGGCGCGCGGCTGAGCGTAATAGGATACCGCGTATCCCCCAACGATCAAGTACTTAACTCTCTGGGAATTGAAGATGGACAAGAGTTCTTTGAAGTCGTCGAACATCCGCGGCTGGCTCCTTCATGCGGTACGTTGCCAGGGTGATTTCCATAACGGCACGCATGCGTTCGTGCGCCGGCATTCCCCGCCACTCCCGGTGTTCATCAGCCTTCATGGCTTCCAGACTGTCGTATTTCCGGATCACCTTGTCCATGGTTCCGTTTGTAGCATACCCGTCAGGGCCCTGCAACTTTAGCCTTGCGCCGACAGGCCGAGCCCCACCACCGCCGGCTCAGGTTGTTCTTCGAACGTGAGCGACGGAATCCGTGCATGCGCCCCACGGGACCTGTAAGCCGCAACCAGCCAGGCTCCGATCGTGACAGCCATGAGCTTTCCGTAACCTTCGCGCAAGGCCTGGTTTTCAATCTGTGTCACCAACTCCGAAACGATGATCAGCAGCCCCCAGTACACGCCGAACATGATCTTAAGATTTGCCCGGCCAGGCAGATACGAGCAGGTGAAAGGGACCTTGGCGAAGCCAGTTAGCGCCAGTTCGATAATAAGCAACCCAAACACGGTAAGGAACGCCACATGGGCCGCCGCTCTGGGCCACGGCCAGATTGCCAGATAGACCGGAGCGGAAAGGATGAGCACGGGCGCTAATGCAGACAACAGCAGCGTCTTGCGGCTCGCGGCGAGGTAGGCGCCACCACCAAACGGATCCGTCAAGCGAAACAGCCAGTTGGCGCGCAACTCTACGGGAATCGAGAAAGACACGCGCAATCCTATGACGAGGAAGAAGAGCAGGATCAGCGGAATCCCCAGCGCGGTCTGTTCGCGGCCCTCCACCGCACCGAAGGCATTCGCCCGGAAATGGTATAGCACGTAAGCCAACTGGCTGAACACGTACGCCAGACCCAAACCGGCGTAGATGGCCAGCAACAGGCGGTGCTGCCGGCTGCGCGCCAGCGTCCGGCCAATGAAACTCAGAATGGCCCGTTCCGGCGCGCGACGGCTGGCGAACCGCGCCAATACCCGTCTGGGCGTGCGAACCCGCTTGGAGGGAACGATGCCGGCTTGCTCGGTCGTGCGGCGCATCTGGCGCGCGTAGGCCAACCCGTACAGAACGCCGGCGGCCAGGGCGGCAAGTCCCAGCGCCGCGAGAGATCGTTCCGCTAGCGCGACCTGCGCGGCGTCCCTGGCGCCCGTCATCACCTGGAACAAACCGAAGAACCAATAGGAGGGCACTATGACATACCAAAGCCGGTTGCCGGGCATGGCCAGGGCCTCGCGGTTGGCCAGCGGAGGAGTCAGGAAATAGAGCGCCAGTATGGCAAAGAAGGATGTCATCTGAATCGCGCTGGACCAACGTAGAAATCCGCCGTGGGGGAGCAGTTGCAATGCCGCGCCTTGCAAGCCGATCAACAGCAGGAAGACGAATACGGAGGCCAGCACGATCACCACCCAGTACGCGGCAAAGCTGCGCAGCATGGTCCACAAGCCCGCTGCATCGCGCACGATCAGGAACGGACAGATCAGGCCGGTGAAGCAATTGACGGCCACGATCACGAGACCCAGAGCTGAAGCCAACGCCGCCAGCTTGGCGAGAAATATCATGCGCGTGTCGACGGGCATGACACCCAAAATCAAACAATCGCGCTGGTCGGGGAATAGCGCGTCCCAAAGCAATAGCGTGAAGATTCCTACCATCGCCATCGAAGTGGAGATCAGAAACTCCTGATCGCCCCGGGCCGCCGCGCCAAGCTGATGCGTCGACAGATGCTGATAAAGTCCCGCATATTTCGGCGCCGTGGCCATCACCAGCACCAGGCTGAGTGCCGCCAGCAACGCCGCGAACTGCGCCAGCAGCGACGACAGATCGCCACGCACGGACACAATATCCGTATCAAAGAACCGGTAGGCAAACAGCCGCATGAGGGCGCGAAACTGCCGCCGCTCGCGCGTCACCGCCGCACCACCTCGGCGATGCGGCGCGCCGTCTCATCGGGATCGCTATCGGTGACAAGCTGCGCGAAAATATCTTCGAGCGTCGGTAGCGCCATCAGATCGCGCAGCCGGTCGATGGCATCGTTGGCCACGGCGCGGCCCTTGTGCAGGATCACCACATGGTGGCAGACTTTTTCCACCACTTCCAGCACATGCGAACTGAACAGCACGGTCTTGCCCGACGCGGCCAACGAGCGGATGAGGCTGCGCAACACCATGGCGGCGTGCACGTCCAGCCCGGAGAAAGGCTCGTCCAGGATGATCAATTCCGGGTCGTGCAGGATAGCCGCGCAAATCAAAACCTTCTGCCGCATGCCCTTCGAGTACGATGAGATGGGCGTGTGGCGGTCGCCGGCCAGCGAGAATAATTCGAGTAACGCATCGATCTTCGACTGCAGCGAACCCGCCGGCAAATCGCGCAGTTCGCCCGCCAATTCCAGATATTCCGCGCCGGTAAGATGCGGGTACAGATAAGGCTCCTCGGGCACGTAGCCCAGGATTCGCTTGTACTCGACCAGGTTGTCGTGAATCGGCCGGCCGCGATATAGGATCTGGCCGGACGTGGGTTCCAGCAAGCCCGTAATCATCTTCACGGTGGTGGACTTGCCTGAGCCGTTGGGTCCCAGGTAGCCGGTCACTTCGCCCGCGCGCGCTGTGAACGAAACATTGTCTAAAGCCGTGACACCGGGGTAACGCTTGGTCAACGCGCGCACTTCAAGCATTAACCCTTAGACCGGAGGCCCGCCGCGGAAGTTCCCGCGACAGCCTTTACAAGTGGATGCGTTTGAGAAAGCGCTTAAAATCGGGCAGAAACTCCGGAAACAGATTGCCGAATCCGGCGGCGCCGATGCTGTTGGCCCAATTGATCGCGGTGGCCGACAGGTTACGGCTGGGCGTGGGATAGTAGGCGTTGGAAAGTCCCGCCTGCAGTCCACAGCCAATGAAATTCGACCAGTTGGCGGTGGACCCGCCGGCATCGGTGCGCGTGACGAAGGCCCGTGTCACTGCATAACCGAAACGCGACCAGAACCCGTGCTTTTCGCCCCGCCGCCGGTAACGCGTATCCTCGTGCAGAACCGACGCCATTACATAATCGCTGAAGTAATTCTGGCTGACGCTATCCGCTGCGGTTGCGCCGAAGCGTTTGGCGAGCGCCACGCCGCCTACGCCGTATTGCGGGTCCGAACGCAGCGCTTGCGACACGCCGGCGTTGACGGCGCTGGCCAGCAGCGTGTAGGGGGCGAAGGTCTCATCTTTGAAGAAATCCCATTTTTCGTCGGGCGAGGGCGGCGCGAGAGGTTGCACGTCAGTTACCGGGGCGGGAGTCGCAGCCTCTTGCGCGTTAAGGTGCCACGGAACGCAAAGAGCCGCGGTCGCCATCGCCAGACAAAAAAAACTATTCACTCTTATAGGATGCTTCAAATTGGGTCCTGATTTCAGCTATCTTCGGTTTCCGAGCGCCATGTGAGCGGCGTGGTAGCCGCACATGCCGTGCACGGCACCGCCCGGCGGCGTGGATGACGAGCACAGGTAGACGCCCGCGAGAGGCGTACGGTACAACAGACGCGTGGGCCTCAGCACCAGTTGCCGTAGATCCTGGGCGCCACCTGTGATATCGCCGCCCACCAGGTTAGCATTGTGCAGCTCCAATTCCGCGGGTCCCATGACATGGCGCGCCAGAATGCCTGCCCGGAATCCAGGCGCGAAACGTTCCAACTGGGATTCGATCGCGTCCGTCATATCGGCCGTCGAGGCGTGCGGCACGTGACAATAGGCCCATGCCGTGTGTTTTCCGGCCGGCGCACGGGTCGAGTCAAAGATACTCGGCTGGGCTACCAGCACGAATGGCTTTTTGCTGACGCCTCCACGCTCGTACGCTGCGATCTCATCCAGCGAGCCACCCACATGGACAGTCCCTGCGCGGGCGCACTCCGCGGCTCGCCAGGGAATCGGCGCGTCCAGCGCCCAATCGATCTTGAAAACGCCGGGCCCATAGCGGTAAGCCTCCAGCTTGTGGCGAAAATTCGCCGGCAGGCGGTCCCCGGCAATCGCTACAAATTGCCGCGGCGTTACGTCGAGGAGAGTAATGGAAGCATCGCCCAAGTCGTCCAGTGACTGGATGCGCTGGTTCACGATGATCGTCCCACCGAGCGATCGGAAGTACGATGCCAACGCGTCGGCGATGGCTTGCGATCCGCCGCGAGGGATCGGCCAGCCCACCGCGTGTGCCGCAGCCGCCAGCACCCAGCCAAAGGCCGCCGTTCCGAGCGCTTCCAAAGGCAACAAGGAATGCGCCGCGTTGCCCGCAAACAGGGCACGTCCCGCTTCCGTGCGGAAGAGCAGACGGGCGAGCGGCGCCGCCGGCCACAACACCAGCAATCCGAAACGCGCCAGTAACCACGGATGCGGGGGCCAGCGCAACAGAGGCGCCTGGATCATAGGCACCAGTTCCCGCCAGTGTTGCACCAGCGGGTTAATCGCGCCCCGATAGCGAGGGCCATCGGGGCCGAGCCGACCGCAGGTTTCGTCCAACGACCGGGCCAACACGGCCGCCGAACCGTCATCCAGAGGATGGGCGAGCGGTAGCGGCGGCTGTATCCATTGAAGGCCGTGTTCCGCGAGCGGGAACTCGGCGAAGGCTGGCGAACCGGCTGCCCACGGATGCACTGCCGAGCAGATATCGTGCACGAATCCCGGTAGCGTCAGTGCGGCGGAGCGTGTGCCGCCGCCGATGGTCGGCTGCGCTTCGAACACCGTGGTACGCAGCCCGGCTTTCGCCAGAACGATCGCGGCCGTGAGACCGTTGGGGCCCGAGCCAACAACGTACGCCTCTTGGTTATGGCTCGGCATAGATGGGCCGAAAATACGAGCCGACCAGCTTGCGTGTCCACCATCGACCGGTCGCGGCGCGCTCGGCAGGTGTCGTGAAGTGGTATTCGTAGAGCATCGCGCGCACGTAGTGTGGCGACGCGTGTGGAAACGGATTCGTGCGCAGCAGCGAGAGCACGGGCCGGTCCCCGGCAAGCAACTTGCGCAGAAACGGCTCGAACCACGGCTCGGCTTCGGATTCCGAAAACGGCGCGAACCACATGAGCCAGTCCAGCCGCAGATGATACGGCGCGACTTGCGGCGGCATGCGTGCCAGGTCGCCAGGCTTGCCTTTGAATTCGTATTCACGCCACTTGGTGGCGGCGGTGAGCACCGCTTCGTCAGTTCCCTCCACAATCACCTCGTAGCGCGGCCGCGTGATCGATCCGAATGCGCCGTATGTTCCCACCAGATGCAAACGATTGTAGACGGTATTCATCACCTGCGCGGGCGACAGCATATTGCGCACCGGCTGGAAACTCAGGATCGCCACCAGAATTCCGACGCCGATTGTAGCCAGACGATGCGCCAATGCCGGAGCGTAGTGGACTGGCACACGCAGGCGCAGCGTACGTTTCAGAAATCGGTCGTCGAACGTGCTGACAGCCAGCAGGATGGTGAGCGCGTTCAGCCACGAGAGGTTCCCGCCGGCAAAAATCAGCGCCTGGAACGCGACGGTGATGACGCCGGCAATGGCGCTGATCGGCTGCGGGAGGAAATAGGCGAACGGCACCACCAGTTCCGAGAAATGATTGAACAGCACGCCGGACTTGTGGAACCACTCGGGCGCCCAATGGAAGTACCAGCTCAACGGGCCGGGCATGGGCTGCGTCTCGTAGTGGTAATTGAGACAGGTGAGATCGCGCCAGCACGGATCGCCGCGCATCTTGATGAGGCCCGCGCCGAACATCAAGCGGAACAGCAGCCATCGCAGCAGCCAAATGCCGATGGTCTGCGGCGTGGCTCGGCGGCTGCCCAGGAAGATCGCGTAGAAGCACGCTTCCAGCAGGATGGATTCCCAGCCGAAAGCGTAGAAGATCTGGCCCACGTTGACGAACGAGATATACAGCAGCCACATGAGCGCCCAGACGAGCATGGAGAGCCAGGCGCCGAAGCCGTCCGCGATGCCGACGAGCGCCAGCACCGCCAGCAATACCCCCAGCCAGGCGGCGATGGTGAAAGCCGTGTCGGTAGGCGCGAAGAAGAACAGGCTGGGCGAGGCGCTAAACGGGACGGCTTTCACGAATTGCGGCACGGGCAAGAGTCCGTGCTCGCCGAGCAGGGGTTTAAACTCGAAGACGGCGTTCAGGAAGGCGATCAGCAGGATCAGCGCCAGCCCTCTCTGGTACACCAGGCGTGTAAGCCAGAAAGTTTCGGAGCCGATCCACCGCATCGGCCCGATGGTAGCGGATCGGTTCGGGGTGCGTCAATGCGGCGGAGGCTGCCGCGTTTTGACTTCGGCGGCAACCTAGAAAAGCAGACCGAAAGAGGCGCCTAACACGAAGCTCGACATCAACTGCGCGAAGCGATCCGCGGCACGCTGAGTCTGCTCCTGGTGGCGCGCCTGCTCGCGTTCTTCCAAATCCTGGCGCCGCTCCATATCGTGCTTCTGCTCATCGGCTCTGGCCGCGTAAATAGCCGCCTGAGTCGGGTCCCGCTCCGTTCCTTGCCCCGCTGTGTACATCTCCGCAACAGTCCTTTGCGCTGCATAGACTCCCTGATCGGCCGCTTTGTGCAGCCAGAAGAAGGCCTGTTGGTAGTCCTGGGCAACCGAACCGCGGCCCTGGTAATAAAGGAGCCCAACTGCAGCTTGAGCGGTCGCGTCGCCAAGCTTGGCAGCGACGATATAACAGTTCAAAGCGTCGCGATCGCGCTTGAACATCAGGGCATACCGTCCGACGAGCATGGCGTCGGTACCTTCGATCCCGTCCTGTTCGGAACATGTCGTGTGCGGAACGGTCGCCGTCCAGTAGCCAGTTGACTCGCCCGGATGGCCCGGGCTGCTCCAAACGATGGTCCCTTCATAGCGGTTGCCGCGCAGGGACCCGGCGTATGTGGCCGAGATGCCGCCTGCAGGTTCAGTGCGGCGGACGACGATGTAATCCCCGTCGAACCGCAATAGAGTCAAGGAGGCGCGCGTTGGATTGCGCGTAAACCAGGTCCCTGTTCCAGTCGGCCCGTTAAACGTCCAAGCCGCGTTGCAGGAGCCGCCGTTCTCGCATACCAGCAGTTCGGAGGGTGGCGCATTCAGAGAACCGGCGCGTGCATCTGGTTCGGCTACTGCCGCAAGCCGATCGCCGAGCACACCTGAAAAGAAACCGCCTGAGGGATAGTTACGACCGGGCCATGACCACTGAACTGTACCCGCAATTCGATTCCCGCGAATTGAGCCGGTATAAACGGCAACAAGGCCGGCCGCCGGTCCACTCTGAGCGACCGCGCGAACCACAATCGAGCTGCCGTCCAATCTCTCGATGGTAAGATGCACTCCCGCCTGGCTGGCCGGGGAACTCACGGTTCCTTCCGTTCCATCGAACCTCCACACGATCTCGAGGCGTGCATCGGGCTGATCGCAGACATTGCTGGTGGACTCGCAGATCAGCATCCGGCCTAGCGATGAAGTTTGCGCGCTCACCTTGCGCAGGGGCAAGAGCAGTGCGGCCATCAGAAGAACGTAGTGTTTGGGTCGCCACCAATACCGGATCATAACTGTTTTGCCCCTCACAGCAGTGTTACTGGAATGGCTCGGCCACGTCGTTGGTCTGGGGGATTCCCCCCTGACAGGCGCCCGACGCGCTGGCTTGGTCTACGTTGGTTATCGTTAAAATGCACACAGGCAGTCGATGTACGATGGGCTTTCCCGTTTCGGGATCGTTGAGTCCCACGCCGGCCTCGCGCACAACTTGAAATTTGTCACCCGTCTTGATCCCATGTTGAATCCCTCGATTGATGTAGACGTTGCCATTCGCGATTCCGGCGACCAACGCCTTCACTGTCTCAGGACCTGCCGCGACCGGCAGCGCACTCGTCAATTTAGCGGCGAGTTCCCGGACTACGGTCTCGCTCGCCTTGGCGCATTCTTTATCCACGATCACTCTTGGGTCACTCGATTGCTGCTTGGATGGAATCACAACTGGCCCGATAGGGAGCGGTTGTCTCGTCTTTGAAATCTCGACGCTGTCTTGAAATGAGGAAGAGGGCTGGGCTTCAACCACTCCGGTCCCCACATCAATAAGGCGTGCGTTGGCCCGCAGCACGACCGTCCCGATTGTGTAAGTCGTGAGGCCATGCCTTTCGTTGTGCACTGTATAGCTAAAGTCGTATACCTGCACCAGCACAATCTCTCCGACCCCCAACAGTTTTCCGATGCGCACCGCCGTGCCCGGCGATGAGCGATCGCTATTTTGAAAATTCTGTTCTTTGAGCAACTTATCGATGTTGGCGCGGTCTACGACCGTGATCCCCTTCACCGAGGTCAGTTGACCGGTGAGATCATCCACCACCCGGCTCTCCACCAGCGCGATCAGTGGACTGGCAGCCGCTATCGGTCCGTGCGCCTCCAGGACCGCCCAACGACGTTCCCCGGACGCCAATGGGCTTGTCATCAGGCTGACCACAAAGAGAGACAGTAATTTCGTTTTCATCCAAGACCTCGTCTCAAACTTGGCTACGAATCCGTTGTGCCGCCTTGCTCGGCTGCGCTGTAGATTAAGGCCTCACCCGGAACGGAACGCTGCTCGACAGGGTGCCGTTGGGTGTCATCACTTCGACCGTTCCTGTGTTGGCGCCCGTTGGTACCGTGGCGGTGATCAAAGTGGCCGACGAAACTATAAATGTGGCAGCAGTGCCATCAAACGTGACGCTGGTCGCACCCGTGAGTTGTGTACCCAAAATCTTGACGCTAGATCCGACTTTGCCCGAGCTGGTTTGTAGCTCCACGAATGGGCCCAATCCAGTTGAGAGACTGAAGACTGTGCCAAAGTCAGGGCTGGTCCCGCCCGTATTCGTTGTCCCGTAGAAATCCCCGTTGGTAGCCTGAGCCACACCTCCGTAGGGTTGCGACCCGTCTGTACATTCGCCGCCCCCGGTACAGAAGCTGTAAAGGGTTGTAAGAACGCCGCCCGGCGTGATTGAGAATATCGTGCCGCCAGTTCCACCTTTTAACGTCGTGCCATAGAAGTTGCCGTCGCTCGCCTGAATCAGTGGCGGGTATGGATCGGCGCCGTCGGGGCATCCGGTCTCGGCGCAAAAGCTGTGTAGAGTCGCAATCGTGCCGCCGGGGGTGAATTTGAACACCGTCCCATAGCCGTAGGCGCCTCCGCTAGTAGTTGTCCCGTAGAAATCTCCGTCCGTCGTTTGAATCAGCCCACCGCCGGGGAAGCTTCCGTCCGGGCAATCGGTTAGAGCGCAGAAGCTGTAGAGAGTGGTCAATACGCCTGCTGGAGTGATCTTGAAGATCGTGCCTCCAATATTGACTCCGCCCGCGGACGTAGTACCGTAGAGGCCCCCATCGGAAGCTTGCACCAGGCGTGCCTCGGGTCCGGCGCCGTCCGGACAATCGCTTTGGCTGCAGAAGCTGTAGAGCGTAGTAAGCGTACCGCTCGGCGTGATCTTAAAGATCGTGCCCCCGGGGTGGTTGACATTGCCGCCGCCAGCGGTTGTCCCGTAGAGATCCCCGTTGCTGGCCTGAACCAGCCCTCCGTACGGATCTTGGCCATCGCTGCACCCGGATTGAGAGCAGAAGGTGTACAGAGTCGTCAGTTTTCCGCTTGGAGTTAGTCTGAAGACCGTACCGCTGTCATAAATCCCGCCCCCAGTTGTTATTCCGTAGAAGTCCCCGTTAGTGGCCTGGATCACCCCGGCATTGGGGCCCGCGCCATCCGGGCATCCAATTACGATGCAATAGCTGAAGTCGTATAAGGTGGTCAGTTTTCCGCCTGAAGTAATCCTGAAAACCGTGCCGCCGCTGCCCGTCCCGCCATACAAGGTTGTCCCGTAAAGTTCTCCATTGAGACCCTGCACCAGCCCCGAGGTGGAGTTCGCGCCGTCGCTGCCATCGAAGTTGAACAGCGTCTTAAAAGTCTGGGCGGGCGAGATACCCGCCATCATTGCGCTAAGCGCCGCGGCGGCGTATACGCGGACGGCTGATCTAACGATTTTGGTCGTGGTGTTATTCATAAATTAAGCTTCCGTTGCCTCCACTGCCTGCATCTGCGCAAGCACTCGAAATTCGTGCCAGACTATTTTTGAAAGAAAATTTCATGGCACAAGACGCCCCCATTCCGCGCAGAGACATATGCCGCGGGCATCAACGTTGACGAAGATGGCAAACTCAATCTCCGGTCGAGCATCCGTTGTGATTTGTGCCCTGGTCGCCCTCGGCCCAATCGCTATCGCGCAGCAGTACCCGTTTCTGCCCGTGGCCGGTTCACCGAAGAACGTGAAGGTGCTGTTTCAGGATTCGCGCGGGAGTTTGTGGATCGGCGGAGACGAACTGGCTTGCTTCGACGGGACGCACTTGTTCTTTCTCGGCGATTACGGATTTCCACACGTTCAGAGCTACGAGATCGCCGAGGATTCCGTCGGCGCCATCTGGATCGCGGCGGAGACCGGCTTGTACCGGTTTATAAGCGGTCGCGTTGAGGAGATTGCTGAAGGCGTGGCCATCAGCGTAATTGCGGCCGCCCCGGATCTCGTCGTGGCGGCCATGGGCCCCCTGGGCCGGGGCATTCCCAACAACGCTTCCTTGTACAGGATTCACCGAGTTGGGGGAACCTGGCAGACCGAAACCGTGATGAGTCTGGATTCGCCGGGCCCCCTAACGCTCGACGATGGTGGACTACTCCTCTATCCGCGGTTTGGCCGAGGATGGAGTGAAATACGTTTGACGGATGTGGTTCGCTGGCGTTCCGGAGCGACGCTACCTGTGAGCCACCATTCCGTTCCAGATCCAGCCGGGGCCGGACACATGAAGGTACTGCGCGACCGCTCCGGGTGCGTATGGGTAGGCTCCGAGCATGCCAACCTGTACGATTGTGGCGACCACCATTGGCGCTCCGCGCCGTTCGAAAGGGCAGGCGTCGGAGCAAATATGCGTGAAGCACCAGACGGTTCCATGGTGCTGGTTGGTTCCGATATCCTGGCGGCTGGGCGACCTGGCGCGTTTCGCATCGCGAAGCCAGCCAACGGTTTACCCCCCGCTCTATTCGCTGCGATTCAAGCTAGGGATGGCACGCTGTGGTTGGGCGGTGCCCAAGGACTCTACCGATTCGCGTCGCCCTTCCGCATGGAGTTCTGGACGGCGCGCGACGGTGTGGACGATCCATGGTGCATCCAACGAAACGGAACAGACATCTATGCAGGGCTGAATCACGATGTCGGAGTCTTGAGCAAGGATAGACAGCACTGGCAGCGCATAGCATCCTTTGAAAAAATCGGCGTGGTGATGAATCTGTTACCCTCGGCCGAAAATCTCCTGGTAGCGCTGAATCCAGGAGGCGTTGCGATGATGCGGCGCGATGGAGCGCTCGTGGCCCGCACCACGTCGCGATACTACGGCCTCCGGCTGGCGAAGACCCCCAGCCGCGAGGTGTGGTTGGGAGGCATTGCGATCGGGCGTCTGAAGCAGCAGGGCCCACGCCTGAACCTCGCGTTTCACCGTCTTGATACTCAACCGTCAAGCAACGTACTTGACATTCAATATGAGGACCATGCCCGGAAGTTGTGGGCCTGCTACAACGGAGGCCTGGTGAACAGGAGCGAAGACGGCAGCTGGCGAGAGATCACCACAAAGGATGGCCTGTTAGTGAACGCTTGCTGGTCGCTCGCCGCTCTCCCCGATGGCGACATTTGGTATGGCTACTACAATACGCCTGCGTTCGCGCGGATCCGCCCTACCGCCAACGGCCGGTTTAACGTCCGGCAGTTCCGCGCCGGGGATGAGATCGAGGACCCCGAAAGTGTCACGTTTGACGTCGACTCACGGGGTTGGCTTTGGCGTGGCGGAAATCGTGGAGTATCCGTCTCGCGACCGGCGGATGCCGAAGTCGGGAGGTGGGTGCATTTCGACCAGGTGGATGGTTTGCCGGGCGTGGGCGTGAATACCGGGAGCTATTTCGCGGACACGGACGGTTCTATTTGGTTCGGAATTGATGTGAACATCGTTCACTACATGCCCTCTTCCGATCTGGTCACGCCCCAATTCGCCTCACAAGTCTTCGTCTCCGCCATCTCCTACGACAACGACGCGCCCCGCCTCGCCGAAGCCGTCAGCACCTTCCCCCGCGGCTCCAAAATCACCGCCCACATCGGCTCCCTCCAGTTCGACCGGCGCAACGCCCTACGCATTCGCTACCGCCTCCTGCCCGATCAAAAAGCCTGGCTCGAAACGAAAAATCTCGATCTGCCGCTCGGCTCGCTCTCCACCGGATCGCATCGACTCGAAGTACAAGGCCGCGTCTTCACCGGACCCTGGTCCGCCCCCGTCTCCCGCTCCTTCACCGTCCTCCGCCCCGCCGCGCTCGCGTGGCCATTTCTCGCCGCGTACCTCATGGCGGCCACCGCGCTCGCCACCCTCGGTTACCTGCTGCATCGCCGGCATCAAGCCGAACAAGCCGCGCTGCTGCCCGATCT
>JBEKYC010000043.1:0-60480 GCA_049511415.1 Bryobacteraceae bacterium | reverse complement strand
TGCCAGTGCATTTCCCAGCCAAGGTAACGCGTGCCGGCTTCATGCACCATTCCAGCCACCGTGGAGAAATTCGCCGCCACGTGGTGCTCGTAGCCGTTCAGGCAGATATAGCGCAGCAGCTCCTGCAACCGTCCGATGCGCACCACACCCGCGCCGCCGAAGGTATCGAGCGGGTCATTGGTGAACTCGCCTTCGCCGACGTAGGAGCGCAGCTTGCCCGTGAGGTCGCTCGTGGAGACGCGGCAGAAGCTCATCGCTCCAGCTTTCACGCGGCCAACGCAAGTGCCGAACGTGTTCGCCTTGCCGACCGTCCCGGCGATGATCTCCTGGAAATCCATGCGCACATCCGCGAAGAAGTGCTTCGGCAGGTTGCTGCAGTGGAAGCAAACGGCCTTGTCGGGATCGTCGCCGTAGTTGTTGTTCCAGTCGAGCAGCGCGCTGGGAGTGCCCGAGGCTTGCTGCAGCGCGTACATGCCCACCACGCCGCAGATATCCACTTCGCAGGCGCTCGGCAGCAGGTCGTTCGACATCATGCTCATGATGGTGCACGGCACTACGCCGAAGTACTCCTCAATGGCCGTCCAGCATTGCACGGCGCTCATCACCACTTCGGTTTCTTTCATCCAGCGGTCCACCACCGCGCCGAGCTTGGCCATCTTCAGCAGCGCTTCGTCGGCGATGCCCTGCGTGGAGACGTAGCTCTTGATGGCGGCGAGCTTCTGCTGCGCGGCGTCATCCGAATCCTTCATGCGGTGGATGCGGCCCAGGATTTCAGTCAGATCCACGGTCTCGATGGAGATGCCGTGCTGCTCCAGGATCTTCTCGCTGTAGCGCACCGTGTTGAAAGCCGCGGGACGCGCGCCGATGGCGCCGATGCGCACTTTGCGCAGGCCTTTCACCACCCGGCAGACGCCCGCGAACCACTCCAGATCCTTGCGGAAGATATCGGAATCCGGCGCTTCGGTGTGCTGCGAGGTGATGGAATACGGGATGCCGTACTGCGACAGGTTATTGCAGGCCGACATCTTGCCGCAGAAGCTGTCGCGCCGGAACTTGATGGACATCTTGGAGGCGGAGTCGGGCGTGGCCTGGATCAGCACGGGGACGTTCAACTCGGCCAAGCGCAAGGTGTCCGCGATGGCGCGCTCCTCGCCGAAGTTCGGCAGCGTGACGATGACGCCGTCGATGCGGTCGCGGTTGGCGCGGAACATATCGGCGCACTTGCGCGATTCCACGCGCGTCTCGACAGCGCCGTGCTTGCTTTCCTCCGGGTTTAGCACCAGCGGCTCGATGCCTGCACCGGTCAGGGCCTTGATGATTTCCTCGCGTCCTTCTTTGGCGAGATGGTCGGGAAAGAATCCACGATTCCCGACGATGACTCCCATGGTCATTGGTCGTGTCACGAGGATTAATCTAGCATGCGGCGTGTAGCTCTAAGACTCGGGCGCACGGCCCAACAGCCGAAGGTGCTTCGCCTCGGCGCCCGGACAAATCCATTGATAGTGAGCGGACGGGCCGCCCGGCCGTTTTCGATTGCACGCAAACCACGCATGCGCATCCTCGCAATTCATATGGGAGGGATCGAACCGGGCGAACAGGACATTTACGAACCCGGAGCCTGTTGGTCAACGCCAGATGGGCCGTTTCGCGCCCCTGTTGGGCTGGAAGAGCGGAACACCATTTGGCACAGCCATCAGTTGCGAGATCTGTCCTGGCCCTTCGAATCGCTGTATCCTGATTGATTATGGATTCCTGTGCCGCCGTCTTCCTGGATTATTCCGCGCGCAAACTCCGCCAGGACGCGGGCCGCATTGAAGATTGCCTGGCGCGCCTGAGCGAAGAACAGATCTGGGCGCGCACCAGCGAAAGCGAAAATGCCGTCGGGAACCTGGTCCTGCATCTGAGCGGCAACGTGCGCCAGTGGATCGTTTCAGGAGTGGGCGGCAAGCCGGACGTGCGCCAGCGGGATGCGGAATTCGCCGCGCGCACGGGGCTGGCAGCGCCGGATCTGGCCGCGCATCTTCGCGCCGCAGCCGGCGCGGCTATCGCCACGATCGCCGCGTTGCCGCCGGAAGATCTGACCCGCCGTATTACCGTGCAGAGCTATGACGTAACCGTGCTCGAAGCCATTTACCACGTGGTGGAACACTTCTCCGGCCACACGGGGCAGATTATTTTCGCAACCAAGCTCTTAACGGGGGAGGATCTGGGTTTCCACGGTCATCTAAAGACAACCGCGGCGCATGCCGCGCAGACGCCGTGACCGCGCCTACTTCTTGAAGAGCTTATCGAACGCGCTACGCGCGGCGTCCGGGCTGCTGGGCGCCTGCACGGTTGGACCGGGCGGAGGAGCCGCGGCGGCATTGCCATCGCGCGCCACCGTTACGCGAGCCGAGAATAGCGTGCACTCATTCGCCTTGTCCTTCACCGGAATTCGCACCGGAATCGGCTTCATGCATTGAAACCTGGTGGACGGTTCGAAATAAGTGCACTGTTTGCAGCAATGCAAAGGCACGCTGCATTTCGGACAATTGCCGGTCCAATCGATTCCACTGGGCAGTTGCGTGGAACAGTTGAAACAACGGGACGCGGTTACCGCTTGTACCAGTCGCGGCAGGCGCGGTCCGGTTATGTCGATGGGCGGCTTGGGACCGGGCGTGCGAGGCCGTTCGTCACCGCCGCGGCGCTCTTTAAAACCAGAGCGGTCCGAGTCTTGGTAACCCGGTTGTCTGTATCTTCTATCGCTATCCATGGGGAATTGCGCTACTCCAAAAATCGTAGGAGGGATGTATCTCCAACCCAGGGTGCGCCCGTGAAACTCCACGCTACGGTCGTGATCATTGAGTTACCGGAGGGGTTCGTGGAATGGACTTTAAGCGCGCCAGCAAAAACAGGTCAGGGAACCCGCCCATGCTGCAAACCTATATGTACCACACTCGGAGGGAATTTGCACGTCAAGCCGAAGGTATGGGAAATTCCGCACTACGGGCCTGAACAAAATGAGCGCGGACCATTGTCTTGGGAGACACAAAGGACGTTGGTCCGCGCCGCCGCCAAATCAGATTGCTCTAGCCCGGTTGCACCGTAGGCGCGGAAGACTGCCGTTTCTCGATGGCATGGATGGCATTGGCCGCCGCGCGGCCCAGATTGAGCGAGGGCAGCAAGCCGAAGCCGCGCCCGCGCGAGGTCAGCGATTCGTTGCGGGCGGCGATCTCGCGCAGCCGCGGCAGGTCGGCGGCGTCGCCGCAATCGCCCACGATCACCAGCGCGAGCAGCTTGGCAGCCACGTCTTTTCCAGCGAGCAGCTGGCGCGCGGTAGGCAGCGTGGCCGGTTCATCGAAGCGCGCAGCCCGGCTTAGGGCGGCTACCGCCGCCGGACCGCTGCCTTGGGACAGGTCCAGCAGGTACGGTAAGACAACCTTATCGTGGTACTCGCCCAGACCCATCACCGCGTTCGTGGCCACCAACGCACTGGGATCGCGCGCGGCCTTCACCAGTACTTCGATCAATTCTGGCTTTTCGAACTTGCCCAGCTCTCGCGCGGCCACGGCGCGAACTTCAGGCTGCGGCGCCGCCAGCGCACTTTTCAACTCTTCCACCGCGCCGGCCTCTTGCAGATTCCGCGCGGCGCAAGCGCGCACGACGTCGCTGGCGAGGGCGCCGCGCATGGCGGCGATGGTTTCCGGCGCACGATTGCCGCGCAATGCGAAGCAGGCGTTATTGCGCTGCGCCGTATTCAGCTTCTCGTCGAGCATCCGGCCCACCGGATCGCCGGACGCCAGGGCGGCCGAGCAAAACAGAAATACGTAAAAGCGTTTCATTGTGCCATCTCCTTTAAAGCGGCATCCGCCAGCGGCGCCTGCCGCGGATCGAAGCGGGCATTCAGGGCCAAAGCCTTTTCCAGATGCTTGTGCGCCTGGTCCGGCTGTCCCAGCGCCCGCTCGATCATTCCCGCGTGATAGTAAAACATAGGTTCCGGCGTGCCCAGTTCCAAAGCTTTTTCCTTGGCGCGTCCGGCTGCTTCGTAATTCTTGTTCTTATACAGCACCCAAGCCAGCGCATCATAGGTGTAGATATCGCGCCGGCCGCGCAGTTCGCCCTGGATCAGCGTCAGCGCGCGATCCAGCTTGCGGTCGCGGTCGGCGTAAGCCATGGCCAGGTTGCGATTCACATTCAAACCACTGGCCTGCTCCATCTTGTCGATCATGTCGACCATGCCGGACTGCCTGCGGGCCTCGTCCGGCTTGCCGGCCAGCTTATAGAGATCCTCCAGCGCCGCGGCGTACTCCACCAGCGGCACGGCCGACTGCGCCCGCGTGTAGCTCTCTATGGCTTGCGCAATATTGCCTTGCGCGGCGTACGCGTGCCCCAATCCCGCATACGCCGGATAATAGCCCGGAAAGGCCCGCAAGGCGGACAAGTAGGCGCGTTCGGCGTCGGCTACCTGCCCGATCTTGAAATACATGTTGCCTAAATCCACGTCACACCAGGCGACGTTCTCCATGGACCTGCTGCCCGATTCGATGGCCCGCTTCATGATGGCGATAGCGCCCGGCGCATCACCCGCCACAAAACGGTAATACGACGCGCGATTGTAACTGGAGAGATCCGGCCGCAGGCTCACCATGCGCTGGTACGCTTCGGCCGCTTTGTCATACTGCCCCAACTCCATCAGGGAGTCGCCCAGCGTGCCCCAATTCCACGGATCGTCGGGCGAGTTGGCGGTCAATTGCCGGGAATACTCGGCGACTTGCGTGAAGTTGTGCCGCTCCAGCTCAATCTGGCTGCGCATGCGCAGCGCTTCATAGTCCGCAGGGTCGTTGGACAGAACGGACTCGACGATCTTCGACGCACGGTCCAGATAGCCGGCGTCCATGGTCTCGCGCATCTTCTGAATGAAGCTGCCGGCCAGCAGATTCTGGTAATGCAACTCGGCCGGCTTATTCTTGACCAGGGCTTCATAAACGCGGATGCGTTCGTCGGTCTTCAGGCGATTGATTTGGTCCGCCATGGCACGATCCGTCAGGGCTTGCATGAGCCGGTCGGGCTCGGGGGACTGTGCCGCTAAAACGCCGCAGAGAATTAACAACGATGTGATGATTCGCATGGGGATGGCTCCTGGTGACGGGCCGGGAACAAAGCCCCGGCCCTGATTCGCCCACTCTTACTGTCCGGTGGGCATTCCCTGACTGTTGGTTCCGTTCTCCTGGCTATGCAGATAGCCTGCATGTGGCGGAGCATGGAATGGAAAACGATCGAGCAACGGAACGTCGTTGGAGTTCACGCCATCGCCCAGTTCGTTGTTTGGCGCGATGTCGAAGCCGGAAACGAGCACGCCCGCGGCAGCACGCAGCCCGATATCGACCACGTCGTCAGCCGGCCGGCGTCCACCGGAAGGCCACCCGGCGTTGTCCCCGGCGAGCGGGCCCAGGCGGCTCTGCTGCGCGGTGGGAACGCCCGCAATGGTGAGATCGATCCGTGTGATGTCGGGCACATAGACGCCCAATAGGTCGTTGCGCGGCGCCGGCGGCACGTTCAGTCCGTAAACGCCTTTGAGCACCGCATCGACGAAGAACGGATCCGCGATCAGCGGCGCGAACTGCGCATCATTGGCCGGATCGCTGCGGTTCCAATAGTCCTTCATGCCCAGCGGGATCAGAAGTTCGACGGTGAGCGGGTTGCCGACGCGATCCACCTGCACGTATTCGCCAAACTGTACCGGATCGTTGGGGCTCTGGCGCACGGTCACCTGCTGGCGGAGAGTCGCGGCCCAGGCGGCGATGTGCGCGTTCGGATCGGAGGTATTGGTCGGGATCGAGGCATTCGCGGTGACCATATTGATGGGCACTTCCACCGCGATCAGGCTGATGTTATAGCCGGCGAAGCCATCCACGGCGTTGGGGTACATGGCGCCTGGGGCCTGGTCGGCGGCTCCGGTCAGAACCGGGGCGGGCGCGCGGAAATTGAGGTAGTCGAAGGTGGCGCCGCTATCGAAATAGAAAGCGTCATCCCGCGGACCGGCGAAGACCCGCATGCCGTTGGAAAGCGTGAAAATGGACGGCTGGCCCAGATTCGCTTCGTAATTGGGCGTGCCTTTCGGGCCGGTGTTGGGCGGGGCCACGGAAAGCACGTGTCCGTTTACATCCGTGTCAAAGAAAGCGGCCGTGCCGGTAGCCAGATTGCGGACCACCACCACATAGGTTTCTTTCAGCAGAATGCCCGGGTCGTCGATGCTGGCGATCGGACCGAAATACGAAACGAACGGAGCATTCGGAGCGATGTTGTCGACGAACACGAAATCGATTTGCATGTCTGGATTGCCATCCAGACCGCGTGAATTATTGACGTTGAACCGGTACAGAACGCTACTCGAAAACTTGTAGTAGCTGGGTCCGTTGTCCGGATTCTGAAAGCCCTGCACGCTCATGCTCATCACGACGCTGTTGGTGTGTCCCTGCTCCCAACTGCGAAAGATGTAAAAGTCGTTCAGATTGGCTGTTTGGTCTTCAAGCAGCAGCGGCCCGTTGCGGTGACTGGCGGCGAAAGCGCCGGTGGCCATCAAGAGAGTGGCGGCGGCTGCGCGGAAGGCTTTTACTCGCATTCTTCCCTCCAGGGGTGAAGTGAATTACAAGAGGGATACGAGAGCGCCCGTATTTTGGATTTAGGCGGACATCACTTCCGCGGGGAAGCCGCGCCGGCACAGGAGCTGCACAATCCGTAAACGCGCAGTTGCGGAGAATAGCTGGGCGTCACCGTCGACGGAGAGACCGAGCTGGGCACATACACCTTGCCGTTGGCGACCACGGGGCTGGTGAACTTCGTCGCAAACCAATAGTCGGTGCTGTTCCACAAGGGCGTACTTACGTTAGCGGCGTTGAAAGCGTAGAGCGCGCCTTCCTCCGCGCCGCCCGCAGTGATCGTGGGGACGATGGCCCACACGATTCCATCGTTGTCGCCATCGGCGGAAATCGAAATACCGCCTCCCGGATAATTGGCCGCGGCCATCGCGCCTTGATTGGCATCGGGCGAGAACTGGTTAGTGGCGGAATTGAAGTCCCAGGCGCGCAGCACATCGCCCCAGGCCCAGATATAGAATATCGGGTCGGCGCTGGCGCGCGCCCAATACGCCATGCTGTGGATCTCGTAACAAGCCGACTGGCCGGGTCCGTTACCACAGTTGGCGGTGGTCCCCACGAACGATTGAATGGTTCCCGTGTTGCTAAGCCCGCCCAGGCCCGCGCGGTTCAAAACATACACCTTGCCGGTTTTTCCCGCAACCACCATGAGGTTCTGGGTGGTGGCGTTCGAGCTGGTGAATAGAATTGTACCCGCATCCCCCAGATCCAGGTCGGACGAGTTCAGGTTGGTGTAATTGCTGGGTGTGTAGGCATCCTGGACAGCGCCGAAATTGCTCAGCCGTAGCACCGATTCGGCCCAGTTGCCCGACCCTGTGCCACCGTATCCGCCGTTGCCGGTGACGGCATAAATTCCCGTGGAATCCAAAGCGGGGCCTCGTCCCGACATCCAGATGCCGCCGCCATGGCCGCACTGGTTTGTGGGCGGCTTCGTGCCCGAACACTTCTGTCCGCTTTGCGCCGCGCTCTCGGTGCTGTTGAAGATCATCGTCTGCGTGAAGGCGTTCCCTGCAAATTGGTAGGCAAACAGCCACCCGTGGTAGGGGCTGGTGGCTTCCGAACCACTACGTGTGCCAAAGCCGACGTAGATGGTCGAGTCGGTGTCTTCCAGCAGAGCCGGACGCTGTAACTGTTGCGTCGGCATGAAGGGCATGCACGGCGGCTCGACAGTGCTCCCGTTCCACGCCACGCAGGAGGTGGACTGCGAATTGTCGCCCGTACCGGCCACCGCGCCTTGGATCGGAACTTGTGTCAGTGCCTTGCCGGTCTGGAGATTGAGCGCGTACAGGGTATAGACCAATTTGCCGGTCTGGCCGGAGAGTGCCACCACGAAAATCGCGTTCAAGCTGGTGTCGATTACGGGCGTGCTCAGCACGCCGATGATGGGCGTAGCGGGGAACCCGATTTTCGCCGGCGACCCGAGGGACGTGTGCCACAGCGCCGGCTGTGCGGTATCCGCATCGAACGCAAACACCGAATTGTTCAGCGTGGCCACGATTACGACATTGTGGACCGCGCCATTAACCGTGAGATTGGGCACATAGAGCGGCTGTGCGAAAATGCTCGAATCGACCGTTTGGGCGAACAGCAAGCCGAAACTACCCGGAGAAACGTTCGAAGGCGTCAATAGAGTCTCTTCGAGATTGGCGCCGGAACGATTGGTGTCGTATTGTCCCGTCAAAACACCCGAAAAGCTCTGCGCATGGAGCGAAGCAGCCAGAAGTATCAACAGGCACAATATGAGACATTCGCATGTGCGAATTCGAACCTTCTCCATCGTCCAAGTCTAGCCGACTTGGCCGTCCCAATCCATTAAATTGAGCTTATTATTACCTATTTGGAACGTTGGATTCGTACTGGTACTAGAAAGGGCGTTGCCGCAAGAAGCTGCCAAGCCGCTCCATGGCGGGCTCCAGAATGCCGCGCTCGGCGGCGTAGCAGATGCGCAGGGAGCCTTCTCCGCCGGCGCCGAACGCGACGCCTGGCGCCAGGCCTACGCGGCCATGGTCGAGGAGGCCGCGGCAGAATGCGAAGGAGTCGGTGAGGCCTGCAATTTTCGGAAACAGATAAAATGCGCCATCCGGAACTGGAACCGTAACGCCCGGCATGCCGGCCAGCGCTTCCAGGCAAAGATCGCGATTCTGTTTGAGCCGTTCCAACATGCGGACCAGTTCTTCCTCGCCGCACGCCAAGGCGGTCTCAGCCGCCTTTTGCGCGAAGCTGGGCGCATGCGAAATGATGAATTCGTTGAGTTGGGTGGCCTTATGCGCCAGATCGCGCCGCGCGATCAGCCAGCCGACGCGCCAACCGGTCATGCAATAAGCTTTGGAAAACGATTGCGCCACCATCACGGCATCTTCGCGGGTTGCCTTTCGCAGGATGGACGGCACCGGCTTGCCTAACGCTCCGCCGGAATAATACAACCGGTCGTAGACCTCGTCGGCGATGAGCCAGAGATCGTGCCGCCTGCTGAAATCCAGCAGACGCTGCTGGTCTTCGTCGGTGGCCACCCAACCCAAGGGGTTGGACGGCGAGGTATACAGAAGCAGCCGCGTGCGCGGGGTGATCGCAGCCTCCAGGGCATCGAAATCGATGGCGTAACGATCGCCGCGCAGGGCATGCGGGATTTGCCGCGCGACCGCATTGGCCATGGCGACGATGGACGATCCGTTAGGCCATGCCGGAGTCAGAATCAGAACTTCGTCACCCGGATCGAGGACCGATCGGATGGCTACCTGCAGCGCCTGCACTCCCGAAGCCGTGACTACGATTTCGGTGTGTGGGTCCAGATCGACGTTCTGCAGTTCGCCGTATTTCAGGGCGATCGCGCGGCGCAACGAGGGCAGGCCGGCGTTCTCGGTGTAGAAAGTGTAGCCGTCGGCGAGGGCCGCCGTGGCGGCGCGTTTGATGAAATCCGGGGTGGGCAGGTTGGATTCGCCGAAATAGAGGCGCAGCACCCCGTCCATGGACATAGCGATCTCCGCCAGTTCGCGAATCCGCGAGTGCGGAACATTTTCCACGGAAGCAGCCACGCCAGGCATGGAATGGCCGGAATTAGAGCGTCTTCAAATAGGCGATCAGGTCGGTCTTTTCGTCGTCGCTCAGCATCTCTTTATAGGCGGGCATCCCGTTTCCGCCTTCATCGATCTGGCTGCGCACGTTGTCCTCAGTGACCTTCTTGCCGTTATTGAGCTTATCCTTGCCGAATAAGCCCTTCAGCCCCGGGCCCATCTTCTTATCCGTGCTGTCGGCGTTATGGCAGGGGGTGCATTGCTGGAAGACTTCCTTGCCCTTTTCGGGATCCCCTTTCTTAGGCGCCGCGAAAACAGCGGACGAGGCGATGGCGAATACTGCGCACGCGACGCAGACTTTCAGTTGAGACATACGGTGATAGCTCCCGGCTGGCGAAAGAACCAGTCTACAATTTTTCGAGTATCCTCCGCCAGTCGTTCGATTTCGCGCTCGTCCGCTTGCAGGCGGTGCGTTTTTACGGGGTGCTCGAGAGCAGGTTCAAGGTGTTGGTCGCGTCATCCACATAGAACAAACCCAGGGTGCTGGTTGCCAGCCCGAACAGGGCGCCCGCGCCGGGAGGCATGCCGCTCTTATCCAGCAGCGCGGTGGAAGCAACCTGGCCGCTGGCGTTCAAAACCAGCAGCAGTCCATTGTTGCCGTTCACCACCATGACTTCACCGGTATTCGGCCGCACGGTGACCCCGAGTGGATCGTTCAGACTGGAAACGGCGGAAAATAGTGTGCCTTGCATGGCGCTGGAAGTCCGGGTCACTGCATCGCCGATGGCCATAATCCGGTTGTTGAGGCTGTCCGCCACGTACAGGCTGCCGTCCGCGCCCAGCGCGACTCCGGTAGGTCCAATTACCAAGGCGGCCGGATCGGTTCGTTCCGCGAATCCCGACCCGATTACGGTCATGGAAGTAACTGTGGGCATCATGGTGGGCGAGGTAGTAAGATCGATCCGCACTACCGTGCCACCATGCACGATATCGCCATTACCCGCGACGGTGCCGTTCAGCACATTAGTGACAAATAAGCTGGCGGTGCTGTCCTGATCCAGGACGGTCATATCCCAGGGACCATTGATCATCACGTTGGAGATGGTTTCCACCACCGTCCCCGTGCTGTTTAGAACCAGCAGGCAGCCGGCTTGCGCCGTGGCGGCCGTTCCGTCCGTGGTCGGCAGGCTGCCTACAATCACCCAGCCCGCGCGCAGCGCCACCAAGGCTGTTGTCAGGCCCACGCCACCCGGACAGCTCCCAGGCAGAGAGGAGGCGTCAATCCAGGCAAACAGGTTCGCCGCGCCATTTGGCGCGATCTCCATAATGGTCGTGCCGGTTCCCTGCAGATTCGAACTGTTGTTGAAATTGCTCACCAGGACATTTCCCTCGATCAGGTTTCCGGTGGATCGTCCGACAATTGCTACTCCGTATGGATTCACGTCCCCATTCGCGGGGATCGTGGAAGCCACCGGTACGTTCGTGTGAGAACTGCCGGCGCACACGCTGGCGGCAGTCAGTAAGGCCGCTGTGACGACACTTGTCAATCGCTTTGTAAGCATCAGATTCATATTTGTTAACTCTTCTGTTCGACTTAGGCGGGTACCCGCCGGCTACTTATAAGCCAACTTAGCGGGCGTTTCCCCTTCAATGGTAGGCTGGCAAGCAATCCAATACAAGTGACAGATAGGACTAGTTCTGTAAATTCTTCCTGTCCCTTTCGGCTTCCCGCGGGCCGGATGCCGCCGGGGCGCGGCCGCCGCCCTTCCCGGCGAAGGGTCCGCATAGGGTATCATGTAACAATTACGTTATGATCCAAGACGGCATTCCCGAAGGCCTCACTTTCGATGACGTCCTGCTCCAGCCGGCGCGTAGCGATGTCGTGCCCGCCGAAGCCGATACGCGCACGCACCTCACCCGCAAGATCGCCCTGAATATTCCGATCGTCAGCGCCGCCATGGACACCGTGACCGAATCGCATCTGGCCATTGCGCTGGCCCAACAGGGCGGTATTGGAATCATCCACCGAAACATGCCCATCGAGCGGCAAGCCGAGGAAGTGGACCGCGTCAAACGCAGCGAGAGCGGCATGATTGTGGACCCCATCACCATCGGTCCGGACCAGAGGATATCGGACGCGCGCGAGGTCATGAGCCGCTACCGCATCTCGGGCGTGCCGGTTACCGAAGGCACGCGGCTGGTGGGCATTCTGACCAACCGCGATCTGCGCTTTGAAACGCGCTCCGACTTGCCCATTCGCGATGTGATGACCAAAGAGCACCTGATCACGGTGCCGGTCGGCACCACCCTCGAAGAAGCCGAGGCCATCCTGCACGAACACCGCGTCGAGAAGTTGCTGGTGGTGGACGATCAGTACAATCTCAAGGGCCTAATCACCGTTAAGGACATCCAAAAGAAGTTGAAGTATCCCTTCTCCGCCAAGGACGATCACGGACGGCTGCGGGTCGGGGCGGCCATCGGCGCGACCAACGACTTTCTGGAGCGGGCGCAGGAACTGGTCTCGCGTAAAGTCGATGTGCTGGCGATCGACACGGCGCATGGGCATACCGAACGGGTGATGGCGGCGGTGAAAGCCGTGAAGCGCGCGCTGCCCAACGTGCAGCTCATTACCGGCAATGTGGCCACCTATCAGGGCGCATGCGAGCTGATTTCGCTCGGCGTGGACGGCATCAAGGTGGGCATCGGTCCCGGTTCGATCTGCACCACGCGGGTGGTCTCCGGCGCCGGCGTGCCGCAGCTTACCGCCATCGCGGAGTGCTCCCGCGCCACGCGGCAGGCGGGGGTTCCGTTGATCGCCGACGGCGGCATCAAGTTTTCGGGCGACATCACCAAAGCGATTGCCGCGGGCGCGGATACGGTGATGATCGGCAGCCTGCTGGCCGGCACCGATGAAAGCCCCGGCGAGACAGTGCTGTTTCAGGGGCGCACTTTCAAAACTTATCGCGGGATGGGATCGTTGGGCGCCATCAAAAACAATGCCGACCGTTACGCCCAGGATCCCAATTCCAAGCTGGTGCCGGAAGGCATAGAAGGACGCGTGGCAGCCAAGGGTCCGCTTTCCGAACTTGTCTACCAACTGGTGGGCGGGCTGAAATCCGGGATGGGCTATTGCGGCGCGCGGACCATCGCCGACTTGCACGAGAATGCCCGCTTCCTGCGCGTATCGCCGGCCGGCCTGCGCGAGAGCCACGTGCACGACGTAGTCATCACCAAGGAAGCACCGAACTACCGCGTCGAATAGGCTGGCCTGATACAGTGTTGGCATGCTGCGTTACCTGTGTGCCAGCCTCATGGCGCTGGCTTTGCGCGCCGCGCCCGCGGATGTGGCGTTCTCCCAATCCGCTGCGACCGTGCCGGCTTACGATTTCGTCGAAGTGACGGCAGCGGCCGCGAACCCCCCGGCCCTCAATCCATTTACCGACGTTACCCTGAGCGGATTCTTCGCCAGGCGTGGTGCGGCGGATTCCGTGAAGGTCGATGGCTTCTGTGACTCGCGCGATGGAAGCACCTTCCGCATTCGTTTCATGCCCTCGGCGCCCGGGGATTACACTTACTCGCTGACTTACCGGCAGGGCGGCTTGGTGAAGTCATACGAAGGCGTGTTTCAAGCCACCGCCGGTGGCCGCCGCGGTCCCATCCGCGTCGATCCGCAATACCCGTGGCATTTCATATGGGAAGGCACCGGCGAGCACTACTTTTTCAACGGCACGACCGCCTTCTGGCTGATGGGCTGGCGCGACGAGCGCTACATCCGCGGCGCCATCGAGCGCCTGCATGGCATGCAGATCAATCGCATGCGCGTGCTGCTCTCGGGCGGATCGTTCACCATCTATGGGGAGCCCTTGATGACTGGAGATAACTTCACGTTATTCCTGCGGCCCTGGCTCGCCCAGCGGCCCGAAAGCTACGACAATCCGGGCATCGATTATAGCCACTTCGACGTGGCCTACTGGCAGAAGTACGAGCGCATGCTGCACTTCGCCCGCGAGCGCGACATGATCGTTTCGGTGGTGCAGGATATCAGCGACGGCCGCATGCATCCCGCCGCGGGCAGCGAGGACGAGCGCCGCTACCTGCGCTATGCCGCCGCGCGACTGGGCGCATTTTCGAACATCACCTGGGACTTGGGCGACGATCTCGACAGCTTCCGCGACGAGAAGTGGGCGCGTGAAACCGGCACTCTGCTGGAAGGCTGGGACCCCTATCACCACCTCGCTACTACGCACCCGGTACATCGCGAGCACCAGGATCGCGCGGCGCCATGGTTCGGCTTCACCTCGATCCAGGATTGGTCGCGCCGGCAGCATGCCCTGATGCTGGAGGAGCGTCAGATCCAGATGAAGACCGGCCGCATCATTCCGCAGACCAACGAAGAGTATGGTTACGAGGATCATTATCCACAGTGGGCGCCGGGGCCGGGATCGGATTCGGCGGAAACCCTGCGGCATGTGGCCTGGGATATCGCCATGGCGGGCGCATACGGCACGGCGGGCGAGACCGCGCGCCGCGGCACCAATATCTGGCCGGACACCGGCGGCGGCTGGATCAACGGGCGGGGCGACGATACCATGGTGATGCTCAAAGGCTACCAGCACATGGTGGAATTCTTCACCAGCTTTGAATGGTGGAAGACCGATCCGCACGATGAGTTAGTAAGTGATGGCGCGTATTGCCTGGCAAAGCCGGGAGAGATCTATGCCGTGTATCTACCCAGTGAGGGCGACGTCACCGTGACGTTGGAACCTGGTAAGTACGAAGCGGCGTGGTTCAGCGCGTTTACCGGAGAATGGGTGCCCCTGCCGCCAGTAGAAGGGCCGCGTTGGAAATCGCCGAAGACGCCCGGCTGGCTGGATTGGGCCTTGCTATTGAAGCGGATCTCAAAAAGGCCTTGACATCGCATAGTGTTCGCCATACACTGTGTATAGTATACTGTATGAAACACAGTAATGGCGAAGCCTTTGAAAACCTACGCCTGGAACTGCGCCGCGGCTGCCTGGTGCTGGCCGTATTGGCACAGTTGCGGGAGGAGCACTACGGCTACGTGCTGCGCAAAGCACTGGGCGAAGCCGGCCTCGCCATTGATGAGAACACCCTGTATCCGCTCCTGCGGCGCTTAGAAAGCCAAGGACTGCTACAGAGTGAATGGCGCGAGGAAGAGAGGCGCAATAAGCGCTTTTACCGGCTAACCGCGGAGGGTCAGCGAATCCTCCGGCAGCTTCTGGAGGAGTGGCGCGGGATTGATTCGTCGCTCCAGCGGATCTTAAAGAGCGCGAAGGCTGGCGCGGGAAAAGACTGATTTATGGACCTACTCGATCGATACTTGCACGCCGTCAAATTCTGGCTGCCGAGAGCGCAGCAGGACGACATCATCGCCGAATTACGCGAAGATATCCGTTCGCGAATCCAGGAAAAGGAGGCCGAATTGGGTCACAAGCGCAACGACGATGGCGTGGCCGTCATCCTGGAAGAGCGCGGTCATCCCATGTTAGTGGCCAGCCGTTATCTGCCACAGCGCGCGTTGATTGGTCCGGTGCTCACGCCAGCCTACTGGTTTATCGTGCGGCTGGTGATCCTCTGGATTTTGGTTCCGGTATTCGTGTTTGTGGTGGGCCCGGTCACTCTGCTGGCGGGTAAGCATCCCGCAGCGGGACTGGTGGAGGTATTCTGGATGCTCCTGATGGCCGCGGTCTTCGCATTCGGCGCGATCACGCTGGTATTCGCCATTCTGGAGCGCCATCCGCACGAATTCATATGGAAATGGGACCCACGCCGGCTGCCGCGTGTCCCCGCGCCGCAGCCGTTCCCTGGCCTGCCGCCGTCCGCTGCCACCGGCTTCGCCGAGTTAGTCACAGGGTTGGCCTTCACTGCTATGTGGTTCTTTGTGATGGTGCTGCATTCTCCGCGTTTCTATTCAAACGGCGTGCGGATGCGCGCCTGTTTGGGAAAGCTTTTTCTGGCCGGTCCTGCTAATTGCGTTCAGCGGCATACCGATAGGTTCAACACTATGGCTGCGACCTTGGTGGGTACGCGCGCATGCGATCATGCGGTTGGCAGTTGACGCCGTCACTCTGATCCTGACCGGCGCGCTGGCGAAGATGGGGCCTTGGGTAATCATCGACGTAATCATCGACGCATCTGGCGGCAGTAACACAGGAGTGGCGGCTGCCAATCGCTGGGTGAACCTGAGTATGCCCGCGGTGTTTGCGGTCATCGGCGTAATCGCGTTGGTCGATGCGATCCAGGAATCTCGGCGTCTTGGTGCGGGCGGGGCCGACCTTAGCCGGCGCGGAGCTTTAACTCCGCCTCATTTATAGGTTTGCGATGGCCCAGCGCCAGCACGGTCAGCCATAGCGACGCCGCCAGCAGCGCTCCGTCGCGCACTAAAGTGACCCACGACAGCTTCTCGCCGGGGCCGAAGCAGCCGCAATCGATCTGCATGCCTTTGACCAGCGCGCGCACCATCAAGCCGAAGAAGGCGATCAACAGCAGCGACGTGCAAAGCATTGCGGGGCGCCGCAGCAGTCCCGTGATCAGCACGATTCCCAGAATCAATTCGAACCAGGGCAGCCCGCGCGCGGTGAGTTCCACGGCCCACGCCGGCAGCACATCGTAAGATCCGATGCTGATCGCGAATATGGCCCAGGAATCGCGCAGCTTGATCCACGCCGCGTAGACGAAAATCACGCCTAACGCCACGCGCAGAATCGTCGCCAGAATCCCGGCGGGGGTCTTACTGTTTAAGAAGATCGTCAAAAGCGGTCTTGACCCAGTCATAATGAGACAGTCCGTCACCGTAGAGATTGAAGTGCTTGGTCTTGTAAGTCACCGCCAGAGTCGGGGTGAACTGCACGGGTAGCGCCCGGCCCTCCGCCAGATCGTGCTCGATGGGGTTCTGCACGCGGGGATCCTTGAGCAGAGCGGGCAGCTTCTTCTGCTCCGCGGGCGTCAGAACTGTAGCCACAGTCTCGTCCACCTTCCCGGTCTGTGACCACATTACCTGATTAGCGAATAAGACGTCGGCGGCCTGTTCGTATTTACCTATCTGCGCACAGGCGCAAACCAACTCGGCGGCCTTGCGCCCGTACGGATGCTGCGTCAGCGGGAAATACCGGTAGATCAGGTAAGCCTTGCCGGTGTTCACATAATCTTTGACGATCAGGGGCAGTTCGTCGTCGTGAAACTTCTTGCAGGCGGGGCATTGGAAGTCGCTGAAAACCTCCAGAACCAACGGCGCTGCCGGATTTCCGAAGGCGTTGCCCTTAATCATGTCGGGCGCGGCTGCCACCGCGGGCAGCATGGCAGCGAGTGCGAGGTAAAGCTTCATAGAGGCATTGTAATCCAGCCGGGCTGGCTACTGTGCGGCTGTAGATTCTGTTAGACGTGCGGCCTGGGTCAATAGATAGTTCCGTTCGGGCAGGCTGGTGGCGCGGCCGGCGGCCATCCGGTAGTGCACGATGGCAGCCTGGCGATCGCCCGACATCTCCAGCAGGTGCGCGCGCACCGCATCCAGGCGATGATGGCCGCGTAGCCGCCCATCCGCGTCGAGCGCATCCAACAGCTTCAGTCCTGCCGGCGGACCATGCACCATGGCTACGGCGATGGCATGGTTGAGCATCACCATGGGATTGTCCGACATGCGCTTCAAGAGATCGTATAGCGCCAGGATCTGCGGCCAGTCGGTGTCTTCCGTGCGCGGCGCTTCGTCATGCACCGCGGCGATGGCCGCCTGCAACTGATACGGGCCAATCGATCCTCGTGCCAGCGCCGCGGTCAGCAGGGCGATACCATCGGAGATCTGCGCCTGGTTCCACAGGCGGCGATCCTGCTTCGTTAGCGGAATCAACTCGCCGTCCGGCCCAGTGCGCGCGGCGCGGCGCGCATCGGTCAACAGCATCAGCGCCAGCAGCCCGGCGGCCTCGCTATCGGCGGCCAGCCGCGCGTGTAACAACCGCGCCAGCCGGATGGCCTCGCCGGACAACTCGGGCCTGTACGCCTGTGGGCCCGCGCTGCTGGTGTAGCCTTCGTTGAAGATCAGGTAGATCACATGCAGCACGGTGCGCAACCGTTCCGCGCGCTCTCGTTCGCCGGGCATATGGAACGGCACACCGGACGTCTTGATGCTTTGCTTGGCGCGGCTGATCCGCTGCGCCATGGTGGCTTCCGGGACCAGGAATGCCTTGGCGATTTCGGCGGTGGTCAGGCCGCCCACCGCGCGCAAGGTTAGGGCGATGGCGGAAGCCGGAGTCAGCGCCGGATGGCAGCACATGAAAAGCAACACCAGGGTGTCGTCTTCCAGGCTTTCCGGTGCGGCCGCCGTGGCGGGCGCCGCCTCTCCAGTCTCCGCCGCCACGATGGTCTCGCGACGCCGACGTGCCGTATCGCTGCGCACGGCATCGGTCATGCGCCGGCAGGCGACCTGGATCAGCCAGCCCCGCGGATTGCCGGGGACCCCTTCGACGGGCCATTGCGTGGCGGCCGCCAGCAAGGCCTCCTGCACCGCGTCCTCGGCCGCGGCGAAATCCCGGAAACGCCGCAGCACCGCGCCCAGCACCTGCGGCGCCAGTTCGCGCAGCAGGTGCTCGGAACCGGAGTCCCACGCTGGGGTCACGACCACTCTTCGGGTGGACCGCTGGCCACCTGCCGTACTTCGATCAGCATATTCATGGGGACACCACCGGGCCCGGGCGCCGCCGAGGCCTGCGCGGCGATCTCATAGGCCCGCTCGGGACTCTTCACGTCCACGATCCAATAGCCCATCAGAAATTCCTTCGACTCAGGAAAGACGCCGTCGGTAACCGGTCTGCCGTCCTTGCCCGCGCGCACCGCTACGGCCTGGCCGGGTGCATCCAGACCTTCGGCGGACAGCAGCTCGCCGGATTCGCCCAGTGACTTGCAGAAATTCTTCATGAAAGCGATGTGCGCCTGCAGGTCTTTCTTCTGCCAGGCGTTGAACGTTTCAAAATTGGCCTTCGTGCAACCTTGCATCATTAGCATGTACTTCATAAGTTTGCTCCTTTGATTTTCGCACTCGCTGGTGCGCTTTCACTGATTGGTCGGAGCAAGTTGCAGCGTTCTCGACACGGCCTCACAGGAATTCGACGGGAGGGCCACTCATGATCTGGCGCACCTCGATCGGGTTGTGCATGGGCACGCCGCCGGGGCCGGGAGCGGCCGACGCGCGGGCGGCGATCTCGTAGGCCCTTGCGGGGTTTTCGACGTCCACAATCCAGTAGCCCGCCAGAAACTCTTTCGCTTCGGGGAAAACGCCGTCCGTGATGGGGGTGCCGTCCTGGGCAGCGCGCACGGCCTTGGCCTGGCCCGGTCCGGCCAACCCGACGGCGGCAACCAATTCCCCGGATTCGGTGAGTTCGCGATTCAGACTGTTCACGAATGCGGCATACGCCTGTACATCGTTCTTGGGCCAGGCGGCAAAGGCATCCCACTCCGCCTTGCGCCCGCCGGTCATCAGTATGTATTTCATGGCTTTTGGCTCCATTATGGGTGATAAACACCCTCTCGTGAATCCAGTCGGAGCCGGCGCCCGATTCTCGACATAGCGCCTCAATCAGCCATGTGGCGGAAGATTGCCGACAGGGTGGCAGAGCGCATGGTACGCTGATCGTTATGGGGACACCAGTCCACGCCGGAAACCCGGGCTTCAGCCTGGGATTGCGAGCCGCGAGTACCGAGGATCTGATCCGCCAGCTCGAACATGGGCTTCCGTTTCGGGCCTTGGGATCGCTCGAAACCGCCAGCGGCCTGCCGCCCGCGGAAATCGCCGCCGCGATCGGCATTCCGGAGCGCACGCTGGCACGCCGCAAGGCCGCTGGACGGTTATCGCCGGATGAATCCGAGCGGCTGTTGCGCCTCGCATCCTTATTTGAAAAAGCGGTCCGGTTGTTTGAAGGTGATGTGAGCGGCGCCGTACGCTGGCTGACCTCGCCGAAGCGCCCGTTGGATGATCGAACTCCGTTGGCCTATTCCCGCACGGAGATCGGAGCGCGGGAAGTCGAGGCGCTGATCGGGCGCCTGGAGCACGGCGTCTTTTGATCGCCGCGTGGCGCATCGTAAAGCGCAAACACCTCAAGAGCGCGTTTACCGGCGATGGCGCGCGCCTGTACGGGGGCCGTTGGAACAGCCCCGGACGTGCGGTCGTCTACACGGCTCAGTCCGTGTCGCTGGCCGCCTTGGAACTGCTCGTACATCTGGAAACCGCGGATATATTGCGGCACTACGTGGTCGTGGAGCTGCGATGGCCGAGGGAGTTCATGGAATCAGTCGCCCGCGCGGGACTACCCGGAAATTGGGCCGGGTATCCGCCGCCGTTGCAGTTGCGGGAACTCGGCGACAACTGGGCCGCGGAGCGGCGCACGGCTGTCCTGGAAGTGCCCAGCGCGGTTGTGCCGACGGAACGCATCTACCTGTTGAACCCCGCGCATCGCGAGTTCGCCCAGATCCGGATTGGCGAACCGGTGCCGTCCCGGTTCGACCGTCGTCTACGGCGGTGATCGGCGCGTTCCGGGCTCAGGGGATCGCGACCCAGAGCGTCGGGACAGTCATATCGAACGCAATCCCGTTGTCGAAGATCCACAAGCCCACCGGTTGTGTGCCGCTCGGATCGTTCAGAAGGCCCCCGGGCAACACGACGCTAATTTGCGTAATTCACTCTTAAGCACAGTTCTGTGTCATGCAATGTCTTCCAGCTTGCTTTTCGAGGTAGGTTTGCGATACCAATAATACCCGGAGACTCTCATGAAAACTCTTCCGATCATGGCTGCGGCCCTTGCGCTGGCGGCTCCAATGTTCCCCGCGGACGAAGCCGCGTTGTTTGCCAAGCACTGGCAGACGTCCAAGGAGTTCACGCTGGCGGTGGCCGAAGCGATGCCGGCGGCCGACTACAATTTCAAGCCGAACGACGAGGAGATGAGCTTCGGCAAGGTGATGACGCACATCGCACAGAACAACATCCGGGCATTCGCCACCGTGAGCGGATTGAAGCCTCTCGAGACCCCGCCCAAGATCGCGGCCGCGTTCGCGGATCCCAAGGGCGGCGTCTTCGACAAGGAGAGCACCATACAATTCCTGCGCGACTCGTTCGACTACTGCGCTAAGGCGCTCCCCGAGATCACCCCGGAGAAGGCCGACGCCATGTTTGGGCCTGCGACCGGCCGCGAACGATTGTGGTCGTGCTTCACGCACACGGCGCATCATCGCGGACAGGCGGAAGTTTACTTGCGGATCAAGAACATCAAACCGCCGGACTACAAGTTTTAGTCTGTAGTCCCGGGTGCGCCGCGTCTACCAGTCCATGGCCAACCGCACCATGGTCCGCAGCGGCACTCCGGAAGGCCCCTTCGCCATATACGGCTTGGCATCGTCCAGCCAGGCGGTGCCCGCGATATCCAGGTGTACCCACGGCGTCGGATCGGCGAATTCCTTGATGAACATCGCCGCGGTAACCGCGCCGCCGTAGCGGCCGCCGACGTTGGCGATATCGGCGAAGGCGCTCTTGAGGTAATCCTTGTAGTCGTCCTCGAGCGGCAGCGTCCACATGCGCTCGCCTTCCTTGCGGGAGGCGTCCATCACGCGGTCGCGCATGCCGTCATCGTTGGCGAACAGGCCCACGTTCAGGTGTCCCAGCGCCACCACCACGGCGCCGGTCAGAGTGGCCGTATCCACCAAATGGGTGCAGCCCAACCGCTGCGCATAAGTGATGGCATCCGCCAGGATCAGGCGGCCTTCCGCGTCGGTGTTGATCACCTCGATGGTCTTGCCCGAAAGTGAAGTCACGATATCGCCCGGACGCTGCGCCCGGCTGCCCGGCATGTTCTCCACGGCCGGCACGAATCCGGTAACCGGAATCCCCGGCTTGAGCTGCGCCAGCGCGCGCATGGCGCCAATCACCGCCGCGCCGCCCGCCATATCGTATTTCATCTTCTCCATGCCGTCGGCCGGCTTGATGGAGATGCCGCCGGTGTCGAAGGTGACGCCTTTGCCAACCAGTCCCAGGTGCGCCGCGCTGGAGCCGGCGCCGCCGGCCGGCCGGTAACGCATCACGATCAGCGCGGGCGGCTCGGCGCTGCCGATGGCCACGCCCAGCAGGCTGCCCATGCCGAGTTGCATCATGCGCTCGCGGTCCAGGACTTCGTAATCCAGGCCGTACTCTTCGCACATGCGCCGTGCCTGGTCGGCCAGCAGCAGCGGAGTCAAGAGATTGGCAGGTTCATTTGCCAGCGTGCGCGTGAAGTTCTGGGCTTCCGCCAGAATGCGCCCGCGTTCCACGGCCGCATCCAGATCCGGACCGCCCTCGGCCACCACCACGGTGAAGCGCTCGACGGTTTTGGCGTCCTTTTTTTCCGTTTTGTGGCCGTCGGTTTCAAACTCGCCCAGGATGGCGCCTTCGACGGCGGCCGCGATGTGTTCGGCGCCGGCGTGCGCGGCATCCAGAAAAAGCGCCGCATCGGTGATGGACCTGGCTTTTAGGTGCCGGATCGCGGCGCCCACGGTCCGGCGCAATTCGGCGGGACCGAACTTGGCCGGCTTTCCCCCGCCGGCGGCCAGCAGGCGCTTTGCGCGCACTCCTGCCACGTTGTGCAGAAGCGTCATTTCAAATGACTTACCGGTGACCTCGCCGGAATCGAACAATTCTCCCAGACCCAGCCGATCCGGGCGCTGGTCCTGCAGAATGATCACGGCCAGGGCCGCGGTCTCCACATTTTCAATCGGTTGACGTTGCAGACTGACTTGCATGCTTCGCTTTATTCTCCACTTTGCCGGGCTTTACTGGCGCGCACCGCAGCGCGTGCCTCGGCATCCGCCGTACGGGCGCGCTCCGTTTCGCGCTTGTCATGCAGCTTCTTGCCGCGGGCCAGCGCGATCTCGCACTTGATCCTGCCCTGCTTTAAGTACACTTTCGTTGGAATCAGCGCCAGGCCTTTTTCGCGCGTTTTGCCCAGCAGTTTGTCGATCTCCGCGCGGTGCAGCAGCAACTTCCGGTTGCGCACCGGCGGATGGTTCTCGCGATTGCCGAAATCGTACTGGCTGATGTGCGCGTTTACCAGCCACGCTTCGTTGCGTTCCACGGTGGCGTACGCCTCTTTAAGTTGTACGCGCCCCTGCCGGGCGGCCTTGACCTCGGTTCCAGTCAGCACCAGGCCGGCCTCGAAACGCTCCATCAGGAAATAATTGTAGCTCGCCTGGCGATTGTCGCTGAGGATCTTGAAATCGGCTTCTTTAGCGGCCAAATTTTGCTCTCAACGCCCGGAAGTCCCGCAGCGTCATCCAGTTGAAGTAGCTTTGGAGCACCCGGTTGCACTTTATCTTACCATATGCCTGCCCGCATGCCTCGGAATCATAGAACCCGCTTTATTTTCAATTGTTTAACAGGATTTGCCGCGCTCGCGGCCCTGTTCGGCTGCCTGGCGATTCCGGCGGCGGCGCGCACCCGCAAAGGCGATAAGTTGATCGTACAGGGCAAAGAGCGCGAAGCCAAGGGAGACTGGGATGGCGCCATGGATTTCTATCAGAAAGCCCTGGCCGAGGATCCCAGCGATCCGGGCTACCAGTTGATGGTGGACAAGGGCCGCTTTCAGGACTGCCAGTACCACATCACCAAAGGTCTGAAGTTGCGCAAGGACGGCTCCCTGGCGCAGGCTCTGATGGAGTTCGAGAAAGCCTACGGCATCGATCCCTCCTCCGACCGAGCGGAACAGGAAATCAACACCACCAAGGAGATGATCGAGCGGGAGAGAAAAAAGGGCGACAATTCCGACACGCGCTCCTTGACCCCCGCCGAATTGGACAAAAAGAAAACTCTGGAGCAGATCGACTCCATGCTGCCGGTGCCGGAGCTGCGCCCCCTCAATTCGCAGCCCATCACCATCAAGATCAGCAATCAGCCCACCAAGGTTTTGTTTGAAACCGTCGGCAAGCTGGCCAATATCAACGTTCTCTTCGATCCGGATTTCCCCAAAGACAAGCTGCAGTCGATCGAGCTGAATAACGCCACTCTCGAAGAGGCATTGGATTACCTGGCCATCATCACCAAGTCCTTCTGGAAGCCGTTATCGGCGAACACCATTTTTGTCACGCAGGACAATCAAACCAAGCGCCGCGACTACGAAGAGCAGGTCATGAAGGTCTTCTACGTCCACAACACCACCTTGCCGCAGGATCTGCAGGAGATCGTGACGGCGGTGCGCTCCGTGGCGGATATCCAGCGCCTGTTCGTATACAACGCGCAAAACGCCATCATCGCCCGCGGCGAGGCGGACCGCGTGGCGCTGGCGGGAAAGATCATCCACGATCTGGATAAACCCAAATCGGAAGTCGTTGTGGATATCCTAGTGCTACAGGTTTCGAGCGACATGACACGCACGTTGGGTGCGGCGTTGAGTTCCTTGAGCGTCCCCATCACCTTCGCGCCCCGCACCAGCATCAGCACGCCCTCTTCGTCTACGACTACTTCCACATCCACGACGACTTCTACCACGACGGCCACCACAGGAGTTACCGGCACGACCGGCACGAGTTCCACGGCGGCCTCCATCCCTCTAGCCTATATCGGCAAAGTCAATACCGAGGATTTCTCCACCGTGCTGCCATCCGGCATGCTGCAAGCCGTGCTCAGCGACAGCGGTACGCGCGTTTTGCAGTCGCCGGAACTCCGCTCGTCGGACAATCAGAAAGCTACTTTAAAAGTCGGCGAGAAGGAGCCCATCGCCTCGGGCAGTTTCCAGCCCGGCATCGGCGGTGTGGGTATTAACCCGCTGGTGAATACCCAATTCACCTTCATTGATGTGGGGGTGAACGTGGACCTGACTCCCAAAGTTCACGAAAACGGCGAGGTTTCCATGCACGTGGAGGTGGAGATTTCGAGCGTGCAAAGCTACGTGAATCTGGGCGGCATTCAGCAGCCCATCATTGCCCAGCAGAAGGTGATTCACGACATCCGCATGAAGGATGGCGAAGTCAACCTGCTGGGCGGGTTGAAGCAGGTTCAGGATTCGAGCACGGTTACCGGCATCCCAGGTCTTTCCAGCATCCCGGTGATCAAGTGGTTATTCAGCAGCAAGCAGGTGGACAAGAGTTCGCAGGAGTTGCTGATCGCTTTGATCCCGCATATCATAAGGCGGCCGGACTACACGGAAGAGGAGATGCGCGCTATAGCGGTGGGCAACGGCACGGTGGTGAAACTGAAATACGCCCAGCCCGACGCGGCCAACGAGCCCGCGTCGAAGATCGTGGCGCCGGGGCCTTCCAACCCGCCCGCCAATCCCACTGCGCTGCCGGCTCCCGCACCCGCCGTCAGCACACCGCAGAGCAATATCCCCGGCGCGCCTTCGCCTGGAACGCCGCCCGCGCCTGGCGGTCCGCCGGCCGCCCCCGCTCCCAGCGCCAACGTGACCTTCATGCCGGCACAGGTGGAGACGATTATGGGCGGACCAATCAGCGTCAACGTCGTGATCGCCAACGCTACGGACCTGTTCTCGGCCCCGTTGCAGATCCGGTTCGATCCCAAGGTGCTCAAGCTGAACGATGCGGTGCAGGGCAACCTGATGTCCAGTGACGGGCAGCAGGTCACCTTCACCAAGAACATTCTGAACGATACGGGCGAAGCCGACATCACGCTCAACCGTCTGCCGGGCGCCGGCGGCGTAACCGGATCGGGCATTCTGGCGACTCTATCGTTTTCGACTATCGGCCGCGGCTCCACGAGTGTGACCGCGCCGGCCTTCAGTCCCACCAACTCGCAAGGCCAGCCGATAGCCAATTCGTCGCCGCTTCTAACTGTTAATGTGAAATAAAAGGATGCGTAGGCAACAGCAGATACCGGCATGGGGAAAGCGGGATTCAGCCCGCGCGGCATCTCAGAAGGGGATGACCTTGATCGAACTGGTGGTGGCGTGCACCATCATGGTCATCCTGACGAGCATGGCCGTGCCGCTGGCGCGCGTCCGGGTCCGCGTCGAGAGGGAAAAAGAATTGCGCCGCGCGGAGACCGAAATCCGCAAGGCCATCGATAAATATAAAGACTACGCCGACGCTGGCTATCTGGGCCAACAAAAGATGGACTCCGACAACTATCCGGAGAAGCTGGAAGTGTTGGTGGAGGGTGTCAAACTGCAAGGCCAGGTCGACAAGAAGATCCGATTTCTGAGGCGCATTCCGAAGGACCCCTTCACCAACTCCACCGATTGGGGCATGCGCAGCACCCGCGACGATCCCACCTCCAACAGTTGGGGCGGACAGAATGTTTTCGATGTATACACCAAGACCACGGAGAAAGCACCGGATGGAACCAGTTACTCGGATTGGTAGAATCGCCCGCCGGCGCGCGCGCCAGTCCGGCTTCACCATGGTCGAGCTGATGATCGTGATGGCGATCATCGTGATCCTTATTTCCATCGCGATTCCGATTTACCAGAAGTCGATCATTCGCGCTAAGGAAAGCGTCCTGCTGAACAACCTGACCACCATGCGCGATGTGATCGACGAGTATACCTACGACAAGAAGAAGGCTCCGCAGTCGCTGGACGATCTGGTATCGGCGGGCTATCTACGCGCCTTGCCCGTCGACCCCATGACCGACTCTAACCAAACCTGGAAGACGGTCATGGAGGATGCCCTGCAAAGCGTGGATCAAACCGAGCCCGGCATCTTCGACGTCAAAAGCGGTTCCGAGAAAACCGGCTTGGACGGCACGCCGTACTCGGATTGGTAAAGCCAGGCCTCTCTCCCGCTAACATCGAGCTCCAACCCAACCTGTTCGGGTTATAATCGCGGACGCATGACCTACCCCTATCGCTGGCTGGCCGAAAACTACGACGCTCTCTTCGAGCCCATGCGCGATCCGCTACACGCTGCGCGCCGGGATGTGCTGGGTCCCATTCTGCCGAACGTCGAATCGGCCTGCGACCTGGCGTGCGGCACCGGCACGACCGCTCTGGAATTGGCGCGCCAGGGCATCCGCATGTTCGCCGTGGATCTTTCGGCGCGCATGTGCCGCATCGCTCGCGAGAAGGCTCGCCGTGCGGGCATGCCTCTGCGCGTCATCCAGGCCGATATGCGCAACTTCCGCCTGCCCCGGCCAGTCGACCTGATCACCTGCGAATTCGACGCCATCAACCACGTGCCGCGGCGCGCCGATCTGCGGCGCGTCGCCCAATCCGCTGCTCGCGCGCTCACGCCCGGCGGCTGGTTCTTCTTCGACGTGAACAACGCGGCCGGATTCAAGCGGTATTGGTCCGGCAATTTTTGGATCGAGAAGCCGGGCGTTGTCGTGGTGATGCGCAACGGGCACAGCCCGGCGGGCGACAAAGCCTGGAGCGATATTGAATCGTTCGTCCGCGGCGGGAAGCACTGGCAGCGGCATCACGAGCGTGTGCAAGAAGTGTGTTGGAAAGCAGGCGAAATCCGCACAGCCTTACGTGCCGCCGGCTTCGACCGCATGCATTCCTGGGACGCGGCCCCTTATTTCGAGCCAGGTTCAATAACCCGCCGCGGCTGCCGGACCATTTGGCTGGCGCGTAAGTCGCGCGCAACCAAGCGATTCCCGGGGCTGAAATCCAAATCGCATTTCCCGCATCTAACTTAGTAGGTTCCGGTAGAAGCATTCGGAGGTAGGTTGCCGGGGCCGGAAGGGCAGATGCTATGAAACATTACTTGAGAGTATCTCTGATTAGTATGATCGCACTAGCAGTGATGCTGGCGGTTACTCCAACTCCAGCCGCCGCGCGCGTTTTCATTGGAGGCGGCGTAGGCTGGGGGCCAGGCTGGTACGGCCCCGGCTGGTATGGCCCCGGATGGTATGGCCCCGGATGGGGCGCCGGCTACTACCCTGGCTGGGGGCCACCGCACGGAACCGTGAAGATTGATACTCACGATAAAGCCGACGCCGTATTCATCGACGGCGGTTACGCCGGGACCGTGGCGGACATGCATAAGTTCGATCTGCGGCCCGGCGCCCACGATCTCGCAGTCCGTGCGCCTAATGGTCAGGAGCTGTATAACCAGCGAGTCGAAGTACTGCGCGGCAAGACCACCAAGATACACTTGGGCGCGTAAGATCTTCTAAGCTCGCCGCCAAAATGACCGCTTGCGAGGCTGAATCCCCAGCAAGTGCTGGTAACTCCCGGTTTCAGTCTCGCTGAGCGGGGTGGCGGTCCGTAACACATCCACTACTTCCAGTAACCGGCAATAGTAATCCAAGCAGTGTCGGCAGTTGGTTACATGCTGTTCCAGTTCCTCCCGCCCGCGCCAGGTCGTCCTTCCATCAATGACATCCAGAAATGCCTTCGCGGGCAGACAGTCCTTGCCGCGTAAAGCCGCGGCGGCTTGGCCCAATTCCCAGCCATTATCGGCGAGCAGCTTGCGATGCCACGTATCGACGCTGCCGCGAATCAGTTCGGCGCCGCGCTCGCGAATCTTGGCGGCGGTGGCGGCCGACATGCGCAACATGCGGCCGGAGTCTTCCGCGCCGTAGCGCATCGTCTCAAACCACACGGCCAGCTTCTCGGTTACGGTTAGCGGTATGAGGGCGGCGGTCAGCGTATCCAGATCGATGACCGCTTCCGGCGCCGCGCCCGCCCGGCCGGTTCCCACGGCGCGCACCACATGTTGCCGTAACTCCCCCACGAATGCCCGCTCCAGCGCCGGATCGAGCGATTGAAACAAGGTGGATTCGGGCCGGCAAAGTGCCAGTAGCAGCCGCTCGATCGTCGCCGGATCCGCGCCCATCTCGGGAAAATAATGCGCCACGAACCCGCGAATCCTGGGTACGTAATGCTTCAGGAAATAGGTCCAGCCTGCGGGCTTTCCGGCGCGGCAATCCTGGATCATTTCGTAACAGGTATAGATCATGGATGTTTGGTTGCCGTGCTTACGAGACGTTGAACTCTATCCCTTGCGCCAGCGGCAGTTGCGACGACCAGTTGATCGTATTCGTCTGCCGCCGCATATACGCCTTCCACGAGTCGCTGCCGGATTCGCGCCCGCCACCGGTGTCCTTCTCGCCGCCGAACGCGCCGCCGATCTCCGCGCCGCTGGTGCCGATGTTGATGTTGGCAATGCCGCAGTCGCTGCCCGCGTGGCTCAGGAAGCGCTCCGCGGAAATCAGGTTCGTCGTGAACATGGCCGATGAGAGGCCCTGCGGCACGTCGTTGTGCCATTGGACCGCTGCATCCAGCGCATCGAATTCCACCAGGTAAAGAATGGGCGCGAAGATCTCCTCCCGCAGAATCGGCATGTCCGGCTTCGCCTTCACGATGGTGGGCTCCACGAAGCAGCCGCCCAACCGGCCGCCGCCGTAAATCACATCGCCGCCCTGCTGCCGCACCGCGTGCAGGCCTTCCATCATCTCCTCCACCGCGCGCGCATTCACCAGCGGACCCATCAGCGTCCCCGCATCCAGCGGATCGCCGATCTTCACTTGTCTGTAAGCGGCCACCAGCGCGTCCGTCATGCGGCCCGCGATGCCCTTCTGCAGGAATAGCCGCCGGGTAGTGGTGCAGCGCTGTCCGGCCGTGCCCACCGCGCCGAACAACACCGCGCGCAGCGCCAGGTCGAAGTTGGCGTCGTCCATCACGATGATGCCGTTGTTGCCCCCCAATTCCAGAATGCTCCGCCCCATGCGTTGCGCCACCGTCTGCGCCACGCGCCGGCCCACCTGCGTGGAGCCGGTAAAGCTGATCAGCGGCACGCGCGCGTCGTTCAGCATCGCCTCGCCCACCGGATCGCCACGGCCGATGACCAGATTAAAGATGCCCTTCAATCCGTGCCGCGCCAGCACCCGGTTCGCGATCTTCTGCACCGCCACGGCTGTGAGTGGCGTGTCCGACGAGGGCTTCCATAATACGCAGTCGCCGCATACCGCCGCAATCATGGCGTTCCACGCCCACACCGCCACCGGGAAATTGAACGCGCTGATCACCCCCACGGCCCCCAGCGGATGCCATTGCTCGTACATGCGATGGCCGGGGCGTTCGCTGTGCATGGTCAGCCCGTAGAGCTGGCGCGACAGGCCCACCGCGAAGTCCGCCACGTCGATCATCTCCTGCACTTCGCCCTGCCCCTCGGCCCGGATCTTGCCCATCTCCATGGTGACCAGCGCGCCCAGATCGGCCTTCATCCGCCGCAGTTCATCCGCCATTTCGCGCACGATTTCGCCGCGCTTGGGGGCCGGGATCATGCGCCATTCCCGAAACGCCAGGTGGGCCGAAGCTGCCACGCGCTCGTAGTCCGCATGGCCCGCCATGCGCACGCGCGCGATCACCGACCCATCGGCCGGGTTGATGGATGCCAGTTCGCCGCCCAACGGGTTCGCGATCCAGTCGCCGTCGCACGCGCCGGAATTTACCGGCTCAATTTCCAATCGTTCCAAAACTCCGTTTGTCGATGCTGTTGCCGTCATGATTCATCTCCGCGGATTTTTCCGCCAGCCACGCAAAGGCCGATGCGCCCACGCCGAACCGCCGTCCAGCCGACGCGGCCCTTTGCCTCATTCTTTCGATCACCGCCGCTTGGAAGGCGGGATCGTGCCATTCTTCAAATCCGCGCGTGTGGCTGATGCGCAGCCCCGCGCCGCGCGTTGTGGCGCCGCACTTCTTCACCGCGCGCACGTGAAACGGATCGCCGATGATTTCGTTATCCGTCGCCTCCAACGCCAGATCCACGAGCGTTTCGGGATCACAAGGCAGCAGCGGCGCCAGCGTGGCATACACCGCAATGCCCGCCGCCCGCAGCCGCCGCACCGTTTCCAGACGCTCTGTGATTGGCGCGCAATGCGGCTCGTACCAACGCCGCACGCCATCGTCGTTGGTGGTGATGGAGAAGCTGACTCGCATCACCGTGCGCTCGGCCAACCGCTGCAGCAGAGCCACGTCGCGCAGCACCAGCGGACCGCGTGTCTGCAGCGCGAACACCCGCGGCGGCCGCGCGATCAGCTCCGCGAGCACGCGCGGCATCACGCATTCCGATTCTTCTGCGGGCTGATATGGGTCCACCAGCGGCGAACAATAGATCACCTGATCCGGCCGCAGCGACCGGCCGAGCAGTTCGGGCGCATTGCTCTTGAATGTCGTAAACCGGCCCCAGTTTTCCCAGTCCTCGCGCTTCAGCCCCCCGTAGATCCGCATGGTGGGCACGTAGCAATACGAACAGGCGAACGTGCAATTGCGCGCCGGGGTGAGCGAATGCGTGAAACCCGCCTGCGCGATGAAGCCGGAAGTCGGCGAGAGGATGCTCGCGGCTTCGGCGTGGTAGATTTCAAAGCGCACAGTCCTATTTTACGGTTGAATCGAGCGGCTAGGAAAACTGCGCGGATCGAGCGCTACACTAGAGACTCTTCCACTCCTCGATTGATATGCCGGCTTGGTGAAGACGCTGCAGATTCGAAATGAGATCGCCGCGTTTAATCGCGGCACTCTACCAGGGTGGAAGAGCGCGCATACACTCCCTCTACCCCGGGAATCTCGCCATAGAACTTGCCATCATCCGGGAGGACCGCGTATCGGGCCTTATGCATGGCCGCCCGAATATACTGGGTCGACGCTAATACGTGCGATACGGCGCCGCCACCGGTCCGGGAAGCGGCAAAATCCCGACGAACGTATGCGTGCCCTCGCCGCCGCCAAAGCCTACATAAGCGCGGAACACCACCTTGCTCGCCGACCACAAGGTCAAGCCGCCGCCTACGCTTTGCCGCATATTCGCCAGGCTCAGGTCCGACGCGCGATCGGCTACGGTGCCCGTATCGTAGAACACCATGATGCCCAGCACCTTCCAGATGCGGCGGTCGAATTCCACCTCGATCGCGAGATCGTCCGGCGCGCGAAACCGGTAATCGGGGAATGCGCGCAGCGAGGGGTCGCCGTTGATGTCCGTGCCGCCCAGCGTGTCTTGCAGGAAGAACGGCACGACATTCGCCCCGGAAGTTTGCGCCAGCGTCAGCCGCCCGTAGAATGACAGAATACTGTCGTCGCGCTTTCGTTTGCCCGAGTGCTCCGGGTAGATGTTGTGCAGCAGATCCGCTCGAAAACGCCCGAACGAGTAAGGCAGACTGTGCGCCTGGAAATATTCATAGCCGATCTTGTAGATCAGGTTGAATGGCTCCTGATTCGGGTAATGCGGGCGTATGTAGAACTGAAAGTGGGTGAACGGAGGCTGCGAGCCGATGCCCGGCGCCTGCAATTCGTTATAAACGCCGGCCACTGACGGTGTGGTGCTGGTGGATGCCGGTCCGATGTCCGTCCAAAGGCCTTCCGCCTTGGCGCCGGCATTCAGCCACCAGGCGATGGGTACGGCAATTCCCAGGCCCACGCGGATGTCGCGCTCCGCATACAAAGCCAGGCCGCTCACTGGCGACTGCATTCCCTCGCCGTAGAAATTGACCTTGGTCAATTGCTGGGCCGTGACAAACGGATGCACCTCCAGGTGCTCCTTGATTTCGTGCTTCACGTTGGCCGCTTTTGACGCCTTCGACCACGCCCTATCCAGCGTCGCCACCAGATGCCCTTCCCACGCCCCCTGCACCGATCCCGATCCGCCCACCTCCCAGTTGTTTTGCCAACTCTGGCCGATGGCGAAGTCGCGCTGGTATCCCAGTCCGAGCCCCAGCCCGCTGCCCGGCGCGAACGTCTCATAGGTCAGCTTCAAGGGCTTGCCATTGACAATCTGTTGCGCGCAGGTGCTGTCCATGCTTGGTTCGAGGAAATGTTCCGCCACGGCCGGTCCGCAGTATTGTTGGATGTTATGCAGTTCCTTATCGAGCTGCGAATCCGCCGTTTGACCCAGCAGGACCGTAGCCGCCGCCAGCGCCAGCGGGATGATCCTCTTCATTGCGCGCCTCGCAATCGCTGCGCCACGTCCGACAGATAAGCCGCCGCGTCTTTTTCCGTCTGTATGTCGTCGATCGATTTTCCGCTGCGCTGCTCCGGCGGCAGATATTCCTGCTCGGCCTGCAGCGCGTGGCCCACCATATCCTTCTGCAGTTGTGAGAGCGGACGCTCCGCACTGCTATTCACCGGTTCGCCCGGAGCGGGCTGCGCGCGTGCCATCATGACCCGCGCATGCGCCGCCATCGGATTATTATCCGGTGTGGCCAGATTCAGCACCTGATCGAACGTCGCCGCATTCTGATCGCGCGCCGTCAGCGATGTGTTCTGCCAATCCGGCAGAAACAGCTTGCGCGCCGTCGCGATGATGGACGTGTGATCGTAAAACGTGCCGTCCGTGCTCCCAATCACCGTGCCCGGTTGGATGTACGGCGATACCATCACCGCGGGAACGCGTATGCCGAGGCGCGAGAAATCGAATGTCGGGTCGGTGGAGTTCTTGCCGTCGGGATTGACGCAGGCGGGCGGCGCGACGTGATCGTACAACCCGCCGTGCTCGTCATATACGATCAGCAGCAGCGTCTTCTGCCAGACGGCGGGATTGCTCGACAGCGCCTGGTACACATCCTGCACCAGAGCTTCGCCGTCGCGCACATCGTGATCCGGGTGCTGGTCGGATGGCTCGTGCGCGCCGCCGGTGTCGTCGGCGTTGTAGCGCGGCTCGATGAAACAGTAATTCGGCAGCGCTTGCGGATCGCCGGCGTCGCTCAGAAAATCGTCGTAGAGGCCGAAGTATTTGGTCTGGTCGCCCAGCAGTTCCTTGAAGGTGAGCGCCATGGTCCAGTCCTGGTAGTAAATCTTCGCCGAGACCTGCTGATTGAGGACCGGATAGATCGTCTTCAAACCGCCCAGAAACGGCGGCCCCACCGCCGATCCCAGCGAAGTCGCTGCATGCGCGAACGACCGGTTGGGCAATGTAGGGCCGGGCACGGACGAGAACCAGCGGTCGCAGACCGCGTAGTCGCGCGCCAGCGCGGTGAGGTTGGGCACGTTCTGCGGCGCGAAGCATTTCATCACGTCCTGGGCTCGATCCGCGTTGCCGCACACCTGGAAATAGCTCTGGATGAAGCCCTGCATCGGCGTCGCGCCCGGCGTAGCCTGCTGGTTCGAGAAGATCTGCACGTTGACGTCGAACAACTCGTGGCCGGGGTCCGGCTCGTAGTCGCCGAAGAACTTTGCGTCGTTGGACACCGCCACTGGTGCGCCGGTGGTGTCCGGATTGGTTTCGGCGCCGGTCAGTCCGTCGATACGCGGAATTCCCGAGAAGCCCAGCATATGGTCGAACGAACGGTTCTCCAGCATGAGGACGACGAAGTGTTCGATCCGAGCGTCGTTGAATGGCATGAGTCCCCTCTGCTAGTAGTGACGGCAGCCGCCTTAACGTTTCACCGGGGAGGTGCCGCCGTCATCCTCCCAGCGCGCCAGGTCCAACTGGCCGCGATCCCGCACGCCCGCCCAGTCGTAGAAATTGCACCGCGCGATGGTGCGGCAACCGGTGCAATCGCGCAGGGATTGGGAGAACGCGGCAAACCGCAGGCAGCGCCCTTCGCGCACAAATACGGCGTTCGACGGGGTTAGCCAGGCGCGGATCGCGGCAGACGATGGCATCTGCCGCCAGTGTCACGCGGGATCGGGACGCACCGTTCCCGCGATGTGCGCAAATGACTCATCCGGGAGATGTTCCGTGATCCCGTTGTGGCGTGATCGCGCCGAGGCGGATCTCTAGGTGTTTAGAAACGACGCTCTCATCCACGAATATATAGCCAGGGTGTGGCGTAGGCGGGCAGAAAAGCCAGGCACGCAACTTAAACGACCTTATGTTTGTAGTAACCGGAAGGCCGGATTGCTCTGCGGCTTTGGCAACAACAAACCGGAAGTAGAATGGTTTTGAGTGTACCGTGTTTAAAATGAGCAAGTCAGAAAATGAGCCGAAGCCGCTGAAATCGCAAACAGAACTGTGGCGTTATATGGACGTCGCCCGTTTTCTTGCCCTGATTGATCAAAAGGAACTCTATTTGCCGCGGTTGCAAGAGTTTCAGAATGAGGACCCTTGGGAGGGCGCAGCGTCGCCTTCAGATCCCCATTTCGAGCGAGACCCCGAATACATGCATCGCGCCGCGGCACATTTGACTTCTTCGCTACCGCTGGTTAGCTGCTGGCACGAAAACGAGACTGAATCTGTTGCCATGTGGAAGCTATACGTGAGCGGTAGGGAAGGGGTGGCAATCAAGACCACCGTATCCAGTCTCATTCAGCTCTTGAGCGTCGGCAGAGAACTGAAGCTTGGTCGGGTTGTGTACCGGGATATCAACGATTTTGAATACTCGCCCGATATCTTCGTTTTTGAGGATGGCCAGCGCACAGGTAGTACCGATATTCTTTCAATCGAGCGGAACATCATCTTTCGTAAAAACAAGGGCTACGCACATGAACAGGAAGTTCGGGCGGTCATATACGATACGTACTGCGGCAGACAGGCCATTTTCAACACAGAGCAGCTACATAATTTGTCGGCTCTTTCGCTCGGTCATGAACCTGAAAGGCGCCCCGGCGCGAAGGTGCCGGTAGACATTGCGGTTCTTATCCACAAGATCGTAGTTTCGCCAGCATTCCCGAGTTGGGCTATAAAATCACTTCAAAAGGCTGTGGATGCCGCGTTCTCCCCTGCACGACCGGTGGAAGCGAAGCCCTCTGTTCTGCTTGATAAACCTATCAGGAAAAACCCGGCCGATCAGGTTGCAAGCGCGCGGTAAGGGATCGGTTCACGTTGAGGATCGCGGCCCCGTCGTCACGGCGCGGATCGTTTGTCGCTCGTGCCGAAGAGGCGCCCGCGTGGTCTTCACCAAAACCGGCATCACCGCCCAGGCGATAGCAATAAACAACGCCGCAATCAATAGCCGCCCTGCATGCGGAGCTGCGAGGCGGGCTGCGACGGCAGATCCATCCCGGTCTCGAAGTGCCAGCGTCCAAGCGAACATCGCGAAACGACGTTTTGGGCAACTGTTGGGAGGCAGGATATGAGCAAAACCGAAACTACAAGAGTGTTTGGGACGCGATTGCGGACACCCCCGAGCAGGCTGCGAATCTGCGGGCACGGGCCGAGCTGATGCAAAAAATCGCGGCTCGCCTCAAACAACATGATCGGACACAGGACGAAGCTGCAAAGCGCTGCGGCGTAACGCAGCCGCGGATCAAGGATCTGATGCGCGGCCGGCTTTCGCTTCTCGCTCGACGCGCTGGTCAACATCGCGACGGCGTTGGGTTGCCGCGTGCGCGTTGATCTGGAAGCTGCATGAGCCGCGCGTAGACTCCCGATATCCGCCGTGAGGAAGCGGACCCTGAACCGCCAACTCTGGCTACAGACTAACGCTACGTTCGTTGCACCGCGCAGACGGCGGCCTGAGATCCCGCCTGCAAGGGCGAGGGTCCGCACCGCGAACTTAATGCGAGCGGCACGCTGCATAACAAACCTAAGTCCGGGCAGTCTTCCCCCACACCGGCATCAACACCCAGGCCAGCGTCACAAACACCACCGCCACCAGAATGCCCCCCTGCATACGCAACGGCCCCGCCGGCTGCGACAACAGATCCATCCCATGATCCAACAGCGCCAGAGTCCAAGCGATTAACAGATATCCCAGATAGTTATCCCGCAAAAAATATTTGACAAATACCACCGCTGCCGCCAGATACATAATCTGCAGACCATAATAAAGCGCGAACTCGCCGCCCGTGTGGATCGTCCCCGGCACTAACCCGGCAGCCCCGACCAAACCCGCCAATACCGCTGCACCGGCCCAGCGCCCCAGCCACTTCACCAGATAAATCACCAGCGCCGCCAAAGCGACCCAGAACAATGCCTCCTGGCACGCCCCGGCGATACCTGATACCGCCGGCGACAGGCTGGCGAAACTGGTCTGCGCGCCCGCCGAAAGCAAAGCCTGCGGGTGAAAATGATCGATCAACACTGCGCGCAGACGCCCCAGCGCCGCCACCAGCACGGCCGCCAGCGCCGTGGCGTAAATCGCGTCGATCCCAAACACCTTGCGGTGGGATGCCCGGAACACCGCCGCCGCATCCGGCCGCAGCGCCAGCACCAGCGCCACGCCGCACGCCAAAGCGATGAACAACGCCAGTGCACCGATAAACAGCCCCACCCCCATGGTGGCTGCGAACGCCTCCAGCGAGAACGTGGTCGGATACTGGCTGAACATCAGCGGCACGGTCATCGCCATGCCGGCCAGCGTGATCAGGCCCAGCGGCAGCGCGATCCATAGCGCGCGTCCCCATCGCAAGGCCCGTTGCCGCGTGCCGTCGATCAACACCCAGATCCCCAAAACCAGCAGCCCCGCCGAGACCCCGATGCGGAACACCAGCAGCAGGTAGGAAAGCGCGTTGCGCTGCTCGCGCGCGCGCACGAATGTTTCCGGCAGCTTCCAGAACGGGCTGAACGAAGCCACCCGGTCGCCCGCCACCGTCACGCGCACGCGGAAATGCGCTTCGTCCAGGTTGCGCGGATCTCCCGCCCGCGCCTCGTAAACCAGCGTATGGTCGCGCCGCGCCTTCTTCTTCTCTGAACTGCTTTCCTTCAGGTCGAATCCTGCCAGTGGCGGCAAACCGGGAGCCTGCGCCACCAGCGCGCGCGCCGCTTCGGCCGAAAGATCCGCGCCCGCCTGGTCCTCGGGCAGAACGTGCTCGAACTCGAAGACGCGCCCCGTCTCGGGATCCACCGACACCCGCATCTCTTCCCGCTTGAGCGGCTTGAAAAACCGCACCCGCCAGCTATGTAGCGGCACGTCGCGGTGAAACGCATTCACTACGTAAGCCACGTCGCGCCGCGCCACGAAATACTTGCCCGCCAGCCGAAAATCCGCATCGTCCCACTTGCTTTCCGCGAACGCCACCCAGCGATAGCCGGCCGGATCGAAACCCTGCCGCTTCGCGAAATCCACCGCCAGCACGTGCGCGCGCGTCGGCCCCAACGCGAATCGCGGCTCGTCGCCAAACTCCGGCGCGTGTACCGTGGCCTTAAATAAGGTAGCCCCCAGAAGCACGGCCAACGCCGCGAAGCGCAGCCGCGGCGTCCACCGCGCATAAGAGAAACCCTCGGCGATAGGAGCCTCGTCAGCCGGAACCGGAACTGGCGCCGGCGCCAGTTCCGGCTCATCCGGCACGACCGTCTCAAACCCTCCGCGCCGCAAATACGCGATTCCCGCGATCGCCACCGGCAGCACCATAATGCCCGCGCTGGCCGCGCCCGAAAGCACGAAATACGGATGATGCGACCGCACCAGCAGCAGCGCGGAGTACATCGCATCCACCGAATAGTGCCACACCAGCGTCGGCAGGATGCCCCAGCGCAGCATGATCAGCCCCAGCGCCACGCCGCCGATGCCCACCTCCACGCCGCGAATCCAAAACGGCTGTTGCGGATAGGCCGCGTGTCCGAAGCCCCAGATGAACGCCGCCGTCACCACCGCCGCCGGCACATACCGCAGCACCTTCGTCAAAAACGGGATGGCGAACATGCGGAACATGAACTCTTCCGAGACCGCCGGCAGGAATCCGCCGAATAGCACGAACAGCCACGGCAGCCGCGTGTTCAACAGATCGTCGTACGGCACGTCTGCCGGCGACCACGCGCCAAAGCGGTACGCCACCATGTAAAAACCGGTCTGGTAGGCCACGAAAATCGCCGCCAGCGTCAGGCCCAGAATCGTGCCCAGGAAGAACTGCTTGCTGCGCAACCCCCTCGCCGAGAACAGCCTTCCCAACGGCAGGAAGCGCCCCCGGTAAGCCTCGCGGTAAACCGGCTCCGCGCCCGCCGTCAGGATGAACAATAGTCCGCCCGCCGCCAGCGCGCCGGTGAGGTTCCGCAGTATCTCCTGCGCGATGAAGCTGGCGTACGAATCGGTGGTCGGATAGTTGAACTCCGCCAGCGGCTGCGCATTCCAGTTCGAAAGGAAAAAAAGCAGCGCGCCCGTTGCGCCCACCGCCGCGGCCAGCCGCCACGGGATATCCCGCCCGCGCACGCGCAGCACAATCGTCACCAGCATCCCGGCCGCCAGCAGCATCATGAAACCCACATCGATGGTCGATGCGGTCAGGTTGCGCGAACGCATCGTCTCATAACTGCGCTGCCACGCTTCCGGCACTTTCAAATACTCGCGGTACGCGCCCACTTCATTGCCCAGCACTGTGATTTCCAGGCGATAGGTCGCGTCATGAATGTCGAAGCCGCGTTCCTTCCAGGTGAACGTATGGTCCGTGCGCGCCGGCCGCGTGACGCTCGATCCTTCCACGAAATCGAGACCCGCCGGATCGCGCTGCATGGTGTCCCGCAGGAAGCGCTCCGCCACCGCGCGCGCCTGATCGGCGGGCAGGCTGGGACGCGCGGCCGCTTCCGCAATCTCGTGCTCGAAGCCCGCCGCATCGCCCGCGGTGGTCACGTCCACGCGAAATTCTTCCTTCTGCAGTGGACGAAACCAGCGCCACGACCAGCGCCACATGCGCACCTTCCCGCCCATCAGCCGGTTGGCTTCTTCCAGGCCGACTTCGCGCTCCAGGAACGTCTTCGCCGTATCGTCGTAGCTGAATCGCGACGCCTGCCGGTAGCCGTTCACGCGCAGGCCCTGCGCGGCCAGAAAGCTCTCCCCACGTACGCGCGCCTGGTCGCGTGTCACCCGGAAATCGATGGAAGCTTCCGGAAAGGCGCGCTGAAAGTAACGCGCGGAGAACCAGATCGTGGCCGCCAGCAGCAGCAGGCACGTGCCCAGGAAGCGGAAATCGGAGCGGCTCAGGCGTTCGCGCATGTTGGTCAGAACAACAAGCATACCGCCGTCGCCCGGTCCTTGCGGCCTATGGCATGTTGTTGGTCAATATCGTGATCCGGTTCGTGCTGATGTTGTCCGTGCCCGCCACCGCCAGATCCGGCTTGCCATCGGCATTGAAGTCTCCTACGGCCACCGAGACGGCTTCCGTAGCCGTGGCATAAATCACTGCCGGCGCGAAGGCGCCGTGACCGTCACCCAGCAGGATCGCGACCCCGAAAGCGCCATCCGTGCCCACCGCCAGATCCAGCTTGCCGTCCCCGTTGAAATCCGCCACCGCCACGGAGCCGGGCGAATATCCCGCGGCATAACTCACTGGCCCCTGAAAACTGCCGTCGCCATTCCCTATTAGGATCGAGACGCTGTTGGAACCGTCGTCCACCACGGCCAAATCCGCCTTGCCATCGCCGTTGAAATCTCCCACGGCCACCGCATAAGGTCCCGATCCCGCGGCATAGTTCACCGCCGGCTCAAACGTGCCGTCGCCCCTGCCCAGCAAAATCGAGACGTTCTTCGAATCCGAGTTCGCCACCGCCAGGTCCAGTTTGCCATCCCCGTTGAAATCCCCCACCGCGACCGCTAACGGTAAAGTTCCTACGGCGTAGCTTACCGCCTTCCGGAAGGTGCCATCGCCGTTGCCCAATAGAATAGAGACGCTATTGGATTCGTAGTTCGCGGCCACAACATCCAGCTTGCCATCTCCGTTGAAATCCCCCGCCGTCACGAAAAAGGGCGACGATCCCACGGTGTATTGCCGCCCCGGTGTCTGGAAAGTGCCGTCCCCATTGCCCAGCAGGATCGACACGCTCCCGGAGCCGTCGTTCGCCACCGCCAGGTCCAGGTTTCCATCCCCATTGAAATCCCCCACGGCTACCGACCGCGGGTATGCACCCGCGGCGTATCCCACGGCCGGCTGGAATCGGCCATCGCCCTCGCCCAACATCACGGAAACACCGTGCGATTCGTAGTTGGCCACCGCCAGATCCGGTTTCCCATCGTTATTAAAATCTCCGACGGCCACTGAAAACGGCGACGCCGCCGCGGGGTAGCATCGCGGACGCCGCAAACCGCCATCGCCGAAGCCCGCCATGATCATGACCGTCCCGCCGTAGTGCGTCCCGCCCGTTTCCGCCACGTCCAGGTGTCCGTGCCCGGTGAAATCCCCCACGGCCAGGGCTGTGGGGAAGTTTCCGGCCGCATAGTTCAACGCCGGCAGGAACCCGCCAGTGCCTTCCCCGAGCAGGATCGACACATTATCGGAACTGTTGTTGGTAACCGCCAGATCCGGCTTTCCATCCTCATTAAAGTCCCCTACGGCCACGAAAAGCGGGTTGCTTCCCACCGGGTAGCTGACTGCCGGTTGCAGACTGCCATCGCCGTTGCCCAGCAGGATCGAGACGTTATTCGAATCGTAGTTGGCCACCGCCAGATCCAGCTTTCCATCCCCGTTGAAGTCCGCTAAGGCTACGGTGGAAGGTGCGCTCCCGGCGGCGTAGCTTACCGGCGGCCCGAAGCTGCCATCGCCCTGGCCCAGCAGGATCGAGACGCTATTGGAACCTTGGTCCGACACGGCCAGATCCGGCTTCCCATCCCGGTTGAAATCCCCTACCACCACTGAGGAAGGCGTCGATCCCGCCGCATAATTCACCGCCGCGTAGAACGCGCCGTCGCCGTTGCCCAGCAGAATGGATACGCTGTTGGAGTCCGCGTTGGTCACAGCCAGGTCCTCCGTCCCATCGCCGTCGAAGTCCCCCACGGCCACCGAGCAAGGTTCGTTCCCCACCAGATAATTCACCGCCGCCTGGAACGTGCCATCGCCGTTGCCCAGCAGGATCGAGACACTGCTGGAGTAATAGTTGGCGACCGCCAGATCCGGCTTGCCGTCCCCGTTGAAATCACCCACGATCACGGCCTGCGGCGCGGCCCCCACATCGTAGTACACGGCCGGTTGAAAAGAGCCCTTACCGTCGCCGAGCAGGATCGCCACGTTATTCGAGTTAAAAGCGGTGACCGCCAGATCCAGCCTGCCGTCCTTGTTGAAGTCTCCCACCGCCACCGAAGAAAGGTCGATACCTACCAGATAGGCTCTCGGAGCATTGAACGACACCGGGTAGAGGCTCGCTGCTGTTGTACCCAACAGCGCTGCCACCCAAAGCGGACGGGGAGAAAACAAGCGTCTGATCGTCATTTGCGGCATCCCCCCTAGGACGTTGTCTCAGTCTACGTCCTTTCTGTGCCGGCGACAATGCCCTGATACCTTTAAAGCCGGGCGGGCCGCAGCCGTCCCGCCCGCCCTGCTATCCACCGGATAGCCGATATTACATAACTCTTACAAACCAGGCCGTTTTCCCCTGATAGGGTGAAATTGTGCCCCCAGTTGCCGCTCCCGAACCCCTTCAAATCGACCTGATCGAATTCCCCGACAGGCAGAGAATGAACTGGCCCACCACGCTGGTGCTGGTTCTGCTCCACATAGGCGCCATCGCCGCTCTCTTTACTTTTAGTTGGGCCAACCTGGCAGTGACGCTGTTCCTGCTATGGTTTGCCACCGGTTTGGGGATCAGCATGGGCTACCATCGCCTGCACACGCACCGCTCCTATCAGGTCCCCCTGGCCCTGGAATACCTGTTTGCGGTCTGCGGCGCGATGACCTTCGAAGGCGGCCCGATTTTCTGGGTGGCCACCCACCGCATCCATCATCAGAAATCCGATCAGCCCGGCGATCCCCACTCCCCCCGCGACGGCGGCTGGTGGGCGCACGTCGGCTGGATCCTGTTCGGCGAGGCCAAGCACAACAATACCCGCATGATGTCGAAATACGCGCCGGATTTGGCCAAGCACCCCTTCTACGTTTGGTTGAACAACTGGCATTGGGTGCCGAACGTCCTGCTGGCTGTTCTGCTTTTCGCCATCGGCGGCTTTTCCATGGTTTTGTGGGGCGTCTTTCTGCGCACCGTGATCGGGCTGCACGCCACCTGGCTGGTCAACTCCGCCACTCACATGTGGGGATACCGGCGCTTCAACACGCGTGATGACTCCCGCAATTCCTGGTGGGTCGCCCTCATCACGTTCGGCGAAGGCTGGCACAACAATCACCATGCCCATCCCACCTCCGCGCGTCACGGACTGGCCTGGTATGAATTTGATATGTCCTGGATTCAAATCCAGGTGCTGCGCTTCTTGGGCATCGCCAGGGGTGTGAAGGTCGCCAAAATCACCAGTGAGCTAGCCGAGCGCGACGCGGCGTAGATCGCTCAGTTTGCGGCAGTCTGGCCGGAAAGAACCCGCACCGCCAGTGCCATGGCTGGGTCTTTGCCCGCCGCCACGTCCTCATCCGTAAATACCGGCGCCGCGATATCCGGTGCAATCCCCGTCACATCAAAAGCGGCGCCTTCCGCCGTTCGATAAACCGCGTTCGGCAGGGCGAGAATCCATCCGTTGGGCAGCCGCCGCTCCAGCACGTCGCAAAATACTCCCTGTGTGTTTTCTCCGATCCGGGTCACGTGCGGCGTCCGCCCCATCAATGCCTGGCTGAACGTCTCCGCCGCGCTCATGGTGATCGGCCCAATCAGTTCCACTACCGGTCCTCGGAAACCGGGACGGGAACTCGGCCGCACCAGCACGGTATCCGCCGGAGTCCATGGATCACGCATGGCCGCATCCGCCCGCGCCGCGATCGTATAAGCGGCGTATTCCCTGCCCGTCAATCGCGAGGCAATCGCCAGCCCCAGCTTGTCATCGCCGCCGAATGACAGCCGCACATCGATGATCAGAGCCCGCAGTCCCGCATCCGCGAAGATGTGATCCAGCGCAAGTTCCAGCGCGCGCCGGTCGCCTCCGTGCCTGGCATAATCTCCAAAACCTAAAATCCGGATGTATCCCGTCGCGTCGTCCACATGCCCGAACAGAATCTGCCCCCGGCACAACGGCAGCAGTGGTCCGTGCAGATACCGGTCGGTTACGGCGAACAAGGCCCGCCGCCCCCGGGTATCAAAATTCTTGACGTCACCCTGAATCACCCGGTCCGTCCCCGCCCGGAAAACATCCTGGTGTTCGCGTTTGAGCCTGGGCGCCTCCAGACCGGTGTGCAGATCCCCCAGCGGTTTCAGCATTCCATCCAGCAGATCGAACAGTTGCTCGTCCGAGGTTTGCGGGGTAATCTTGCGCCGCGCTTCCTCCGTCATGCCGTCCCAGCCGATGTGCCTCAGATCGAAAGCGATGTATTGCTCCGCAAAAGTGCGCGTGAACACTTCAAAGTTATCGCGCGGCGTGTTGGCAGTCGGAACGGCGCAAACCGCAGGCATCTCCGGCAGCCGGTCGATACGGATGCTGTACAAACCATCCCGGTATCTCAGCAGTTTGTGGTCGTCGTCGCCGGCAGGACTGACGAAGAAAACGTCCCCATGCCGGACCCGGAATGCTTCCTGTCCCGGAGCTTCGCTGGTGATCCGCCTGGCCGTGAACCCGGCGACGCAAGTCCGGCTGGTTACCTCGAAGCTTCGCAGAACAGACCCACGCACCTCGTAAACATTCCCGTAACCCTCGCTCCGCCACACGCCCTCGAATTGTTCCGGCGCGGCCCAGGCCGGCGCAGTGCAAAACGCTGCCACCCATGCCATGAGGGCGCTTTTTACTGCTGCGGGCGTTTGGCCTGCTCCATGGCGATCTGGTTGATGTGTGCCAGGGCCTTGGCGCCCGAAGCGCCTTCGATCGCTTTCACGGCGATATCCTGCACCTGTAGTTTGGCCTCGTCCACCTGCTTCTGCAGCGCGCCGATCTGTGCCGCCTGCCGCACGATGGTTTCTTCCAGCGTCTTCACCTGCAGGTCGGACAACCGCTTCTCGGTTTCCGCTTCCTTCTTCAACAACAGAATCTCCTGCGCGAACTTCTGCTCCGCCGCTTTGCTCGCCAGCGCCGCCGCTTTTTCCGATTCCGTCTGCAGCGCCTCGGGAAACTCCTGCGCTTCCTTGCGTAGCCTGATGAACTCCTGCTCCTGTTCTTTTAAGGCTGCTTCGCGCTGTTGCCAGCTCTTTTCCAGGGCCTTCTTGCGCTCCAGGTTCTTCTTGTATTCGTGCTCCTCGATCTCACGTGCCCGCGCCTTCTTCAGATTCTCTTCCTGCTCCTGGCGCTCCCGCTCCGCGGTGCGCGATTCCTCCTCCCAAGCGGCCCTTTGCGCCGCGATTTCCGCCTCCAGATGCTCCTTTTCCCGCGCGTGATCGTGCACCAATTGGTCCAGCGCCGTGGCCGCCCCGTCGATCTTGTGCAGCCGCCCTAGTTCGGCCCGCTCCAGCGCCACCGCTTCGCGCACGTTGGAAAGCCGTTCGACGTCTTCCGCCAGGACCCGTGATGCCCTGCACCACGGCATCCACGGTCGTTCCCTCGACTGCCTGCCGGACTTCGCCCGCGCGCAGCCGCGCGGCACGCACGGGTGGCTTGGTTGTTTTGGGCTTTTCGCCATCAGCATAACAGGTTTCCACCGTGGCGTCCGTCCTACACGGAGTTAGAGGTGATAGATTAGCTTCGTGCACCGCCGGACGTTCTTCCGTTCCCTGGCGGCGGCGTTGGCAGCCGCCGCGGCCGCTCCCCCGCGCGCGATGGCGGCCCTCTCCAAAACCAAGATCACACGCGTGCGGGTCTATGAGCCGCCCAACCGCAATCCGCTTTTCAATCAAAGCGACCTGGTAGTCACCGTCGAAACCGACGCCGGCGTCACCGGCATCGGCGAGGGCGGTTCCAAAGACATGCTGGAACAGTGCGCCGGCCGTCTCATCGGCCAGGACCCGCAATACATCGAGCGCCTCTGGCAGGATATGTCCCGCGCCTTCTTCTATCCCGCCGGCCGCGAAAAGGAACACGCCATCGGGGCTCTCGATCTGGCGCTATGGGATATCCGCGGCAAGATGTTCAACGCTCCCATCCACGCGCTGCTCGGCGGCATGGCCCGCAACTATTGCGAATGCTACAACACCGCCGGCCTGATTCCCGGCTTCCACGCCGGCATGTCCGTGAAGGAGCGTGCCCAACTCACCATCGCGGCCGGCTATCGCGCCTTCCGTATGGGCGCCGCCGACGCCCCCGCCAACACTACTTTCAACACCAGCGAACGTTTAAACCAGCTCTACGACGAATGCGTGCAGGCGCGCGAAGGCGTCGGCAAGAACGGCGACTGGTGCGTCGATTTCCACCAGCGCTTCGACCTGCACGAAGCCATTCGCGGCTGCAAGCTGATCGAGAATCTCGCCCCCTTCTTTGTCGAAGATCCCGTGCGCACCGAAGCCTTCCTGCAAGATATCCCGCTCCTCCACCGCCAGGTAATAGTGCCCGTCGCCGCCGGCGAAGAGTGGGGCAATCGCTGGGACTTCAATAGGCTGATCGAAAGCCACGATATCGATTACCTGCGCGCCACCCTGCCTAACGTCGGCGGCATCACCGAAATGATGAAGATCGCCGCCATCTGCGAAACTCATTTCGTCGGCATCGTGCCGCACTTCACCGGCCCTATCGCCACCGCGGCTCTGGTCCATTCGCTCGGCACATTCTCCGGCGTGGTCCTGATGGAGTACAACTTCCAGGGCCGCACCTTGCCCCATCTGCCCGTCTGCCTCGATTTCAAGGACGGCAAGCTCTATCCCAACAACCGCCCCGGCCTCGGCGTCGAAGTCGACTTTAAGGCTCTCCGCCAGATCGCCGAAATCACCGAGTACGTCACCAACCGCGCCCAAACTTATTTCCGTCCCGACGGCTCCATCACCAACTGGTAATCATGCGCAAACTCGCTCTGCTGGCCCTGCCCGCTCTCTCTCTGCTCCATGCCCAGGATCTCGACATGCTCTGGGGAGTCAAGATTCCCATGCGCGATGGCGTGCGCCTGAACGCTACCGTATTCCTGCCCAAACCGATGCCCGCACCGTTGCCCGTGGTCTTCACCCTGACCCCGTACATCGGCGATAGCTACGAAGACCGCGCCACCTATTTCGCCCGCCACGGCTACGTCTTCGCGTTGGTGGACGTCCGCGGCCGCGGCAACTCGGAAGGCGAATTCGAGCCCTTCGCCAACGAAGCCCGCGACGGCTACGACGCGGTCGAATGGCTGGCCCGCCAGCCTTGGTCGAACGGCAAGATCGCCATGTGGGGCGGCTCCTACGCCGGCTTCGATCAGTGGGCCACCCTCAAGGAACTTCCCCCGCACCTGGCGACCATCGTTCCTGCCGCGGCCGCCGCCGCTGCTGTGGATTTTCCGTTTTCCTATGGCATGTTCCCCTGCTACATCATGCAGTGGCTCACCTTCACCAGCGGCAAGGCCGGCAACCCAAAACAATTCGGCGATTCCACGTTCTGGACCGCCAAATTCCGCGAGCGCTACACCGGCAACCTGCCATTCCGCGATCTCGACCGCATCGTCGGCAACACTTCCACCGTCTTCCAGAAATGGCTGGAACACCCGCAACCCGATGCCTACTGGGACGCCATGTATCCCACGCCCGAGCAATTCGCGCGCATCAATGTTCCCATCCTCACCATCACTGGGCATTATGACGGCGATCAGACCGGCGCCATGCATTACTATCGCGATCACATGCGCCTGGGCTCGCCCGCCGCGCGTGACAGCCACTACCTGATCATCGGACCTTGGGACCACGCCGGCACCCGCACCCCCAACCGTGACGTGGGCGGCTTGAAGTTCGGTGGGGCCAGCATGCTCGATCTGAACGATCTCCATCGCCAGTGGTATGACTGGACCATGAAAGGCGGCGCCAAGCCCGCCTTTTTGAAGCAGCGCGTGGCCTATTACGTCGTCGGCGCGGAAGAGTGGAAATACGCGCCGGCACTGGAATCGGTGGCCCACTCTACGCGCACGCTGTTTCTGAATTCGCCGGATGGCCAAGCCAATGACCCTCTGCTGCACTCCGGCTCTCTCGATCCCGAGAGGCCCGCCAGCCAGATTGCGTCAGACCACTACGTATACGATCCGCTGGACCTGCGTCCCGGAGTGCTGGAGACCGCCGATCATTCCGATCCGCTGACCGACCAGACCGAGCCCCTGCACCTGTTCGGCGATGGCTTGATCTATCACACCGCGCCCTTCGAAGAGGACACCGAAATCAGCGGCTACGTGCGCCTGGATGCCTGGATCGCCATGGACGTGCCCGATACCGATTTCGAAGTGAACCTCTACGAGATCCTGCCCAATGGCGGCAGCGTGCTGCTCACCGGAGATGCCATGCGCGCCCGTTACCGCGAATCGCAGCGCCAACCAACCCCGGTTCCCGCCGGCCAGATAGTGAAGTATGAATTTCGCGGCTTCACCTGGTTTTCCCGCCGCATCGCCAAAGGCAGCCGCCTGCGCCTGATGCTCCGCTCGCCCAATTCCATCCAACTGGAGAAGAACTACAACTCCGGCGGCGTGGTCGCCAACGAATCGGCCAAAGACGCCCGCACGGCCCACGTCGCCCTCTACCACGACGCCGCGCACGCCAGCCTGCTGGAGTTGCCCGTAGTCAACGCCGCACGGTAAGCAGGTGGACGTGCGTCAGGTCCGCGCTCGATTCAGCATCCGCTTGAGCGCCTCAATCTTCAGGGGTGGCGTTTGAAGGTGCGCCACCGCGTGGCAGTTAGGACAGATCGGGCGCAGATCCTTGATTGGATCAACCGCCCGCTTTTCTCGCTTGCCGGCCATCGCCTCAAGGTGGTGTACGTGGATGTATCCTTCCGCAGTTTCGCCGTATGCGGCGCCGAAAGAAAATCCGCAGACGTAGCAGGTTGCTCCGTAATGCTCGACGCACAGCCGACGGGCTAAAGGGTTCCGCTCCTGGACCGTCAGCGATACGGCCCTTAGGCTCCCTTCGGTCAGCAATGATTCGTATCGCGTTAACAACTTCTCAAGCCGTGCCTCAATCGCACCGTCAATCGTCGCGTAGCTTTTTGGGTACGTGGGCCATCCCCAAGCGCGGTGATTCTTGCGGACAAAGCGCAACGGAACCGCAACCGGTAGCAGCGTGACCTTGTTAACCCTGGCCTGATACCACCTCGGTGCGTATGGGCGTGGCTCAGTTCCGATAACGCCACGAGCCGAGAACCCTAGGAGCGGCAGATGAAACAAAGCTCGGTCACCGACGTGCGCCGCCTTTGGCACTCGCCACCAAAGCGGCTTTCCACTCTTTGCGTGCCCGCGGACGAGACGGACGTCGTCCCCCGCGTTACCGGCCAATATGTGGAGCATGAGTCAAAGTATAAGCCTGAGAAGCCCGGCACCCTTGCGCGCTCCGCTGAAAAGACGCTTGATGGACACCTCGCGCGCCTCGCGCGTACACTGACATCACAGGTTATTCTGGAAGAAGATATCTATGAACCTGACCATCGATTTGTCGGAGCAAAGCGCCGCCGCGCTGGAAGCGCAGGCGCGCGCCGCGCGTGTGCCGGCCGAGCGCTATCTGGCTGACATCGTCGCGCGGGCGCTGGAACGCCAGCACCGGCAGGACGCCGAGAACCTGGCAAAGCATTTGGACTACATGGCCTTGCGGGTTGCCCCGGACACGACCACGGAAGAAATGGAAATCGCCCTTCAGGAAGCCTTGTCGCAGGTCCGGCCACAACGTAACTGGCGCCCGTGAGGATCGTTCTTGATACGAATATTCTTGTCCGCGCGAACCTCACAGTTTCGCCCGAGGGCCTCGCGCGCGATCTTCTCCTGACGATCTTATCGGGTCCCCACGTGCTGATCCTCTCATCGGCCATTTCTCCGCGACGACGCTTTCCGGCACACGCGCGTCGCGCGGATGACATTACCCTTCTGCATGGGTTGCGCCGGTCGCGGTGACCCTAAGCCCCACCGTTCTCAATTCGCACCGTCCGCGCTCTTCTGTTCCAGCAGTTGCGCCGGTGCTCCCGCAGCTTGCCCACCGCGTAGCCTGCCTTGAGCCACCCGATGAACCCGAACACCAGCGTGTTAAACTACTGCCGCCACGAGGCTGGCCATTGAGGGGTCCGCGGTTCCTTAGCTCTCCGGCTGGTACCACTCCGGCGACGGCCCAGCCGCCGCTTCGACCGCCGGCACAAAGCTGCGATCCAGTTCCGCCACCATCGCCGCCAGGTTCTCCACGATCTTCTGCCAGCGCGCTGCATCCCCAATCGGGTACTGCGCCATGGGGACCGATCTGGCGCACACCGGAATTGCCAGCGCTGCTTTGAATCCCACGCCCAGGACCTTGAAGATAGCTAACACCTGGTGTCCCCAGGTGCCCACATCCATACTCAGTTCCGCCGTCAGGTTCGCCGCCGTGCGGCGCCGCAGCGTGAACGTGCCGGATCCGCCCCGGCAGGTGTATCCCATCGGCCCGAAGGCGCGCTCCAGCGTTGGCTTCATGGGGCCTGCCGTGACACCCAGCGTGCGCCGCAGTTCCTCGGATCCCTGCGCCGGCAGATCGTGCGGCAACCCCGCCCGCTCCACTACTTCGTTCATCCTCGACCGGTAATCCGAAACGACGTTCTTCACCGCCTGTGCCGCTTCCGGATTGGCGCTAGGCATCAGAATTCCCTGCGGCGTTCGCACCATCTGCACCGGGTCTGCGGCGGACGTCTCCGAAGCCAGCGGGATCTGGACGGTGCGCCGGACTTTGCCGCAAGCGGCCAGTACCGCCGCCACAGCTTCCGCTGGCGCTGGCAGCTTTTTGCTTCCCGATTCCGCCTCCAACACTACACATGCCGTCAGCGAACGTTGGCGCCCGTTTACCCACCAGTTGTCGGCCAGCAAAATTCCTGGCATCATCCCCGCCGACCGCCGTGGCGCCGGCGGCAGACCGTCGAACGGCGTCGCATGAAAGTGGATGGCGACGCTGTGAAACGGAAACGATCGCGGCACGCCCGCCGTAATCGCCTGCAGCGTGGAGAACGGGACAGCCTCGCCCGCGGCCGGCGACAGCGGCCCGTTGGAGATCCGTCGATTTCCCGGCAGGCCGCGGCCAGGAGACGCGGTGGTTACAAACCGTTCCAGCTCCGGATGCCGTCTCAGCACCCGGTCCACGCTGGAAACGAATCCTCCAACGCTCGCGTCGCCAAAGTTAAATTGAATCACCGGCTCGTCCAGGCCGGCATCCAGGAACGCCCGATGGATACGTTCCATTACGGCTCCCAGTGGATCTTTTTTGCTGGCAGCGAAAGTGTACTGAAGCGCCACGCGCATGGCGCTCCAGAATATCACATCGCGCCAAACAGCTATCCTTAATCACGCCTCCGTCCCACTCATCTGTTCCAGCAACCCCGCTCGCTGCCCTCGTAGCTTGCCGGCCGCGTACCCTTCGTTGAGCCACCAGATGACCCCGAACACCAGCGTGTAAAGCACCATCGCCACCACCGCCGGCCAGGCCGGTTGCCGTGCGGGCCGGGTCACCAACCCGCCCGCGCTCGCCAGTAGCAATCCCGCATACATCGGCAGCAGATACCAATACTTCACATTCCGCAGCAGCCCGATCTGGTAATCGTACTGCCGCAGCAGCGCCCGTTGGAAACCAGCCAGGCTCTGATCGGGCTGCGGATTGGCCGCCTCGCGCCCATAACGCAACATATAGAAGATGATCCACAGTCCGCTGGCCGCCACCACCAGGTATCCGCCGCGCATCATCGCCGCGGGCGCGTGCCACGCCGCCCAGCCAAAGAACGCCGACCCTACCGCCGCCGCCCCGCATTCCCGCCAGTTGCGATGCCGGATCGTTCGTTCGAAACGCGCCGCCTTCTCCATCGCCAAAGCCAACATGTCTTCGCCTTTCGCGGGCGCAACCGTCTGGACGCGCCAAATCTGATCCAGTTCGTCTCTATCCGGCATGGCCCGCCTCCTTCGTCCCTACCGCCTGGCGCAATTTCTCGCGGATTCGGGTCAGCCGCGTCGCCACCGCGCCCTCCGCCATGCCGGCAATCTCCGCGATTTCCGCGCCGCTCAATCCTTCCAGGTGCAGCACCGTAATCTGCCGGTCCGCCGCCGGAAGTTCCCGTATGGCGTCCACCAGCATCCCCCGCTTTTCCGCGGCCAACAGGTTCTGCTCGGCGCTCGATCCCATCGCCGGCGGATCGGGCGGCTCCTCTCGCACGACCTCCCGCGCCGCCCGCCTGCGGACTTTCATCGTCGCCGTGATCGCCACGTTGTGCGCGATCCGATACAGCCACGTGCGCTCGCTCGACTCCCCCCGATACCGCGGCAGAGCCTGCCACAACGCCGCCGCGATCTCCTGCACCAGGTCCTCGCGGTCCTCGCGCCTGGCCGCATAAGCCCCGGCCAGACGCCCAAACGCCGGAGCGTATTCCGCGTAAAGCCGCAGAAACGTGCTCCTCCGATCCAACCCGGTTTGGCCGGCCAGTAACATTCTTTCTAATCAGGTAGTCTATCCGTCGCCCGATTCCTTACGCGCGCGACCCTCAAAGGATGCTTTGGGCAGTGGACTCGATCGCGTCCAGCGTGGCGCGCGCCGCGGCCGTCCAGGAATACTGGCCCGCGCGCGCGGGACCCTCTGCGCCCAGCCGCGCGCGCAATGCCTCATCCGCCACCAGCCGCGCCATGGCCACATGAATCGCCTCTGCGTCGCCCGGCTTGAAGCGCAGCGCCGCATTGCCCGCGATCGCCGCCAGCGGTCCGATGTCCGAACATCCCGTCGGAATCCCAGCCGCCATCGCCTCCAACACCGGCATGCCGAACCCCTCAAAAGTCGAGGGATACAAGAACGCCCAAGCCCGCGCGTATAGCTCGTACAACCGCTCGCGCGGGATCCACCCGGTCAGTTCCACCGCGTCCACCAATCCCAGCCGCGCTCGTAGGCCCTCAATCGCGTCGCTATGAAATCCCCGTAGCCCCGCGATCACCAGCCGGAAATCCGGCCGCTCGCGGCGAAACCGCGCAAACGCTTCCAGCAGGGCATCCAGCCCCTTGTGCGGATGCAGGGTCGAAACCGTGAACAACATCTTCTCCGGCGCGCGCCGCAATCCAAAAAACGCCGGATCGACGCCCAGCGGAACCACCCGAACGCTCTCCGCCGGCAGCCTGTAATAACGCACCACATCGTCGCGAGTAGCTTCCGAATCCGCCAGCAGCAGCGTGGCTCGATGCGCCGACGCGAACAGCAGAACCCGCCAAAACGGCAAATCGAACCAGCGGAAGTGCTCCGGATGACGCTTATGCTGCATATCATGAAACACCGTCACCGAAGCTCCCGGCCAATAGATCGGCGCCGTGAACCCCGGATTCAGCATCACATCCACGCCTAGCCGCATAGCCGCCAGTGGCAGCGCGGTCTGCTCCCAAACGATTCGCGCCGGCCGCCACCGTGCCCGCACTCCCTGCGCCACTACGCGAAAATTGGGGCGGTCGGGGACCAGTTCCGCCTCCGTCTCCCGGTTCGTAAAAACGAAATACAGATTGCGATCGTCAATCGTCGCCAACGCCCGCAATAAATGCCGCAGATAAATTTCGGTGCCGCCCACGCCCCCCGGTATCAGGTACAGCGCGTTGATGCCGATCCGCAGCGGACGCATGTTAGCGCGGCGCCGGCTGCCGCAGCCGCTGCTGCACGATCCCGAGCATCTGCCGCGCGTGATCGTTCGCCGGATTCAACTCCAGCGAGTGCTGGTAGTCCGCCGCCGCGCCCGCGAAATCGTTCAGGTTGGCGCGAATCCCGCCCCGATTGTCGTAAATCATGTAGTAGCCCGCGTCCAGTTTCTCCGCCTGCGCCAGCGCCTCCAGCGCCTCCTGCCATCGCTTCTGCGCGATGTACGCGCGCGCCATCTCCGTATAAACCTGCGCGCTCGGCTCCATGGCCGCGGCCTGTTGCAGCTTCAACAGCCCCTGCTCGGGATGGCCGCCATCCGTCAGCGCCAGTCCCCAGTCATACAACAAGTCGTATGGCGGAGGTTCCAACTCGGCGGTTTCCGCATACTGCGCGATAGCTTCCGGATAGCGCTGATAGTTGGCATAAGTATGCGCCAATTGAAAATGCACCCGCGGCTTGCCGGGTGACTTACTGGCAGCGTCCTCCCAAATCGCGATATCGCTCGCCCAGAGTTGATTCCGCTGCCAGGTGACCACCGCCAGCACCAACACCACCGCGCCCAGAGCCGCCGCCAGCTTACGCCGGTCCATTCGCACATATTGCAATCCCGCTGTAACTAGCAGTAAGATGCCGATCATCGGCAGATACAATCGCCGCTCGGCAATCGGATCCTTGATAGGCACGAATGACGATGTCGGCGCCATCAGCAGTAAGTAGACAAAGAATCCATAAGACGCCAATGGAAAGCGCCGCCGGTAATAAATCGCGGCCGCTGCCAGCGCCAGAATCACTACCAGTCCCACGATCGCCCCATGATCCATCAGGTTGCGCGAAATCGCGTATTCCCAGTCCAGATTCTGCCCCGCGGGAAACACTAGCAACCGCAGATACACGAAAAATGCCCGGCACTGCGTAAAGAAGTATTGATACCAGGTGAATTCCTTAATCCCGAATCCGGCGCTGCGCCCTGCGTGCGCCAGCACGTTCGCCACGAATGCCGCGCCGCCCGCCGCGCCCACAGCGATCGGCACATACACCCGCCAGTTCCGCCGTATGCCCGCAAACGAAAAGCCCGGATTCCAATAATAATCCGTCAGTAGCAGCAAAGCGGGCAGCACCAGCGTATGCTCTTTGGTGGCCACCGCCGCCCCAAATAACACCAGCACCGCCGCGGCCGTCTTCCACGACACCGCCGCCGCTCCCCGGTACAGGAATACCGCGAACGCGCCCAAGAAAAACAGGACGCTCAACGCCTCCGACCGTCCCGCCACATACGCCACCGACTCCGTTTGCAACGGATGCAGCAGAAATACGGCCGCCGCGAACGCTGCCAGCAGATCGCGGCCGCCGCGTCCATTCAACCCCAGCATCTTCCGGACAATTAGAAAAATCAGTCCGCCGTTTAGCAGGTGAATCAATAAGTTAGTAATGTGAAAACCGGTCGGCTCCTGTGAGATCTGGTAATTCACCCAGTAACTGAACATCAGCAGCGGACGCACGCCCTGAATCCAGGCGCTCAACTCACTCGGATAATTCGGCCTCTGGTACGGCTGCGAGATGTCGTCGAAAACGAACGGTCCGCCGATCGCCGGTCCATAAACCAGGAACACCGCCAGCACAGCCGCGGCCGAGGCCGCCGCATAAATCCACCAGCGCGACCCGGACCTCTTCGCCTGTGGTGTAACTGCCGCCGCCTTCGCGCGCGCCTTGCCCTTCGCCTTTCCCCGGACTTCAGGCATGCGGCTGCCCATCCGCCAGGCTCCGCATATGGTATTCCAGAATCGCCAGCCGCTGCGCCAGCGCAATATTATCGTCGCGCAATTTGGAGAGGATCACGGAAAAACGGTAAAACATGAGCAGAAAAACGCCGCCAACCACCAGCAGTAGAGCCAGCGGCGGATACGTCAGCCCCAGCTTGTGCGCCGCCGTTTCCAGCAGGCCGCGCGACCGTGAAAGAATCAGCAGCGCCGCCGCCGCCAACAACCAGCTTACCGAATATTCCACGCGTATGTGCGCGCGCCGCACCGAGATCAGCACTAGCAAAAACAAGACCCCGCTCACCACCGTCATGGCACTCAGTAGACGGTCCATAATCCCTCCTTAAGCCTTTCCCGGCTTCGCTCGCCGTTCGAATTTCAGCACGTTCACGAACACCCCCAGCAGCACGTGCACGATGTAATAAATCGATCGTGGCGCCGTGATAGACGAACGCCCTGTGGTCCGCGGATGCATCTGGCAGGGAATCTCCAGAAAGCGGAATCGCTTGCGTTGCAGCACCACCAGCGCCTCGATCTCCGGATATTCCAGCGGAAAGCTCTTGCTGAACACCTGCAGCGCATTCCGGTTCACACCCACGAACCCGGATGTCGGATCGTGTACCGCCTTGCCCAAAATCGGCCGCAGCACCATGCGGAAGAAACGGATGCCGATGCCCCGCACCACTCCCGTTCGCGATCCGTTTTCGTTCACGAAGCGCGACCCGATCACCATCTCGCAGCCCGACTCGCGCAGCGCCGCGAAGACCCGCGGTATATCCCGCGCATCGTGCTGCCCGTCGCCATCCACCCGGATCACGTATTGGTAGCCCAATTCGAATGCCAGTTTGTAGCCCGCCTGCACGCAGCCGCCCAGGCCCAGGTGATGCGGTAACGGCAGCACGCGCGCGCCCGCATCGCGCGCCACCTGTTGCGTCGCATCCGCGGAACAATCGTCGATCACCAGCACCGGCGTGCCCGGCATCGCCACATGCACCGCCCGCACCACGCCGCCCACGGCCGCTTCCTCGTTATAAGCCGGCACGATCACCAGCAGCGCATTCGCCGGCATTATAGTTCCGCCACCCGCCGCGCCGATATGGCGTGCGCTCGCAGCAGCCGGCCATAGATGTGCGATGATATCCGCGCGCCCGCGCGAATCTGCCTCCGTTGCCGCGCCAGGGCAGGGAACCGCCAAACGAGCGCTGCATGCGCCCGCAGTACATAGAGCGGCATGCGCCAGCCCGATGCGCCTTCCAGCCGGAACCGCGCCGCCGCGCCGCGCCCGCCCAGCATGCATCGCAGATGCCACCCGTAGCGCGCCAGCGACACGAACGGCGCCGCCGCCAGCAGGCGCGCCGGAAAATTCTTCGCCAGCACGAACAGCCGGTTGCGCTCCACGTAATACGCCTTCAACCGCGAAGCCCGCCCTGCCGAGTGCGAGTAATGATGCTCCACCACCGCTTCCGGCGCGTACAGACACCGCCATCCGGCCCATCGCGCCCGCAGCCCCAGGTCCGTGTCCTCGCAGTATAGGAAGAAATCCTCGTCGAACAGCCCGATCTCCTCCAGCATCGCCCGCCGGTAAAGCGCCGCCGATCCGCTCGGAAGCAAGACCTCCTCGGCCACTGGAAAAAACTGCGGCGGACGCATGTGCCCGCGCTGCTTGCTGCTCCCGTCGCCGCACACCAGCATACCCGCCGAATCCAGCGCTTCTTCCCCGAAAAGGCGCACTTGCGACGCACACATCCCCGCATCCGGACGCGCCTCCAGCGCCGCCACCAGCGCTGCCAGCCATCCCGGATGCGGCAGCGCGTCGTCGTTCAGCGTCGCCAGATACCGGCTGCGCGATTCCCGGAAAGCCGCGTTCACCGCCGCCCCGAAGCCCACGTTGCGCGCCTGCTCGATCACCCGCACGCCAGTGCCCCGCGCCGCGCCCACGCCGCTGTTGTCAATCACAATCACTTCGAAATCGCGAAGTGTCTGCCGCTCCAGCGCGGCCAGGCATTCCACAAGGCGCGCATCCGCGGCCAATGTGGGAATCGCCACTGTGACAAGGAGTTCCGGCAAACTAAGATCTTACGACAGTGCGAATACGCGGGGCAGCCTCCACCTCCGCGGTATTCCATCTCACCGCCCACCCAAGTTCTCATACCACTTCAAACTCCCCGTCGCCGACCCGATGCATGCCACATCCAACCGCCCATCCCCATTCAGATCCGCCACCGCGCAAGCCGCCGCCGGCATATCCTTGTCCAACACCACCTTCGACCATCGCTCCCCATCCGCATCCTGCGCGTAGTACACATTCACGCCCTTGCCGCGATATCCCGCCACCACTTCATCCCGCCCGTCGCCATTCAAATCCGCGGTCCAGATCGTGTGCCCATCGGCCAGCGTGTCGTCGATCACTTGCCGCCGCCACGCGCCTCCGCTCTCGCGATAAATCGCCACCTGGTTGCCGTGCCACGGCTCGATCGCCGCCAGAAATCGCTGCTTCCCCAGTTGCCCCACCGCCACATCGCTCGACCCGCACTTGGGCCACGCCGCCGGATCGCCCTTCCCAATCTCGCTGCGGCTCCATCCGCCGTCCCGCCCAAACCGGAACAGATGAATCCCCGTAAAGCCCGCGGTCAGAATATCGTCGCGCCCGTTGGCGTCCCAGTCCACGATGTAAATGCCATGCACCACGCCTTCGTCCGCCTCGGAAATCGTCTCCCGTTTCCACTCGCCCGGCCGATACAGCACCAGCGGCGTGTGTGCGTGCTCCTCGGGCCGCTCCGCGTTGGCATTAGTCAGCGGCTGGCTGATCACCACCTTCTTGCCGCTGCCATCGATATCCGCCCAGCGCAGCCGGTGCGACGTCGCCAGCCGGTCGATCTCGTGAATCGTCCACGGTTGCCGCGGGTCGCCGTCGTGGTGCAGCACCGAAACAATGCCCGCGCTCTTCCGCGCTTCCATGGAAAAACCGGAAGCCAGCACGATCTCGGGAATGCCGTCGCCGTCGAAATCCCAAGCCGCCAGATTGATCATGCCCGAGAGATTGCCGGCAATCACGTGCCGTTGCCAGCCGGGATTCTCGAACCAGACCAGTTCGCTCATGCCGCTGGCCAATGCGATCAGGTCCGTCTTGCCGTCGTGGTTTAAATCGACCGCCACCACCTGGTAGCCGCCCGTGAGTCCGGTGGCGACCGTGTGCTCCGCGAAGCGAACCGGAAGTCCGGCGGCCAAAAGCACGCCCGCCACCAGGTGGCCCAGGCTGACCCAAACCGGAGCCCCCAGTCTCCGTGTCACCGCGTCTCCGTGTCCCCGTGTCTCAGCGTCTCAGACCGCCCGCGCCTTGCGTGCCGCCGATCCCGTCTCCGAGCGCGCCGGCTTCTTCATCGAATGCGATAGCCGCCGCACCTGGTCGCTCACGCAAACCAGAAACATCGGCTGCCGCGCATTCTTCAGAAGATCGATGATCCGGTTCGGCGCTTCTTCCAGATAGATCGACTTACCGTCCGTCAGCAGGTGCGTCTCCGATTCGCTCTTCAGCGCGTCGCTCAGCCGCTTGCCCATATCTTTCTGTAGAAAACGCAGCACGCGCCGGATCTTCTGTAGCGAAAATCCCTTACGCCGCAGCTCCGCGATCACCGAAACTTCCAGCACCTCTTGCGAAAGGTACACGCGCTTGTGGCCGTCCTGGCGCGGCGAGACGACATTGCGTTCGTCCCACCATTGCAATTGCCGCAGGCTCACGCCGCAGATGCGCGCCACCTCCGTGCTCGTAAATTGATCGCCATCGGCTGAAGCCGCAGGCCGGGGTTTTTTTGTTTTGAACATTTCGCGCCCCTTTCGGTTTGGAAAAATGCCGCCATTCTGGATTGTACTTGAGTGGACGCCCGTGTCAATACCCATTTCCAGGATCTTTTCTGGTAACCCTTGCCGTAGCCTCCCCGCCCGCCCGCGCTCAACGCTCCCCGTGCTAAGATAGAGATTCCACCATCCCTGAGGTATTCGTGGCTAGAATCACCCGTAAAGAGCTGAAGACTGACAAGTTTGCGCTTGAAGTCGAACATACAGTAGATTTTTTTGAAGAACATCGGACCGAGATCGCCCGTTATGGCGCCGCCGCCGTGGTCGTGGTTGCCCTCGTGGTCTTGATTTTCTACTACCGCGGGCATCAGCAGACCGTCCGTCAGGAGGCCCTGGCGCACGCCATCGCGGTTCAGGAGGCGCCCGTCACGGTCACTCCCCAACCCAGCGCTCCCCTTTCCTTCCCAACCCAGGCTGCTAAGGATGCTGAAGCCATCAAGGTATTCAGCGAACTCGCCGCCAAGGATTCCGGATCCGATGAAGGCTATATTGCCGAATATTATTTGGGTTGCATCGCCGCCGATCAAGGCAAGCTGAGCGAAGCCGAAAAACGTTTCAGCTCCGTGGCTGATTCCGCCGGCAAGAAATATTCGTCCCTGGCCAAATACTCGCTCGGCCAGGTCTACTTCGCCGAAGGCAAGGCTGACTTGGGCGCGAAACTCCTCCGCTCCCTGATTGATGATCCGACCGTCTTCGTCTCCAAGGATCAGGCCGCCCTCACTCTCGCCAAGCTCATCGGACCTACCAAGCCCGCTGAAGCGCGCAACTTGCTCGATCCCCTCCGCGCCAAACCCGGCGCCGTGGGACAGGCCGCCATGCAGGCCTACGGCGACCTGCCACCGAAATAATCGGCCGCATGCTCCGCCACCTCCGCTTTCCGGTCGATGCGAGCAGAGGGCGGCGCTACCCGGAATCCGCGCATCCTTATCGCAACGCCTTCCAGCGCGATCGCGACCGCATCGTGCATGCCCGCGCCTTCCGCCGCCTGGAAGCTAAAACCCAGGTCTTTACCCCCGGACTCGGCGATCACTTCCGCAACCGCCTCACCCACACCATCGAAGTGGCCCAGATCGCTCGCACGGTAGCTGCGGCGCTCGGTTTGGATGAGGATCTGACCGAGGCCTTGGCGCTCGCCCACGATATCGGCCATCCCCCTTTTTCTCATGCCGGCGAAGAAGCTCTCGACCTTCAGATGCGCCGCTACGGCGCGCGCTTCGAGCATAACTTGCATGCCGTCCGCATCGTGGAAATCTTCGAGCAGCGCTATGCCCGCTTCCCCGGCCTCAACTTGACCTTTGAAGTCCGCGAAGGAATCGCCAAGCACTCCCGTGACTTCGCCCCTGGCCAGGTCCCCGCTCTCGACGAATACCTTCCCGGCTTCCGCCCGCCCCTCGAAGCCCAGCTAATCGACCTGGCCGACGAAATCGCCTACAATTGCGCCGATCTGGACGACGCCGTTTCCGCCGGCTTGCTCCTCCCCGAGGATGCCGTCGGCGAAGTGCCCTTCTATGCCGCTTGGTTCGAAACGGCCGAAACCCAGTTTCCCGGCGCGTCCCCAGCCGAGCGATTTCATGAGGCGCTTCGCTGCCTGATCGATGCCCTCGTGTCAGGCCTGATCGAAGGCACCGTTTCGCGCGCCACCCAAGCCGCCGTCGCCACGGTGGATGCCGTGCGCCATTTCCCCGAACGTCTCGCCGCTTTCACTCCCGATACAGAAACCGCCAACCGCGATTTGAAGCGGTTCCTGCATGGCCGCGTCTACACCTCCCCGGCCTTGAGCGCCGAACGGGACCGCGCCGCCGCCATGATCGCCGAGCTGTTTGAATTCTTCGTCCAAAACCCGGATACCCTGCCTCTCTCCTACCGGGATCTCATCTCGGCCGAACCCGCCCACCGCGTCGTCTGCGACTACATCGCCGGCATGACCGACACCTTCTTCCGCCGCACCTA
>JBEKYC010000042.1:0-62930 GCA_049511415.1 Bryobacteraceae bacterium | reverse complement strand
GTAGCCGTGCTACGGCTCGCGCCGTTTACCGAACGCGAAATTCGTACCGCAGTCAACACGACCGTCCGGCTGATCGAACCTGCACCAACGAAAGTTCCTCCTCCTGCTTCGAGCCGCTTACCTGAAAGCAGTAAAGAACGATCAGTCGCCCAGCGTTTTTCGATCCCGCGGCTCACGGGTCTGGAGCGGTTTACGGTAGAGATTCGCCGCCGCCCGCTTCCGCGCCATGGAACTGATCACGATTCTAAACCGCTGCCATCGTTTCCGAGGTTTTGTCTACCAGCACGCCCACTTCAGTGCCGACAAAAAGAGTATCGAAGTGGCCGTGCGACCGCGCACGGGTTCGGCCGCAGTCTGCTCGCGCTGCCATTTGCAGGCGCCCGGTTACGACCAACTCTCCGAACGGCGCTTTGAGTTCATTCCCCTGTGGGGGTTTCTCGTCTTCCTTCTGTACACCATGCGGCGCGTCAACTGTCGCCGCTGCGGCATTGTGGCTGTCGAAGAAGTTCCCTGGGCGACGGCAAACGCACACTGACCAAAGCCTACATGCTCTTCTTAGCCCGTTGGGCGCGGAGACTGTCATGGAAAGAGACGGCGGAGGCCTTTCGCACCTCCTGGGACAAGGTCTTCGACGCGGTGGAACATGTCGTCACCTTCGGGCTAGAGCACCGGGTGCTAGGCCAAATCGATGCGATCGGCGTCGATGAGATCTAATATTCCAAACGCCACAAGTACTTGACTCTGGTTTATCAGATCGATCTCGACGTCACGCGCCTGCTTTGGGTGGGCCGCGAAAGAACCATCGCATCCTTTCGGGGATTTTTCACCATCATCGGCGAAGAACTGGCTTCGAAGATTGTGTTCGTCTGCTCCGATATGTGGGAACCCTACCTAAAGGTCATTCGCGAGAAATGCTCCGAGGCGCTTCACATCCTCGATCGTTTTCACATCGTGGCGAAAAAAATCAACAAGGCACTGGACGAAATCCGAGCGGGAGAATCGCGCCGTATAGCGAGCGAGGGCGGTGTGCCCGTGCTGAAGAAGTCGCGCTGGCTGCTGCTCAGCCGCGAAGAGAATCTGAAGACGGAACAGCGCTTCCGGTTGCGCGATCTGCTCCGTTACAACCTGAAGACCGTACGTGCTTACCTTCTTAAGGAAGCCTTTCAGTAGCTCTGGGACTACAGCTCGCCCGCATGGGCCGGAAAGTTCCTGGATGACTGGTGTCGGCAAGTGATGCGCTCGCGCATCGAGCCCATGAAGAACATCGCCCGGTCACTTCGCCATCACCGCGAATTGATCCTCAACTATTTCCGCGCTCAGAAGCTGCTTTCCAGCGGAGTTGTCGAGGGTCTGAACAACAAGGCTAAAGTCACCATGAGAAAATCCTACGGTTTCCGCACCTTCCGCTGCCTCGAACTTGCGCTCTATCACTCACTTGGCAAGTTGCCCGAGCCGGAATCGACCCACGAATTCTTCTGACGAACCCAAATAAATGGCAGATGTTCCGGAAATCCGCGCGGACGCGGGTTAAACGGCGCCAACGCTGCCGTTAACCGTCGCAGATTCGCCGGATTTCGCGCGTAGCAGATGTCGAGGTCGAACGTAATCCTGCTGGCGCCATGAATGGTACCCGCGAGACCTCCGACGACCACGAATTCCACTGCAGCGTCGCAGAGAACCTGAACCGCGCGCGCGAACTTAATCATAAATGGCGCGCAATGCCGCGCACGGCTTCGATGGCCTCCGCCGCATCTTCCAGGTCGCGTCCTCGCTCGGCTGGCGCTAGCCGCAACCGCTCAATCAGCAGCGTGAGGTCCATGCCGTATTTTTGCGCGGCTTCAATCCGGCTGCCCGGCGCCGGATTCCGCAGGCGCTCCTCCGCCCGTGCCAGTTCCTCCGGCGTCAAAGCGCGCAATTCTCTCACCACCTGAGTGTACCGCCCTCACTCCGCCCGCTGGGGCGCATAATACTCGGCGCGCGCTTCCACTTTCAGTTTGCCGGCATTCGCCAGCTTAACCTTCAACTTGTGCGCGCTTCCGTCCGCCTTCGCGGTGGGCAAGAAGGCGAGAAGATAGTGGCTCTCCGGAGTGGCCAGTTTGCGCAGGCTCACGGCGAAATCGTTGCCCGTCACATATGTCCCGCCGGTGCCGTGCGTCAAGTCCAGCAGCACTTCCGGCAGCGTGGGATTGGCGGCCGACCGGCCTGGGTTATTGACACCCATCCCCGCGGAACCGGCGCTGAAACCGGTGTAATCGGTGGACGCTCCCAGATCCAGCGCGTCAATCACGACCTTCGAGCGGACCGCGGATTCAATCAGTTCCTCTGGCTCCCGTGTCCGATCATGCCCCACCCAGAAGCCCGACGAGATCACGATGATCGATCGCCGCCCCGGTAGGTTGGACATCCTGTGGACGACGTCTTTCAGAACCTCCACTTGCAGCACCTGCGCTTGGGAAACGCGGCACATAGGCGGAGGAGCTAACTCCAGCCGCGATACGGTCGCCTGTAACTGCGCCCGGTCGTTGGTGAAATCCAGCATCACATGACACGACGACGTGAAGATCGCGGCGCGATCGCCCGGTTGTAAGTCGCCGAACTGCTGCGCGGCGGCCGTGCGGATGCGAGTCAGGTCCGCGATTCCGCGAATGGATCGGTCGTCAAAATAATATGCGATGAACCGCTCGGGAACATCCATTGCCTGGGCCGGCTTTGCCGGAGCCGCGGCGTTCGGATCGGGCAGCGACCTGTCGGGAATCGCCTGGCTCCCCGCCTTCTCCACCGAGAAACTCGCGATCTCCACCCGCTTCCCATTGTCGAAAAGCTGAAAATCGTCCTTCTCCAGATTGCTCACGGTGTGCCCGTCGCGGTCGCGAACAACCACCGGGACCTGAATCATCGTCACGCCCGATTTAAATGTCTTCCCGGACGGTTCCTGCGCCGGCGCGCCGCAAAACGAAAATAACAGAATTAGAAAAGCTATGCGCATAACGAACCCCTAAGGGACTTGCACCGCGGCGTTCTCCGCGGTAATCTGCTGGCCTTCGGCATCGCGCGCCACCAGCCGCACCAGGTATCCGCCGGTCTTCACATCGAACTCCGTGGCGATGACCACGGGCGGCTTCTCCTGTAATGTACTGACCGTCTCGTCACGCAGCCGCAGTTCCAGAAGTTTCTGCGTGCCGGCGACGAAGTTGCCATTAGTGTCGAACAGGGCGGCCACGATCGTCAGTTCGTTCCGGTTGCGGTCCTCGGCTTTGCGCAAGTGAATCCACTTGAGGTCCACGCTGGTCATCACTTTCAGTTTCGGCTGCCCTCCGGAATCGGTCACCTGCGTATGCATCTCCACCGCCAGATTGTGGATTTCGTCTCGCGAGAATACGGCATTCTCGATTTCCTGCCTGGAGACGGCCATCTCGTCCTCGGCTTGTTTCGGCGCCCAATAGCCGCGGCGTACTTGTAGCGACACTTTTTCCGAAGAACTGACCGTCACTTTCAACTGATGGAAGCCGCCATCGAACTTCAGGTTCTGCGGCGCGAAGCCCAACACGTAGAGATACTCGGGGGCATTCGCCGCTTTCCGTATGCCGCCGAAGAAATCATTGTCGAGATTCACGATCCCACCCGTGCCTTCGGCCAGCGCCATCAGTTCATCGGCGGCAGCGTTGCCATCCTGATCTTTGAAGGCGATAACCGTCGCGGGAGGCGGCCCCCCTCTCTGGCTGGCGTCAAAGGTCGAACTGGTCCACACACCACGCGCATCGATCGTATTGATGAGGACTTTGGAACGGACGGCCTGCGCCAACAGATCGGACGCCAGGCCCTGCTGATCCGGCGCGACAAAGAACCCGGGTGACACCAGAACGACCGTTCGCTGGCCGGGTAGCGTGGCCATGCGGCGTACCAGATCCTTCATCCCCGTCAATACCGCGCGCGTCTCCTGCTGTCCGTTGTAGTAAGCCTGGCGAACTTCCTCCACGGCGGTGTCGAAAACACTCTGCGCGTCCGGGCTCGGCAGGCATTGTGTGGCATCGTAGTAAGCGGTTTGCAGTGGAATGCTGCGCGACAGGTCGCTGAGGAAGGGATGTAGCGAGACCTGCTGGTCAATCAGCACAGCCTCGTAGTAGCTGATATACAGGCAGGAGCGCAGGGCGGAAGGCGTGACGGGATTTGGAATCACCTTGACCAAGGCCGCATTCAACGTGTCCGGCTTATCGGTGAAGTCCACCGCGACTTTGCCGGACGTGGTAAGGAGAGCGAGGCGGTCTCCGGGCTGAACCGACGACCGAAGATAACGCTGCACCGCCGCCCTGGTTTGCGCCACCTCGGCGGACTGCGCATGCAGATCGTCGAAGACGAAGGCGATGAAGCGGCCTGGGGGAGCCGGCGCGGCAGGCGATTCCGCCTCGCTCGGCGGCGTCGAAGACGACTGTCCGGCGGGCGCACCGATCGCGCTTCTCTTCTGCACCACGAATTTGCTGATCTCCTGCCGCTTGCCTTTATCAAAAACGCGGAAGTCTTCCTGGCGCAGGTTCCCGACCGCGTTGCCTCGACGGTCGCGCGCCACCACCGGGATCTCCACCAGATTGCCCTGCACCTTGAAGGTCACCGCCTCGTCGCGCGTGATGATCTCGTCATCCTTGGGGGCCGGGGCAGCGGCTGTCGTCGCGGGAGCGATGCCCAAGGACTGCGCGACTTCCTTGGTCTCCGCTTCGCTCGGCCGGAGAGTCTCTGTTTTGGCCGTGCCTTCCGCTTCCTTGGGCTTGCGCGCAAGCTTGTCGCCGCCCGGAGCATCATACCCTTTGCGCGCGCGTATATCGAGCTTGCGCCCGTCGCGTACTTTCACCGTCAGCTTATGGAAACTGCCATCGGATTCGAGCGCGTCCGGCGAGAAGCTGAGTAAATAGATGTACTTGGGCACCGTGGCAAGCCGCTGCACGGCTCTGTCCAAGTCATTGTTGTCGCGGATGAATGTCCCTCCGGTGCCGTCTGTTACCCGCTCCTGAAATTCCCAGAATCGGGTCGTCGCACTCTGCAAGGCCAGCCCTTTTGCATCGACGCTCCCGATGACGATGCGCGACCGGATGGCGTGGTCGATCACGCGCATGGTCTCCGGCACGCACGTCCATGCGGGGCTCTGAATTCGAAAACCAGGTGAAATCACCACCATAGTCCGCTGGCCCGGTAGAGTGGACATGCGCTTCACAACGTTCTCGAACAGAGCGATTACTGCACGCGTCAACTGCTCGACAGTCATGGTCGCCAGGGCGGCGTGGCCTCCCGGTATCAGATCCCGCACGGCACGACGCAGTTTGTCGCGGTCGGAGGTGAAATCCACCCCACCCGGACCCGCCGTGGTGATCAGCGCGACGCGATCGTTGGGCTGTAGCGTGTCCAGAAACTTAAGAGCCGCGCGGCGGGCATAAGCCAGATCGGCAGGGTCCAACAGGTGCAGATCGTCGAAGAGCAGCACCACGAAGTGATCGGGCATCATCATCGGCGCGGACGGCGTGCCACTGCCCGGCAAGCTCCGGTCTTCGGCTGCTTTGCCGGATGTCTCTTCAACTGTGAAGTCCACGATCGTTTGTGGTCTGCCGTTATCAAGAAGCTCAAAATCCTCTCTGTGCAGGTTGGAGACTGCGTTCCCATCTGCGTCGCGTACCACCACTGGCACCAACACCCGGTTGGTTTCGGTCCGGAATGTGACCTGTGCGGAGGCCACGATCGGGGAGAAGAGGGCGAGCATGGCAAATGCGCCGCCACGCAAACCGAAGGTGCTCATGACCACCTCCATCTTAACGGACGTTTTCTTGCGTGAATGGCGTCCATTGTACCGGGCGCCTGACTACACGACGCGACGATAGCGATTTCAGTTTCCCTCTGGCTGGTCCATAACGGGAAGAATATGGAACAGGTGACAGGCATCGGTGGTTTCTTCTTCCGGGCGCGCGATCCCAAGGCGCTCGCGACTGGGATCGCACTCACCTGGGAGTCGCGCTGGCGCCAGGAAGCCGGACCGACGGCTTTCGCGCCCTTTCCTGAAGACACGGAATGCTTTGGCGATGGTGCCAAGCCATCGTGGCACGACTGCAGGCGGCGAACGTGAAAGTCGAGATCGATCCGCACTTTTACCCCAACGGCCCCATCGCCCGGTTGTATGATCCCGAAGGCAACCCCATCGAGTTATGGGATGCGCGCTGCCAGGCAACTCACTCTTAGGCTGACAACTCCCAGGACCGCGATTACCAGAAGCAGGGTCGGAAGATCCGCCGGGGTGATTCGGAACAGACACACGGATAGGGCGCGGCCAGCCGCCACCGCGCCGGCCACTCCGATCGCCGAACCGGCCAGCGCGCCCCGTAGCGCAAGTCCTGGCAGAAGGGGTGCATCTATCGAAACCTCGCCCACGGGGATCCGGCGCACCTCCGGAACTCCGGAATCGCCGCACCATGCCGCTGCCGCCATAGCCAATAATCGTTCCGCAGATCCGCCCAAAAGTTACCGGCGACTCCGGTGCTCCGCCGCGTGTCGAGTGTGAAGTGATGCGCGTATTCATGGGGCAGCGTAGTGTCGTGGGCGTCGTGCAAGCCCAGGAAGGTGATGTAGAACGGATGCCCGCCGGATCGCCGGTCCGGTGCGCGCGGCCCAATCGAGCAGCCACCCGTGCGGTCCTTGTCGATGTCGTAACCCAAAGAATCAGTTACGAAAAGGTTGATCATCCCGGGCGTCAGAAACTTGTCGGGTATGGCCGAATATCCCTGCTGGCGCAGGAAGGCGCCCTCCAGGGTGTGCAGTTCGAAATCGATGCCACTGGTGGCGTATTCTCGGCGTGCCTCATCCTGCAAGGCCGCAAACCGGGAGACTTCGCGGTCCTGCAATCCGCGTCCGCCGTGCGCTCCGCGGTCGAACATGACTTGTACGCTGACCACGAGGCGCTGCCCGGATACCGCGGCGGCCCCGCTCCCAGCGGCCAGTGCCAGAAAATCACGGCGGCGCATTGCCATTCTTCTAGAGTAGGATTCTTGAATCTGCGGCGCATTTATGCTAATCTCTATAGGGAATAGGTAGATTACAAAATGGAAGCCGTAATCGAAGATGTCCTGACCGTCCGCGAGGATTTTGAGCGCCAGCACGACTTGGTGGTTCGCGAGGAAATCGAAACCTTCCGACACAAGGCGGCAGCCTTCCTGGCCGGTGAAATACCCGAGGAAGAGTTCCGCCCTTTCCGCCTGAAACACGGAATCTACGGCCAGCGGCAGCCGGGTGTGCAGATGGTGCGGTGTAAGGTTCCCGGCGGGCTGATGACCGCCGCCCAGATGGACCAGCTGGCAAACATCAGCGACCAGTTCGCCGCCGGCAAGGGCCACCTTACCACGCGCCAGAACCTGCAGTTTCACTTCGTGCCCCTGGCGCAGGTCGCGGACTTGATGCACTTATTGGCGGATACCGGACTCACCAACCGGGAGGCCTGCTACAACACGGTGCGCAATGTCACCACCTGTCCACTAGCCGGTCTCAGCCGCGACGAGGTCTTCGACGTGCGTCCTTATGCGCAGCGGGTCGCCTATGCCTTCTTGCGCAAGGATCTCACCGGCAACCTGCCGCGCAAATTTAAGATTGCATTCGACGGCTGCCGCGACCGGGATTGCATTTCCGGCGCTATTAACGACATCGGCCTGCGCGCGGTCGTGCGGGGAGGCCGGCGTGGTTTCCGGGTGGTCATTGGAGGCGGACTGGGACCGCTGCCGACCGAGGCGCAACTGCTGGACGAATTTCTGCCCGAAGAGCGGCTCATGAACCGTTGCGAGGCCGTGGTTCGGGTATTCAACAAGTTCGGTAACCGCCAGAACCGCAACAAAGCGCGCATGAAATTCGTGTTGCGCGAGCGCGGGATCGACTGGCTGCGTGAGCAGATCGAGCGCGAGTATACGGATATCCTCGAAAACGGTGGTATCGGCTGGCCGGATCTGGTGCCTGAGGGATTCGGCGGCTACCAGTCAAACCCGCAGCCCCTGGGCCAGGGCGCGCTTCTGCCGGTGGTTCATACGAATGGCAGCGGAGACCAAAGCTATGATCGCTGGCTCGAAACCAACGTCATGCCACAACGGCAGCATGGATACGCAACCGTGCTCGTGCGTGTCGACCAGGGTAATCTTACCAGCGGCCAGATGCGAGGTTTGGCGAAACTGGCGGCCGATGCCGGCGATGGACTATTGCGCATAGGCATCGACCAGAACATGCTTCTGGGCTTTGTTCCGCTCGGCGCCCTCCGCCGGGTGCGCGCGGTGTTGACCGGGATCGGACTCGGCGCCGACGGCGCGCGCGAGATCGGCGACGTCACCACTTGCCCCGGAGCCTATTCCTGCAACCTCGCCCTAACCAAATCCATGAACCTGGGAGCGGCGCTACAGGAGACTGTGCGAACGTACGACGACCCGCTCGTGCGCAAGCTCTCCATCAAAGTCAGCGGATGCCCGAACTCGTGCGGCCACCATTGGATCGGCGATTTCGGCTTCTACGGCAACGCGCGCAAGATCGGCGGCCGTGAAGTACCGTACTACCTGATGTTGCTCGGCGGCGGTTTCGATGGCGAGGGCATTATGCGTTTTGGACTCGCCGTGCAGAGCGTGCCCGCGCGCCTGGCGCCGACGGCCGTGGCGCGCATTCTGGATCATTACATCGCCCATCGGTCATCCGCAGAGACCTTCCGCGAGTATGTAATGCGCCACAAAGTCGAAACTTTCCGCGCACTTACAAACGATCTTGCCAAACCAGCCGAGTTATACCCCGATATCTATCAGGATTGGGGTGACGACTCAGCGTTCTCGCTACAGCTTGGCCGCGGCGAGTGCGCCGTCTGATTGCCCGTCTTCATACCTCCCTTCCTCCGTCGCGCGCCTAAGTAGCGTTGAACACATAGACGCACCAACAACCAAGTTAACTATTCACTTAGGGGCTTGCTGACGGCGACCTAATTATGATATAGCAATAAACAGAACTCGGTTGGGTGATCTCGAATATGGGGAGGCGTCATGGGGACTCTCAAGGAAAGCGATGTCCGGCGGGAGTTACATCGCTTGCACGAATCGCAGATGCTACTTCTGCTCAAAGCCGAGGCTTTAGGCTTAACTGTACCGCGATCCTGTTGCGCGCACGCAGGCGAGACTCCTTGTCTGGCTTGCACTTTGGACTGGTTAGTCGCGTTTGCGGTTCCCACCCGGACGAGTTTGCACCACACCGCCGGTGATTAGCCGCGCTCCCCGATTGCGCGTCACGTAGTCGTAAATCCACTCAGTTAGAACCAACAGCCGGTTGTTGAATTCCACCAGGTACAACAGGTGTACGAATAACCATACGAACCAGGCTAACGGTCCGGATATGTGGACCTTGCCGAAGGCGGCCACAGCCTTATTGCGCCCGATTGTGGCCAGCATGCCCTTGTCGAAGTAATGGAACGGCGGAGTAGTTTGGGCGCGGAGGCGCGCCTGGATGACTCGTGCGACATAGCGCCCTTCGGACATTGCCACCGCCGCCAGGCCGGCCAGCGGTTGTCCGGTCTGATGGCTGAAATTGGCTATGTCGCCGATGGCAAAAATCTCCGGATGGCCCGGCAGCGTCAGGTCTGGCTGCGCCACCAGGCGCCCGGCACGGTCGATGGGCGCCCCAGTCCGGGCGGCGATGATCTGGCCCAATTCGGAAGCCGCAACGCCCGCGGCCCACAGCACTGTTTTCGCCGCGATACGATCGTCACCGCGGGTGGAATGCACGGTGACGCCGTCCTGGTCGAGGCCAGTTACTGTCGCTTGAGTTCGAACGTGCGCCCCTAACTTAACCAACTCCCGTTCGGCCTTCGCGGACAGGTCGAGTGGAAAGGACGGGATCAGCCGGTCCGCGCCTTCCACCAGCAGAATATTGGCGTCCGCGGGATTGATGCTGCGGAAGTCGTAGCGCAGCGTATCCCTGGCAATTTCGGCCAGGGCGCCGGCCAACTCCACGCCGGTTGGGCCGCCGCCGACGATGACGAACGTCAGCCACGCGCGGCGTTTTTCCGGGTTCGTCTCGCGCTCGGCGGACTCGAAGGCCGCCAGGATACGGCTGCGGATCTCGGTGGCGTCTTCGATACTCTTCAGTCCCGGCGCCAGCGGCGCCCATTCCTCGTGCCCAAAGTAGTGATGATGCGATCCGGTGGCCAGGATCAGAGTGTCGTACTCGGCTGCGCCATCGTCCAGGAGCACCACCCGGCGCGCGGCATCGATGTCCCGCACCTCGGCCATCCACACGCGCGTATTCGATTGGCGGCTCAGGACGTGACGCACGGGAGAGGCGATTTCACCCGGCGACAATCCACCGGTTGCCACCTGGTAGAGCAAGGGCTGAAACAGGTGGAAGTTGCGGCGGTCAATAACGGTGAGATCGATTGCGGCGCGCTTCAACGCCAAGGCCGCATAGAGTCCGCCGAATCCTGCGCCCACCAGCACCACCCGGTGATGCGCACCCGCCGTCACCGGGCTTGCGTCCTGGCCTGCTGCTGCATGGCTACCTGGCGCAGCAGCACAAAGGCGGAAACGTTCTCCGAAGTCAGCAGGCCCACCAACTTTTCGCCCTCCATGACCAGCGCGCAGGCGCGCGTCCCGGACAGATCCGAGAGGACTTCCGAGAGCGGCGTTTCGGGCGAGAAGCGCTTCGGATTGCGATCCATGGCCGATGCCACATACGCGTCCGGACCGGCCGTCAGCATAGCTCGCATGAGAGCCGCGCGCGTCAGCAGCCCCAGAACCGTATCGCCGTGCACTACTGGAAAATCATTCTGCGAGGTCGCCAGCAACAGGTTGCCGGCATCCCGAATGCTGTCTCCGTGCGACAGGGTGCGGAAGTCGGTGATCATGGCGGCGCGCACCGGGACGCCGGTGGTCAGTAGCCGTCCGCGTACCGAGGCGCCTTCCTGCGAGGCGCCGATGTAGATAAACATCGCGATGAAGACCACGATGAAATTGGAGTACAGCAGGCCATAGAGCCCCAGCATGGCGGCCAGCACCTGCCCCGTGTTGGATGCGATCCGCGTAGCTTCTTCCTCGGGCTTGAACAGCATGAGCAGCGAGCGCAGCACGCGGCCCCCATCCATCGGATACGCGGGCAGCAGATTGAAGGCGAAGAGCAGAAAATTGCCGGTGGCGATGCGTTGCAGCAGGTTGGCATCGGTCGGATCGCGCAGCAATTCGATAGGCACGAATTGGTGCTGGGTAGCCAGCCAGACGAACAACCCAGCCGCGATTAAGGCGTTGACCAGCGGTCCGCTGATAGCGATCCAGAACTCCTCGCGGCCCTTGGGAATGCGCTCCGGCCGCGACACACCGCCAATCGGGTACATCACGATTTCAGTCGTGCGAATGCCGTATCGACGCGCCACCAGCGTGTGCCCGAGTTCGTGCAACAGTACGGAACCGAACAAGGCTAAGACGTAAATCGCCGTCATCCCTCCCGACTGGCGATCGCCGATGCCGATCACGATGAGAAAGATCACCAGCAGGATAAAGGTGAAGTGCAGGCGCACGGGCACGCCAAAAATGCGAATTACGCCCAAAGTGCCGGCACTGGGCGCCGCTTTCGCTTTATCGTCGGTGGTTTGCGTTTCAGCCATTGCGCTGGCGTCTACTCCGTACCATTGTCGCGCGAACCCGCCTCCGCCGGACGTGTGGGTTAGACTGGCAAATGGGGACGGACATGCCGCTTTATCCAACTCACACGGCGCTGCTCGCGATGGATTGCCAGGTCGGTATTGTGTCGGTTTATGCCAAACCGCAAGACGAATTCCTGGCGCGAGCCGCGAGCGTCCTGGGAGCCGCGCGAAAGGCTGGGATGACCGTGATCCAAGTTAGGGTCGGATTTCGGCCGGGCTTGCCGGAGGTGGGCGCAAGGAACAAGATGTTCGCCGCAATCAAAGCGTCCGTGCCGCGCCAGAAACTTTTCGAAGGTCCATCGGGCGCCATCCACCCGGCGCTCGGACCGGAAGCGGGCGACATCCAAGTCACGAAGCACCGTGTGAGCGCATTCACCGGGACGGACTTGGACATGATTCTCCGCGCGAAGGAAATCGACACGCTGGTTCTATTCGGTATTGCCACCAGCGGCGTCGTGCTGTCGACCTTACTCGATGCCTGCGAAGCCGATTACCGGCTCTGCGTGATCGCGGATTGCTGCGCGGACCTGGACGCGGAGTTGCACGCCACATTGATTAAGCGCTTCTTTCCCACCCGCGGGGATGTCATGACAGCCGGCGATTTCGTCAAGGAGTTAGCTTCCTGAACAGAAGATCAGCGCCAGCGAAACAGTTTGAGCGCAATCGGAAAGCACACCACCAGCCAGGCCGCCAGCACCATGATTTGTCCGGATACCTGCGCCAGTCCCGCGCCCTGGAGCATGTTGGCGCGTAGCGCGTCAATGGCCGCCGTCAGGGGCAGCGCCTTGATCACCGGCTGGATCGCGTCCGGAAACCGCTGTGCCGAGAAGAACACGCCGGAGACGATCCACATGGGCATCATCACCAGGTTCATCAGCCCCGACGCGGCTTCGATGGTCTGCACCCGCGAGGAGATCAGCAGCCCCAAGGCCCCGAAAGAAAGCGACGTGATAACGCACAGCAACGCCAGATCCAGCAGGGAGCCGCGCGCGGGCACCTTGAAGACCAATAGCCCAAAGCCCAACAGAAAGGTCACTTCAACCACCAGCATGATCAGCCGCGAGAACAGGAACGACAGTAGGTAGTAATGCCGCGGCATGGGAGTGGCGATCAGCCGTTTCATCAGCTTCCGGCGGCGCGCATCCACGATGGCAAATCCCATGCCCCAGATCGCGCTGCCCATCAGGTTCATGCCCAGTAGGCCGGGGATCAGAAAGTCGATGTAGCGGGAACCCGGCTCGCGCATGATGCGGTCGGTCGAAGTAACCGGATCCACGCGGCCGGCGGCGCGCTCGACCGCGCGATCGGCCAGCATGCGCGCGGTGCGCCCTTCGGGGTTCGTATCGTCGTAGCGGTAGACCACGGCGCCGCCGGGCCCTGGTTCGGCCAGCAGCGCGACTTTACCCGTGCGCAGCGCCGTTTCCGCCGCCGCCTCGGGCAATTCCTGCACGTCGAGCAGCTTGTCCTTGCGCAGCGATTGCGCGAGTTCCGGTGTGACCGCGACTATTTTGAGCACCTCCGCCGGACGGTTGCGAAAAGCCAGCCCTAGTCCCGCGGCCAGTATGATCGGAAAGATGAATACCCAGAAAAGCGCCTCCGGCTCGCGCAGGAACTCCCGGAACCGCGTGAGGGTCAACTGCACCAGCGGATGGTCCGCGGGCGCCGAGTCGCGCGGCTGCCTGGCGGCCGCTTCTCTGGATCGAATTTCGGGAATCGCCGTTACATCACTCATCGCGTAAATGCCGTCCCGTCAGAGTGACGAAGACGTCCTCCAATGTGGCCGAATGCGTCCGCAGCTCGGTAAGCGGCACGCCCTGCCGGTCGAGTTCATCCAGCAGGGCCGGTACCGCGCGATGCAGTTCGCTCACCTGCAGCTGGATGTTACCATTCTCCGTGCGCACGTCGCGCACGCCTTCGATCCGGCGCAAAGCGGAAACCTCCAGCGGCCTGGCCGCGCCGCCGGCCGAAAACTCCACCATGTGCTCCACCCCGATCAAAGCGATCAGCTCGCGCGGCGTGCCCAGCGCGATTACCTTTCCGTGATCCATTACTGCCACGCGATCGCATAGGCGCTCGGCTTCATCCATGTAGTGCGTGGTCAACAGAATGGTACGGCCTTGCTGTTTGAATTGTTCGATCAGTTCCCAAAGCTGGCGGCGGGCTTGCGGATCGAGACCCGTGGTAGGTTCGTCCAGGAACAGAAAGTCCGGATCGCCGACCAGGGCGCAAGCCAGCGCCAGGCGCTGCTTTTGACCCCCGGAGAGGCCGCCCACGCGCGAATTCATCTTCTCCTCAAGCTGCACCAGCGCGATCACCTCCGCGGGCGCCGGTCCATGCCGGAAGAAACTGCGAAACAGCCGGATGGTTTCGAGCACCGTCACCTTGTCGCCGAGCTGCGTTTCCTGAAGCTGAATGCCGAGCCGCTGCCGCAATTCCTGCGCGTCTGTTTTCCAATGCATGCCCAGCAATTCGACGTCGCCGGAGTCCGCCGCCGTCAATCCTTCGCAGATTTCAATGGTGGTGGTTTTGCCCGCGCCGTTCGGCCCCAGCAGGCCGAAACATTCGCCCGCGCGCACTTCCAGATCGAGCTCGTTGACGGCCACGACGTCCTTGAAAGCCTTGCGCAGTTTGCGCACACACAAAGCGGGCTGCGAGGATGAAGCGGGCATTTCTTTAGTATCGCATTGAAACGGGATGTCCACGTTTGACTGACTCCTCGAATGGCGGGATACTCGTGTTCGAGTGATCAGATGAGACGCTATCTGGTTTGTCTCGGCCTGCTGGCGGCGCCCGCCGCAGCGCAGACCCTCACCGCGGAGCAGGTGCTGCAGAAATCTGGGGCGGCTTATGCCTCGCTCAAAGCCGTGCATGTGGTGGCGGAAAGGGAAGAGGCGGTCTACGCCCAAAACGGCTCGTCGAGCAGTTCCTCGGAGTGCGAACTGGCCGCCCAAGGCAATCGCTATTATGCCCGTTTCAAGCTGGGCAAAGAGGAAGCCATCATAGTGGGCGACGGAACCAACATCTGGCGAGCGCTGCCCTCCCGGAAGCAATGGACCAAGGTAACCGCCGCTACTCTGGAAGGCGCCGGCGATGAGGATGAAGACGCCGATGCCTCCCCCAAAGACCTGCACGGTGTCCTCGAGACCGTTCTCTTCTATCACTTCCTGGCCCTTACCAAAGCGGCACGGGACGCCGTCCTGATCAAAGAGGAGGATTACAAACTCGGCCACGCCAAACGGCGCGGCTATCTGCTGCGGGGACGCACCGGCCGCGATGATTTCGAAGTGCTGGTGGATGCGCAGAGTTTCCTGGTCCTGCGTGCCAGGGAGCAGCGTAAGTCGCCACAGGGGTCCGTCGAGTTCATCACCAAGGTGAAGCAGTTGGAGACCGCCTCGGTGGACGACTCGCTGTTCGCCTTCGAGCCGCGCCCGGACTGGAGCGAAGTGGAGATGTTAGTCCTGCCCGGCGAGCAGCGTGTGCTGCTCACGGGCGAGCGCGCAGTGAACTTCAAGTTGAAGACTCTGGATGGAGAAACCGTGGCGCTCGCGGATCTGCGGGGCCATGTGACCGTACTCGATTTCTGGGCAACCTGGTGCGGACCGTGCCGCGCCGAGTTGCCTTCCATGGAAAAGCTGTATGCCGAGTTTGGCGGCGAAGTCCGCTTCTATGGCGTCAACGACGAGAACTCATCCACGGTGAAGAAGTTCGTCAGCGAGAAGAAGCTGCAAATGCCGGTCTTGCTCGACGCCGCGCGCGAAGTGCACCGGCGCTACGGCGTGCGCGCCATACCGACGCTGCTGATCATCGGTCCCGACGGCGTCATCCGCCAGCACTACATCGGCTCGCGCGATGAATCCGTGTTGCGCCGAGCCATCCGCGCGGTGCTGGATGGCAAAGCTTAGCTTCTGCCCGCGCTCCCCAGGTAGCCCAGCGCGATGCCGCACTGGCCCAGATAATATGTGGTCCAAACCAGATAGTCGTCGAGCGGCACGGGCATCTTGAACCTTTGCACCGCCAGCAGCGAATCCGAGATCAGGAACAGGACGGCGCCGATTGCCACCCACCGCCGCGGAAACCTTGCCAGAAGTGCCGTCGATACCATGGCTGTGATGGCACAGATGTAAAGCACCACCGGCACGGCCAGATCGCCCACCGAGGGAACGATCCACGCCGCCAGCGTGGCGCTCGAAGCCAGAATCAGCAGCACCCCAGCCACGAGTGGTGGATCCAGGCGAATGCAAGCGTTCCGGTTCCGCACAAATAAGCAGATATACGTAATGTGCGTCAGCAGAAACGCACCCAAACCGAATACAAAGAAATGCGGATCGAGATTCAGCAGCACGTCACCCATTGCCGAGATCGCCAGGCCGATCGCCAGCACGCCGGCATCGCGCCGTGTGCCGCGCGCCAGCAGCGCAAACACCGCCAGTGCGCCCACCGGAATCCCTTTCAACGCCGCACTTCCCGGAAAAGGCTGCCATGGCGTCGTCAGCAGGTAAGCCGCGCTGGCTATGGCCGAAACGTACAGGAGCGGACGGCAGCGCATAGGCACGCAGTATAGCGCGGTTAACCCTGTGGTTCACTCGGGGTTAAGGTACGATGGACAGCGTTGTTCCGTTCCGAAAAGACAATTAGAATTAAGCCAGATAAAGCCGGGTATTCATGGCGACATTACTTCTGATTGTCCTACCGCTGCTGACCGCGGCGGGCTCCGCGCTTCTGGTTTCGTTCATGATGCGCTGCCGGATGGAAGAAGCTGTGGCCCGGGAACGCTGCGGACTAGCCGAACTCCAGAGTGCGTTGGTGGTACAGCGGGACACACTCGAAAGCGCCATCTACGATGCGAAGGCGGAAGCGAAACGCGCCGCGTTCGACGATTTTCTGAACGACTTTCGCGTGGAACAACGGCAATATGTGCGAAAGAGCCGGTTGTTTTTCGTGAATAAGCAGACCCTCGTGCTGCGCGAGCGCATTCTCTTCCGCAACCTTCCGCTTTCCAACTGGATCGAGCAGACGATCACGCTGGATGAAACCGTGGGCGCGCCGTATTTGAATTCCACGCTGCCAATCGACGCTATGCTGGAGACTTGAAGCGGCTCATTATTCGCCCCGGCGCTATGGGCGACTTCATCGTCTCCATGCCGGCCATGGAGAGTTTGCGGGCCGAGTACCTGGAGATCTGGGCGGCCCGGCCGAACGTCCCGCTGGCGGCTCGATTCGCGGCACGCGCCCGTTCTATCGCCTCCACCGGTCTGGATCTGCTGGAACTGGGCGAGCCGGATCGGCGACTGCTGGAAACCTTGCGCGGCTTCGATTCCATCGTCTCCTGGTATGGCGCGGCCCGGCCGGAATTCCGGCAGGCCGTTGCCGCCCTCGGCTTGCCGTTCCAGTTCTTCCCGGCCCTGCCGCCGCCAGGGTGCGGATCGCACGCCGTCGACTTTTATCTGGATCAGGTGCGCCCGATCGCCGGCCCAGCCCGTGCCGCACGACCGTACATCGAGTGCCCCGCCATTCGCCAAAATTTCGCGGTGATTCATCCTTTCGCCGGCAGTGCGAAGAAGCGCTGGCCGCTGGAGCGCTTCCGGGAATTGGGGGAACGGTTGGAGCGCCACATGCCCGTCGAGTGGTGCGCCGGTCCGGAAGATTCTCTGCCTGGCGCGCGCCAATTCGCGGATCTTTATGAATTGGCCTGTTGGTTGGCCGGCGCGCGAGTTTACCTGGGGAACGACTCCGGGCCTTCGCACCTCGCGGCGGCCGTAAACACACCGGTGGTGGCACTATTTGGTCCTTCGGATCCGGCGGTATGGGCGCCGCGCGGATCGCATGTGGCCGTCGTCGCGGCGCCGTCGATGGATGCGATTACCGTGCCGCAAGTTGCCGAAGCGGTTCGCGACTTGCTGGCGTTACGCATGTTATGATCCGTCCCATGTTCTGCAACCAATGCGGCACCGAACTCAGTGCCGGCACCCAGTTCTGCACCGCCTGCGGGACGCCCCTCGCCGCGGATGCCAGCCTGATCGTTGCTCCAGCGGGGCCCTGGATTCCGCCCGCGCATGTCCAGGTTCATTCGAGCCGGTGGATTGGCGAAGCTTGGGACATTGTGAAAGCGGACATGGGATCGTACATCCTACTCGCCTTGATTTTCCTGGTTCTGAGTTCGAGCGTGCCCGTGGTTCTGCACGGGCCGCTGATCGCGGGCATGCACATCTTCACGATGAAGAAATTGCTCGGCCGCCGCGCCGAGGTCGCCGATATCTTCGCGGGCTTCAACTTCTTCGTGCCCACGCTGGTGGCTTCTCTGCTGATTGCTGTGTTCGTGACCCTCGGGACTTTGCTGTGCATCATTCCGGGCCTGATCGTGACCGCCATGTACTCGTTCACCTATCTTTTCATCGTGGACAAGCGCATGGACTTTTGGCCGGCGATGGAGGCCAGCCATGCCATAGTGAAGCAAGACTATTTCGGATTCACCATGTTCGTGGTGCTGCTGTTTCTTGTGAACCTGCTGGGCGCGCTGTGCTGCATCGTGGGCTTGTTCGTTTCGGTGCCCGTGAGTTGGGCCGCGATTACAGTGGCCTATAAGGAACTCGTGGGATTCAGCCCGGACACGGCGGAGGCGCTTTGACGAATTCCGTGGGGATCCGCGCGGCGGCGGCCATGACGCTGTTCGCGGCGTTGTGGTATTTCAGCGTCCCGGCCGAGCCGACCCTGCGCCTTTGCGGATTTCATTGGCTTACGGGACGCCCCTGCCCTCTTTGCGGCATGACGCGCGCGCTATTCGCATTGGCTAAGGGGCACTGGACGGAAGCCGAGCATTTCAACGCGCTCGCGCCGCTGGGTTTCGCCATGGTGTTCGCCGTATTCTGGCCGGGGCGCTGGCGGGACTGGTTGTGGAAAGGCAGCGCGGCGGCGTTTGCGGTGTATGGCGTGTGGCGGCTGTTTGCAGGGGCAGTTTAATCGCTCTCACGCGCCAAAGTCCGGCTCGACCTGCCTTCGATCGAACACACTGGATTTCAAATCCGTCGCCATCTGCGCCTAACGTTAGTATAGGAGATCCTACCCCCCGCACGCCCGGCGCAGCGCATCGCTCAGCTTGTCCAACTGCTCACCCTCCGGCTTGTGTCCGCCCGCGGTCACATAAAACACGTCGATGGCCTTGTGCGCCTCGGTGTCGATCAGCACCACTTCGATATTGCAGTCCTGCGCGGAAATGGCGGCGGCCAGATCGTAGAGCAGGCCGGGACGGTCCTGGGCCACAATTTCGATCAGCGTGGCGCTGTCGGAAGCATCCTGGTTCACTGACACCGTAGGCCGCACCTGCGCGTTGCGGCTGGGCAGCGCAGGCTTGGGACGGTTTTGCAGAAGCTGCCGCACGTCCAGGCGGCCGAGCACGACCCGCTCAACGGTGGTGCGGAGGCGGTCGATTTCCGACGGATTCAGCTCCAGCGTGCGCGTGGCATCCGCGAACGTGAACGTATCCAGCACCGTGCCTTGGTTGTTCGAAAACGCTTCGGCCTTCAGAATATTCATGCCGAAACTGGAAAGCGTGCCGGCCACCGCCGCAAATAGAAACGGACGGTCGCCGGTCACCAGGGTCAGGCGCCAGGCGGCCTCCACTTTTTCCAGCGCCACGGCCACGCCCTTTTGCCGGTAAACCCCGTCCAACTGCAAATGCGCGTCGATTTCGTCGGCCGTATGCGTGCGCGCATAACGCACCGGAAGCCCCGCCAGAAAGGCCCGCTTCTCGGGAGTGCCGAACGTAGCGATCGGGATACGGTCCGTCTCCAGCTCGCGCGTCAATTCGTTGTAAGTGAGCAGATAGAGCTGCCACAGAACTTCGGCGCGCCAGGGTGTCATGGCCGACGGATTCACGGCGCTGATGTCCGCATAGGTCATCAGCGTCAGCGCCTTCAGCCGCTCGACGGTTTCCACGCGCTGCGCCATATCGCGCGCCGTGGCGGGATCCTGCAAGTCGCGCGAATTCATCACCGCCGACATTTCCAGGTGCCGCCGGATCAGGAAACCGGCCATTTCGCGCTCGGGGCGGGGCATCTGGATGCGCTCCAAAGCCGGTTGGGCGATGCGCAGCGACTGCTCCACGTGGCCGCTCTCTCCGGCGCCTTTGCCTACGTCATGAAACAACAGCGCGCACAAAAGCACGGCGGGGTCTTCCATCTCCGACAACAGGTCGCTGTATCGCTTCAGCGCTAGTTCGTGGGTGGTGCGCAATCCCTGCAGCACTTGCAGCGTGACCAGCGTGTGCTCATCCACAGTGTAGCGATGGTAGAAGTCGCGGATAACCAGGCACTCGATCGGCGCCGTCTCCGGAAAAAGGGCGCGCAGCACGCCGGTTTCGTGCATGCTGCGCAGGGCTTCGGCGGCGAAAGGCAGCGAGAGGATCTCCCGCAGCGCGGGCCACACGGAGCGCGGGGCGGCGAACCATTCCAGCAGCACCGGCGCGGCCGACGCCAGCCGCTGTTCAGTCTCAGCGGATGGCCGTATGCCGTGGCGCGCGACGAATTCGAAGAGCCGCAAAGCCAGCTCGGGATCGGCAGTCAGGCTCTGCGGCAGACGCAGATGTACCCGCTCGCGCGATACGGTGAAATCGGCATTGGAGAGCCGCGCGCGCCAATCCTTGAATTGCGTGAACAGCGAGCTCGACAGGGCCTCCCCGGCCTCCAATTCACGCACGGCAGCACGATAGACGTCGCGGGCATGCAGGAAGTAATCGCGCATCCACTGGGCCGGGCCGGGAGCCTCGAAGTATTCCGCGGCTTGTTCCTGCGCGTCGAAGCTGAGTGCGTTGTCGTCACGCTTGGCACGCGAGTGGAGAAAGCAACGCAGGCGCGCCAGGAATAGAAACGCCGGCTGCATTTCCGGGGCTTCTACATCGCGGATACGAGCCAGCCAGCGGACCAGTTGGTAGTCGCGCAGGCCGCCCGGAGTATCCTTGATGTTCGGCTCCAGATGATAGTAGGTATCGTGATACTTCTGGTGCCGCTCGCGAGTCAGGCGCGTCAGATTGCGCGCTAACGCGTCACGCTGCGCGTGCAGGAAGCGCGGCAGTTTTTCAGCGAAGCGGGCGTATAGCAGCCGGTCCCCATCCAGGAACCGCTGATCCAGCAGGCTGACATTCAACTCGATGTTGTGATCGTAAATTTCGGCGCATTCTTCCGGCGTGCGGACGGAATGGCTGAGCCGCAACTGGGAATCCCAGAGGCCTTGCAGGAAGGCCGAGATGAAATCGCGGGCCTCCTGCGCGCGGCGATCGCTGTCTACCAGCAGGAGCAGGTCCACATCCGAGTAAGGGAACAAATGGCGGCGCCCGTAGCCCCCCACCGCCACCAGCGCCAGGCCGGCGGGCATTGCCGGCCAAAGCTGAGCGCCGGCGGCCCGCTCCACCATGCCGTCGACCAGCGCGGTGCGTTCCGCAAGGGCCCGGACGGGATCCTTACAGGGCGGCGTCGCCACGATCGTCGTTCCGAATCCTGATAGCCTCCGCCACTTCGTAGACGAATACCTTGCCGTCGCCGATCTTGCCCGTGCGCGCGGCGGTGGTGAGAGTCTTAACCAGCTCTTCGCAGCGTGCATCACTGACGACGACTTCAATCTTAAGCTTGGGCAGGAGATCCACGGTGTATTCGCGGCCTCGATAGACCTCCTTGTGGCCCTTCTGGCGGCCATGCCCGCGCACTTCGCTGATGGTCATGCCGTCCACCCCGATGCCCATCAGCGCTTCTTTCACTTCGTCTAATTTGAACGGCTGGATAATCGCCTCAATCTTCTTCATGCGGGTCCTCGCTCACCCTCCCAGTATGTAGCCTTCCTCGCCATGCACGCATCCATCCAACCCTGCCCGGCCTTGCGCCGAACAGGGCGCCGCTACATAGGAACGGAACTCTACTTATTCTCTAACGGCGCGGTCAAACGTCCCAAGCGGAACATTTCTATGGGCGGCATTGAAATTTTCTATGTGCGGGGTCAGGCAAAGGCCCGCAGGTATTGTTTGGGAATCGGTGGCGCGGCGCCGAGCGTCTTGGCAGCGTGCAAAGGCCAGTAAGGGTTTCGCAGCATCTCGCGCGCCAGCAGAACGAGGTCGGCCCGCCCTTGGCGCACAATCTCGTCCGCCTGCTGTGGCTCGGTAATCATGCCGACGGCTCCGGTAAGGACGCCGGACTCCTTCCTGATGCGTTCGGCAAAGGGCGTCTGGTACGCCGGACCGATTTGGATCTTGGCGTGAGGCACGGCGCCCGCGGAGGAGCAATCGACCAGATCGACGCCCAGCGGCCGCAGGCGGCGCGCTAGTTCCACGGAATCTTCGATCTGCCAGCCGTCATCCACCCAATCGACGGACGAGATGCGCATGAAGAGCGGCAGCGAATCCGGCCACGCCGCTCGGACGGCTGCGGCGACCTCCAGCGCGAAACGTATGCGGCCGTCAAATGAACCACCGTATGCATCCGTGCGTTGATTCGACAACGGCGAAAGGAACTCGTGGATCAGATATCCGTGCGCGGCGTGAATTTCTACGATTTGAAATCCCGCGTCCAAGGCACGCCGCGCGGCGGCCGCGAAGGCCTGCACGATCGCGCCGATTTCGGCGTGGCCGAGCTCGGTGGGCGGAGGTTCGCCGGGCCGGAACGGAATGGCGCTCGGTGCGGCGGTTTGCCAGCCACCTTCGGATTCCGGCATCGCCGCGCCGCCCTCCCACGGCGCGCGCGTACTGCCTTTACGGCCGGCGTGCGCAAGCTGGATTCCCGCCGCCGCGCCGTGATCGCGGATGAAACGCGTGATGCGCGCCAGCATTTCGATGTGCGCATCTTTCCAGATCCCCAGGTCGACAGGGGAGATGCGCCCACGCGGCTCGACCGCGGCGGCCTCGGTGATGACAAGGCCCGCACCACCCACGGCGCGGCTACCAAGGTGCACAAAATGCCAGTCATTGGCAAATCCGTCATCACTCGAATACTCGCACATCGGCGAGACGGCGATGCGGTTGCGGAGGACTACGCTGCGAATGGCGAGCGGCGCGAAAAGGTGGCTTATAGAGTCCATTGGCGTCCAGATTGCTTGTTTAAGTCCGAGGAACTCCCATGCAAATACTTTATCTCGCGTTGACCTTGGTCATTGTTGCCGTGGCCGCTTGGGTGCTTAACGCACGTGTCACGATGCCCCCGAACATCAAGCCATTGATGAATGTGGTTCTGGGGCTGATCGTGGTCGGAATCGTTCTGTGGCTCATCAATACTTATGTTCCCATGGCGGGCTCCATCAAAGACATTTTGAACATTGTAGTGGTTTTGGCGGCAATCGTCTGGGTATTGCAGGCCTTTGGTCTCTGGGGATCGGTGGTCGGCCTGGGAAGGAACCTCAGGACCCGGATGACCCATCCCCGCGACCCAGTTGCGCGAACATAGAAGAATGAACTATCGCCAATTGGGCAAGACTGGTGTCCGGGTCTCGGAACTGTGCCTGGGCACCATGACCTTCGGCTCGGGCTTCTTCAACATCGCAGTCGTAGACCAGGCCGGCGCCAACCAGATTGTGGCGCGCGCGCTGGAGTCGGGTATCAACTTCTTCGATACCGCCGACGTGTACTCACACGGCGAATCCGAAACCATCCTGGGCCGCGCTCTAAAAGAATGCGCGGCGCGCGAGCAGGCTGTGGTGGCGACTAAGGTATTCGCGCCCATGAGCCGGGAGGCCGCCGAGCGCAAGGGCGATGTGAACAACTATGGCCTGTCGCGGCTGCACATCATGGCGGGCTGCGAAGCCAGCCTGCGCAGGCTAGGCACTGACTATATCGATTTATACCAGCTACACGGATTCGATCTCACCGCGCCCGTGGACGAAACTCTGCGCGCGCTGGACGATCTGGTGCGCCAGGGGAAGGTCCGCTACGTGGGCTGTTCCAACTGGCCCGCGCGTCACCTGATGAAAGCGTTGGCGATGGCCGACGCGCGCGCGTGGGAGCATTTCGTCTCATTGCAGGCGTATTACTCTTTGGTAGGCCGAGACTTGGAACATGAGCTTTTGCCGCTCTGCCGTGAAGAAGGGATCGGAGTGCTTCCGTGGTCCCCGCTATCCGGCGGATTTTTGACCGGCAAGTACCGGCGGGATCAGAATGCGCCGGCGGGCGCGCGGCGCAGCGGCTTCAACTTTCCGCCCATTGACGAAGCCCGCTGTTTCGATGCCGTGGAAGCTCTGGATACCATGGCGAAGGAGAAGGGCGCCAGCATTCCGCAACTCGCGCTGGCCTGGCTGTTGGCGCAACAGGGCGTGACTTCGGTTATCATCGGCGCCAACAAGATGACGCAGTTGGAAGACAATTTGAAGGCGGTCGAGGTGCAGCTTTCGGCGGCTGAAATAGATACGCTGTCGGCCACCACGCAGCCGGCCGCTTTGTATCCGCAGTGGATGGTGGAACGTCAGAACAGCCGGTGGCGGTGAGCATCTAACAACATCCCATGCGCACTTCGCCTTCAGTGTTTACCGGCGGGCCGAAGGCTTCGGTGGGAGCCGGTGCGCCGCGCAGCACGGCGATCCAGCGGCGGACGGCGCTCGTCACCACCAGCAGGACTCCCGCAATGAACATCAGCGTCAGGATGGAATCAAGATAGCCCGTGAGTTGCTGGCCCGGCATGTGGGTTAGCGGCCAGAATAGGTCTCTGACGGACAGGACGCCGGCGGTCACGGTGGTGACACCGACGAAGCACATAGGCGCCGCGGTTATCCATGCGTAACGCGCCCGCCCCATGTTGATGATGAAAGTAGTTGCCACGGCCAGGGCGATTGTCGCCAGTAACTGGTTCGCGGTTCCGAACAACGGCCAGATCGTCGAGACATTCCCGGTATAAAGCAGGTACCCCCAGCCAATTACGACTAAAAAAGTCGTGATCAAGTTGCCGGGCAGCCAATTGGTATCGCTGAAGCGCTGGTGTGCCCGTCCGAGCAGTTCCTGCATGACATATCGCGAAACGCGCGTCCCGGCATCAATGGTCGTCAGGATGAAGAGCGCCTCGAACATGATGGCGTAGTGATACCAGTAAGCCAGCAGCCGGTTCATACCCGGCAGGCCGCGGAAGATCTGGGCCATGCCGATGGCCAGCGAAACGGCGCCTCCGCTGCGTCCGGCCAGGCTCTCGCCCACTTCGTGCGAGAAGTAATCCAGGTTGACGGTATGCAGTCCGAGTTTGCCGAAAGCCTGCGCCGAGCTGTTGATGGCGAAATAATCGCCGGGATGCATCGAGGTTGCCGCGATCAACGCCAACACTCCGACCAGCGATTCGGCCATCATGGCGCCATAGCCGATGAAGAGCGCGTCGCTCTCCTTGTCCAGCATCTTGGGAGTTGTGCCGGAGGAGACCAGCGAATGAAATCCGGAGATGGCGCCGCAAGCAATCGTCACAAACAGGAAGGGGAATAGCTTGCCTTTGATGATCGGCCCGCCACCGGAGACAAACGGCGTGAATGCCGGAAAGCGTATATCGGGATGCACCAGGAAGACGCCGATCACCAGCGCGCCGATTGTGCCGAGTTTGACGTACGTGGACAAATAGTCGCGCGGCGCAAGGAGCAGCCACACCGGCAGAACGGAAGCAATGAAGCCATAGGCCGCCATCAGGTAGGTGATCTGGTGCGGCGAGAAGGTCAACATGCGAGCAGATCCCGATTGCGCGAACCAGTGCCCGCCGAGCACCGCACCGATCAGCAGTACGACGCCGAAGATACTGGGCCCGGTGACGGTGATGCGGCCGCTATGTCTTCTGAACATCCACACTCCCATCACCAGGGCGATGGGAATGGTGGCGCCGATCGTGAAAACTCCCCAGGGACTGTTGGCGAGCGCGTTCACTACCACGATGCCCAGGCCGGCGAGTGACACCAGCAGAATGAACAGCACCGCAATCATGGTGACCAGGCCGGCGAAGGGACTGATCTCGGTGCGCGCAATATCGGCCAGTGACCGGCCGCGATGGCGCACGGAAGCCACCAGCACGGTAAAATCTTGCACGCATCCGGCCAGCACTCCGCCGATCAGCAGCCATAAAAAGCCCGGCGCGAATCCGAACTGCGCGGCGAGGGTCGGCCCGACCAACGGACCGGCGCCAGCGATAGCCGCGAAGTGATGCCCGAACAGCACCCATTTGGGCGAGGCGATAAAGTTGTGCCCGTCCTTGAACTGATGCGCGGGCGTGATGCGGCGGTCGTCCAGCACCAGCGCTTTGGCGGCGATGAAAGCGGCGTAATAACGATAGGCGATGGCGTAGACGCACAGGGCGCCGAGGAGAATGGGCAGGGTGTTCATGGGCGCACGTAAGCCATCAGCAGCACCACCACGCCGACCAGCGCGGCCAGCGCCAAACTGTGCAGAAAGACATAGCGCAGGATGGAGCCTTCCTCGCCTTCCTGGCCCGTAGCCACGCCGGCCACCACGATGCTTTGCGCGTCGATCATTTTGCCCATCACTCCACCGGCGCTGTTGGCCGCGGCGGCCAGCATGGGCGACACGCCGACCTGCCGGGCGGTGATCTGTTGCAAGCCGCCAAACAGGACGTTCGACGAAGTGTCGCTGCCGGTCAGCGCTACGCCGAGCCACCCGAGCAGCGGCGAGAAGAACGGGAAGAGCACGCCGGTAGAGGCGAATGCCAGGCCCATGGTCGCGTCCAGGCCGCCATACCGCGTGCAAAAACCGAGCGCCATCATGGCGGCGATAGTCAGCAGAGAGAAGCGGACCTTGCGCAGCGTGCTCCAGAAGATCGCGATGAGCCGGAGCGGAGCAAAGCCCAGCAGCAAGCCGCTGAGGATACCGGTCAGCAAAAGACTGGTGCCGGTAGCGGACAGCCAGTTGAATAGGAATATGGCCGGTTCGGCAACGGGCTTGGGCACCACCGGTGGAACGCGCAGAACGGCTTTGTGCAGCAATGGAAAATTAAACGCGGCCTGTGACACGCCGTTGAGAAAAGCTTTTATCTGGGGAATGCCCCACAGGAATACCAGAATGGACAGAAGGATCCAAGGCATCCAGGCTTTGAACGCGCGCGCGCCGCTGATCTCGGGCCGGGCGGCGGCCTCGGCGCGGCGTTCGGCTTCGGTCTCATGCGCGAAATTCCAAATCGTGCGCGGCTGCCAGAATCGCAAGAGAATGACCAGCGAAAGCATGGAAACCAGCGAAGCCGCGATAGCCACGAGCCATGGTCCGTGCAGATTACTCACCAGGTATTGCGTCACGCCAAAGGTCACGCCCGAAACCAGACAGGCCGGCCACACCTCGATCATGCTCTTGCGTCCCGCCATGGCCGCGACCAGCCAGAACGGCACGATCACACCGAACAGGGCGAGAATGCGTCCCACCACGGCGCTGAGTTGATCTAGCGGCAGACCGGTGACGCCGGCGAGCGCGATGAGCGGCGTACCCAGAGCGCCGAAGGCTACCGGCGCGGTGTTGCCGATCAAGGCCATACCAGCGGCCTGTAAGGGGCGAAAGCCGAGACCGATCAGCATGGCTGCGGAGATGGCCACGGGCGTGCCAAATCCGGCGGCGCCCTCGATAAATGCGCCGAAGCTGAAGGCGATCAACAAGGCTTGCAGGCGGCGGTCGGAGGCCAGGCCGGCGACGGTGTGTTTGACGATTTCAAAATTGCCCGATTCGACCGTGATGTCATAGACGAAGATGGCACACAGCACGATCCAGCCGACCGGGAACAGCCCGTAGGCGGCGCCATTCAAGGCGGCGGCGCCGGCGAGCGCGGGTGGCATATGGAAGACCAGGATGGCGACGGACAGCGAGGCGGCCAATCCGGCGATGGCGGCCCAATGCGCGCGGGCGTGCGCGAAAGCCAACATGCCCAGCAGCACGACGACCGGTAGGGCGGCGGTCAAGGCAGAGAACAGCACGCTACCGGCGACGGGCGTGTAGGTCTGGGTCCATGTAGTCAGATGAGCGCCTCGGAACGGCTCTCACATTTATAGCACGGGGGATCAGCGGCTGAAGTCTACCTTCTCGTAGATCTCAGACACGGGCACCACGACGACCGTCTCGTCCGGACCGTTGTAATCGGTCAGCCGCCAGCCCTCATCCCGGCGGATGCACGGTTCTATATGGGGCCGATCTTGCGCCACGGTCAGATACTCGACGAGTGACGGCAGCTTTCGGTAGCGCTCGAATTTGCTGCCGCGATCGTAATCCTGCGACGCTTCGGAGAGCACTTCGATGATCAGGTCCGGATTTGTGACGATGTCGTCATGGTCGCCGACGACCTGCGCTTGACCGCAGAAAGCCATGACATCGGGATAGGTGTAAAAGTCCGGCGTTACCTGCAGCCGCAAAGCCGAGAAATAAACACTGCACTGCACGATGTTCTTGAGCTGCTGGCTGATTTCGGCGGCCAGATTAGCGACTATCAAGACGTGTCGCACATTGACGCGGGGCATCTCGCACATCTTACCCCGATAATACTCACTTTTCCAGTCAGCTTGCCGTTCGAGTTCCAAGTACTCAGCGGGAGTCACGCTATTCACTATAGCTGACTTCCAGGCCCCGAGCCTTTAAGGAAGCATAGCCGAGTAACAGCAGCGAGACCACCAGCAGGCCGGGAATGGCGAGCCACGCGGGAGTTGGATCGGCGGTCGTGGCGAGGAAGGCCAACGGTCCATCCGCGGGAAGTTCCCCGGTCGGCAACAGCGACTTGAGATAGAAAATCACGCTGAATTTCTTCAGCAGCGACGGCAGAAACGGATTCAGATTCTCCCACACAAACACCACCGCGGCGGGAATCAAGGGATTGCGAATGATGATGCCGCTCAACAGGAAGACCGATCCGTAGCCCACGCAGGCCAGCACGGTGGTCAGCGCGTAACGGCCCAGTTCCGCCATGCCGGGGCCGTGAAACAGGTATTGCTGGAAGACCGGTCCCCAATGCGCGGAGATGAACAGGAAACTCAGCACCACGCTGCCGCCGAAGTATACGCTTGAAGCGACCAATCCCGCAATGTACTTACTAACTGCCAATACCTCGCGGCGCACCGGCGACATGAAGTAGTAATGCAACGTGCGCTCCAAAACTTCGGCGCGGAATAAGTTGGAGAAGATACCCAGGCAGCCAAAGAAGATACCCAGCCGCAGAAAGTAGATCTGAAAGATTCCGGCGAAGATCATATTGTCTTCGGCCATGGTGTGTGCCCGTTCCACACTACCGGCCAATAGCGAATGCAGCCCGGTGATCAGGACGGGGCCGAGTGTGAGGATATAGATCCACCAGGCGCGTTTGGAGAACAGGCTCTTTTTCAGTTCCAGGCGCAGGATGGCGGTGACCTGGCGGCGCCAGAGCATCCAGGGTTGGGTAGTCACTTGATCCCAGGTCATGCGTTGCCTCCCTCGCTTCCGATCAGGTATTGATAGACGGAGTTCACGTCGTCATCGGCGGGCGCCACGGCCTCGATTTCCAGACCGCTGTCGAGCACGATGCGATTGAGCAGCAGGTACAGATTGTCGGCATCGCGCGTGCCCACCAGCAGCCCTTTGCCGTCGCTCGAGACCTTAGCCTCCACCACGTTATCGCGATCGAACAGCCGCGCCGCTAGCACCGCGGGTTTGTCGCAGCGGACCAGGACTTGCATGGGTTGATCCTTGACCTCGCTGCGCACGTCCTGTATCTGTCCCTCGGCAACTACATAACCGTGGCTGAGCAGGATCACCTGGTCGGAAATGCGATCGACCTCGTGCAGAATGTGACTCGATACGATCACGTGGCGGCCTTCCTCCCCCCAGTGCTTAAACAGCGCGATGGTTTCGGCACGAGCCATGGGGTCCAGGCCGTTCAGCGGTTCATCCAGCACCAGCACACTGGGACGGTGCGCGATAGCCTGCGCCAGCTTGATACGCTGCCGCATGCCTTTGCTGTAGGCCGCTACGGGGCGTTCCGCCGCCTGCGTCATGGAAACGCGCTCGATGGCTTCCCGCGTCAGCTTGTCGGCCTCGGATTCCAGCATGCCGTGCACCAGCAGAAACGAATACACGAACTCGTACCCCGTCAGGCCCTTGGGAAACGAGTCGAATTGCGTGCAGTATCCCATCTTGCGGAACAGCTCTTCGGGCCGGTCCGGCGGAATCCCGAGCACGCTGATCGTGCCGCGCGATGGCCGGATCAGGCCGGTCATCAGGTTCATCAGCGTGGTCTTGCCGGAACCATTGGGGCCGACCAGGCTGGTGATGCCGGGCGGAATCGCCAGGCTCACGCGATTCACGCCGAGCACCTCCCCGTAGAAGCGCGAGACATTTTCAAAGACGATGCGCGGCTCACTCATCGCACCACCTCCGCGCCCCGGATCTTGCGCGAAAGCAAGTACAGGCAGAAACCGCAGATGGCCAGCAGCGCCAGCCAGCAGCACCAGATGGGAATCTCCTCGGCGCGCGATACACGGAAGAAAAAGGCGCCCGATCCGCGATGCATGGGCCGCTCGAACAGTGATGTCCAAACCGCGCCCATCAAGTGGCTGATGTTGATTAGATTGCCCCAGCGCGTACGCATGATGGCATTGATGGCCCCCGCGAATCCGCCCGCCACGAAGAACACGCCGAACAGCAGTCCACCGGCCATCGGTTTCCACTTCACCCAGGCCGAGAGCGCCAGAGCCAGCAGCGAGAGCAGCAGAATCCAGATCCAGGCGCCCAGAAAGATAGCGCCCGCGATGCGCAGGTTCTGGCCGAACCAGCCGTTGCCTTCGAGCGAGGCTTGCAGAATGAAGAGCAGCAAACCTGGAATCCAGGTCATGATGGACATCAGGATCAGCAGCACCGACATCTTGCCCAGCACGTATTCGGCGCGCGAGAAGGGCCGCGCCAGATACAGGGGCAGGGCATTATTGGCCAGATCCGGCGAGACCTGGCCCGGCCCTACGAAGGCCGCCAGGAAGAAGGACATCATGCTCTGCCAGCCCAAAAGGTTCATGAAGAACCGGGCGTCGATGGTGATCAGATCGCGGACCTGCAGCATTTTGATCACGCCCAGATTGTGTTGGATATATATGATGAGCGCGAAGATCAGCGGCGCCATCATGGTGGCCAGGAAAAACAAAGTGTAGAAACGCGAGCGGCGCAGTTCCTCAAACGCATAACGCGGAATGATGAGGAAGCGCGACCAGGTCGGCGTCAGCGGCCCGGCATAGCCTTTGTATGCGTGCTTAAATACCGCCATCGGGCGCCTCCATGGCTTTCAGGAAAATGTCTTCCAGCGAATCGCGCTTGTGATTTAGCCGGCGGATCTGCACATTCTGCTCGGCCGCCAGCACGTACAGTTGGCGGATCTCGACGCCATCGGGCATCACCAGCTTGATGCGGCCGTTGGGAAACGAAGCGGCCTCGCATCCAAGGCCTTCAATGGCGGCGGTGAAGGTCCCGTTGGCGCCGCGCGTTTCCAGTTCCAGAAACTTACGATTGGCGCGCCGTTCTTCTTCCAGGTTGCAGGACGCCGCGATGCGGCCGTCTTTCAGGATCAGGACCTCGTCGCAGCACTCGTCCACATCGCGCAGCAGGTGCGAGGAAAGGATCAGGCACAACTCGCCGCGGTCGCGGATTTCTTGAATCAGTTGAATCATGCGCGCGCGCGCGGGCGGGTCCAGGCCGTTAGTCGGTTCATCGAGAAACAGCAGCTTGGGTCCGTGCGCGATGGCTTGCGCCAGCTTGGCCATCTGTTTCATGCCGAGCGAGTAAGTGCCCAGGTTGCGGTAGCGCGCCTCGCCCAGCCCCACCCAAAAGAAAGCCTCGTGCGCGCGCTCCATGGCCTGCTCGGCGGGCAGGCCGGCAAGTTCGGCCATCAGGCGGACAAAGTGCACCCCGGTCATACCGGCGATGAACGAATCGTTTTCGGGCATGTAGCCGATCAGCCCGCGCACGGATTTCGCGTCGCTACGGATATCTTTGCCGAGGACACGGGCGGTGCCGGCGAAGGGCTGGTGGAAGCCCAGCAGGGTATTGATCAGGGTGGATTTCCCTGCTCCGTTAGGCCCTAATAGGCCGATGGCCCGGCCGGTGAGCGCGCCATTCAGTTTTTTCAGAATGGGACGCCCGCCGAACCGGACCTCGAGGTTTTCTAGCTCTATCACAGGCTGCATCGTTTCGCCTGTTCTAGTTACGCACATTCGAGCGCGTATGTTCCACTGGGCAGACCACAAAGAACGATGGTCTGCCCCACGGGAATCTAGTGCGCATGGGAACCGGGATTTTCCAGGAATTTCAGCAGGCTCATATTACCGATGGTGGTGAAGAGGCTGCCGCTGGTGGCGAAGGTGATGCGATCGTTTTCACCGTAGGCCGCAATCAGGTTCGGTTTTAGATTGGCGGTCAGTTCCCTCACGGCCGGCTGCTGGCTGAATTGCTCCAGCACCGGCGAAAGCGTGGAGGCGTTGTAATACATGGCCGCCGAGAAGTTGGTGTACTGATCGTGCGGGATCAGCGCCGTAAATGTGGAAGAACGCGGCAGCGTGTAGCCGCTGGCGCGATTCTGGATCGCGGTAGCCAACAGCGTTTGGCTGGATCCCGCCAGCAGGTAGCCATCCACATAAGTGTAAGTCACCTGCGGCGCCGCCGGCGTGGACGGGCTGGAAAGCGTGTAGTACGTTTGGCCGTTGGCAGTGGTTTGCTGTAGCTGCAGCATTGGGACTGCCGCTACGATCGCCTGTATCGTAGCCTGCAGCTTCACCGGGTCGTAAACCTCAACCACGATCTTCCAAGACGGGGTGGGTAGCAGCGGACCATCCTGCGCCAGAGCGAATTCGCCACCCAAAGCGGCAGCCAGATCGTTGCGCAGGTCGATTCCCAGCGCGCCCCGGATGGACCCGAGTTGCTGTTGCAGGACCGGATTGGCCTGCTCCGCGGTTAAGATCTCGTCGATGATGGCGGCCGGCTGTTTGACCACGGCGGCCATGGCCAAAGTGGCTTGCGGCGAGATGAAGTCCAGCGATCCCAGGGGCGCGGGAGCCGCCAGCCAGGATGCCACGCCGGTGCGCTGGCCGTTGAAGATCAGCGAGGCGCGGGTTTCCGCGGCGCCCGCATTGCCGGTCTGCTGCACCATGAAGTACTGCACGTTGGGCGCATGCCCGTGGTTGGGCACGCCCATGGCCTGCACGTCAGCCGCGAATAGCAGGCCGACTCCGGCATGGTAAGCGCCCGCGATCTGCTGTCCGAATTCAGTCGACGCAAATTGACTGGATGCGCCGCCGGCGATTTGTTGCAGCGTGGCGGCGTCCGGCGACAGGGCCACCAGGTGCGGCAGGATCAACAGGACTGCCTGGCCTTGCGGAATCGTGCCGATGGCGGATGCATCCGTGACGATACGCAGTTGCTGGGCGCTGCCGCCGGCGGCGAGTTTCGCGACCTCGGCCTGCGCGAAAGTTTCAAACCCGGGCTGTTTCAGCTCCGCCATAATGACCGGTTGGCCCGGATGCCCCCCGGCGGTGGGTGATGCTGCCACCACCATCTCGTCGCCCAGGTAGCTGCTCATGGTGCTCATATCCGCGATCACCTGGTCGAGCTTGTTCTGCTGCCACCATTGAGTCAGCGTAGCGTTCTCTTGCAGCTTCGGCACGAAGACCTGCTGCACTTCCGTGAGCGCCTGGCTCAGGTTGGGGATGCTGGCGTAGATCACGGCTTGCGCCGGTACTATGTTCAGCAGATTACTGGTAAAGCGCAGCGCCGGGAAGTGGTCCTGATCGAGCTTGACGTTCAGTGCGGTCACGGCGTTAAGCATCGCAATGTAAGCGTCGGCGTTCTGGCTCCACGAGATTTCCTTGCCGGCCGGCGTGGCGCCCATGGCTGGGCTGGTGGCTACCTGATCGCCCGCGTGCAGGATGTTCTCGTGACGGTCCTGGGCGACCAGCACCGTGCCTTCGATCACCGTAACACGCGATCCCTTCAGACCGCTGTTTACACTGAAGACCGTCCCGGTGACGGCCACGCGGCAATCGCGCGTAGCCACATACAGATGGCCCCGGCTGCGGTGCGCGGCCTGCACGATGATGGCGCCGCGATCCAGGCCGATGGTCATATCTTTGCCGCGCTCGGAAACGGAGAATGCCGAACGTTCGCGCATTTCCACGCGCGAGCCATCGTGCAGGCGCAGTAAGGCATGCGCATCGCGGGCGGTGCGGATTTCGGCTCCGGCGGGCACTTCGGCGCCGCGGATGAGCGGTACCATGCCGGTGTCGGACACACGGTAGATCAGGCCGTCGGCGGACTCCACCGTCGCCTCGGGACCGGTGTAGGTCGGGCGCAGACGGTCGCCATAACCATAGAACGCCAGACCGGCGGCGGCCACCAGGGCGGCGGCGATGGCCCAGCGCAAAATCGGGACGGACGGGCGACGGCTGGCGGCCGGCTTGGATGCGACAGCGACGGGGCCGTTCAGCGCCTTATAACAGGCCACGCATTCATGCGTGTGATCCTTCAACAAAAGGGCTCGCGCCGGCGATAACGTGCCGGCGCGATAGGCTGGGATCAGAGCTTGGAAATCTTCGCAATTGTGCAAACCGCTGTGTCGTGCCAGGTGCGCTTCCACCCGGGCCGCCGCGGCTTCGATCACGGCGGGATCAATGGGCTCGTCGTGGATTTCTTCGATGGCTCGTTCCAGAAGCGGATCGAGATTCGGATCTTGTGGCGTCATCTGATTTCTCCCATGTACGACCGGAATTCTTCTTGTATACGATCGCGCGTGCGCGACAGAGTTACCGCGATGCTGGCGGGCGTACTGCCGAGAGTGCGGGCGATTTCCGGATTATCCTGCCCTTCAAAAAAACGCAGGGCGAAGATTTCGGCTGCCCGGGGACTGAGCCTTGAGACGGCCTCTCGCAGCCAACCGCGGATTTCGGCGGAGCGGTGCAGGCGATCGGGAGCAAACGAGGAAGCTTCGGGAAGCAGGGAGGCCACATCCTCCAGTGGGACTTGCGGCGCGGACTGCCGGGAGCGGACCAGGTCCAGCGCTGCGTTTACGGCTGCTCGCCGCAGATAGCCTTCCATATTCCCGACGGCTTCGGCATCCGGCTGGCGGCGCAGGAGGCGCATGAAGACGGTCTGCAGGACATCTTCAGCGTCGCTGGCGTTCCCCGTGACGCGGTAAGCCGCGCGGAATACGGTCGAGTGGTGCTCCCGGAAGATATGATCCACATCCAGTGGTGGTGGAATGGCGTGGACCGGTTCGAGTTGGGCGGTGGCCTCCAAGTTCGGTTTCCTCTCTTGCTCTTCGTACATGAGACGGCTCCAGGGGCGGATGTTTAACCGGCCCGTAAAGGATAACGGGTTGGGAGGGGGGAATGTTCCTTCCTGGCTGTTTTTACGAACGAAGCCAATAAGTTATTCATATTCAGCATGTTACATTTTGGGCAAAACCAATACGGGCGGAGCCGGCCGATGCCCGGAATTGGCTTCGAATCGTAAATTTGACGGGGGCAGGCAGAGATCTCTCCCCGGCTGGATTTGCCCGAGATCCAGGGTAGCAGGCGGCGGGACCGGCTAGCGGGTTCGGGCGAGTTGGCGGAGTGGCAGGTGGTTGAAAAGAACGGGGCGATTCAGAGCGTGGCAGGGTCTCCATGGCGCGTGACTGGTCCCCGCCATTTATCGTGATGGCTTCGTGACCGTTTCGCCGCAGTAGGAGTGGTCGATATATACCTCGCCCGCAAAACTCTCCTTTACACGGTTATAACGGATGTCAAAATGGGTGAGGCAGCCTTCCTGGTATTGCTGTTGCCATTTCCAGCAGCCGGGACTTATGGGCTTCTGCAGCATGAAATGATCCAGCCATGGGGAGTCGCGAAAAGTTACCGCGTCGCCATCCCGCTGCGTGAGGTGGATCGGATATTGAATGACGCGATCTCTGGATTTGCTATACCCGAACAGGCTCGTTTTGACGATTGTGCAGTTCTCGGCCTCGAAGAGCGCGAACTCCAGTGCGTCCCCGCCGCCGTTGTAGTCCTTCAGGGACAGTATCTTGGGTTTACCCTCACCGTACTTATTGGTCCTGCCATCAATGGTGTAGAAGAAGCTCGGAATTAGATACGGGATGTCGAAGGTCTTCTCGTTCGGCCAGTCGGACCGGATCGGAATCGTGTTGATAACGCGACTGGTCTTCGGGTCGACTAACGAAAGCCATGTTTCACCCCGGTAAAAATGCCCTCGGGTCCGATCCGGACACATGTACAGGTGATCGTACACTTCATCTTCGTGTTTCTTCGGGTTACACATCCACAGCACCAGAGCACGACTCTCGGGTATCCCGTTTAGCCCTTGGTTCTCGATGACGAACGCGGGGCCGGTGCTGCAATGGAGGTCGGCAGAAGACGCCGCCTGGGGAAGCGCGAATAGGGCGAACCAAAGCCAAGGGGCCACGCCATCATTGTGGCGCATGAATCTACCCATATCAAGTTCGAATCTCCCTCGGCTCGGCAGGTTCGGATAGACAGATGCGGTTTTGCCCTTGGAGCATGGAAGTAAATCTGAGGCTTGTTAACTATGACGAATGATATATCCGACAGGTGGATGCAGGACTAGCCCAGATCGGGGAGGGCAGAGTATTGACGCACGAAGCTGTGGGGACAAGGATTGGGATATTACTTTCAGAGAGACAGCAGCGCGCTTAGATGGAACTGCGTCGGACAGAAGAACTAACGATCTCAAAACGAACACAGAGTACCTATTCAAGAACGCACCTGGCCGAGCCGCCGAGATTGTCCGCGAAGTCTACAACTCGCCATCGACGCTACTAAGGTTTCCGCGCCGTGGACGTCCCGGGAAGCGAATGGGGACTCGCGAACTGGCGCTTTCCCGCTGCCATACATACTAATCTACAGAATCACGGGTTGATGAGACGCAGATCTGGATTTTTGGAAGAAGGCGCACAAACTCCCTCATCGCTTGGGCGGGCCGATAGTCTCCCATTCCGACACATATCCGGCGGGCACCACATAGCGACTCCGGCTCGTCGGGAAAAGGAAGGCGGAGATCAGCGGCGATTGTCCAGCCGGCGGGATAATGATGATGCTCGCCGACGATCCGGGATCGGACGCGACGGTACCGTGTTGCACGTCTTCGACGTTCAGCGACTCGCGGACTTCGACCTTGGCGTGGAGCGGCCGCCACGCGCCGCCCACCTGCACCTTCTCCGGCATCAACCCGATCTCAAAACGCGGGTGCTCGCCCAGCACGTGCTGCATCTTGACGATGCGCACCACGACTTCCGCGTCGGCGGGAACCAGCACGGTCTTGGATTTGGACGGCCGAACCGGTTTGCGCATCTTGGCCTTCACCAAGTCGCCGGCGGCGGCCTTGTCGCTATCAATCGGCTCGTCCAGGGCCAAGGAGAACGACAGACCTTCCGGGATTGCCGCAACCGGACCCGTGGGGTTTTGCGCGGCGCTTTCTGTGGGAGCCTCGTCGAAGCGGATAGTGGCTTCGCCGCGATATTCCCGGCAGCCCGAATAGGCGGCGGCGAATTGCGTCTCATTACCATCCCGCATCACGATATGCATGGAACTTTCATGCGGCAAGAGGAATGCACCGGTGCCAGCCTGCGCCTCCTGGTAATCCACCGTGGTTTCGACCGCGCATGCGCCGCTTTCCGGTGGCAGTCCCCGGCTTTGCGCGGTGAGCCGACGCAATTTCTGGGAATCCGCATCGATCCAAAATTCGCCGGAGAATGCCGCCGGCGCCCAGCCGGAGCCGCTGCGCACCTGATAATGGCTGGACGCCGCCGGCACCTGATATCGATAACCGGAGAGCGGCAAACCGGCGGATGTCTCTTCCCCCCGGTACTGGTAACTGGCCCCGCCTTTCACGAAAGTATCCGAGATCAGTGCTCCCAACACACCCGTTCCGTAGGGTCCGCCGCCGACCAGGTCAAAGATGTTGGCCGAAGTGAACTGGCTGCCGGGCCACGAGCCGATCTCTTCGCCTTGCGAGACCTTAAGATCGAGCCGCAGGCGGTCGGAAGAGGCCAGCACCAGATCGCCAGGCGCATGCGGCCGGTCACAGGGCGTCTGATCATGCTTGTGGCGCGGCTTGAAATATTGCCGGTCAACGGTCTGCAGGCAGGTGTAATCCGGCAGGCGCCGCTCTCTTTCAATGACCAGGGCGCGCGCGCGTTCCAGTTTTTCGGTGGGATTGAGCGGCTGCTGTGCGGCCAGAGCAGCCGCCGCGGCGATCGCGGAACAGGCAGGCAGGAATCGATGCCTCATTTGTTCTCCTCCCGCGGAGGGGCCACGGTTACCCAAGTGGACCGGTAACCGGCGGGCACGCGATAGGCACTCTTATTCGTGGCGAATTCGAAAGCGCCCACCAGGGGCGACTGGCCCGGCGACGATACGGCGATCGCGCCGGCATGCCGCACCTTGGCATAGATCGGCCGCGATTCGCCGCCGGCTAGTAATTTCTCGAGCAGAATGCCGATCGTGAATTTCCGGGGTGACTCGAGCCAGTGCTGCATCTGCACGATCCGGCCCTCTATGACGGTTCCCGCGGGAAGCAGGATTGCCTTGCCGCGCGGATCCCGCACCGGCGAACGCAACGCCCCGCGCACGATGTCGCCGGCGGCTGCCGTTTCGGTATCGAGGGGCTCCGTGAGAGCCATGGAAAGTTGCAGGCCGGCGGGAAGCGCAGTGCCGGATGCGGCAGCGGCCTTGGTTTCCACGCCGGTGGGAGCGTCGTCAAAATGAATGGTGGCCTCGCCGCGGAATTCCCGGCACGCGGAATACACCGCGATGGATTGCGTTTCAGACGCGTCCCGCATCACCATGCGCATAACGCTTCGTTGCGGCAACAGGAACTTGCCGCCGCCCACCCGCACCTGCTGGTAATCCACGCGCGTATTCGCCTCGCATACTCCGCTGGCGGGCGGCAGATCGGGAGCCACCACGATCAGCCGCTTTAACTCCGATGATCCGGCATCCAGCCAGAAAGCGCCGTGGAAAGCCGTCGTCTCCCACCCGGCCGCGGATGCGATGTGATAATGACTGGAATACACTGGAACACGATAACCGAATGCGGCCAGGGGTGTAGGGGACGCGGCGTCGTCGCCCATAAACTCGTAGCTCGCGCCGCCGTTGATGAAAACATCGAGGATCAGTGGGCCCAACATGCCGGTTCCGTATGGACCGCCGCCGGTCAGGTCGAAGATGCTGCGCGAGCTGAACCGGCTTCCCGCCCAAGAGCCAATCTCCTGGCCATCGGATACTTTCACTTCCAAACGTACACGGTCGGTGCTTTCCGGCGCCAGGGTGTCGCGGCTCAGAGCCAGGATCTGAGCGCAGGACGGAACGGGGTAGTCCTGCTGATGCCGTCTGAAATAGCGGCGATCCACGGTTTGCAGGCAGGTGTAGTCGGGCAGGCGCACCGCTCGTTCGGCCAATATGTTGCGCGCTTGGGCGAGCCGTGCGGAGGGAGTCGGCGGGGTTTGCGCCAGAAGCGCCGCCGCCGGCAGGAGAAGGAAGTAAGCGCGCACACCGGTACCCAACATTCACACCAGCCCTGTTCTGTTCACATAACGATTCTAATCCGCCCGGTGGAACCGAAGCGGCGGCCCTGGCCACCGAGTGCTGATGAAACACCGCGCGACGAGCCGGTGCTGCCCCGTGGTCATGAACCGGCGAGTTCCTGAGAACGGACCGGTCATAGGCGACATTGACCTCAACATGGAGCCAACGCGTGAGCCGGGGACGCCCTGTAGGCGTGCCGACTCTATTCGAGAGCTTTCGAAGTTGGGTTTCAGCAGTAGCAGATGGCCAATTTTGAGACCTAGGAGGATCCAGTCGTCTCTAGAGTGGAACGCAACTCCCCGTTCGCCATGATGCAGCGCTGGGGCGGATGCGATCACCGTATCGCCGGCTCAAGGTGCTTTTTAAGACCCGGCCGGAACCTCCGGCGACGCCCCGCGATCTGCTGCGCGATCTCCAAATCGGAGCTTATACCAAATACCGTTCGGCGTCGAGCAGCCGGTGCGCAATCTTGCGCCGCAAGGCGATCGAATCCACCGGCTCGTACTTTGTGAAACGGCGGAGCACCACCAGGTTGGTGCGCAGCGTATCGCCTTCGGCGCAGGCAGCCAGCACGATGCGCGCGGTTACGTCGATGTGGGCCATAGCGTCCCGCACCAGCACCGCGGTCATATCGGCGGCGTTCGTACCTTTGCCGGACTCGGCCAGCTTTTGCGTTCGCAGCAGCGCCGACTCCATGGCGAAGATGTCCATGATGACGTCCGTAATGTTCGCCAGAATCTCCTGCTGCTTTTCCAGCTCGAACATGTACTTCTGATAGGCGACGCCCATCAGCATGAGGGCGATCTTTTTGGCGTTGATGAGGATCTTGGTTTCTTCGGCGAACGGTCCGGTAAACTCTTCCGCCGCGCCTAGCGGTCCGCCCAGGATCTCCTGCAGGACGCCCGTGGCCGCCTGCACCAGGCCCAACTGTCCGCGCGCGGCGCGCTTCAGCAACATGCCGGTGGTCAGCAGGCGATTAATCTCGTTGGTGCCTTCGAAGATGCGGTTGATGCGCGAATCGCGATAAGCGCGCTCCACCGGGTAATCCATGTGATAGCCGTAGCCGCCGTGGATCTGCACGCCTTCATCGACCACGTAATCGAGCACCTCGGAGGCGTAGACCTTGATAATGGAGCATTCCGCGGCGTATTCCTCGACAGCCTTCAGCATAGTCGCCGCGGCGTCGGGCTGCGACCAGGAGAAGCCTTCAAGCTGCGACTCGATCAGGCCTACCACGCGATAGGTCATGGACTCGGCTGCGTAAATGCGGATGGCCATCTCGGCCAACTTGTGCTGAATCATGCCGAATTCGGAGATGGATTGTCCGAACGCTTTGCGCTCCTTGCCGTACTTCAGGGAGACGGCCAGCACGTTCTTGGAACCACCCACGGTGCCGGGGCCGAGCTTCAGACGGCCGATGTTGAGAATGTTGAAGGCGATGATGTGGCCGCGGCCGATTTCGCCGAGCACGTTCTCGACCGGCACGGGCACGTTGTCGAAATAGACGGCCGTGGTGGAACTGCCCTTGATGCCCATCTTCTTTTCTTCGCCGCCGCTCGAAACGCCCGGAAAATTGCGCTCCACCAGAAACGCGGTGAACTTTTCGCCGCCGACTTTGGCGAAGACGGTGAACAGATCGGCCGCGCCGCCGTTTGTGATCCACATTTTCTGGCCGTTGAGGATATAGTGCTTGCCGTCGGCGGAAAGGTCAGCGCGCGTGCGGGCAGCCAGGGCGTCGGAGCCCGCGTGCGGCTCGGTGAGGCAGTATGCGCCCAGCATTTCCATCTTAGCCAGCTTGGGCAGGTAGTGCTTTTTCTGCTCCTCGGTCCCGAAATACAGGATCGGCAGAGAGCCGATGCCAACGTGCGCACCATACCAGCCGGCGAAAGAACCGTCACCTGCCATGTGCTCGACCGCGACCATGGCGGAGGCCAAGTCGAGTTCCATGCCACCGTACTCTTCGGGAATGGTGATGCCGGTCAGGCCGAGTTCGGCGGCCTTCCGCAGGCAAGCCAGGGCCACACCCGGCTCGTGATGCTGGATGGCGTCAACATTGGGGCCGACTTCCTTGGCCCAGAATTCGTCCACCGTACGGGCGATTGCTAAATGCTCGGGAGTGAGGTCCTCAGGGGTGAAGATTTCGCCCGGCAGGCGCTCTTCGATCAGGAATGCGCCGCCCTTGGTTTTCGGTAGTGTGATTGATGCTGTTGCTGTTGCCATATGATCCTTGTGTTCTCGAGTTCGTCCGTGATCTGTTTTTAGCCCAGCAGGTCTTCGAGGCTTCCGGCGTCCAGCACACGCGTGGCCAGTTCTTCTAGCCGTTCTGTGGGCGCTTCCGCCAGACGCAACTCGGCCCAGGATGGCAGCGGGCCAAAGCGAGTTTCGATCTGCTTGTGAAGGATCCGAAGTTCGCCCTCCTGGCGGCCTTCTTGACGGCCCTCCTGGCGCCCCTCCTGCAGTCCCTTCTTGAACTCCCGTCCCAAGACTCTGTTTTCCAAAACGTCGATGTAAACAGGCATTTTACGCGCCTCCTCTTCAACCAATTCCTCCAGCCCCCGGCAGCCCGGCCAGGATGAGCAACTGCTCCAAGGCGGTGGCGCGCTAAGCCGGCGGCAAAGCGGCGAGCCGCGCCACAATCTTCCGCACCGCCTCTCTATGGTCGCGCAGGCTCGTGAGGATTGCAATTACATTATCGCCGACTTGTTGACTCTCCAGCAGCCGGTCGCCATCCAGGGTCCGTATGTCCACCGCCTCATAACGGAATGAGAGGCTGGGACCGGAGAGTTCGGAGGCCATCCTGAGAGGTGTTTCGCCCACATACACCAGCACCTGCCGTGGAAATTTCTGATGCTGCCGATAGACCGCCAGGCAGTACTCCGCCATCCGCAGGGGCATATCGGGATCGTTGGTGCTCTGCAGTTCCAGATGGATCAACTCACCATCCACGGTTTCGCCGAGCAGGTCAAGCCTCAGGCCTTGCACCCTTGCAAGCTCCACGTTCAGCCATTTCGAGGGAGTGGTGCCAGTCAACTCGCTGAGGGCGCGGGTGCCCGATCCTTGCAGCAATAGCTTCAACGCGACGTCATACTGCATGGCCGCGACCGAGAATTACGCGATCCGCTCGAAGATCCCCGCCGCGCCCTGCCCGCCGCCCACGCACATCGTCACCATGCCGTACTTCAGATCCCGCCGCGCCATCTCCCGCAGAATCGTGGCGGTGAGCTTTGCGCCCGTGCATCCCAGCGGATGCCCTAACGCAATAGCTCCGCCGTTGACGTTCACTTTTTCCGGATCGAGGCCGGCTTCCCGCATGACCGCCAGCGCCTGCACGCCGAAGGCTTCATTCAATTCGATTACGCCGATGTCGTCCAACGTGAGCCCAGCGATTTTGAGCGCTTTGGGAATCGCCACCACCGGACCGATTCCCATCACTTCCGGCGGTACACCGCCTGCCGAAAAGCTGACGAAGCGCGCCATCGGCTTCAATCCCAACTCGCGCGCCTTGCGATCCGACATCACAAGCGCCGCCGCTGCCCCATCGCTGGTCTGCGACGAGTTGCCGGCGGTCACCGTTCCGCTGGCATGAAACACGGGTTTCAGCTTGGCCAGCGCCTCGGGTGTCGTGTCCGCCCGCGGTCCTTCGTCCTTGGCGAAGACCTGCTTCGTGACTTTGGGCTTCTTACCGTTCGGCGTGACCCACTCGATCTCGAACGGCACGATCTCCTCGTCGAACTTGCCCTCGGCCTGCGCCTTCAATGCATTCTGATGGCTGCGATAAGAAAACGCATCCGCTTCTTCGCGGGAGACATTGTATTTCTTCTGTACGTTCTCCGCAGTTAGCCCCATATTCAAGTAAATTTCCGGCCGGTGATCCACGAACCATGGGCTGGGCGCCACCTTGTGCCCTCCGCGCGGCATCATGCTCATGGTCTCGGCGCCGCCCGCGATGATGATATCCGCGCCGCCCGAACGGATGCGGTCAGAGGCCATAGCGATGGCCTGCAAGCCCGAGCTACAGAACCGATTGACGGTGACCCCGGTAACCGAATCCGGCAATCCCGCGCGCAGCGCCACGCAGCGCGCCATGTTATTGCCCGACTCGGCTTCCGGCATCGCGCAGCCCAGGATGATATCTTCGATCTCGTCCTTGGGAACCTGCGGATGCTTCTCCAAAAGACGCCTGACGACCGCGGCGGCCAGATCGTCCGGCCGCGAACTCCGCAGCGTGCCGCGCGGCGCTTTGCCGACGGCCGTGCGCAGACAATCGATGATAACGGCTTCTTGCATATGCTCCCCTAATTCCTCAACGGCTTTCCGGTCTTCAGCATGTGCTGCATGCGTTCTTGCGTCTTGCGTTGCCCGCAGAGGCTCAAGAAAGCTTCCCTCTCCAGATCCAGCAGGTATTGTTCGGTGACGGTCTGACGGCCGGTCAGCGCGCCGCCGCTTAATACGTATGCCAGCTTCTCTCCTACCACGGTATCGTAGTCCGATATGTAATTGCCTTGACGCGCCAGGTAGATGCCAGTCTTGAGCAGCGCCAGATCCTCCGCGCCGCCCACTTCCACATCCATGCGCGGGACGCCCGCGACGTAATCCGGTGCAATGGCCAGCGCCAGGGCCTTGGCGTCCGCAATCAGCCGCTCCGGATTCATGGAGATCTGGTCCTGCGGGCGCAGCAATCCAAAGCTGCGCGCCTCGACGGCGCTGGTGGCCACTTTGGCGAACGCGATCAATTCGAAGGCTTTCTTGGCCTCGCCGAAACGTAGCAGCATTTCTTTGGTGCCGCCCGCGCCCGGGATCACGCCCACGCCAACTTCCACCAGTCCCATGTACGTCTCGGCCGACGCCTGCACGCGCGCCGAATGAATCGCGATCTCGCAGCCGCCGCCCAACGTCATGCCAAATGGCGCCGAGACCACCGGCTTGGGCGCGTACTTGATCGCCAGCGTAGCCTGCTGGAAGCGATTGATGGCGGCTTCCAGTTCTTCCCACTCTTCTTCCTGCGCCGCCAGCAGCACCAGCATCAGGTTAGCGCCCACGCTGAAATTCTCGCCCTGATTGGCGATCACCATCGCCTGGAAATTCTTGCTGGTTTCCTCAATGCCGGCGCGAATCAGCGAAATCTGATCGTCGCCCAGGGAATTCATCTTGCTATGGAATTCGAGGCAGAGCACGCCATCGCCGATATCGATCAGCGACGCGCCGCCGTTCTTCTTCACCACGCCGTGCGCGTGCTTGACATCCTTCAGCACGACGATGCCGGGCCGGTCTTCCAGCCACTTATAGGTATTGGCCGCCATGTCGAAGTATTCATGGTGCGGACGGCGGTCGTGATCCGGCGCCTGATAAAACGACTTCGCGCCGGTGCACAACATCTTCTCCACGTTCTCCGGAATCTGGCGGCTTTCTTGCCGCATGCGCGCGACGGTTGCCTCCACGCCCAGCGCGTCCCATAGTTCGAATGGACCCAGCGCATTCGCATAGCCCCAGCGCATCGCCCGGTCGATCTCCACGATCCGATCTGAAATCTCCGGCACCATGCTGGCGGAGTAAAGCACCAGGTCGCTGAACAGCCGCCATAGGAAGGTGCCGGCGCGATCCGTCAGGCCCATCAACGCCCGCAGGCGCTGCGGCAGATCTTCGATATTGCGCACGCCCTCCACCGAGGCGAAGCGTGCCTTTTTCGATGGCTGGTATTCCAGCGTCTTCAGATCCAGCGCCAGAATTTCCTTCTTATCGCCCTTGCCGGTCTTCTTATAAAAGCCCTGCCCGCGCTTATCGCCCAGCCATCCGCGCTCGATCATCTGCGCGAAAAACGGCGGCAACACGAAGCGCTCCCGCCAAGGATCGTTGGGCACCAGGTCGTAGAGATTCTTGGTGACATGCGCCCAAACGTCCAGGCCCACCAGATCCAGCAAACGGTAACTGGCGCTCTTCGGCAATCCGATCAGCGCGCCGGTGAGCGCATCTACCTCTTCGATGGTGAAATCCATTTCCACCGTGAGATGCTGCACCGTGCCGCCCAGAAAGCTGCCGATGCGATTGGCGATGAAGTTCGGCGTGTCCTTGCACGGCACCACGCCTTTGCCCAGATGCCGATCCGAGAAATCCGCGACACGGCTCCAGACATCGGCCTGGGTCTCCGGACCTGGAATCATCTCCAGCAGATGCAGATACCGCGGCGGATTGAAGAAGTGCGTGCCCAAAAAATGCTGGCGGAATTCGGTGGGAAAACCCGCGGCGATGCTTTCCAAAGGAATGCCGCTCGTGTTCGTGGAGAAGATGCACCCCGCCTTGCGAAACTTCAACACCTTCTCAATCAGCGCGCGTTTGATCTCCAGGTTCTCGGTGACGGCTTCCACAATCCAATCGCAATCGCGGACCTTGGCGAGATCGTCCTCGAAATTGCCGGGCGTGACGAGTGACTTGGTTTCCGGAGTGAAGAAAGCGGCGGGCTTTTGTTTCAGGGCTGCGTCCAATCCGCCCAGCGCCGCGGCATTGCGGTTCGGCTGATTGGGAAGCACGATATCAAGCAATAATGCCGGGATGCCCGCGTTAGCAAAATGGGCCGCGATGCGCGCTCCCATGGTGCCGGCTCCCAGCACGGCTACACGACGTAGTGGTGTCATCAGTAAGAGAGTACCGCGAAAATGCCCGGCTGGCGATGAATTGGTTCTAGGTGTTATGGTGTTGCGAAGTCCATCAGTCAGTGGAAGGATCTTCGAGTTGATCGGCCGGAATTTCGACGACTTTGCCGTTCTCCCAGAAGACCATCGGCACGCCGTAGGCGCGATGCAGGCGGACCGCATCGCGATAAGATTGACGGAGCGCTTCCAATATGATCTCAGGATTGCGGAAGGCTTCTTCGACTTTATCGCCGTTTGGACTCATGACCACTCCCGCTTCAAATTGTCCCACAACTCGGGAACCAAAACCACAGTGGGCCGCTCAAACGAGCCTTCCGCGATCACCGTAGGCTTCTCGCGCACCGAATTATCCAGAAGCATCCAGCCTTGCGAGAGGGGACTGTATAGGCGGAAGAAGTTCTTGAGGCCAGTCTGATATCGACGCCTGATCACATCGCCCGGAACATCATGACCGCCGGACAGCACACGGTCCTGTACGCGTGTGACCGCCGTCTCCGCCGAAGGCAGCCACAGAAAAATCAACCGGAACGTATAACCTTCCGCGATCAGCCCTTTGATCCATCCGGCAAACGTGCGGCTGGCCAGAGTTGTCTCGAAGGCAAAGCTTACTCGCCGCGCGGCGAGCTCATGCAACCGCGCCAGCATGATGCGTCCCGCCTCTATCGCCACGCTCTCGGGCCGGAATGCCGACAGCCCCTTCGCGATGGCATCCGCATTCACGAACTCTTCCACGGCCAGCGCTCCCGTCAACAAACGTTGCGATGCCGTGGTCTTGCCGGCGCCATTCGGGCCGGCAAGCACGATAAGATTTGGTTGAGCCAAAGATTCATGGTAACGCGTCAGCCGCTGATCCAAATCGAAACCGGCGATCGGCAGCTCTTATCGCAAATTGCGGACGCCATGGCGGAAGCGGCCCGCCGCAGCGGCGAGTGGCTGGTCTGCCGCCCGGGTTGCGCGCAATGCTGTCTCGGACCGTTCGAGATCACCCGGTTAGACGCGCGGCGACTGCGCGCCGGATTGGCCGCTCTCGATGCCGCCGATCCAACCCGCGCGGAGCACGTGCGGTCGCGCGCCGCGGCATACATCGAGTCAGACGATGCTCCCTGCCCCGTCCTAGATCCCGAAACCGGCTGGTGCGACCTATACGAATCGCGGCCCATCACCTGCCGCGTTTTCGGGCCGGTCACCAGAACCGAAGATGATACCCTCGCGGCATGCGAGCTATGCTACACCGGCGCCACCGACGAACAGATGGCCGCCTGCGAAGTGGAGATCGACCCGCAAGGTATCGAGAGCGAATTGCTCGCCGCACTCGGCGCTGCCGGAGAGACCGGGGTGACGATCGTCGCCCACGCGCTGCAATCCAGCCCCACAAAAGCGATATAATTCCCCAGTGAAAAGCTACGCCCGCGGCCCCGCCCTGCCGCTACTGGAAAAGACCATCGGCCAGGTGCTTGCCGATTCCGCCGCCCGTAATCCCTCCGCCGACGCATTGATTTCCCGCCATCAAGGACTGCGCATTACCTATGGCGAGTTGCAGGAACAAGCGCAGCGCACGGCGCGCGGGATCTGGGGGCTCGGTATACGTCCCGGCGACCGTGTCGGCGTGTGGGCCTGCAACTGCGCCGAATGGATCTATCTGCAACTCGCCACCGCCCTCGCCGGAGCGGTGCTGGTCAACGTGAACCCTGCCTATCGCGCGCACGAACTGCGTTTCGCCCTGGGCAAATCCCGCATGAAGGCGGTTTTCCTGCATGCGCGCGACGCGCGCGTCTGCTACCTCGACATTCTCAACGAAGCACGCGCCAGCGCGGATCTGGCACTCGAGCATGTGGTTCAGTTGGGCACATTCGCGTGGGACGAGATGCTTGCCGGCGGCGCCGATATTCCCCAACTGGACCTCGCACCCGAAGACGTCGTCAACATACAGTACACTTCCGGCACCACCGGATCGCCCAAGGGCGTGCTGCTGACGCATCGAAACCTGGTCAACAACGCCTACATCGTCGGCCGCGGCATGCGTCTCACGTCCGCCGATCGTCTCTGCTCGCCAGTGCCCCTCTATCATTGCTTCGGATGTGTAATGAGCTCGCTGATGGCGGTGGTGCACGGCATCGCGCTGGTCATGCCGGCCGCGCAATTCGATCCACTGGCAACCCTGCAAGCGATCGCCGCGGAACGCTGCACCGTCATCTACGGCGTGCCCACCATGTTCATCGCCGAATTGGAGCATCCCGACTTCCGCCAGTACGACATGTCCACGCTGCGGACGGGCATCATGGCAGGCGCGCCGTGTCCCGTGGAAGTGATGAAGCGCGTCATCACCGACATGCACTGTACCGGCATGACCGTCGCCTATGGCCAGACCGAAAGCTCACCGGCCATCACGGGCTCCGGCGTCGATGACGACCTGGAACATCGCGTTTCCACCATCGGCAACGTCCTTCCCGAAACTGAAGTCAAGATCGTGGCGCCCTGGAACAATGAAACTCTCGAAAGCGGCCAACGCGGCGAATTATGTGCCCGCGGCTACATGGTGATGAAAGGCTACGACGACGAACCGGAAGCCACCGCTCGCGCGGTCGATCAGGACGGCTGGCTGCACACCGGCGATCTGGCAGTCATGCGCGACGATGGCTACTTCCACATCGCCGGCCGTCTCAAGGAAATGATCATACGCGGCGGCGAGAACGTCTACCCGCGCGAGATCGAAGAGTTCCTGCACCAGCATCCCAAAATCGCGGACGTGTACGTGGTCGGCCTGCCGGACGCCCGCCTGGGCGAAGCTGTGCTCGCCTGGATCAAACTGAAGACCGGCGAATCAATGACCGAAGACGAAGTCCGCGGCTACTGCCAGGGTCAGATCGCGCACTTCAAGGTTCCGCAATATATCAGGTTCGTAGATGCCTTCCCCATGACCGTGACAGGCAAGGTGCAGAAGTTCCGCATCCGCGATCAGGAAATCGAAGCCCGCGGTTTGCAGGAAGCCGCGGCTATCAAGATGGCATAATTGCCGCCCGCTTGACTGTACTATCTGTTATAGTACACGTGTGATTCCGTTCCGCGTGTCGTTCGATCCCGGCGTGGGAATCCGCGAACAGGTGGTCTATGCCGCCAAAAAGGCCGTGGTCTCGGGCCAGATGTTGCCCGGCGACCCGTTCCCTTCCGTGCGCGCCTTGAGCAAAGCGCTGAAAATCAACCCGAATACCGCACACAAAGTGATCACGCAATTGCTGGCGGAAGGACTGCTCGAATTGCACGTCGGACTCGGTACGGTAGTGGCGCGGCGGCCGTTCTCCACGGCAGCGGAGCGCGCTAATCTCCTCAACACCGAACTCGAACATCTCGTCGTCGAGGCGCAAAAGCTGGGCCTCGATCTGGACGAGGTGTGGGAAGCTCTCAGCCGCCACTGGCGCCGCCTCGACGTCATGGAGAAAGTGCGAAAGAGGTAAATGTGAACGGAGTGCTCCAAGCGCGTGAGGTCACAAAATCGTTCGGCGCCGTGGCAGTTCTCGATGGCCTCAATCTCGAAGTTCCCCGAGGCAGCGTCTTCGGTCTCATCGGACCCAACGGCGCCGGCAAGACCACCAGCATCAAAATCGTGATGAACATCCTCCAGCCCACCTCGGGCCGCGTCGAGGTGCTGGGCGTCGATTCCCGCCGCCTGGGTCCGCGGGAATTCAGCCGCATCGGCTACGTCTCCGAAAACCAGGAGATGCCGCAATGGATGACCGTCGAGTATCTGCTGGCCTATCTCAAGCCCTTCTATCCTACCTGGGACGATGCGCGCGCCGTGGAACTGCTCCGCCAGTTCGACCTGCCGCGCAAGCGCAGGCTGCGCGATCTCTCCCGCGGCATGTGGATGAAAGCCGCGTTGGCTTCGTCGCTCGCTTACCGCCCGCCGCTCCTGGTGCTAGACGAGCCCTTCAGCGGCTTGGATGCCCTGGTGCGTGAAGAGTTGATCGAAGGCCTCCTCGAAAGCGCTGGCGAAACCACCATCCTGATTTCCTCGCACGACCTGTCCGACATCGAAAGCTTCCTCAGCCATGTCGCCTATCTGGATCGCGGACGCCTGTGGTTCACCGAGGAAATGACCTCGCTCAGCGCCCGCTTCCGCGAAATCGAAGTGACCGTGGATCCGCCCGCGCAAATGCCCGCCGGCCAGGACTGGCCCGCTGCCTGGCTGCGTCCCGAAGCCTCCCCAGCCTTGGTGCGGTTTGTGGAATCGCGCTTCGATCCGGAACGCACCGCCAGCGAGATTCGCCGCCTTTTTGGCGGCGTCCGAGAGATTTCGGTTCATCCCATGCCCCTGCGTGCCATCTTTCTGACACTGGCGCGCGGCGCATCCAAGACCGTTTGAAGGAGCCATACATGCGGCAGGCCTTGCATATCTTCAAAAAAGACGCCCGCTTTCTATGGCGGGAGATTACGTTCATTCTGCTTCTGGACGGAGTCTTCGCCTGGGTGAATCCGTGGTGGCTGGCAGCCCTGCTGCTCGCCGCTTCCGGCTACCTGATCGCCCGCCTGGTGCACGCCGAGGCCATCCCCGGGGACCGCCAGTTCTGGATTACACGGCCCTACCGCTGGAGCAGTTTGCTTGGCGCCAAACTGCTGTTCGTGGTCGTGTTTGTCAACCTGCCGATATTGCTCGCGCAGATTATCCGAGTGAGCGCCGCCGGATTTCCGCTGTTGCCATGCATCCCCGGATTGCTGTGGTCCCAGTTCCTGATCCTCCTGCTGGGCTCCCTGCCGGTAATCGCGCTGGCGGCCCTTACTGCCGGGATTGTGCCCTTCATCTTTTCCACCCTGATCCTGGTGACCGTCTGGTACAGCATGGAAACACCCATCCTGTTCTCGGCCGAGATCCGCAAACCGTTGTGGCCGGGTGGCATCGAGTGGATTCGCGAAACCGTAGTCGTTGCGGGTTTGGCGGCCGCTTTGCTCTGTATTCTATACGTGCTGTACCGGAAACGCCGGACGTTTCTGGGCCGCGTTGTCGCCGTCGCGGGAACCGTCATAGCCGCGGTTGCCTACTGGTATCTGCCCTGGGCCCCGGCCTGGGCCCTGCAGTCCCGTCTTGCGAAACAAACGGTCGAGAACTCCGCGCTGCGCCTCTCCGTCGACCGCAACGGGATCGAGTTTCGGCCGCGCAAGGCCAACACTTGGGAAAACGTCGAGGTGCGCCTGCCGCTGACGGTGACCGGCGTTCCGGATGCGCTGGACGTCCGCATGGATGCCGCTGACGTTAGGTTACAAGCTCCTGACGGCAGGATCTGGAAGTCCAGTCTGGGAGGCGCCATGCGCCACGCCGCCGGACCGGGCACTATGCGATTGGACGTCACGACCACCGTGGATCTGCCGTTCTTCAACTGGGAGCGCCAGCAGGCCGTGACGATCCGCGGCTCAGTCTATCTCACGCTCTTCGGCAATCACCGCGCTGCCACGATTCCGCTGAGTCACACGCCAGTCAATGCGCTAGACGGCTTGCGCTGCCACCTGGGCATCTTCGATCAATTCTTTTGCGACGCGGCATTTGGCTGGCCTGCGCGCCTCGTCTACGCCCGCTTCGGCGAAATTACAAGCCCCCTAACGGAGTCCGTCTCCTACTCTCCGTTTCCTTCCGGATTGCACCTCGATCCGGTCGAGACCCGCTGGGCGCCGTCACTGCCGCGCTCGGCGCGAGAGGTAACCGTCGAAGTGGAAGAACCGCTCGCCCACGTCCGCCGCAACTTCGAAATCCAAGGTGTTCGCATGGAAGCCTCGCTGAAGAGCGAGTAGCAAGGAATCTGCGTTGGTTGCTTATAAACGCTTGCGGATTCGTCAGGGCCGTGCCGCGGGATAGTCCGGTTCACCCCTTAGCCGCAGCCGCCACGCCCTTCTCTACCGGCGCGCCCACCAGGTTCCCCCACTCCGTCCAGGATCCGTCATAGTTCTTCACGTTGCCGAAGCCGAGCAAATACTTCAGCACGAACCAGCTATGGCTGGAGCGCTCGCCGATGCGGCAATAGGCGATCACCGGCTTCCCTCCGTCGATGCCTTCTTTGCCGTATAAGTCCCGCAACTCATCGGCGGTTTTGAAGGTGCCGTCGTCGTTGCAGGCCTTGCTCCACGGAATGCTGCGCGCGCCGGGGATATGGCCGCCGCGCTGGCAGGTCTCCGGCAGTCCCGGAGGCGCCAGCATTTCACCGCTGAATTCCTGCGGGCTGCGCACGTCCACCAGCCCTGCCGCATTTCCCGCCACGGCCTCCTGCACTTGGGGCAGAAACGCCCTTAACGAAAGATCCGGTTCCGCGGCCGTGTACCGCGCCGGTGCGATGTGCGGCGCGCCCGTCACCAGTTCGCGGCCCTCCATCAGCCACTTCTTGCGTCCGCCATTCATCAGCCGCACGTCTTTGTGGCCGTAAATCTTCGCCTGCCAGAACGCCCAGGCGGCGAACCAGTTGTTGTTGTCGCCATAGATCACCAGCGTGGTCCCGGGTGTAACGCCCGACGCCGACATCAACTCCTCGAACTGCGCCTTGGACAATATGTCGCGGCGCACCGTGTCGCACAGTTGCGAATTCCAGGCCCAGGCGATGGCGCCGGGAACATGGCCTTCGTCGTAGGCCTTCGTGTCCACGTCGACTTCCACGACGCGGACGTTGGGATCATTAACGTGGGCTTCCGTCCAATCGGTGCTCACGAGCGTTTCGGGGTGGGCATACGTTGCCATAAAAGCGGATCTCCTCCAATAAGCTACTAATTATATCGACTATTGGGGAGCAGAATTCGAGGGGGTAGGCTTATGGCCTGCGGATGGCTTCAGCCCTCCGTCTTGAGCTTAAGGCAGGCGTATCGCCCCCGCCTACGCCAGATCGAACTTCTCCTGGTGCAGCAACGGATCGCTCTTCACCATCACCGTCCGCCCCAGAATCTCTTCAATCTCCTGCAGGAACGAATTCTGGTTCGACTTCAGCACCTTGGCGACCTCCGGATTCACGCGCAGCATCACGCTGCCGTCCACCGCGCGCGCGATCTTCTGCGCCTCCTGCAGAATCTCGCCGATCACCGTTTGCACGCTCTTCACGTAGCCCGAACCTTCGCAGTAAGGGCACGGCATGCACAGCGTACGCTCCAGGCTCTGCTTCACCCGCTTGCGCGTGATCGCCACCAGCCCGAAATCGTTAAACTGCAGAATCTTGTACGGCGCGCGGTCCGCCCGCATGGCTTCCTCGAGCACCTGCATCACCCGCTGGCGATTCTTGCGCTCGTCCATGTCGATGAAGTCCACCACGATGATCCCGCCCAGATCCCGCAGCCGGATCTGCCGCACGATCTCCTTAATGGCATCCGTGTTGGTTTTGACGATGGTATCTTCCAGGCGGTTGGACTTGCCCACATACTTGCCCGTATTGACATCAATCGCCACCAGCGCCTCGGTCTGATTGATTACGATGTGCCCGCCGGTCTTCAGCCACACCTTGGGCCGTAGCGCTTTCTCGAGTTCCGCCGTAATGCCGTACTCGTCGAAAATCGGCGTGCTACGCGTATACATCCTCACGCGGCCCACCAGTGCCGGCTGAAAACGTTGCACGAAGCCCAGCACGTTCTCGTAGACCTCTTCGTTATCCACCCAGATGCTCTTGAACGACGAAGTAAGCTGATCGCGCAGGATGCGCTCCACCACCCCCAGATCGTGATGCACCAGCGCCGGCGCCGGGCGCTTCTCCGCCTTTTGCCGCAGATCCAGCCAAAGGTTATAGAGGAACAGCATGTCGGCCCGCAGTTCTTCCTCGGTATGCCCGTCGCCCGCCGTGCGCACGATGTACCCGCCGGGGATGCCCACGCGGTTGGCCTGCAGAATCCGCTTCAGCCGCATCCGCTCTTCATCCGACGGAATCTTGCGCGACACGCCAATGTGATCCACCGTAGGCATGTACACCAGAAACCGGCCGGGCAGGGCGATGTGCGACGTGATGCGCGCGCCTTTTTGCCCCAGCGGCTCCTTGGCGATCTGCACGATGATCTCCTGGCCCTCGCGCAGCAGATCGCTGATCGAAGGCGTGCCGGACTTCTCCGCGCGCACCGGTTCCGGACGCGTCACTTGGCGCGTTTCCTGGCGTGTTTCCTGACGCGGCTCCAGCGGACGTGGCTCCTGCGGACGCGGCTCGCCGCGTTGCTGGAATTCGCCGCCCTCGCCGCGGCCTCTGCGCCGCATGCGGCGCGAGACGCGATGCATGAAGCGCGGGCCTTGCTCGCGCAGCGTCGCCGTCAAACTGGTGGGGATGCGCGCCGGCTCCGGCCCCAACTCCTCGTCGCTGCCCGCCTCCGCCACCAGGGACTCCGCGGCTTCCTCAACCTCCGCTTCGCTGGCCGGCGCCGATTCGCCGGTCTCCTCGGCTTCGCTCCCCTCCACGATTTCCACGGTCTCTGCCGTTTCCACTGGCTCGGTGACCGGCTCGAACTCCGGCTCGTCCCGCACTGCGACTAGTTCCGCCATTTCCGGAACTTCAGCCGTCTCCGCCGCAGCCACCACTTCCGGCTCTGGTATTTCCACGCCGGCTGGCTCCTCGGCAGTCACGGGCGCCGCCGCGCTCTCCGCGGGCATTTCCGGCTCTAAGCTCGCCGCGTCTTCGGGTTCTTCCTGTTCCGCCGGGTCTCCCTCGTTCTCGCGATACTTCGCCAGCGACTCGCCGGGAAGCACCATCAATTCCTCATCCGTCTCGGGCTCGGCCGCTTCCGCAGTCTCCTCGGCTACGGGTCGCGCCGCGGCCGGCTCCGGGTGCTGCCCAGGCGAAAAGAATTTTGATTCCGGCAACCCCCGTCCCCGCGGACGGCGGCGGCGGTTCCGGCGGCCCCGCCGGTCGCGATCATCGTTGCGCCGGGCGAAAGCATCCGGAGGCGCCAGAGGCCCGGCCGGGGCTGCTGCTGCAACAGGCGTCACCGGTTCGGGTACGGGCTCAACCGTCGGTACCACGACGGCCGCCACGGGCGTGGGCGCCACCGGCGCAACCACACCCTTGTCCATCTTGAGGACCTTCTCCTCGACGCTGGTTACGATTTTGTCGTATTCTTCGTTGTCTTCGAAGAAGTCCGAAACATATAAGAACGCGTCGCGGTCCAGCCCGATATCCACGAACGCCGACTGCATCCCGGGCAGCACGCGCGTCACGCGTCCCTTGTGGATGCTCCCTGCCAGCGAGTATTCGTTTTCGCGTTGATGGTAAACTTCAACGACCTGATCGTCTTCGAGCACCGCCACGCGCGTTTCATGCCGGTTGGCGGAAACAATTAACTCTTTTGACATGCATATCCTCCGTTGGGAACCGGAGGCGGACCGGAATAGAGAAAGGCAGCTACCCTGCGTGGATCTTAAGCGGCGCCCTGCGAACCAGGCATCGGCGCCATCGACGTTGTAAGAAGCTCACGCTGGCCGGGGCGCAACGCGATTCGGTGCCCTCGCGGCCGGGGAACCCACTCCTCATACCGGAGGGTGCGCAGTGCGCGTTTCCCCTCCGAGAGTCTCTAACCGGCTCCCAACAAAATTTTTCTTTTCACCAAGGCCGCCGGCATTTCGTGCCGGCCGCCGCAATTCAATTCACAAACCGTCTGAGCCGGACGTTATTGACCAGCCCCAACATCAAAAAATTTGACAACACACTCGATCCGCCGGCGCTCATCAGGGGCAACGGAATTCCGGTAGTAGGCATCCGGCCCACCACCATCCCGACGTTCACCAGCACGTGAAACAACAGCAAAGCCGCTACACCCATGCAGATATACATCCCGGCTTTATCCGAAGCCGTCTGGGCGTTCTGTACCACCTGCATGATCAACACAAAATACAACGCCAGCACAACCACCACTCCTACAAATCCGTGCTCCTCGGCAAACGCCGAAAAGATAAAATCCGTATGCGGAACGGGGAGAAACCGAAGCTGCGTCTGCAATCCCTTCGTCACTCCTTTGCCCCACATCCCGCCGGAGCCCACCGCGATCTTCGATTGGATCACCTGGTACCCGCTCCCGCGCGGATCGCGGTCGGGATCCAGAAAACTGACCAATCGCGCCTTCTGATAATCCTTCAATACACTCCAGCTCACCGGCAAAACCAACAACACCACTACACCGATGGCTATCAGATACTTTCGGCGCATTCCCGCCAAAAACATCCCGACCACCAGAATCGGAACGTAGGTCAGGGCTGTTCCCAGATCCGGCTGTTTCATCACCAGGAACATGGGTACTGCCACCAACCCCGCGATCTTAGCCATATCGCGGCCCTCCAGGTCTTCCGTCTTCAACTCCGTCAGGAAGCGGGCTACTAACAATATTATCACCAGTTTGACGAACTCTGACACTTGTAAATGAAACCCGCCGGCCACCGGAATCCACCGCCGCGATCCGAATACCTGCCGGCCGATCAATAACACGCCGCACAGCGCTACGACCGACAACCCGTACATGGGAAAGACATAATTCATCAGCGTGTGATAGTCGATCGCCACCGTCAGCCACATCAGAAACAGCCCCGCGGCAATGTAAATGATCTGCTTCCACCAAGCCTCCTGCCAGACCGTCCCGCGCGTCGCACTATAAATCTGCAACGAGCCGACCCCGCAGATAACCAAAGTAATCGCTAGCAGAGTCCAGTCCAGATCGCGCGGCGTGAGGTACCGGTTCATGGGAGAAGAGACCCGGAGACGCGGCGACGCGGAGACGCGGCGACCCTCGTTTCACCATCGTCCGGCGATACTGGCTGCGGTTCGCCGGGCGCGATCGGGGGTAAACTGAGGCGCATCGAGCGGCTGATCCTCTCTGCGTTTCCGTATCTCCCCGTCTCCATGTCGGACCCTATCAGCCCAGCCTCGATAACCCCCGATTCCGGCTGCGCTGCGTCCGGCTCAAACTCGGGTAAACCGAAGCGCATCAGGCGGCTGACCTTCTCCGCGTCCCCGCGTCTCCGCGTCTCCGCCTCCGCCGCCAGCCGCGCCTTCTTATCAAAGTACGCCTTCAACACGTCCCGTACGATCGGCGCCGCCAGCGGTCCTTCCGCGCCGTGCTCGAATAGCGCCACCACCACGATCTCCGGCGCGTGCCACGGAGCGAAGCCCACGAACCATGCGTTGTTGGCGAACTCAATCCCCTTCTTGCCTTTCAGGAATTCGTCCGAGGCCAATTGCGCCGTGCCGGTCTTGCCGCACACCTCGATTCCCGGCAGCCGCGCGCGCCCACCCGTGCCCCCTTCGTTCACCACTCCGTAAGTCCCGTAAATGACCTTCGCCAGATTATCGGCGGATACCGGCCAACTGTGTTCCGTATATTTGCCGCCCTTCACCAGGTGCGGTTGATGCCATAAGCCGCCGTTGATCAGCCAACTGTAAGCCCGTGCCTGTTGGATAGGCGTCACCGTCACCGCGCCCTGCCCGATGGCCACCGAAATCGTCTCCCCCGCGTACCATTTCTCTCGAAAATTCCGGATCTTCCATTCCGACGAAGGCACTATGCCCTCCGCTTCGTGTGGCAGGTCTATCCCGGTCTTTTGCCCATACCCCGCCTGGTGCGCGTAAAAAGCAATCTTGTCGATCCCCGTCCGGTCCCCGACGTTATAAAAATAAACGTCGCAAGATTGCACGATGCCTTTGTGCAGCGAAACCTGGCCATGCCCGGTCTTGATATGGCATTTGTGATAGTGCCCGTAAAAAGACGCGCCGCCCGAACAATGCACCGTGAACTGATCGTCAATAGCGCCCGACTCCAGACCCGCCATGGCCACGAACGGCTTGAACGTCGATCCCGGCGCGTCCTGCGCCTGTATCGCCCGGTTCAGCAGCGGATGGTCCGGATTGTCCGCGATCTCGCGCCAGTCCGACGATTTGATCCGCACCGCGAATTTGTTCGGATCGAAGGTCGGCCGGCTCACCATCGCCAGCACCTCGCCGGTGCGTGGATCCATCGCCACCACCGCGCCGTTCTTGCCCTCCATCGCCAGCTCGGCCACCGCCTGCAAATCCAGGTCGAGCGTGAGCTGCAGATCCTTGCCCGGAACTGCTTCCTTGTTCGCCAGCACTTCCCGCGTCTTGCCCCGGCTGTCCACCACCACCTGCCGCTCGCCGTCCACCCCGGTCAGCAGATCGTTGTATTGCCGCTCCACTCCGAACTTGCCGATCACCGCCCCCGGGTTATATTTCGCGAATTCCGGCGAGTCCAGTTCCTGGTCGCTGATCTCACCCGTGTAGCCGATCACGTGCGCCGCGAATCCGTTCTGCGGATACAACCGCCGCTGCGCGTGGATCAACTCCATCTCCGGAAAAAAATCCCGGTGCGAATCCACGAATGACAGTTCCGCCGGCGTCAGCTCTTCCTTAATAATGATGGGATCGTACTTGGGCCGCGAGGTATACCGCTGCACGCGTGCGCGCAGGTCGTCATAGTCCAGGCTCAACCCTTCCGCGATCGGGTGCAGATGCTCCATATTCAGGTTTTCGCGGCTTAGGATCAGGCTGTAGGAGGAATGATTGTCCACGATCACCCGCCCGTCGCGATCCAGAATCTTGCCCCGCGGCGCCGGAATGGGCAATTGCTTGATGCGGTTGCGTTCCGCCTGTTCGTTATAGATCTGCGGATTTTGGATTTGCAGCACCCAGAAGCCGGTGATCAGGAACAGAAAAATCAAAACCGCGGCGTACTGGAAAACGGCAATCTTGCCCGCCGCGAATTTGACGTCTTCGCGCCGCGCCTGTTTTTGGGAAAGTGGCTCCCGCGGTTCTAATTCGGGACCAATGACTGGGGGGTTCACAAAAGTGGAAGGTCAGGCCTTCTACCACCAGTTTACAGGAAAATCGTCCCGTCGACGCGGCCGTCAAACAAAGTCGCGATGTAAGGAAGTGTTGCAAACAGGGCCGCCACGTTTTGGTCGGGTCAGGAGATAAGGAAAAGCCGATCAGCGTTGTTCCGGGGAAGGCACTTCGCGGACGACATCATCGTTTTGTGCGTCCGCTGGTATCTGTGCTTCTCGTTAAGCTGCCGCGATCGGGAGGAGATCATCACGGTGCAGAATCTGGCGGTGGATCACACGACGGCGCCCCAAGTCATCGTCGGGACCGTAGGTCTTCTCGGCTATCCCTCTTCTTATCGTTCTTCGCCGCCGTCGTTCGGCAACCGCGGCCGCGGCTTATTACTAAATCCGCGCACTCGCCGGGCCAAACACCGCTACCCATATAGCTACTTAACGCCGCGCACAGAGGACCCTCGGTTGAGTAACATCCCCGAAACCTAGGCAGGCTGCAACGTCTGGTTTTCTGCAATAATCTCAATAGCATGGATGGGCTACGATGCGTGTTGGCCGACGCTCCGCGGCAATACCAGGCGCTGCTGGAAGTGTCACAGTCGATCGCCTCACACCGCGATTTGGCCGCGCTGTTCCGGGATCTTGTGCAGCGTCTGCCGCGCGTAGTCAACTTCGATTCGCTCTGGCTCGTGCTGCACGATCCTGGCCGCAACCGCATGCGGCTGCACGTGCTGGAAGGGCCTGCGCGCGAGGCCGCCGAGGAGAGCGCTTGGCCGCTCGAAAGGCCCATGGAGGAATCGCCCGGCGCGCTGGTGTGGAGCACACAGGCACCGCTGGTGGTGCGCGACCTGGCCGAAGACCAGCGCTATCCGGCGGCTTTCCGGTTGTTGTTGGACAACGCCGTCCATTCGTGTTGCATGCAGCCGCTGACGACAGCGCACCGGCGTTTGGGCGCAGTAGGCTTCGGCTACGCCCGGCCGCACAACTACACCGACGCCGACGTCGAGTTTCTGGGACAAGTAGCCCGCCAAATCGCCGTTGCGGTCGACAATGTTCTGGCGCACGAAGAGGCCGGCGAGCTGCAGGCCGCATTGGCAGAGGAACGCGACCGCCTGCGGCTGCTGCTGGACCTGAACAATACGCTGGCGCCGAATCTGGACTTGCGCGCGTTGTTGCGCGCCGTCTCTTCCAACGTGCGGCGGGCGATGCGCTGCGATTACACCAGCGTGATCCTGCCGGAGCCGGATGACGTGCGGCTGCGGATTTATGCGCGGGATTTCTCTGAGTTGGCTGAGCCTATGGCCGAAGAACTCGTGGTGCCGCGGGTGGGCACGCCCGCCGGCATTGTGCTGGAAACCGGCAAGGTGCTGGTGCTGGATGCCGAAGACATCGCACGCTTCGATCCCAGGATCAATCCCACGCTGGCCTTGGGAGTGAAGTCGGCGTGCTTTCTGCCGCTGGTTGCGCGTGAGCGGATACTCGGCACTCTAAATGTCGGCCGGTTTCCGGAGCGGGCGTTTACTCAGGACGATGTGGACTTTCTCCGGCAAGTGGCGAGTCAGGTAGCATTGGCGGCCGACAATGCGCTGGACTACCATCAGGTGGCGGAATCCAGGCAGCGGCTGGCCGAGGAACGTGTCTATCTGAACGAGGAGATCCGCAGCGGCCAGAACTTCGAGGAGATCGTCGGCTCCAGCGCGGCGCTCAAAAACGTCTTGAAACAAGTGGCCATCGTGGCGCCCACGGACTCGACCGTCCTGATTCTGGGCGAGACTGGCACCGGAAAGGAACTCATCGCACGCGCCATCCACAATATGAGCGCGCGCCGCGAACACACGTTCGTGAAAGTAGCGCGCGCCGCGAACACACGTTCGTGAAAGTGAATTGCGCCGCCATTCCGCTTGGATTGCTCGAAAGCGAATTGTTCGGCCACGAGAAAGGCGCCTTCACGGGCGCCATCGCGCGCAAGACCGGGCGCTTCGAAGTGGCGCACCAGGGCACTTTGTTTCTTGACGAAGTAGGCGACATCCCGCCCGAATTGCAGCCCAAGCTGTTACGAGTCTTGCAGGAGCAGGAGTTCGAGCGGCTGGGCAGCACTCACACTATAAAGGTCAATGTCAGGCTGGTAGCGGCGACCAGCCGGGATCTGCCGGCCATGGTGGAGCAGCGGGAATTCCGCGGCGACTTGTACTATCGGCTGAACATTTTTCCGCTGGTGGTGCCGCCGCTGCGCGATCGCAGCGACGATATCCCGTTGCTGGTGGAATACTTCGTGGCGCGTTTCGCGGAGCGCCTGGGCCGCAAAGTCAGCCGGGTCGACCGGCAGACCATGGAACTGCTGCAGGGTTATCACTGGCCCGGAAACATTCGGGAGCTCCAAAATGTGATCGAACGCAGCGTCATTCTGGCGGTAGGTGGCACCCTGCACATCGACGCGGGCGTCCTGGCGACTGCCGGATCGCGCAAAACAGATACTGCCGGAGATGTTCTGCGGCAGAACGAGAAGCAGTCGATCGAGACGGCCCTTGCCGAGACGAAGGGCCGCATCGCTGGACCGCGCGGCGCAGCTGCGCGGCTGCGCATCCCGGCCTCCACGCTCGAATCCAAGATCCGCGCGCTGAAGATCGATAAGTTCAAGTTCCGTTCGTGAGATTTGGGGGGCCGACTTTGGCGGCGGTCCGCGGGGTTAGCGTTGATTTAAAGTTTGGTTCTCGGGACGCCGGCAACTCGCAGATTGCCTCAGATGTGCGCGGCATTTCACATGGTGACACGTGGATCTTTCCGGATAACCGACCAACCGCGGAGCCAGCAGTTCGTCGCTTCGGCGTAGCGCGCGTTTTGTGCCCATATGGATTCAACTGCCCACGTCGAACGCAGACGTCGCAAGCCATCCGCATGTCGCTGCAAGGCATCACGACGCTCCGGATTTAGATTTTTCGCAGCGGGAATTGCTGCGCCCTCGCTGACCGTCATAGCTTCAGAAGTCGAGCCATGCCGCTAGAAGCCCGAGACCTCCGCGCTCGGCTGGGCCGGATCTCTCGAGCCACGCGGAAGTGCGATAATTGCGTGGTGCAGCACGTTCCTACCGGATATGTTAATCAAGCCCAGCTTGGGATCTTATCGCGCAAGCTGCGCAACATTTGGGGCCGGAGGTCGTACACGTCGCGTACAGCTTGGGACCGGATTCGACTGGAGAAGCGTCCCTATTCTTCCGCATCCTTCTCTCCGAAGCGTATGTCCGCGACGATACTATCGACGATCTGACGGGCCGGATCGCAACAGCCCTTTTCGACCCCGTACGACCTATTGAGAATTGGGGCTTGCGGCCGTATTTCAACTTTAGAAGCAAGTCCGAACAGGACCGCCGCCGCGATCCTGACTGGATATAGATGGCGTACCACGACGATCTGCTTACGCAAGCCCTTCAGCTTGTGCGCGTCGATCCACCGACGCAGTTGACTTTGCGGCGCGCCGTATCCGCTGCCTATTACGCGGTGTTCCACTTCTTGATCGCGGAAGCAACTTCCAATTGGAACAATGTGCCGCTGCGAAGCGCACTCGGACGAGCCTATGATCACAGCGTTATGAAGACCGCATCCAACCGAATCCTCAACACCTAGGACTTTCCTTTCACCGGCGAAAAGCCGGCAGTCGTGGCCGACCTCCGATCCGTGGCTCAAGCATTCAGTCAGCTTCAGGAGGACCGGCACTTTGCCGACTACAATCTCACCAGGGATCTTGACCCCATCGAGGCGTTAACGCAGGTAAAATCAGCGGAGAAAATCTTCACCATGTGGCCAGCGATCCGAGCAGAGCAGATCGCCCAAGCATATCTGGTATCGCTGCTTGTGAAACGCGTCTAGGTGCACTTGGACGTGTAGCCTCGCGGATCTTTCTGTCCTCTGGCCGGATTACGGGCCACTCGGAAACCGGGTGGAAGGACCACAAGGACCAAACGAAACGCGCCTGGCCTTTGATTGGCCGGGGCAACGCCAGTTACAGTGGCCCAAGGGAGCCATAATGCCGGCAAGCCATAGCTCGCTGTACGCGTATGCCGCCGAATTGGCAGCCGGGGCCAGAGTCTCCAGAGGATGAAGCTCCTCTGCGACGAAGCCTGTCGCCCCGGCTGGTTCCATTATCAGGCGACTTGTTCCATCCTCGTCTCGACTGACAGCGATTTTGAGCGTCTGTTGCAGCAGTTCCCCGGCGCTAGAGTCGTCATTCTGCGTTCCTGTGATTATCCAGCCGAGATCGCGGCGGATCTGAAATCCGCGCGCCGGGATTCCTCGCGTTATCATTGCCGATAGATGGGACTTTTTTACGT
>JBEKYC010000041.1:0-64690 GCA_049511415.1 Bryobacteraceae bacterium | reverse complement strand
ACTATGGATGACAGGCCCCGCGGCCGAAGACGTGCGCCGCCTGCTCGAGCTTGCCGACGCCATGGGCTACGGCGATTATCTGCATTTCGATCTGGGCGTGGTGCGCGGCCTTTCCTACTACACCGGCACCGTCTTCGAAGGCTTCGACGCCGCCCGCCAGTTCCGCGCCATCTTCGGCGGCGGCCGCTACGACAATCTGTTTGGCGATATGACCGGCGTCGCCCGCCCCGCCGTGGGCATGGGCTTCGGCGACGTGGTGATCGCTGAAATCCTGGCCGAACTGAAAGATCTCGCGCCGCGGAAGCCGTCCGTCGAAGTATGCGTCGGCATGTTCGACGCCTCCCTCAGCCGCGACGCCGCCCGCGTCGCCGCCCAACTCACCGCCGCCGGCATCCAGACGGATCTCACCTTCTCCGCCGGCAAGCCCGGTAAGTTCTTCACCTACGCCGATCGCCGCGGCGCGCCGTGAAAGCCATGGGCAGGGGCGAACAGACCACCGTGCCGTTGGGCGATCTAGCCGTATGGCTGCGCGAGCAACTGGCGCGCTAGCTACGTCGCCGCGCTGCGGCCCTTTTTGGGCCAATTGGCCGGCGCGTGCAAATCCTCGGGCAGCTTGGTCAGGCCGTCGCCGTGCGTGTGGTGCAATTGCTCCTCGGTCAGGTCTTCGGCGGTGGATAGGTCCGCGCCGCAAATGTTGGCCTGCGTCAGGTCCACGCCCGTCAGCCGCGCGCCCACCAGGTTGGCGCCGCGCAAGTCGGCGTGCCGCAGATCCGCGCCGCGCAGATTGGCCAGCACCAAGTCGGCTTCGCCGAGATGCGCATGCGCCAGGTTGGCCAGCGTCAGATTCGCGCCGCGCATCACCGCGTAAGCCAGGTCCGGCTTCGTCTTGGGGTTTTTCGCGCGCCAGTTGTTCCAGGCGTCCACGTCGTGCATCAGCAGTTCGAATTGTTCTTTGTCGGCCATTACGGTTCATTGTAACGCCGCACCATCAGGAGGCCAGGGACCCCGTCATCGTAATAACCGGGATCCACGCGCAGGCGGCGGAAGCCCAGCGAGCGGTAGAGTTTCACGGCGGCGGGATTGTCCACGCGCACCATTAGCTCAACCCGCCGCACGCCGGCCGCTTCCAGCACGCCCAGCATGTGCCGCATCAGCGCGTCGGCCACGCCGCGCCGCCGGTAATCCGGATGGACGGCGATCGACGCAATCTCCGCGCCCCGCTTCTCCGGGCACGCGATCATGTAGCCCGCGATGCGTCCGCCGAGTTTGGCCACCACGAACCAGTCGCGGCATTCGCGGCGATATTCCAGGAAATCCCCGCGCGGCCAGGCCTCGCGGCCGAAGCTGGCGCGCTCGATGCGCAGCACGGGCGTCAGGTGCCACGGGCGGAACGGGACGATTTGGATGGCCGGCGTCAGACGGCGTTGGCGGTCGAATAGCCGCAATCGATGTGGAGCACTTGGCCCGTGATCTTGCGCGAATAGTCGCTGCCCAGGAACAGCGCGCTATCGGCCACATCTTCTTTGGAGACGGTCTCTTCTATCGCGCACTTCTGCGCGGCCAGGCTTTGGAAATGCTTCCACGCGGCGCTGGCGGTCGCCAGGGGATCCGGATGGTTCTCGCTCTGGGCCAGCCGGATGGCCTGCTGGAACACCCGCGCCCGCTGCCGTTCCAGCGCTTCCGGATTCCGCAGGAACGCTCCCATGATGCCGGTCGCCGCCACCGTCTCGATCGGTCCCGGCGACAGCGCGTTCACCCGCACCTTGGTGGCGCCCAGTTCCAGCGCCAGGTAGCGCACGGCGCTCTCCAGCGCGGATTTCGAAACTCCCATCAGCCCGTAAGATGCCTCCGCGCGCTCCGACGCCTGGTACGTCAACGTGATCACGCTGCCCCACTCGCGCAGACTCGCCTTGGCGAAGCGCACCGTCTTGCACAGCGAATGCGCGGAGATCGTCAGGCTCTGGCAAAACGCCTCCGCGCTGCAATTCGATGCCGGTTCGGTGAACAGCTCGTTGGGCGCAAACGCGATGGCATGCACCAGCACGTCAATGGGATTCGCCTGAAACCGCGCGAAGAAGTTCGTCAGCTCGGCATCGTTCAGAACATCGCAGCGGTCGCCCTGCACGCCCGGGTTTTGCAGCAACAGCAGCCGCACGCGGCTGAAGAACTTCTGCTGGTAGCCGATGAACACATGCGCCCCGTGCTCGGCGAAACGTTTGGCAATCGCCCACGCCAGGCTGGACTCGTCCGCCACGCCCAGCACCACCACATTCTTGCCTTCCAATCCCATTCCGCGATGCTCTGCCATTATCTCCTCGTCTATCTAAAATAACCCAGTGCGGTATCCGGCCGTCGATTATTAGCAGACGGGCGTGCCTGCGGCTCTGGGTACAATGGGACCAGTGTCCCCGCTGGCCGATTTTGATTCCCTGGTGCGCGATTGGTTCAACCAGCGCTTCGCCCAGGTCACCGAGCCGCAAACGCTCGGCTGGCCCGAAATCCGCGCCGGACATGACGTTTTGATCTCCGCGCCCACCGGCTCCGGGAAGACGCTGGCTGCTTTCCTGCTCTGTCTCGATCGCCTGGTGCGCGCAGCTCGGCTCGGCCCGCTACCCAACCAGACCGAGGTGGTCTACGTTTCGCCGCTCAAGGCGCTCAGCAACGATATCCGCATCAACCTGGAGATCCCGCTTTCGGAGATTGCGGCCGCGGCGGCAGCGCAGGGGATCCCCCTCGCGCCGATCCGCACCGCCGTGCGCACGGGCGACACGCCCGCCTGGGAACGGCAGCAGATGGGTAAGGACCGGCCGCACGTGCTGGTCACCACGCCCGAGTCGCTCTTCATTCTGCTCACGGCGGAGAAACCGCGAGACATGCTGCGCACCACGCGCACTATCATCGTGGATGAAATTCACGCCGTGGCCGACGATAAGCGCGGTTCGCATCTGGCGCTCACGCTGGCGCGCCTGGACGCGCTGGTGACGGGCGCGGGCGGGGCGAAACCGCAACGCATCGGCCTATCCGCCACCGTGAAGCCCATTGAAGAAGTGGCGCGCTTCTTGAGCGAAACCGCGCGTATCGTCAACGTCGGCCATCGCCGCGATATGGAGCTGGCGGTCGAAGTGCCGCGCGACGAGCTGGGGCCCGTCGCGAGCAACGAAATGTGGGCGGAGATTTACGATCGCGTCGCCGATCTGATCCGCGCCAATCGCACCACTCTGGTCTTCGTCAATACGCGGCGCCTCTCGGAGCGCGTGGCGCATCATCTGCAGGAGCGCCTGGGCGAGCAAGCCGTGCTGCCGCATCATGGCAGCCTGTCGCGGCGTTTGCGTTTGGATGCTGAGTCGCGCCTCAAAAGCGGCGCACTGCGTGCTGTCGTAGCGACCGCTTCGCTCGAGCTGGGCATCGACATCGGCACCGTCGACCTGGTCTGCCAGATCGGCACGCCGCGCTCCATCGCGGTAGCCTTGCAGCGCGTCGGGCGCTCGGGTCATTGGATCGGCGCGCGTCCCCACGGGCGCTTCTTCGTCACCACGCGCGATGAACTGATCGAATGCGCGGCGCTGGTGCGCGGCATTCGTTCTGGCGCGCTCGACCGCACGGAGATCCCCAGCGCGCCGCTGGATATCCTGGCGCAGCAGATCGTGGCCGCGTGTGCCTGCGAAGAATGGACGGAAGATGGACTCTTCGACCTGGTCCGCTCGACTTATTCCTACCGCACGCTCGAGCGCCGCGATTTCGACGATATCGTCGCCATGCTCAGCGACGGCATCGTCACAGCGCGCGGACGGGCGGGCGCGTTCCTGCATCGCGACCAGGTGAACCACCGTCTGCGCGGGCGGCGCGGCGCGCGGCTGGCGGCTATCACCTCGGGCGGCGCCATTCCGGACAACGCCAATTACTCCGTGGTCCTGGAGCCGGAAGGCACGACCGTCGGCACCGTGGACGAAGATTTCGCGGTGGAGAGCATGGCCGGCGACGTGTTCCTGCTGGGCAATACGTCGTGGCGCATCCGCCGCATCGAGAACGGCCGCGTGCGCGTGGAGGACGCCAAGGGCGCCGCGCCCTCGATCCCTTTCTGGAACGGCGAGGCGCCCGGACGCACGGCCGAGTTGTCCGCCGAAGTCTCGCGTTTGCGTGCCGGCATTCTGGCCGAGCCGGAGATCGACTGGCTGCTGCGCGATGCCGGCCTGGACCGTCTCGGCGCGGAACAAGCCATCGCCTATGTGCAATCGGGCGCGCGCGCGCTGGGCGTGCTGCCCACCTCCACGCACGTCGTCGCCGAGCGTTTCTTCGATGAAGGTGGCGGCATGCAGTTTGTGCTGCATGCGCCTTTTGGCGCGCGCCTCAATCGCGCCTGGGGATTGGCGCTGCGCAAGCGCTTCTGCCGCACCTTCAATTTCGAGTTGCAGGCCGCCGCTACGGATAACGGCATCGTGCTGTCGCTGGGCGAGCAGCATTCCTTTCCGCTCGAAGTGGTCTTCGAATTCCTGCGCCCGGAGACGGTCGAAGATGTGCTCACCCAGGCGCTGCTGGCCGCGCCCATGTTCGGCGCGCGCTGGCGCTGGAACGCTTCGCGGGCGCTCGCGATTCTGCGCTTCTCCAACGGCCGCCGCACGCCCGCGCCGATCCAACGCATGCGCGCCGACGATCTGATGGCCGCCACCTTCCCGGATCAGGCCGCCTGCCCCGAAAATCTCACCGGCCCGCCGCGCATCCCGGATCATCCGCTGGTGCGCGAAACCGTGCGCAATTGCCTCGAAGAGGCCATGGATCTGCGCGGCTTGATCGCGGTGCTCGAAGGCATACGCAGCGGAGCGGTGCGCACCACGGCCATCGACACGCCGGAGGCTTCGCCGTTTTCGCACGAAATTCTGAATGCGAATCCCTATGCGTTTCTGGATGACGCGCCGCTGGAGGAGCGCCGCACACGCGCCGTGCAGTTGCGGCGTACGGTGCGCACGGATTTCGTGGAAGGAGCGGGCGCGCTCGATTCGGACGCCATCGCGCAAGTGGCTGCGGAGGCTTGGCCACTGGTGCGCGATGCGGATGAGTTGCACGAAGCGCTGCTAACGCTCATCACCGCGCCGCCGCTGCCGGAATGGGAACCGTTCTTCCCGCAACTGGTCGAATCTGGCCGCGCGGCGACGCTCCGCACTGCCGCTCCGCTCTGGATCGCGGCGGAACGGCTCGCCATCGCCCGCGGGGTCCACCCGCACGCCGAACTGACGCCGCCCATCCAATTTGACGCTGTCGCTCCGCCAACCGAAGAAGGCTGCGCCGCCGAGATTCTGCGCGGCTGGTTCGAATCCGGCGGACCGTATCGCGCTTCGGAGCTTGCCACGCGCCTGTCGATGCCGCGCGAACTGGTGGACTCCGCGCTGGCACAACTTGAAGCCGAAGGACAGATTCTGCGCGGCCGCTTTCATCCCTCGCTGGCCGGCGACTCCGAAATCGAGTGGTGCCATCGCCGCCTCCTGGCGCGCATCCACCGCCTCACGATTGGCCGGTTGCGGCGCGAGATTGAGCCGGTCACCACCGCCGATTTCGAGCGCTTCCTGGATCGCTGGCAGCACGTCGCGCCCGGCTCGCAGTTGCATGGCGCCGATGGCGTGCTGCAAATCATCCGGCAGCTCCAGGGATACGAGATTTCGGCGGCTTCGTGGGAATCCGAAATTCTGCCGGGCCGCGTGGCGAATTACAAGCCCGAACTTCTGGATCAACTTTGCCTTTCGGGCGAAGTGATGTGGGGCCGTCTTTCGCCGCATCCCGCGTTCGAAAATGATGCCGGCGGCCGTCAACATCGCGTGCGTCCCACGCGCGTCGCGCCGCTCACTCTGTTCCTGCGCGAAGACGCCGAATGGCTGCTGGCCGGTCCCCAACCGGCCGCCGACGCCTCCCTGTCACATCCGGCGCGTGAAGTGCTGGCCGCGCTCCAGCAACACGGCGCGTCATTCTTCCCGGAACTCGCGCGCGCCACCGGCCGCCTGGCCAGCGAAGTGGAAGATGGACTTTGGGAACTGGTGGCCGCGGGACTGGTCACCGCGGATGGCTTCGAAAACCTGCGCGCGCTGCTCGATCCCAAGCGCCGCCGCGGGGAGGGCCGTGGACGCACCGCGCGTCCGCGCCACGCTGCCGGACGCTGGGCCTTGTTACGACGCGCCGCCGTGCCGCAAGCCGAAATCTCGCCGGCAAATTTCGCGCGCCAGTTATTGCGCCGTTGGGGTGTCGTCTTCCGCGACTTGGCCTATCGTGAGACACTGGCGCCGCCATGGCGCGACCTGCTGGTGGAACTGCGCCGCATGGAAGCGCGCGGCGAGATCCGCGGTGGCCGTTTCGCCGACGCCTTCTTAGGCGAACAGTTCGCCCTGCCAGAGGCGCTCGACCTGCTGCGCGCTGTCCGCCGCGCCGGCGACTCCGTTGCCGCGGGGCAGCGCCCCGAAGCCATCGGTTTTCCTGGAGCAGCTTGATCTATGGAGATCCACAATATCGAATCGTTTCTTTCCTATCGGCGCAACGTGCGCGGCCGGACCATGCGCGTGATCGAGGCGGCGCCGGCCGATAAGCTCGAATGGCGGCACGCGGATGGCGCTTTCTCAGCCGGAGATCTGGCCCGCCACATCGCCGCGACGGAGCGTTACACGTTCGCGGAAAATGTTCTGGGCCGGCCCAGCCGCTACAGCGGTTGCGGGAGGGAGTTGGCGGACGGGAGGGATCACGTCATCGCGTTCATGTGCCGCATGCACGAGGAAACCACGGCCATTCTGGAGAGGCTGCAGCCCGCCGACCTGGAGCGCAAATGCGGGGCGCCGGAAGGCTCGCCAATCACCACCTGGAAACTGTTGCGCGCCATGATCGAGCATGAAGTGCATCATCGCGGCGAGATCTACGTGTGCCTGGCGCTGCTGGGCGTGCCTCGCCCGCCATTGTTCGGACTGACGTCGGAAGAGCTGATCGCGCGCGGCGTTGGTGCGCAGGGTTAGTTGGATCCGTGCTTGAGGACGGCGATCTGAAACTGCAATTTGTGGAGTTCGCTCCGCATCCCGTGCACAAGGTCCCGGCATATCGCTTCCGAATGGTCCACGCGCAAACCGGAGAGGAACTCGGCAACATCAACCTGCGCGTCGCCTCTACCGCGCACATCGAACTTTACGCCGGCCATATCGGCTACGGCGTCTTACCCGCCCACCGCGGACATCGGTACGCCGCCCGCAGCGTCCGCCTGCTGATTCCGATGGCGCGACAGCTTCAGTTTGATGTGCTGTGGATCACCTGCGATCCGGAAAACGCCAGTTCGCGCCGGACCGCCGAACTCGCCGGCGCGGAGTTCGTAGAGATCGTGGACGTCCCCGAAAACTGCATCATTTATCAGAGCGGGCACAAGCGCAAATGCCGGTATCGGCTGGACCTGTCCAAGCTCTAAGGCACAACCTGGTACACCGTCCCGCAACCACTTTCACCGCACGACATATCCCCACCCGTCGCCGTAGTGCCATAAAGCGCCCCGCCTTTACCGAAGGTCAAACCGACGTCCGGTGCACCGTCGCTGCCGCCGCTGAAGTTGTAGAGCACCGCATAGTTCCAAGAGCCGCCCGGCGTTGCCGGTGGCGTCAGTTCGAACACCACGCCCGCGCCGAATTGCCCGCCCTCGGACGCCGTGCCATAGATATGGTCATCCCCGCGCAGAATCAGGCCGCCGTTTGGCTCGTTGCCGTTCTCGTAGGGCGTAAAGTCGTAAGGAACGGATTCAGACCACCCGCCGGCCGACGCCGGACTCAACTCGTAGACATTGCCATAGGGCGACCCATAGCCGGGGCTTCCGAGGGTCGCACCGAACAGATTGCCCTCCGCCTCGAAGGCCAAGCCAGGTTCGGGAAAGGCGCCGTCGGGACCCTGGAAATCGTGCACGGAAATGCGGGTCCAGGCCGCGGACGCCGTCTGCGGCGGCGCCAGCCGGAACACCTCGCCAAACCCATACTTGCCCCACACCACCGTGCCGTAAAGATTGCCGTCCTTACCGAAGATCGGGCCCGCCGGGCCGCCGGTCGGGCCATGGAAGATGTAGATTACGTGCTCGGTCCACGCATCGCCGGCCGTGGAAGGCTTCGCCAGTTCGTAGGCGCCTCCGTAACAATAGGTGCCGGTCTCGTCGGTTGTGCAGTACCCGCCGCTATAGGCCAAGCCGAACAGGTTTCCGGCTTGGTCCCACGCGAGACCGTTCGGACCGGCCATGTCGCCGTATCCTCTGCCGCTCGGCACGCCCTGGAAATTATACAGAATGAGTTCCGTCCAGGCGCCGCTCGCAGTCGAAGGCCGCGCCAGCTCGAACACTATGCCGCAGCCAATACTTCCTTGCGGAACGCAGTCGCCGTCGCCGCCCGACGCGGTGGTGCCGTAGAGATTGCCCAATGCATCGGCGGCCAGTTGCGACATGGGATAAGCACCGTCGGCGCCACCCTGAAAACGGTACAGTACCGTCTCGGTCCAATCAGTGCCGGTCGCGGTGGGTGGCGACAATTCGAAAACCGTGCCGCAACCGGACGGGCAACTCGCGCTGCCGCCGCCCAAGCTGGTGCTGCCATAGAGATTGCCGGCTTGGTCGGAGATCATGCTTGCCAAAGGAGCGTTGCCATCGCTGCCGCCCTGAAAGCGATACAGCATCTGCTCGACCGGACCTGCCGCCACGGCGGCGCTGGTGCTAAGCAGAACAGCGAAAACCGCAGTTCCTGATGAAGACCCTTTGCGTATCATGGGACCTCCGATGGCAAGCTTACCATGCGTTTGAATTCCCGCGGCCGGCGCGGGCCGCGCGAAGCGCGTGGGCTGGTATGATTAGGCACCACTGTTGATGACGGTCGACCAGTATCGCAGGCTGCCCGCGCGCGAGGACGTCATCCAGGAATTGCATTGCGGAATGGTGGTCGCTTTGATGCGACCCAAAATGTAGCACGCGAAGCTGCAATCGCGCTTGGAGCGGCTGTTACGGCCTAAGGCCGAACACCTGGGCGTCGTGGAGACCGAGGTCGCCTTCCGGCCGCTCCCCGAATATGAACTCCGGGGCGCCGATGTGGCATTTGTTTCGCAGGCACGCTGGGATGCCACCGACGACGACGACAACCTGCACGGCTCGCCCGAGTTGGTGATCGAAGTCCTGTCGCCTTCGAATACCAAGGCCGAAATTCACGAAAAGGCGGTTCTTTGCCTCTCCACGGGAACGCTGCAATTCTGGGTGGTCGATCCGAAGCGAAAGACCTTCAGCGTGACGCCCCAGGGCGGTGAGCCAGTGCTTTATGAAACCGGCGGTCGAATTCCACTGCCGCTGTTCGGCGGCGATTTGGAGGTCGCCGAGGCCTTCGCGTAGAACCTGCGCCAAACGTCCCGCCGCCTCTTTCGTCTAATCTCAACATCGGGATATAGTAATAAAGAAGACGCCCTTCCGAGGTCCTGTGAAACCATCGCTACTCACTATTTTGCTGGCCGCCGCCTCCCTCTATGCGCAGACCACCCGCGGCACTGTGGGCGGTCATGTCGTGGATCCCACTGAAAAACCCGTGTCCGGCGCGGCGATTACGCTAGTCCAACAGGAGACCAACAAAAAGCACACGGCGGTCACGGGTCCGTCCGGGGGATTTCTGGTGACCTTGCTCGACCCCGGCGCCTATCGTTTGCAAGTTGACGCACCAAGCTTCCATCCCTATGTCCGTGATCTGGTGCTCGATGTGAATCAGGAAATGCGCTTGGACGTGCGTCTGTTGCTGGGCAACAACCCCGGGGAGCAAGTCACCGTCACCGCGAAGCGCACCCTCCTGCGCACGGATTCGGCCGCCGTCGGCGGTGTCATCGATAATCGCGAAGTGGTGGGTCTGCCGCTGGACGGCCGCGATTTCTATGACCTGAGCCTGCTGCTGCCCGGAGTCGTGCCGGCCGCGCAGGGATCCGCCGCTTCGGTGCGCGGCTCCTTTGCCATGAATATCAACGGCGCCCGCGAAGATGCCAACGATTTCCTGCTGGATGGCGTTTACAACGGCGATCCCAAACTGAATGGCACCGCCGTCACGCCGCCGGTCGACGCCATCCGCGAATTCGAGGTTCTCTCCAGCACCTACGATGCGTCGTTTGGCCGCAACGGCGGCGCGCAGGTCAGCGTGATCCTGCGCTCCGGCGGCAACCAGTTCCACGGCACGGCCTATGAATTCTTCCGCAACGCCGTTTTCGACGCGCGCAATTATTTCGCGCCTTCCGGCACGGCCGCGCCGCAGGATCAACGCAACCAGTTTGGCGGTTCGCTGGGCGGGCCGATCAGGCGCGACCGCACCTTTTTCTTCCTGGATTACCAGGGCACCCGCGACAACACCGGCATCACGCAGGTCACCAACGTTCCCACGGCGGCCGAGCGCACGGGCGATTTTTCGCAGAGCACCACGCCAACGCCGATCGATCCCCTGTCGGGCGCGCCGTTCCCCGGCAACGTGATCCCCTCCTATTATCTGGACCCCGTGGGTGTCGCCATTGCCAATCTCTACCCGCTACCCAATCGCAGCGTTGCCAATCAGAACTACGTGTCATCGCCCGATACGCGCGACCGCGACGATCAGTTCGACGTGCGCGTGGATCACTCGCTGACGGCCGCGTCGCAATTGTCCTTGCGCTACAGCTTCGCCGACAACAGCCTGTTCGAACCGTTCACGGGCCCCAGCTTTCCGCTGGTTCCCGGCTACGGCGACAACGTCCCCAGCCGCGACCAGAACGCCATGATCGCCGAGACGCACACTTTCACCCCAGCCCTGCTCAACGAACTGCGCGCCGGCTTCGATCGCGTCTCGCTGGGCGTTTATCAGCAGGATATCGCGCAGAATGTCAACGCCCAGGTGGGCTTGCCTACCATCTCCACCAATCCCCGCGACTACGGCCTCACCTCGATTTCGGTCACCGGCTTCTCGCCGCTGGGCGACGAAGCCAACAACCCGCAGCACGGCACCACCAACGTTTACCAATTGACCGACACCTTGACCTACGTGCATGGCCGCCACCTCGCCAAGTTTGGCGGCGACCTGCGCATTCTGCAGCAGAATGCCTTTCGCGACGAGGAATCCCGCGGCTTTATCGACTTCACCGGCCTGCTGCTGGGCAATGCGCTGGAGGAGCTGCTGCTCGGCCTGCCCACCGATTCCGGTGTGGCCACGCTGAATAACGCGGAGCACCTGCGCACCCACAGCTACAACTTTTTCGCCAACGATGTGTGGCGCGCGCGCCCCAATCTGACGCTGACCCTGGGCCTGCGCTACGAATACAACTCGCCGGCCGTGGACGCGCAGAATCGCGCCAATCTATACGACGCCGCCACCCAGACGCTGGTGCCCGTGGGCACCGACGGCATGCCCCGCGGGGGCTACTATCCGGACCGCAACAATTTCGCGCCGCGCGTGGGGCTCGCCTGGACGCCGGGGACTTCACAAAAGACAGTCCTGCGCACGGGCTACGGCATCTACTACGATCAATCCTCGCTGGCCCCCGGCGAAGGGCTGTATTTCAGTCCGCCGTATTTCAACTTCAGCACCTACTATCCGCTCAGCGCCACACAGCCGTTACTGCTCGACAACCCCTTCCCGAGCGACTTTCCCTATCCCACGCCGCCTTCCGCTCTGGCGTTCCAGCGCAACCTGCGCACGCCTTACATGCAGCAATGGAATTTCAATATCGAGCATTCGCTGGGGGGCAACCGCATGTTCGAAATCGGCTATGTCGGATCGAAAGGCACGGACCTGATCGGCGCGCGCGACTCGAATCAGCCGGCGCCTTCCACCAACCAGAATTACGTGCGTCCGGTGTACGAGTTCGCCGATATCGATCTGCTCGAATCCAACCGCAATTCCATCTATCACAGCCTGCAGACGCGCTTCCAGCAGCGCCTCGATTTTGGATTGTCGCTGCTGGCATCGTATACCTTCGCCAAATCCATCGACAACGGATCCAGCTTCTTTTCGAGCGCCGGCGACCCCAATTTTCCGCAGGATAGCTACGATTTGCACGCGGAGCGGGGGCTTTCGAACTTCGATGTGCGCCACCGCTTCGTGGCCAGCTACGCCTACGATCTGCCGTTCCACAGTCCTTCCCGCTGGCTCAAGGGCTGGCAGACTTACGGGATTCTACAGTTCCAGAGCGGACAGCCGTTCACCGTCGCATTGCTGCCGGATGACGACAACAGCAACACCGGCATCGACGCCCTGGGCTTCGGCGCGAATGACCGGCCGAACGTGGTGGGCAGTCCGCACCTGTCGAATCCGAGCGCTACGGAATGGTTCAACACTGCCGCCTTCGTGATTCCGCCCTACGGAAGCTTCGGCAATTCCGGCCGCAATACCGTGGAAGGGCCGGGCATGGCCACGGTGGACCTGTCGATCGTCAAGAACACGGCCATTCGCGAAAGCGCCACGCTGCAGTTCCGCGCCGAGATGTTCAACACTCTCAACCACACCAACTTCAGCCTGCCCGATAACTTCATCGGCTCGCCCACATTCGGACAGATCTTATCGGCGGGCGATCCGCGCCGCCTGCAACTGGCGCTGAAGCTGTTGTTCTAGAGGAGTGGGCCCACAGGCAAGCGCTATACTGGACCTAAAGGGATGTTCACAGAAACCGAAGAAACCACCGCGGGGAGTTATTTCGTATCCAACTATCCGCCTTACTCCTTCTGGAGTCCGTCGCACGTGCGCGACGTCTTCGCGGCCCTGGATCGTCCGCCGGCCCCCGGCACGCCTCTGGGCATCTATCTGCATATCCCCTTCTGCCGCAAGCGGTGTCACTTCTGTTATTTCAAGGTCTATACCGATAAGAATGCAGCCGAAGTGGAAGGCTATCTGGATACCGCCATCCAGGAGCTGACTCTCTACTCCGAAAAAGCCGTCATCGGGGGCCGCAAGCCGAAGTTCATCTATTTTGGAGGCGGCACGCCCTCGTACATTTCCTCGCGCCAGCTCACTTCGCTGGTCGACCGCATGAAGCGCCTGCTCCCCTGGGATGAAGCCGAAGAGGTGGCCTTCGAATGCGAACCCGGAACTCTGACGGAAGGCAAGCTGCGCGTGATCCGAGATCTGGGAGTCACGCGCTTGAGCCTGGGCATCGAGAACTTTGATGACGACATCCTGAAAATCAACGGCCGCGCCCACACTTCCAAAGAGATCCTTCCGGCTTACAGCTACGCCCGTTCGATAGACTTCCCGCAAATCAATATCGACCTGATCGCCGGCATGGTGGGCGAAACCGAATCCAACTGGCGCGACTGTGTCCGCAAAACCATTGAACTGGATCCGGACAGCGTCACCATCTACCAGATGGAAGTCCCTTACAACACCACCATCTTTAAAGAGATGCAGGTGATGGGCCAGACTTCGGCGCCGGTAGCCACCTGGAAGACCAAGCGCGATTGGGTGCGATACGCTTTCGCCGAATTGGAAAATGCCGGATACACCGTGCGCAGCGCCTATACGGCGGTGAAGAATCCGGCCAAGACCCGTTTCATCTATACCGACATGCTCTGGTCCGGCGCCGACATGCTCGGCCTCGGGGTGGCCTCGTTTTCGCACGTGCAGGGCACGCACTTCCAGAACGATCACGAGTTTGAGAGTTACTCCGATAAATTGCGCCGCGGGATTCTGCCGATCTACCGCGCGTACACCCTGGACGCCGAACAACGCCTGATTCGCGAGTTCATCCTGCAAATGAAACTCGGCCGTGTGCAGGATTCCTATTTCCGCGATAAGTTCGGGATCAATGTACGGGAGCATTTTGCCGTTCCCGTGGGGATACTGCGGGATGCGGGCTACTTATCGATGGATGCGGACTCTTTGCGTTTGAGCCGCGAAGGCCTGTTGCAGGTGGACCGGCTGCTGCATGAGTTTTTCCTGCCCGAGCATCGTTTGGCGGGCGCCGCTTAAAGAAACCGAGACCCCATGCCGAACGGCAATTCCTACGACGCCATCATTATCGGAGGGGGCCCTGCCGGCTCCACCGCCGCCGCGGTGCTGGCCCTGAAAGGCCGCCGCGTAGTGGTGCTGGAAAAAGAAAAATTCCCGCGTTACCACATCGGCGAATCGCTGTTGCCATACGGTTATTTCACGCTGGAACGCATCGGCGTGCTGGAGCGCATGAAGGCCTCGCATTTCACCCGCAAATACAGCGTGCAGTTCGTGGGCAGCAGCGGACGGGCATCCGTTCCATTCTATTTTTCCCAGCAGCTCGCGCACGAAGCCCATGCTACCTGGCAGGTCCTGCGCAGCGAATTCGATCAACTTCTGCTGGATAACGCCCGCGAAAAAGGCGCCGAGGTTATTGAGGAGATCACCGCGCGGGAATTGATCCAGCCCGAGGGCGCGGTTACCGGTGTGCGTGCGGCCGCCGGCGACGGCGCGATCCGTGAATTCCATGCCCCCATCACCATCGATGCCACCGGCCGCGACGCTTTTGCCATCTCCCGGAACGGATGGAAAGTACGCGATCCGCTGCTGAATAAGATCGCCATCTGGACTTACTATGAAGGCGCGCTGCGCGATCCGGGCATCGACGAAGGCGCAACCACCGTCGCCTACGTCCCGGAAAAAGGTTGGTTCTGGTATATTCCGCTGGCCAACAACATTGTAAGTGTGGGAGTGGTTGCCGAAAAAGACTATCTATACAAAGATACGCGCGACCTGGCGGAGATCTTCCATCGCGAAGTGAAGAACAACGCGTGGATCGAACGGCACCTGGCGGCCGGGCGGCAGTTCGGGCCCTATCGTGTGACTGGTGAATATTCGTATCGCTCGCGCCACTGCGCCGCCGACGGCTTGGTCCTCACCGGCGATGCATTCGGCTTCCTCGATCCCGTGTTTTCCTCCGGCGTGCTGCTGGCGCTGCGCAGCGGGGAACTGGCCGCCGATGCCGTGGACGCCGCACTCACCGTTGGCGATGTATCCGCGGCGCGCTTCCGGGAGTATGGCGCGCAGGTCCGCGAGGGTATCGAGGCCATGCGCAAGCTGGTCTACGCCTTCTATAATCCGGCTTTCAGCTTCCGCACTTTCATCAACGAATTTCCGGACCTCAAGGGCGATATGACCGATTGCCTGATCGGCAACCTGTTTCGCGACTTCCGCCCGTTGTTCAACGCCGTGGCGAAATTTGCCGCGGTGCCCGAGCCGCTGTCGCACGGCGCGCCGCTCGAATCCGGCGAGCTTCTTGAGTCATGCCATTAAGCAGTCTCGAAACGCTGCTCGCGACGGTTCTCCGCCATAATCCCTTTTACGCCGCCAAACTGCACGGTCTCGCTCCCGATGGAGATCTTACCAGCTTGCCTTTCACTTACAAACAGGAGTTAGTCGACAACCAACGCGCGCATGCGCCTTACGGGTCCAACCTGACTTACCCCCTCGACCGCTACACACGCTTCTGCCAGACTAGCGCCACCACCACCGGCACGCCCTTGCGCTGGCTGGATACGCCCGAAAGCTGGGACTGGATGATCGGCAACTGGCTGCGCGTGTATCATGCCGCCGGCATCGGCGCAGGCGATCGCATCTTCTTCGCTTTCTCCTTCGGCCCATTTCTCGGCTTTTGGGTAGGCTTTGAAGCGGCCGCGCGCCTGGGTTGTCTCGCCATTCCCGGAGGCGGCATGCGCAGCGAGGCGCGCCTGCGCACCATCATTGAGACCTCCGCGACGGTTCTATGTTGCACGCCCACCTATGCCATCCGCCTGGCGGAGGTCGCCGCCGAACAGGCCATCGATCTGACATTCTGCGCGGTGCGGACACTGATCGTCGCCGGGGAGCCGGGTGGCAGCGTTTCCGCCACGCGCAGCCACATCTCGAAACTGTGGCGCGGCGCGCGCGTGGTCGATCATCACGGCATGACCGAGATCGGACCCGTCAGCTATGGCTGCCCGCGGCGCGCGGGAGTGCTGCACGTAATTGCAGACTCCTACATCGCGGAAGTGGTCGATCCGGTCACCGGAGATCCCGTGCCGCGCGGAGTCACCGGCGAATTGGTTCTTACCAACCTCGGTCGCGTCGGGTCGCCGCTCATCCGCTATCGCACGAACGATATCGTCCAGGCCGCCGCGGCGGATCAGTGCGCTTGCGGCACGCGGGATCTGGCGCTCGAAGGCGGTATCCTCGGCCGCACCGATGACATGTTAGTGGTGCGCGGCGTCAACGTGTATCCCAGCGCGGTCGATAACATCCTGCGCGCTTTCGAAGCCGTGACCGAGTATCGCGTGGAGATTCAAAACCACCGTACGCTGCCCGAGTTGAGCGTGCAGGTGGAGTCCGCGCTCGAGCATGCGGAGGATGCTACCCTGTCTCACCGCCTGGAGGCCGCGCTGACCAATGCATTCGCTCTGCGCATCCCGGTCGCCGTGGTCCCGCCGGGTAGTCTGCCGCGCTTTGAAATGAAGGCCCGCCGTTGGATCTATGCTTAGCGGTCAAAACCGAAAGTGCAGAATCATTTCGCTCGCGGCGGGCTTATCGTGCTTGCGCGCGGGCGTGAATTGCCACTGCCGGGCGGCCGCGGCCGCTTCATCCGCCAGACCGCTGCCCTTGGTCAGCACCTGGGCGCGAGTCACGCTGCCGGAATCGTCGATGAAGACCTTCACGTCCACCGCCTCCGGATTCCCATGGCTGGCAGGCGATACCTTATGCACCGGTGACGGCGGCACGAAGTCTTCCGCGGCGATCTTGCGGAACGCGCGGCGGAACACGCCGGCATGCGGAGCCTCGTATGTCACCTCCGCTTCCAGGGGCGGCGCGACGGCAGGTTGGGGAATTGCCGCCGAGAGCGGGCCGCTCGGCAGCGACGCGGCCAGAGCCGGCGGCGCTTCGAGTTGCCGCACGTGCATCACCGGACGAGGCGCCGCCGCCAGCTTCACAACCCGTTTTGGCGCCGGGGCGGGAGTCTTGGCGGCAACCTTAGCCTCCGGCACGGGAATTTCAGGCTGCGCCGGCGCTGGTGTGCTCACCGGCAAAGCAGCCTTTGGAACTGGTTCCGGCAGCAATGTCTCCAAAGGCGGTATCGGCTTGGCGGGCGCAGCTTGCGGCTTAGTCTCGCGCGGAGACACGAACAACGCCGCAATCAGGAATAACGCCGCAATCGCGGGCACCATCATCGAGGAGAGCGGAGGCATCCGGTGGCCCTGCCGCCGCGCGGGCGTCATGGAAGCTGCCGGCCGCGGGACTAGCGCGGGCTTCGCGACCCCACCGAGCCGGACGAAGTCGAACGGAAACTGACGGTAGGGCGCCCGTCGATTGATATCGCCGTCTTCCCAAAAGAAGAAGCCGGCGGTGGCCGGTCCATCAGCCGACGGCCGGATCAAAAGAAATACTTGCGAAGGGTCGGTGAAGTACCGGCTGAACAGCGTGAAGTCATCCTGGTCCAAGAACAGCCCGGGGCGCGTATGGCTGCGAAAGAAACCTACCACCGTCGTGTTTCTCCGCCGCTTCAACCGCCCGGCCAAAGTGTGCCGTTCGCCCGCGGAAAGTGTGTACGAGGCGCCACGCAAGTGCTGGCAAGGCGCCACTTCGAAATCTTCCACCAGCACGGAAGGGGCACGTCCCGGTAGTATCCGGCCTAATAGCAGACCGCCGATTTCCATCCCCCGCGAGCCGGCTCCCAGCCCTTGTTCCACGGCGGCGCTCAATCGCGCCACCAATTCCAGACTCACCTGGATAGTGATCGAGTCACCGGGATCCTGCCAAAGATATCCTGCCGCGGCCATGCCGCTGTGCGGAAGAGCACTCGGATCGCCAGTGTACGATAACTTACGCTTGAGCTATTGGCCCGGATGATAGGTCCGTTCGGCGTGCGCCTCTATATCCGGGAGTCGAAACCACGCCGGTTTGAACTGCTGCCGCGCATAGAGTTTCGCCTGATCGAAGTAATGCGGCGACGATGGATCGGCGCTCTCGCCGAAAACCAGGATCGAGCGCGCCTCCACCTTCGGGCCGAAATCCACCACGCTGACGAACGAGTGCCCGGCTACGCCGAAATGCTCCTTCTGGCCCTTTTCGGCGCGGGCGTAGAAGTTGAAGACGATGCCGACCGGTCCGGGACCACCCGCCACCGGAAGGCTTTCGCGGGCATCGCTAAATGGTTCCTCGCCACCCGATTGCGCGCGTTCCAGGCGATTGATTTCGCCCCACGGCACTTCCCAGGTTCCGAAGTCTTTCTCCAGATCCGACACGATACCCTCCAGCGTGCCGATCGGGTCCTGCCGGGCCTTCGCGTCGCGGTCCTGTTTCCAGTACCACAGGGAGAATAACGTCATGGGCACCGACGTGGTCCGGCCGGTATGGTCCCAGGCGCGCAGTTCGGCAATCGGCCGGGATAGCTTCGCGGCCCGCGCGGCATCGGTCTTGCGCAGCGTTTCCCACTCCTCCGCCAGCCGTGGAATCTCGGTCTCGGCCTCGATTACGTAGGTGTCGAACGCCGCCGCCGCCCAATCATCGAAGGTAAATTTTTCCCGGTTCCAAAGTATGCGGCGGGAAATTCGGGCGCGCGCTGTGTCACTTTCACCCACCATATACTTTGGATATTCGGCCGGGTCCGGGTTGCCTTCAAAGGTGGTCGTGAAGGGTGTCGAGTTACAATTCTGAACAAATCCGGACTTCGGATTCAGCACCTGCGGCAGTTCGTCGATGCTGTGAAAACCATGCCATTCCGTTTCCGGCGTGCTGCCATCCACCGGCTTCGACCAATCGAACTTCGGCGAGCGTTTGGGCACCGCGCCGTTATAGAGATAGAAGATGTTACCCGCGTCGTCGGCGTACATGGCGTTGAACATCGGCACGGCCAGCGCCGACATGGCCGCGCGGAATTCGCCCAGATTGCGGGACTTCGACATCCGATACCATTCCGCGATCTGGCCGCCGTCCTCGAACCGCGCGAATCGCACCGCCAGTGACTTGCCGTCCCGCCGGGCTACCACCGGCCCGTGATGCGTCTTCATCATCTTATACGTGCGCGTCACCGGTCCCTGCTCCGTTTTGACGATGATCGAATCGGTCCAGGCGGTGGCCTCGCGGTAGCCGCCGTCGTAACGGTAAGCCAGCGCATCGCCGGGCTTGTCGAAGGTCTCCTCCCAAACGTCGAAGACGTCCGGCTTATTCACGGTATGGCTCCAGCCCAGATGTTCGTTGTGTCCAATGGTCGGAAAAGCCGAGCCGAAGAACGACGCGCCCGACATGTCCCATCCCGACTGGCTGTGCACATGGCCTTCGTACCATTGGCCCGGACCAAAGAACGGCTGATGCGGATTGATGAACAGCATGGCATGCCCGGTGGCGCTTTTCGACGGACGTATGGCCCACATGTTGGACCCCTGTGACTCGGCCATCTTGCCGGTATCTTGCTTCGCAATACCGGTCTCACCGTAGAGAAACAGGTAATAGAGCGCGTAGCGGTTGAACGCCAGCATGTACCATGGCTCGAAGTGCGCCAGCAGGCGCGGCGCCTTGGGATGCCGCGCCAGATAGTAATTGACGCCGTCCGCGAAGGCGTCCATCAAATCCCGAAGTGCGGGCGCGGCATGTTCGTATTCGGCCTGGGAGAGGCGCGGGATTTCGAGCGTGCGAATCACCAGGTCGTCGTCCAGTGTCTTGGCGCCGTAGACCTCCGAAGCGCGGCCCAGCGCGCGCAGGTAACTGTCTTCGATCTGCCAGAAGTTGTCTTCGGCCTGCGCGTAAGCGTAGCCAAAAACACAACTGGCGTCGGTCGGTCCGTAAATATGCGGCACGCCATAAGTGTCGCGGTAGATAGTCACCGAACGCGGCAGATCCGCCGTGGCGCCCGCCCAAGCGTAGCCCGCAGCCAACGGAATTAGCAGGAGAATTGGTTTCATCGAGCCTCGAGTGCGGTAAACAGTCTATCAGACCGCGCAAGGTTGCGGCTCCCGCGCCTGTGTTACAATCCCTCGCTGTCGATGGCTCTGCTGCCCATCTTGATCCTGCTGGCCCTTTTGGCCCTGTGGATGTTCTTCTTCGCGCGGCAACTGAGTAAACCAAGCGGCTGGTTCGGGCGACGCGTCATGGGCTTGTTTTTGAACCAGGGCAATCGCAAATTGATCGATACAGCCGTGAAGGCGCTGGGCGCGAGATCCGGAGAGCGCATTGTGGACGCGGGCTTCGGTGGCGGCTATTCGCTGGAGTGTATCGCGCCGATGGTGCGGCCGGCGCGGGTGGCCGGCGTAGAGATTTCCGAGGCCATGCTGGATGCCGCCATCCAGCGCTGGGGCGAAGCCGTCGAACTGCATCGGGCGGATGCGGCGGCCATGCCGTTTGCGGACGGCTCCTTCGACGGCATCGTGACCGTGAATACCATCTATTTTTGGAAGGATCCGGAAGCTGTCTTGCGGGAATTCCGGCGAATTCTAAAGCCCGGTGGGCGCCTCGTGCTGGGTATGGCGCGCAAGGAGATCGCGCAGTGGATACCTGCCGCATGGTTCGGCTTTCGGCTCTATTCATCGGCGGCTGTCGAGCACATCCTGGGAGAGGCCGGTTTTGCCGCTGCCACCACGCGCAAAGCCGGCTTCGGAGAAGTAATTATCGTGGCCGGCACTCCAGCGCCGTAGACCCGCGCACGGGAAACCAACCGGCCGATCCCCGCGTCTTCTTTGGTATAGTTTACTGGGGTATGAGTATGTCTATGAACTCCCGGATGCGATTTGCAGTAGTGCCGGCAATGATGGCGGTGTTTCTGGCGGCCGGCGGGCTGCTCGCCCAAGATCAGGAAGGACCCGCCAGAGACGCCGGCCCGACCGTGGCCAAACCGCGCACGGCGCCGAGCGAACCGGAGGAAGCGCCCATTCCCTCCAAGCTCAGTAAGAAAGCGCAACCTGACGTTACAGCGACGCTGCCCGGCTTCAAGAGCGACGTGAGTCTGGTCAGCGTGGATGTGGCCGTACTGGATAACAAAGGCCACTTCATTCCCAACATCCCGCGCGGCAACTTCCGCATCATGGAAGACAACGTTCCGCAACAGATCAAGTCCTTCGGCAAGAGTGTGGCGCCCATGACGGTGTGCCTGCTGATCGAATTCAGCGCCAAGTTCCAGTGGTACGGCTCATCCACCTGGTTCCAGACGCTAACAGCGGCTTACGGTTTTGCGCAAACTTTGAAACCGGATGACTACGTAGCCGTTATAGCGTACGACATGAAGGAAGAGATCCTCTCGGATTTCACCACGGACAAGCGCCAGACCTACGAGGCCCTGCAGCGCCTGCGTATTCCGGGCTTCTCGGAAGCCAACCTGTTCGACGCCGTGGCCGACACCGAGGAGCGCATGTCCAAGATCGAAGGGCGGAAGGCCATCATTCTGCTCTCCTCCGGCATCGACACTTTCAGCAAGCTTACTCTCGACAAGGCGCGCAAAGCAGTGCAGGATGGCGGCGTGCCGATCTACGCCATTGGCCTGATGCAAGCCTTGCGCATCATGAGCGCCAGGGGCGACAACATCGGGTTCCTGCAGGCCGACAATCAGATGTCCACCTTCGCCCGGGAAAGCGGCGGCATGGCGTTTTTCCCTAGGTTTTATGGCGAATTTCCGAACATCTTCGGACAAATCACCGATTCGCTGCGCAACCAGTACTCCATCGGCTATGATCCCGCGAACAAAGCCCGCGACGGAAAATTTCGCAAGATCAAGGTCGAACTGGTGAACCCTGCCACCAACGAACCGCTGCGCGTCACGGACGAAAAAGGCAAGCCCATCAAATACACCATCGTGGCCAAGGCCGGATACACTGCGCCGCGCGAAGTGGAATAGCACGCGCATTTGTCAAGCACTGCATCTCGCGTTCTTGCAAGCTGATGCAAAAGGGTTGACACTCACGTTACAGGTTTGTTAACCTCGCCTGCGTTAGCATGAGACAAGCTCCCGCCGCGCTATTGCGCACCGCCGAAATCCTGCTGGTCGACGACAACCGCCAGGGTCTGATTGCCCGCAAGTCATTGCTCCAGGAACTCGGATACAACATCACTACGGCCACCAGTGGCGATGAGGCTTTGGAACTCTTTTCCAAGCACAAGTTCGACGTGGTGGTCACGGATTACAAGATGCCGCGCATGAACGGCGTCGATTTGATCAAGCGGATTCGCAGTCTGGACGCCAATTCGCGCGTCATTTTGCTTTCCGGATTCGTCGAGCCGCTGGGCCTGAACGAGCAGACCACCGGCGCCGACGTGGTGATCGCCAAGAGCGCCGGCGAAGTGGGACAGTTGACGCGCTCGGTGAAGCGCTTGCTGGCGCAGCCGATCCGCAAGCCGGCGGCGTCCGCGGATGCCCCGCCGCGGGTGAAGACAAAGGCGCGCAGCCTTTAGCCTGCGGCGTTCAGCGCGGCGGCCCATCGGCCGCGCCGCGCGTGGGCGGCGGTGAACAATACCAGGAATCCAGCCATCAAGCCCACCGAAGCTCCCAGGCCGATCCACTGCGGCTGCGGCGAGTGGAGGAACAGCGTCAGCGCCACGTTGACCGCCACTGGTATAAACGACGCCAGCAGCGGCAGCGCGGGACGGTCGAGCGCAAACAGCGCGCGTCCGGTCAGCTCGAACAGGCTCCAACCGATCAGGCTGGGCGCCAGGCTGAGGAATACCGTGGAAACCAGGTTGGTGGATTCCGCCGTGAAGTTGCCGCGCTGGAACAGAATCGCGATGGCGGCATGGCGGAACGCCAGCGCCACGGCGCATCCGGCCACGGCTGCCAACGCCGCCAAAACCAGCGTGCGGTCGATCAGACGAAAGGCCTGGCGCAGGCGCGACTGGCTGCGCAGGCGGGCGATTTCCGGCAGCAGGGAATTGGAGATCGGGCTGACCAGGAACGCCAGGGGCACGCCCACGCCGCGCATGCAATAGTCCAGCGCCGCCGCCATGCCCGGTCCGATGTGGGTGGCCCAGGCACGCGTGAAGACGATGTTCAACGTCAGGCTGACGGCATAGAGCGAAACCGCCAGGGGGCGCCCCAGCAGTTCGCGCCAGCGCACTTTGCAACGCGGCAGATTGGCGGTATCCAGGCCCGCCCGCGCGCGCACGTGCACGAACACAAACTGGGCCCACGCGCCGGCGGTGTAGCCGATGGCGAAACCATACACACCGACCCAGCGCCACAGGATCAGCGCGCCGGCGATGGTGAACACATTGACGCAAGCCTGGTAAAAGGCGAACGGCGCGAAACGGCGGTCGGTATACAGCATGGCGCAATTGATGGCCGCCGCGCCCGCGGCCATGATGGAGGGCGCCGCGATACGCAGAATGTTGACCGATGTGCCGTAGTAGCGCGCATCGAGCCCCGGCGCCAGGATACGGATCAGCCATGGGGCGGAGAAAATGATACCCAGCGTGAGCAGCGTGAACAGCCAGGCGAACCATTCGTTCAGCTTCAAAAACAGCGCGGTCCGCTCAGCGCCTTGCCGCTCGGTCAGCATGGGCACGAAGGCGATCACGATAGTGTTGATGAGGACCGCATTCAGCGCGTCCAGCGGACCGGCCGCCACCACCAGGGAATCAGCCTGCGCGTGGGTGCCCAATAAATAAGCGGTCAGAGCCACGCGCACGAAGCCGAAGATATTGCCGGCCACTATGCCGGCCATGATGATCAGGCCGCCGCGCACCAGCGGGCTTTCCAGGCCCCTAGTGAGGACTCGTTCGGCCAGGGCCGGCGTTGGGGCGTCCGTGCTCAGGTTAGGTCCTTATCGGCAAGTAGGCAGACGACAAAAAACGATGGTCCGCCCCACGGCATCAACTGCCGGCGGCGGTGCGAGCCGCGGCCAGCGCGGAATCGTAATTCGGATAATCCGCCACTTCCTTCACGTACTCCGCGTGCTTGATAGTGTTGTCCGGGCCCACCACGAAAATGGCCCGGCTCTCGATGCGCAATTCCTTGATCAACGTGCCGTAGTGGCTGCCAAAAGAACCATCCATGTGATCCGAGAGCATTCGCACCTTGTCCACGCCAAACGCGCCGCACCAGCGCTTCTGCGCAAAAGGCAGATCCATGCTCACGGTGTAAAAATCGACGTTGGGCAGGTTGGCGGCTTCCTGGTTGAAGCGCTTGGTCTGCGCGTCGCAGACCGGCGTATCGAGCGACGGCACCACGCTGAAAACGCGCACATGGTTTCCGGTTGCGGACAAGCTCACGGGTTTCAAACTGCTATCGACAACACTGAAATCGGGCGCCGGGTCGCCGGGCTTCAACTCCGGTCCGATGAGCGTCTTGGGCTCACCGCGCAGCGTAGTGCCTCCTGGTCGTTCCATTTCTCCTCCTTGATTTTTGGTGACCTCTATTGTAACAACTGCGCCAAGACAGCCACATCGCCGGTGGGCAGTTGACAGGCGTAATTCTCACAGACGTAGGCCGTGGCCCGGCCTTCCGGCGCAGCCATATCGGCCACCGCGGGGATATAGCGGGTGAGCGCCGCGCGCGATTCCGCATCCACCAGCAACACGACACTGCCTGGCCGGAACCGGGCGTGCACCGCGGCCAGCATGCCGCGCATTTCCGGCGACGCGCGTTCGCCCACCAGAATGATCTGCCGCGACTTCGCCAGGCTGAAAGCATATGCCGCCAGCATCTGCGGCACACCCACGGGCGCCGCCATGATACGCGGCCCGAAGGCCGCCAAGGCGCGCTCGGCGGCGGCCAGGAAATCGCGGCGGTCCGTCATGCGCGCGAGGCGAAGCAGATTCAGCGCGGCGATGGAATTACCGGACGGCTCGGCGCCATCGTAATCTTCTTTCATGCGCATCACCAGCGACGGATCGCCGGCGGCCGTGCTGAAGAACGCGCCGTGTTCCGGATCTTCGAAAAGCTCCGCCTGCTTTTCGGAGAGGCGGATCGCCAGTTCGAAATCGCGCCACGCGAACCCGGTCTCATAAAGATCGAGCAGGGCCTGGATGAAGAACGCGTAGTCATCCAGAAACCCAGGGATGGCAGCGTCGCTTTGGCGGTACCGACGCAACAGGATGCCCGTTGCCGGGTCGTACATGCGGCCCACAATGCAATCCGCCGCGCGCCGGGCCGCTTCCGCATACCGCGGCTCATCCAGGATCGCGCCGGCTTTGGCGAACGCGGAAATCATCAGACCGTTCCACGCGGTGAGGACTTTATCGTCCAGATGCGGGCGGATACGCAGGCCGCGGGCTGCGAGCAGTTTATGCGCAGCTTCCGCAATGGCGGATTGGCGCGCGGCATCCTCTTCGGGGTGGGCCTGGTAGAGGATATTCTTGCCGGTGAACTGCTGGTGCGGATCGCTTTCCACATTGCCCCGCGGCTCGACACCGAAATGCCGGCAGAACCATTCGGCCGCCGGTTGGCCAGCTATGGCTTCGATCTCCGCTTGCGTCCAGACGTAGAATGCGCCTTCGCCTTTCTCTGTGGGATTCGCGGGATCGATCACGCTATCGGCATCCTCGGCGGAATAGAATGCGCCGTCCGCGTCGCGCATGTCGCGCAGCACGTAATCCAGAATGCCGCGCGCGGTTTGCGCGTAGGACACATCGCGCGTGATCTGGAACGCTTCGAGGTAGGAGACCGCCAGTTGCGCCTGGTCGTAAAGCATCTTCTCAAAGTGCGGCACGAACCAACGCGCGTCCACGGAATAGCGATGAAAGCCGCCGCCAAGTTGATCGTACATGCCGCCCTTGGCCATCTCGCGCAAAGTGGCCAGCACCATGTCGAGGGCTTCCTGTGTTCCGGTGAGGGCGTGATATCGCAGCAGAAAGTTCAGCGTCACCGGCCTTGGAAACTTGGGCGCATCGCCGAAACCCCCGTGGCGCTTATCGAAGCTGCGCCGGAAGGCGTAGAAGCCGCTATCCAGCGAGCCGCGGTCCAGGCGCAGTACGGAGCCAGGGGCCGAAGCCGCCACCACCGACTGGCGGGTCAACTGCGCGACGGCATCGCGGCTGGATTCTTCGATACGGTCGCGGTCCAACTGCCACGCTTCGGCTACACGATCCAGTACGGTACCGAACCCCGGATTGCCGTAGCGCGGTTCGGGCGGAAAGTAGGTGCCGCCATAGAACGGCTTCAGATCCGGCGTGAGCCAAACCGACATGGGCCACCCGCCGCCGCCGGTAGTGGCCTGCACGAACGCCATGTAGATGCGATCGACGTCGGGGCGCTCTTCGCGATCCACTTTGATGGGCACGAAATGGCGGTTCAGGATGCCGGCAATGGCTTCGTTTTCGAACGACTCCCGCTCCATCACGTGGCACCAGTGGCAGGTGGAGTAGCCGATGGAAAGGAAGATCGGCTTCGTTTCGCTGCGTGCTTTTTCGAACGCTTCCGCCCCCCAAGGGCGCCAGTCGACCGGGTTATGGGCGTGCTGGAGCAGGTAGGGGCTCTTTTCGTGGATGAGTCGGTTGGTATGCATGTGAAACGATTTGCGAGTCCGAGTCACTATACAACTTAGAGCGTGGACGGCCCGTCAAACTCTGCTGCCTGACTCCCCAAGCTTACCAGGACCGCCTCCCTGTTGGAACCTTCCACTTGCACCGTTCACGCTCTGAACTTCACAACAAGAAGTTAAAGATGCAGGGCCTATTGTGGCGCGCTGGTCGCAAAATCCGTCCCACCAGTGCCAAGTGGCATACAATGACCATAAAGACATGGTCACCCGGCTTCAGGGCAAAGCGGGACTTCTTCGCCAACTCGGGTTCGTCAGCGCTACCGCGCTGGTGGTGTCGAACATGGTCGGGATGGGCATCTTCACCACCACCGGCTTCATGGCCCGCGACCTGGGCAGCGCCAAGGTCATCCTGGCGTGCTGGCTGGTGGGCGCGTTGTTCGCTCTGGCCGGCGCGCTCAGCTATTCCGAACTGGGCATCAACTTTCCCAGTTCCGGCGGCGAATATGTCTACCTGACGCGGGCGTTCGGCCCGGCCTGGGGATTCATGACCGGCTGGGTCTCGTTCTTCGCGGGATTCTCCGCGCCTATCGCGGCAGCGGCGTTGGCTTTCTCGGATTACCTGGGCTATTTCTATCCATCGCTCAAGCAGGCCAATGCCTCGCACGTGCTGGGATCGGGCGCGCTGGCGCTGCGTTTCGGCGGCGGGCAGGTGGTGGCCTGCGCGCTGATCGCCGCCTTCAGCATTCTGAACTGCCTGGGGGTGCGGCGCACGGCGCGCGTACAGAACCTGCTGACGGGGATGAAACTGGCGGTGATCATCGGCTTCATCGCCATGGGCTTTTTGAGCGGCAACGGAAGCTGGCGTCACTTTTCCGAACCGGCCGTGCGCGGTGTCACCACCAGCCTGCCCACCCAGTTCGTCATCAGCCTGCTATGGGTGATGGTGGCCTACAGCGGCTGGAACGCCGCTACATATGTTGCCGAAGAGTTGAAGCGGCCGGAGCGGACCCTGCCCGCCGCGCTGGCCGCCGGCACCGCGCTGGTGACCGCACTGTTCATCGGGCTGAACCTGGTGTTCATCTACTCCACGCCGCTCGAAAACATGAAGGGCGTGCTGGCGGTGGGATCGCTGGCCGCATCCAACCTGTTCGGCCCGCAAGTGGCCGGAACATTCTCGGCGCTGATGGCGCTCTCGCTGATGGCAACCGTGAATGCCGAGGTGACCATCGGCCCGCGCGTCTATTACGCCATGGCCAAGAACAAAGCGTTCTTTCCGATCGCGGCCACCGTGCATCCGGAGTGGCACACCCCGGTGATCGCGATCCTGGCCCAGGGCGTGTGCGCCATGCTGTTGACTTTGACTCCGTTCCCGCAATTGGTGGTTTACATCGGTTTCAGCCTGACATTTTTCTCCATGATGTCGGTGGCTTCGGTGCTGATATTCCGGCGGCGGACGGGATGGCAGAAACTGCGCGCGCTGAGCATTGCTTATCCGGCGATTCCGCTGCTATATATCCTGGTGGGCGCTTGCATGATCGTGTACGGAATTGTATGGCAGCCGGTGGCGTCGGTGGGCGCGCTGGCCACTATCGGCGCGGGCGCGGCGGTCTGGGCGGCCTTTGGGCGGCGGGGATAGTCTCGCGGTGTGCGAGACTCAATAGAAATTGACCATACGCCTGCCATTGCTGGTCCGCCGCGCTACCTACAACCTGCGTGGCGGATTCCTGGTGCGCCCGCTGGCGATCGCACTCGGCCTGGGGTGCATGGGCGCGGTTCTCTCCTGGCTCGAAGAGAGCATTCCCGATATCGGCGCCTGGACGCCGCGGCTGCTGTTTCCTTCCCGCGCCGATCCGCAAGTCGCCCAGATCGTTCTGGCGGGTATTGCCGGCTCCATCATGACCGTGGTCTCCATCGTCTTCGCCATCCTGCTGATGACCCTGACGCTGGCTTCCATGCAGTTCTCGCCGCGCATCATCGTCAGCTTCGTCAAGGACCGCGTCACGCAATGGACGCTGGGCATCTTCCTGGGAACTTTCCTCTACTGCATGGCGGCGCTGCCCGCCGCGCGCTCGCTGCCGCGTCCGGTGGCGCCGGTCTTCACGGTGATGGGCGCGATGCTGCTGGCGGTGGCTTGCGTGGGTTGGCTGCTGTTCTTCATTCACCACATCTCGCGCGCCATCAGCGTGAACCACATCGTGGATCGCATCGCCACCGAGACGGTCGCCATGATCGACGACTTGATGCCGTGGCCGCATCGGCACGAACGTCCCCTGGCGGCATCCCCCGTCATTCCGGCTTGGGAAACACCGGTTGAGAACCAGGTCTCCGGCTACATTCGCTTCGTCGACAGCAAACGCCTGGTGGCGCTGGCCAAGACTCACCGCGTCAAAATCAGCGTGCTGCGCCGCGTGGGCCATTTCGTGCCGGAGGGCGTTCCGCTGCTGATGGTATCCAAAGGCGAACGGCTGGATTCCGAAGCGCGCGGCGAATTGCTGGGCGCATTTGATATAGGTCCCACGCGCACGCTGCAACAGGATGTCGAGTTCGGCGTGCTGCAGATCGTGGACATCGCCCTGAAGGCCATCTCGCCGGCCGTAAACGACCCGACCACGGCCATCAATTGCGTCGACCAGTTGAGCCGCATCATGATCCGCTTCGCCGCGCGGGAGATCCCGGAGCCGGTGCTGTACGATCCGCCGGGAACGGTGCGCGTAGTTATTCCCTGGATGGGCTTCGGCCGCCTGCTCGAGTCGGCTTTCGAGCAGATCCGGCTGTACGCCCGAGCGGATGTCGCCGTGAGTCTGCGCCTGCTGCGCGCGCTGGGCGACATCGCCGCCACCACGCCCGATCCCGAGTACCGGCGCTTGTGCGCCGAGCGCGGCGCCCGCATCGTGGCGGGCTGCGCGGAACGGCTGGGCGGCGAAGATCTGGCGGCGTTGCGCGGACGTCTGGACGCCTTGCTCGCGGCAATGGGATGATGGCAGGAGTGAAACAAACCATACTTGGTCTGGGAGCCGTCTCGCTGGCGCTGTCATTCGCCGCGGCGGCCGCCGATTATCCGGAAGCGCAAATCTCGAACGGAATCCTGCGCGCAAACCTGCTGTTGCCGGACGCCCGCAACGGTTACTACCGCGGCACGCGGTTCGATTGGTCCGGCGTCATTTCCAGCCTGCAATTCCAGGGTCACGAATACTTCGGGAAATGGTTCGACCGCTACGACCCGAAGATTCACGACGCCATCATGGGTCCGGTGGAGGAGTTCCTCACCAACGGCAAGGGCTTGGGGTATGCAGAGGCAAAGGTTGGCGAGAGCTTCGTGAAGATCGGCGTGGGCGCGGTGCGCAAACCGGAGGAGCCCGACTTCCGCCAGTTCGATACTTACGAAATTTCGAGCAATGGTAAGTGGACCATTACCAAAGGCGCGGACTTTATAACTTTCACGCACGAAGTTTCCGACACTCTGGGCTACGCCTATGTCTACCGTAAGACCGTCCGATTAGCAGCCGGCAAGCCGGAAATGGCGCTGGAACACAGCCTGCGCAACACCGGACGCAAGACCATCGCCACCAGCGTTTACGAACACAATTTCTATATGCTCGATCATCAACCGGCGGGTCCCGGTTACAGCGTGCGCTTTCCGTTCGACGTTTCCATCCAATCCGATCTAGCGGGCGCAGCCGCCGTGCACGGCAAGGAATTCACGTACCTGAAAGAGATCCCGGCAGGGCAGTCGGTGGCAACGCCCATGACCGGCTTCGGAACCTCCGCCCGCGATTATGATATCCGCGTCGAGAACCGCATGGCCGGAATCGGCGTGCGGCAAACAGCGGACCAGCCCATAGCGAAACTGTATTTCTGGTCAATCCGCTCCACCGTGTGTCCCGAAGCCTTCATCGATCTCAAGATCGACCCAGGGCAGGAAGCCCATTGGACGATCAACTACGAGTTCTACAAGCTGCCGCATTAGCGCCAAAAATACCATTCCTCCCGTGTGAGAGACTCAATAGACACACAACGCGCTTATGTCCATCCTGAATTCTCTGTTCGGGTCGCCTTTACCGACTAGTGACGAAAGGGCCGAAAGGATCGGGCCGGTCGCCGGCATTCCGATCTTCGGCCTGGACGCGCTCAGTTCCGCGGCTTATGGTCCGGAAGCCGCCCTGACCCTGCTGCTGCCGCTGGGAGCAGCCGGCGTCGCGTACATTCTGCCGATCAGCGTCAGCATCATTGTCCTGCTGGCAATCGTCTTCTTTTCCTACCGCCAGACCATCGAGACCTATCCCGGCGGCGGCGGATCGTACACCGTGGCGCGCGCCAATCTGGGCGTATTTCCTGGCTTGCTGGCTGCCGCGGCGCTGATGATCGATTACGTGCTAACGGTCGCGGTAGGCATTTCGGCCGGAGTGGGCGCGCTGGTTTCGGCGGTGCCCAGCCTGGAGCCTCGCACGCTGTTGCTGTGCCTCGTCATTCTGGCGGCGATTACGGTCGTGAACCTGCGCGGTGTGCGCGAAACCGGCGTGATATTCCTGATTCCCACGTATCTGTTTGTGGGAACCCTGCTGACCGCCATCGGTATCGGGTTGGTAAAGACGTTGCTCAGTGGCGGCCATCCCACGCCGGTCATGCCCCCTCCCGCGCCCGGCCGCGCGGTGGCGGCGGTCAGTGCCTGGCTGTTGCTCAAAGCCTTCGCCAGCGGATGCACGGCCATGACCGGCGTGGAAGCCGTCAGCAACGGCGTGAAGGCTTTCCGCGAACCGACCGCCCGCAACGCCCGCGCCACCCTGACGGCCATCATCGCGCTGCTGATGGTGATGCTGGCCGGTATCGCCTATCTGGTGCGTGCGTATGGTATCGCCGCGACCGACCCCGGCGCACCCGGATATCAGAGCGTGCTCTCCATGCTGCTGTTGGCGGTGACCGGCAAAGGCATCTTCTACTACGTCACCATCGCCGGCATCCTGCTGGTGCTGGCCCTCTCGGCGAACACCGCATTCGCGGATTTTCCGCGCCTCTGCAAAGTGATCTCGCATGACGGATTCCTGCCGCGCTCATTCGGCTCCCGGGGACGGCGCTTGGTTTTTTCGCAGGGCGTATATCTCCTCGCGGGACTTTCCGCGCTGTTGTTGACGATTTTCGGCGGCGTCACGGACCGCTTGATCCCGCTGTTCGCGGTAGGCGCTTTTATGGCGTTCACGCTTTCCCAAGCCGGCATGGTCTTCCATTGGCGGCGGGTCGGAGGGCGCGCGTCGCGGCACAGCATGGCGGTGAATGCGCTGGGCGCGGTGGCCACCGGGATCACCGTCATCGTCGTGCTGGTGGCCAAGTTCCTGGCCGGCGCCTGGATCACGTTGCTGCTGATCCCCAGTCTTTTGGCCATCATGATCGCGGTGCGGCGCCAATATCACCGCGTCGGTATGGATGTGGGCAGCCAGTCGGGGCTCGATTTGCATAGCTTCAAGCCGCCGCTGGTTGTGGTGCCGGTGGACCGCTGGAGCAAAATCGCCAGGAGGGCCCTGACCTTTGCATTGACCATCTCACCGGATGTCAACGCGGTGCACATCGATTCCGGCGAACGCACGATTTATCTGCGGGAGGAATGGCGCGGCTTCGTCGATGAGCCTGCGATGCAAGTCGGAATGTGCCCGCCCCGCCTGGTGGTCATCCCGTCGCCCTATCGTTTTATCATTACTCCTGTCGTGGATTACGTACTGCAGCTCGCCGAAACTAATCCGGATCGCCAGATCGCGGTCGTGATTCCGGAAATCGTGGAGCGGCGCTGGTACTATCACATGCTGCACAACCAGCGCGCCGCCATGCTCAAAACCATGCTGTACTTCCGCGGCAACGACCGGATCGTAGTGATCAATATGCCCTGGTACATCCACGCGGGCAAGTAGACCGCCTTTATTGCACGTACAACGGGATCGACGCGCTAGGCCCCGGACCAGCGGCGATGGTGACAAAATTCTCACCCGAAGTGAGCCCGGACGGCACTACCGCATTGATCTGAAATACGCCCGATACCAGGCCGGGGGCCGGACCGCCATACAGCAACTGCATGGATGTTGCGTTGGAGAACAGCGGATTCTGGCTGACGCTGACCTGGATGGCATAGACCTGCCGTGGGACCGGACTGACAGTGACTGCGCCGTCAACCCCCGCTGGGGTGGTCTGACCCAATCCCGTGCCGTACATGACCACATACGATCCAGCCGGCGCTGGATTTGACGGGCCGTTGATCGTGCCGTCCTGATTCACGATCGCGCTGGGAAAGACCGCCGGCGCGCTGCCGATGGAACTGACGCTGGTCGTCGAGACCGTGCCGCCGGGCGCTACCACCTTCACGGTATGCAGGCCATTGGCGACCTCGTAGGGGGCGATGGCATTGATCTGGCCGGCAGTCACATAGATGATCGTAGCGGCCACATCGTCGAAGAACACCTGCACGCCGGCGTTGGGATTCACGGCTTTGTTGTCGGAAACGCTCCAGTACGCGGGCGTCGCCGGCCCCAGATAGTGCCCGAAGAAAGAAACCAGTTCGCCCGGCGCGATGCCGCCCCCCTGGAAACTGGCGGAACTGACCAATTGCGAGAACGTGGGCGTGCCAGGGAGCGCCGGTGGCGTATCGGGCGTCACGGCGCGAACCACCGCGGCCTTTCCGTCCGCGATATAGAGAGTGCTGCCGGAGAGCGCAATCGCGCCGACGGAGCGCATCTCCGCACTGGTGGCGGCGCCGTTATCGCCCGTGTATCCGGCCACGCCATCGCCGGCCACCGTCTGGATGATGCCGGTGCCCGCGGCAATGCGGCGCACGCAATAGCAGGACGAGTCGGCCACGAAGAGATCGCCGGTGGAGTCCACCGCCAGGCTGGTGGGCTCGCACACCGCGGCCAGAGTAGCCAAACCGCCGTCGCCGATGTAACCGCATCCGCCCACGCCGCCGGCGATGGTCACTACACCCGCCGGCGAAACCTCCAGCAGATAGTAAGTATTGAGGCCGCCGATATAGATATTGCCGCCGGCATCCACCGCCAGCCCCGCCACATCGCCGATTCCGAACTGCGTGGCATTCGATGTCGTGCCTGAAAATAGCGCCTGCCCGTTGCCTGCGACCGTGGTGATCACACCGGTGCTGCTGTCGATCCGCCGCACCCGCTTATTGCCGGAATCGGCAAACAGCAGGTTGCCGGATGGATCGAAAGCCATGGCGGTAACGTAAGCGATCTGCGCGTTCACGGCGGGACCGCCGTCGCCCGCGAAGCCGTCCACTCCCGTGCCCGCGATGGTGGTGATGGCGCCGCTCGATTCCACCTTTTGGATCAAGCCCGGTTCGCCGATCAACAGATCGCCGGACGAATCCACCGCCAGACCGATGGGATTGATCTGCGCATCCAACGCCGAGATGCCGGCTTGCGTGCTTGTGCCGCCGCCCGCGAACGTGGAGATGATCCCCGTGGACTGCGTCACTTTGCGGACTACCGTGCCGCTGGAAATGTACAGGTTTCCGGCGCCGTCCACGGCCACGCCCATGGGATTGTTCAGGACCGCTCCGGGCGCCAGGCCGCCGTCGCCATTGCCGGTGGTGCCGGCGATGCTGGTAATCACGCCAGTGGTCGCGTTGACCATGCGTATGCGTTGATTCCCGGAATCCGCGATATAAGTATCGCCGGCGCTATCCAGCGCCAGTCCGGCCGGTGAGTTGACCTCCGCCAGCGTGGCTGGTCCGCCATCGCCAGTCAGTCCGGCGGCTCCGTTTCCAACAATCGAATTGATGACGCCGCTAGACGCCGTGATGCGCCGGATACGGTCGCCGTCGATCAGGGTCAGGTTACCTTGGTTGTCGATAGCCAGTTCTCCCAGCGCGCTGAAAGTTGCGCTGAGGGCGCTGCCGCCGTCGCCGCCGGAGGGCTGGTGGCCCGTGCCCGCGATCGTGGTGATGATTTGTGTCGTGGCCGTGACCTTGCGGATGCGCAGGTTCCCGGAATCGGCTATATATAGGTTGCCGGATGAATCGATGGCAATACCCTTCGGTTGCGCCAGCGCCGCGGCACTGGCCGGCCCCCCGTCACCGTTGAAACCCGAACTGCCGTTGCCCGCCACCGTGGTGATCACACTCGTCCCCGCGTCAATCCGCCGCACGTATCCGGAAAGCTCCACGATATATATGTTGCCCGCCGAATCCATGCCGAATTGCTGCGGCGCGTTCAGCAGCGCGCTGGCTGCGGGCCCGCCGTCGCCCGTATCTCCATTGGTTCCCGATTTGCCCGCGATAGTCGTGATGGTCCCTTGCTGCAGGTTGAGTTGGCGCAACATGGAACTATCCAGAAACAGGATGCCGGAGCTATTGACCGCCAGATAAATAGGGACAATAGTTACCGAAAGCGCCGGTCCGTCGCTCTTGTTAAAAGTTCCGGGGCCGGCGCCGGCTACCGCCGTCACGATTCCGTTGGAGTGATTCAATTCCAGGATGCGGCCGGTATCGGCGATGTACACATTGCCCGAAGAGTCCACGGCGACGCTCTGCGGGTCGCCCAGGTGGCTCTGCAGTGCCGGCGCATTGTTGACAAAACCACCGCCGGCCGCGGTAGTGATAATCGCTTGTCCGAACATATGTGCCGCCGATAACAAAACAGCGGCTACACTTAGCAGGCGAACGGCGTGAGTATGAGGAGATGATTGAGTAGGCATAGATCGCATCCACGAAGACAGCATTCGCAATTCCGTACCAAAGGCCTTAGACGCCTGAGGGATGCGCCCGTTACATCCCGGCTCGCGGGGTCCGCGGGACTCACTGGCGTGTCTAACAGACCCGCCGCCGCGCGAAAAAGGCTTGCATTAGTTCCACGCATTCGACTGCCAGCACCCCCTCCACGATCTCCACCCGGTGATTCAGCAGCTCCGAATCCGCGAGGCGAAACTTGCTGCGCACCCCGCCGAACCGCAGATCGCGCGTGCCGAACACCAGCCGCTCCACGCGCGCCGCAACTAGTGCTCCAGCGCACATAACACAAGGCTCCAAAGTGGCATAGAGGGTAGCGCGCTCCAGGCGGTAATTGCCCATGGCCGTCGCTGCCGCACGCAGCGCCAGCATCTCCGCGTGCGCGGTGGGGTCGTTCCGCGCGATGGGCGAATTCCGGCCGCGACCCACGATTGTGCCATCCGCCACCACCACGGCGCCCACGGGCACCTCGCCCGCCGCTTCCGCCTCGCGCGCCAGTTCCAAAGCCTCGCGCATGAAGATGTCATGCATCGCCTTTTAGCATAGAATGGGAAAAACCCCTTATGTTCCGGTATCTGCCGCTGATCGTCAAAAATTGTTGGCGCAACCGCCGCCGCACGACTCTGACCATTCTCAGCGTCGGCGTATCCATGTGTCTGTTGGGCGTCCTGATTGCGGTCTATCACGCCATGTACATGAGCGATCCCACGCCTGAACAGGCGTTGCGGCTGGTCACGCGCAACCGCATCTCGTTGACCGTGGAGATTCCGCAATTTTACATGGAACGCATCCGCCAGGTGCCAGGCGTCAAGGAAGTGATGCCTTCGCAGTGGTACAACGGCGTCTATAAGGATGCCCGCGATCCCAAGAATTTTTTCGCGCGTTTCGGCGTGGACCCGGACAAGCTTTTCACCATTTATAGCGAACTACGCATCCCCGAAGACGAGAAGAAGGCATTTATGCGCGACCGCACCGGCTGCGTGATCGGCCGCGACCTGGCCGATAAGTTCGGCTTCAAGGTCGGCGACCGGATCACCATTGCCGGCGACATTTTCCCCGGCACGCTGGAACTGACCGTGCGCGGCATCTTCGACAGCCCCCGCAAAAGCGAAGTGCTGTACTTCAACTGGGCCTACGTGCGCGAGGGTCTCCCGGAAGCCCGCAAAGGCGACGTGGGCACATTTAATATTCTGTGCGACAATGCCGGCGTGGTTTCGCGCGTGGCCCAGACCATCGACAACGAATTTCACAACGCGCCGGTCCAAACCCGCACGGAGACCGAGCAGGCCTTCACGCTGGCCTTCGCTTCCATGCTGGGCAATGTGAAGATGTTCCTGTTCAGCATCTGTGGGGCGGTAATGTTCACCGTGTTGCTGGTTTCAGCCAACACCATGGCGATGTCCGTGCGCGAGCGCGTGCGCGAAGTGGGCGTTCTGAAGACGCTGGGCTTCACGGGCGGCAACATTTTGTTTATCATTCTGGGCGAGGCTTGTGGTATTTCCATCGCGGGCGGCGCCATCGGATTTCTGCTTTCTACATTTCTGACCAGCGGCATCCGGAAAAGTCCGGCCGGGTTTTTCCTGCCCCCGATCCAACCCTTCGATCCGTCGGTGGCCGCCGCTTGCATTCTGGTGGCCGCCACGATCGGTCTGCTGAGTTCGTTTGTGCCGGCATGGGGCGCTTCGCGCACGTCGATAGTAGAAGCCTTGCGCAGTACCGATTAGGAGTCGCTCATGGCCATCCCCCTCGCTTACAACCTGCGCAATCTGGTGGTCCGGAAAACCACTACCGTGATGACTGCCCTGGGCATCGCGCTCACGGTAGCCGTGCTGCTGGCCATCATGGCGCTGCTCAGCGGACTGCGGAGCACACTGTCATCCACTGGCGATCCGCTCCAGATCATCGTGGTGCGCAAAGGATCGGATTCCGAACTGGTTTCCAATTTCACCCGGGAGCAGTTTCAAGATCTCAAGTTCAAGGCCGGTATCGCGCGCCTGCCGAATGGCGATCCCATGGCGTCGCTCGAGTTAGTCACGGTGATCAACCTGGCCAGCGTCGACGCGCCGGAAGGCATGAACGTCTCCGTGCGCGGCCTGCTGCCGCTGGGCATTCAGATGCGGCAGGGGCTGAAACTTGCCAGTGGCCGTTGGTTCGAGCAAGGCAAGCGGGAGCTGGTGGTCGGTAAATCGATCGCCAAACGGTATCCGGGCGCGGCCATGGGCAAGCGCATCAGCTTCGGACGCGGCGACTGGGAAGTAGTCGGTGTGATGGACGCCGGGCAGAGCGCCCAGAACAGCGAGATTTTCGCCGACCTGAACCAGGTGAGCTCCGACTTGCAGCGGACCGAGGTCTTGAGTTCCGCGCTGGTTCGCGCCAACGACGCGGGATCCGCCGCCGCGCTGGTGAACAGCATCAATGACGACCAGCGCCTGAATATGTATGCTGAGTCCGAAAAGGAATACTATGCCGCGCAATCGCGCTCGGCGCTGCCCATCGAATACCTGGGCATCTTCGTGGCCGTCATCATGGGGATTGGCAGCAGTTTCGCGGCCATGAATACCATGTATGCAGCCGTGTCGCGGCGCTCCCGGGAGATCGGCACCTTGCGCGTGCTGGGCTTTTCCCGCGGCAGTATTCTATTCAGCTTCTTCGTGGAATCGGTGCTGCTGGCCGGCTTGGGCGGGCTGATTGGCTGCCTGCTGGCCTTCGTTTCCTTGAACGGCGTGACCACCGGTATCGGCAGCACCACATTCAGCGAACTGGCCTTTTCCTTCCGCGTGACGCCGGCCATCATGCTGGCGGGTCTCGTGTTCGCCACCGTTTTGGGAGCGCTGGGCGGGTTGTTTCCGGCGCGCACGGCGGCCAACAAGGAAATCCTGACGGCGCTGCGCGAGGTCTAGTCGCATGGATGCGGAACTAAAGTCTCTTCAAATCGATCGCGGCAAGAAGCGCTCCGCGGAGCCCTCCCGGTGGGCCACGCGCTGGATCATCGCCGGTGTGATCCTTTTCCTGCTCCTGGGCGCCGGACGATTCGCTTATAGCCGGCTGAACGCCGCCACCGAGGTGGAAGTGCAGCGCGTGAAAGCCGTTAGCACCGGGCAGGCCGCGCAGGGTGTGGTGCTGAATGCCACGGGCTACATCGTGGCGGCGCACAAAATCGAACTCGCCGCCAAGGTGATCGGCAAAGTCAAGTGGATCGGCGTGGATAAGGGCGACCGGGTGCACGAAGGCCAGGTAATTGTGCGCCTGGAAGACGACGAATACCGCGCCCAGCTCCAGCAGGCTCAGGGCAACCTGGCCAACCTGGAGGCGCATCTGGCGGAACTCGAACACGGTTCGCGGCCGGAGGAGATCGCTCAGGCGCTGGCCAATCTGAATTCCTCCAAGGCCGACATGGAAAACGCGCGCGTCACGCTGGAGCGCACGCGCAAGCTGGTGAGCCAGGCCGTGATGTCGCAGCAGAACCTGGACGACGCGCAGGCCCGCTACGATTCCGCCGTGGCCAAAGTGAACTCGCTGCAGAAAGCCTATGACCTGGTCCACATCGGGCCGCGCCAGGAAGAGATCGACGCCATGCGCGGGCAGGTGGAGCAGGCGCGCGGCTCGGTGGCCTTCGCCGAAACCAACCTATCGAACACTGTGATCCGCGTGCCGGTCACCGGGACCATTCTGGAGCGCGCCGTCGAAATCGGCGAATACGTCACCACCAGCTTCGTGGGCGATCGCGGAGCCAAGGGATACGTCGTGTCGCTCGCCGATTTGAACGACCTGGAAGTGGAACTCGACATCAGCCAGAACGATTTCGCGAAGCTCCACATGGGCCAGAACGGCACGATTACCACCGACGCCTTTCCCGACCGCAAGTACGACGGCTTTATCCGCGAAGTCTCGCCCGAAGCCAATCGCCAGAAGGCCACCGTACAGGTGAAAGTGAAAGTTGCGCATCCCGACGATTACCTGCGCCCGGAGATGAACGCCAGCGTGGCATTTCTATCCGACGAAAAAAATACTGCGGCGACGCCTTCGCAGCCTATCGTCGTCGTGCCGGCCTCCGCGATCCGCGATAACAAGGTATTCGTGGTGCTGGATGGCCGCGCGGTCACGCGACCGGTTAAGCCGGGACCCGCCAACAACCAAGGCGTGCGCATCGAGCAGGGATTGATCGGCGGCGAGGACTTGATCCTGAATCCGCCGGCTGCGTTGAAGGATGGCGACCGGGTACGCCAGAAAGCCTGATCCGACATATGAGCGAAACCATCATCGAAACGCGCAGTCTGACGAAGGAGTTCATCCGCGACGAGTTCCACGTAGTAGCGCTGAAGAACATCGATATCCGGATTGATAAGGGTGAGTTCGTCGCGCTGATGGGACCATCCGGATCCGGCAAGTCCACGCTGCTGCACCTGATCGCCGCCATGGACAAAGCTACCGGCGGCGAGATTCGCGTGCTGGGTCACAACCTGCGCGAACTGAGTGACCGGCAGATCGCGCACTGGCGCAACGAACACGTCGGGTTTATCTTCCAGCAATTCAATCTGATTCCGGTGCTGACCGCGCTTGAAAACGTGGAGTTGCCGCTGAAGCTGACCAATTTGAAAAAGCAGGAGCGCCTGGAACACGCGGCTACGGCGTTGAAGCTGGTGGGGCTGGGCGACCGCCTGGGCCACTATCCGCGGCAGCTTTCGGGCGGGCAGGAGCAGCGCGTAGCTATCGCGCGCGCCATCGTCACCGATCCGGCGCTGATTCTGGCCGATGAGCCCACCGGAAACCTCGACGCCGCCTCGGCCGACGACGTCCTCACCATTCTCTCCAAGCTGAACAAGGAGTACAGTAAGACGGTGGTGATGGTGACGCACGATCCGCACGCCGCGCGATTCGCCACCAAAGTACGGCATCTGGAAAAAGGAGAGCTGCTGGCCGAAGATGCTGTGCCGGCCGCGCGTTGATCGATGGCTGAACTGGAAATTCATCAAGAAGAAGGGCACGAACACGATACCGTCGGCAAAATGGTGGGTATTCTGGCGTCCCTGTTGGCTGTCTGCCTGGCGGTGGTGACCATCACGTCGCATCGCGCGCACACCGAGGCGATCATCAAGAAATCCGAGTCCAACGACCAGTGGCAGTATTACCAGGCCAGCCGCCTCAAATATCACAACCTGGACTTGGGTGAGCAACTGATCGGGGCGCTAGGCGCGAATAGTCCGGCCGCGCAGCAGACCCTGGCACAATTCGCCAAGGACAAACTGAAGTACACCGAACAAGCCAAGGAACTGCAGGAGAAGGCCAAAGCCAAGACCGAAGAATCCGAAACCGCTGAGCGCCGCGCCCTGCGCTACGACTTCGGCGAAGGCTTGCTGGAGATCGGGTTGGTGCTGAGTTCGCTCTACTTCATCTCCCGCAAAATGCTATTTCCAGTGGCGGGAGTAATCGCGGGTGGGGCCGGCATAATCATCGCGGTCACTGGTCTAATGGTGTAGCGTGTTGGGCAAAATCAACCTCAGAAGCCGGGGCGCCGCCCTCGCGCTGTGCGCGGCGACGGCGGTTGCCCTGCCCGCGCAGACCTTCACCACGCTGTACAACTTTCATTGGACAGACGGCGCCAGCCCGAACGGGGCGCTGGTCCAAGGAAGCGATGGGAACCTATATGGGACTACGATTGCCGGCGGTGACGTGCCCGGGTGCGAAGAAGACGCCGGCTGTGGTACGGTTTTCAGGATCAGCCCCAGTGGTGCGCTGACGACGCTATCCAATGCTGTCGGCAATCCCGTAGGTGGGCTCGTCCAGGCCGCCGATGGGAACTTCTACGGGGTAGCCGGCGAAGGGTTTATTTTCAAAATCACACCGAGCGGCACGCTCACGACGCTATACGTCTTCTGCGCTCATCCGCAAGAGGACGAACCTTGCACTGACGGTGCGAACCCCATGGCGGGCCTGGTCCAGGCCACTGACGGGGACTTCTATGGGACGACGCTTTATGGCGGCGCCTACTACGGTGGCAACGTCTTCAAAATTACCCCCGGTGGGACACTCACCACGCTGTACAGTTTCTGCTCCCAGTTCCCAGACTGCCCCGATGGTTACGAGCCCGAGGCGGCACTCATCCAGGCGACCGATGGCAATTTCTATGGCACAACAAGCGGGGGCGTTTTCGCCGTGGCCACCCCGCGCAATGGTGGCACGGTCTTCAAAATCACCCCCGGCGGCTCGCTGACCACGCTGCACAGCTTCTGTCTCTCATGCGGGGATGGCAGTAACCCCACCGCGGGACTGGTCCAAGGAAGCGATGGGAACTTATATGGGACTACTGTTGGCGGCGGTAGCGGGTTCGGGTGCCCAAACGATTTAAGCGGATTGAACCGCGTCTTCGGCTGTGGTACGGTCTTCAAAATCACCATGAGTGGAACGCTAACGACGCTATACAGTTTTTGTCCGCAAGGAAACTGCGCGGACGGCGCGAGCCCCGGCATGGCGATGGCCGAGTTTTTCGATATGCCCGGCACGGCGCTGGTACAGGGAAGCGACGGCAACTTCTACGGGACCGCGGCCGAGGGCGGGGCATACGGCAATGGCACAGTTTTTAAGATCACCCCAAATGGCACGCTGACGACGCTATACAGCCTGGACGACACTGACGGCCAAAACCCCACCGGGCTGATTCAGGCAGCCAATGGCACATTCTACGGAACAACGGCAGGCAATTTCGATCTTCAGGTGTGCCCGGATGACTACCCGCCCAATGCCTGTGGCACGATCTTTAGCCTGTCGATGGAGTCCATACCGTCCGTGCCGGCGGTTAATCCCGGGGGCGTATTGAACTCCGCCAGTTACACCATAGGAGGCGCCGCACCCGGTTCCATCGTGTCCATCTTTGGCACGAACTTGGCTGCTTCGACCTCGGTCGCAAGCGCTATCCCGCTCCCGACCGCATTGAGCGATGTTACATCCGTGACGTTGAATGGTATTCCCGCTGGACTGTACTTTGTCAGTCCAAACCAGATTAATGCGCAGATCCCCTTCGACGTGCTGCCGGGCCAGAGCAGTGGCACGGTGAGCATTGTAGTTACGCGCAGCAGCGGTACCTCGGCTCCGCAGAATGTGACCGTGGTTCCTGTATCTCCCGGCATTTTCACTACAACTGCGAACGGGAGCGGCCAAGCTTTTGCATACGACAATACCACGGGAGCGGTGGCCGCGCCCGCCGGCGCGTCGATTGGAAGTCTGGGCACCGCCCCAATCTCGATCGGTTCGGGGCACGCCTTGATCATCGCGTGCACCGGACTTGGATCGGTGAACCCATCGATCGACGACTACCTGGCGCCGTCGGATGGTATCCTCCGGTACACGGTCCTGACGCCGACAGTATTGATCGGCGGTGTTGCCGCGACACCCATCTATTCCGTGCTCTCGCCGCAATTCGTCAGCGAGTACCAGATCGGCGTAACACCGGCCGCCAACACGCCCACGGGAGATGCGGTGTCATTACAGATCCAGATTGGCGGCGTGACGACGACGAACCAGGTCACCATCGCGGTCGCCCCGTAACCTGCTCAGTCACCGCGGCATCGTCGGATTGCCGCTCATAATAAACGATGGCCCGCCGGATCCTCTCCTCATCCCATCCCGGCGTGAGTCGCTACTGCTGTGAACTGAAGCTGGTCCAAGCCCGCGACGGCATATCCCTCAATATCGGCTTCTGCCACGCGAACTCCGCATGCTTCCGCAAATGCTGTGCCGCCTTAAACCCGATCCCGCAAGAGTGCCCCAGTGACGCGCGCAGAGTCATCGCCTCCGCCATGCCCGCGTCCGAAACCTTCGACTGCACCGCGCCCGCCGTCGCGTAGGGCGGCTGCCATGGCAGATCGCCGCGTGGCGACAAGTCGATATGCCCGCACAGCGTGTGCTCGTCCGGATCCACCTTGCCCTCGGTCGTGTCGAAATGGTCCGCCAGGAAACGCTGCGCCGCCGCCGCGTCGATCTTGCCCTTGTTCGCATCCATCAATTGCAGCCAGCGTACATGCCGCGCGTTGGCGCTGTCGTTCGCGTCCTTCAAATCGAAGTCGGTCTCCTCGCGCGCCAGTTTCTCGTTGACCGGGAAATTCGACCCCACAAAGAATCCGTCCTTGGTGCGGCCGAGCGACACGTTCTTCAGCCCCAGTTCCAGGCTCGCCACTTCATTCGTCTTGCGATCCGCCACCAGCCAGTTATTAGCGTACCCGCCATTGTTCCCTTCCTTCATGATGCGCGCGAAATCGTCGATCGACGCCGCATACTGCATCGCCTTGCGCGCCCGCACGAACTCCGGAATCCCGTTCGGATCGAATCCATTGAACCTGCTGATGGTGGTCTCCGTGATCATAATCCCCGCGGAGTTGATACCGAAATCGTCGCCGCTGTGGATCAGCCCCGGCATGCCGTCCATCAGGATGTGATTGCCCTGCGCCGGCGCGATGTCGAAAATAATGTTCCAGCGCTCGCCCGTTTCGTAGCTGGTCCAGTTATTGTGCGCGATCACCACGCGCCCATCCTTCGTATAACTGCCCGTGGCCACGAACGCGCTGCAATGCTCGCCGACGCTCCCCGCCGCGGGCAGATCGTGCTGTTTCGAATCCCACTTATCGAAGTACGGAAACTCCAGCCAGGCGTTCAGCGCCACCACGTCCCAAACGTCCAGCTTTACGCCGCGCGCCGCCGCGCCGTCCGCGATGCCCTGCATCTCCGTGCGATACTCCGCCTCCACGTGCGGCCACAGCATGGTCTGCGCCTTGTCGCGAAAGAACTGCCAGTCCTTGTGTTCTTCGTGTTTCATCTCGAACGAGACCGTCTGCAGCGTATCCCGGATCTCCGGCGCCAGCAGGTAGCCGTGCTGATACCCGATCTCCGCCGGGCTGCCCTCCAGGTGCACCCAGATCCAGCCGTTCTGTTCGGCATGGCGCGCGGCGCGCTTCATTCGTTGATCCATTTCGGGTTCGCGGGAGGCCAGCAATAGAGCCAGTCCCGCCAAAAAAACAGCCAGCACGACAGCAGTTCGACGCATCCCGTTATTATAGTAAGGACGCAACCGCTATGCCAGACACTACGCAACTGCGCAAGCTGACCGCACACGTGAAAGCCGCGGGTTGAGCGTCCAAACTGAGTCCAAAGTTGTTGGACCGGGTATTGGCGAGCATTCCTCGCGTGGCGAACGAAAACGTGCTGGTGGGCTTCGACACCGCCGACGATGCCGGCGTCTACCAGTTGACGGCGGAGCTTGCCCTGGTCCAGACGGTCGATTTTTTCACCCCCATTGTCGACGATCCGTTCACCTTCGGCGCCATCGCGGCGGCCAATTCGCTGAGCGACGTCTACGCCATGGGTGGCCGCCCCATCTCCGCGCTCTCCGTCCTGGCGTATCCGCCCAAGGGCGACTTGGAAGATCTGGAGGAAATTCTCAAAGGCGGCGCGGAGAAGATGCGCGAGGCCGATTGCGCCATCCTGGGCGGGCACAGCGTGGCCGACGACGAAATCAAGTTCGGCTACGCGGTCACCGGCACGGTGCATCCCCAGCGCGTCAAAGCCAATGCCGGCGCTCTCCCTGGCGATGCACTGGTGTTCACCAAGCGGCTGGGCACTGGCGTGATCTCCACCGCCTTGAAACGTGGCATCGCGCGCGACGCCGATGTTAGCGCTGCCGTCGATTCCATGCTGACCTTGAACCGCCGCGCCTGCGAAGCCATGCTGGACCACGATGTGCACGGCTGCACGGATGTTACCGGCTTCGGCCTCATCGGCCATGCGCGCGAAATGGCCGCCGCCAGCGCCGTCACGCTGGAAATTGCAGTGGACCGCCTGCGCTTCCTGCCCGGCGCGCTGGATTATGCGCGCCAGGGCGCCATCCCCGGCGGCCTCAAGAACAATCGCGAGTACGCTTCCTGCGCGGTCGAAACGCGGCGCGACCTTCCCGCCGAGACCGAGAATCTGCTCTACGATCCCCAGACTTCCGGCGGCCTGCTGATCACCTTGCCGGAAGCCGGAGCCGCCGCGCTGGAGCGCGCGTTTCCGGATGCCTACACCATCGGGCGCGTCTTGCCGCGCCAGGCTAAACCCATAAGGCTGACATGAACAAAAATCGCATCATCGTGGCCCTCGACCTCGACTCCGCCGCCGACGCCCGCGCCCTGGTATCGCGGCTCGGCGCGCAAATCGGATTCTACAAGGTCGGCATGGAACTCTACGCCGCCGCCGGCATGGACGTCGTGCGCGAACTGATCGATCAGGGCAAAGACGTCTTCCTCGACATGAAGTACTTCGATATCGGCGAAACGGTGAAGCGCGCCGTGCGCGTCGCCGCGCGCAGCGGAGCGCGTTTCCTCACCGTGCACGGCAGTAGCCAGGTAATGCGCGCCGCGCGCGAAGGCCGCGGCGATTCGCCTATGAAAATCCTCGCCGTCACCGTCCTCACCAGCTTCAACCGGGACGATCTGACGGACATGGGCTATGATCGCCCCATGCCCGAAATCGTTTCGCTCCGTGTCACCAAAGCGATGGAGGCCGGCATGGATGGTCTCGTCTGTTCACCGCTCGATGCCGCCAACGTGCGCGCGCAGGCCGGACCGAAACCCATCATCGTGACCCCCGGCGTGCGTTCCGGAGGCGCAGCGAAAGGCGACCAGAAGCGCGTCGCCACACCCGCGGAAGCTATCGCCGGCGGCGCGGACTATGTGGTCATCGGCCGCCAGATCACGCGCGCTCCGGATCCCGCCGCCGAGGCCGCGCGCGTGGCCGAAGAGATCTCAGAAGCTTTCGTGCATGTGCCGTAAAACGGATGGCATCAGGGCTCGGCATAGACGACTGAAGCGTCCCGGACAACTTCCTCGCGGAAATGCCGGCTCAGGTCCATGGGGGTTCTCAAGTCCATGGCGCGCCCCTCAAAAAGCCGGCTTAGTTCATTCTGAATGTCCGCCAAGCGGAAGAACCCCACCCGCTCGCGCGGCCAGAACTCTACCAACACATCGATATCGCTATCATTGGAGAAGCGATCGGTCGGCACGGAACCGAACAGCGCCAGCTTCCGAATGTGCTTACGGCGGCAAAGCTCCATTATCTTCGCCTCCGGGATCGCGATATGGGCGACGGTCATGCTCACTCAGGTATGACCCATCCGGCGTTCTATGGCCATAGTGGGACTGATCTCCGACACGCACGGCTTACTCCGCCCGGAAGCACTGAACGCGCTGGCCGGCTCGGATCTGGTCATCCATGCCGGTGATGTCGGCAAGCCCGAGATATTGGACGCGCTGAGGGCCATCGCCCCGGTTGTCGCGGTGCGCGGCAACGTGGACAAAGACCCGTGGGCCGACGCGCTGCCCAAAACCGCGGTTGCCCAAACCGGCGATGCCCTGATCTATGTGCTCCACGACCTGAACGAACTTGATCTCGATCCCGCCGCGGCCGGCTTCGCCGCCGTCGTCAGCGGACACTCGCACGAACCGAAAAGCTCGGCGCGCAACGGCGTCCTGTATATCAATCCCGGCAGCGCCGGACCGCGCCGCTTCAAACTCCCCATCACGGTCGTTCGGCTCGACACGGATCGAGAACCCTGGCGGATCGAGTTCATCCACTTGAGCCCGCCCGCGAAATAACCGTCGATCGAAGTGCGGGTTGCTTATCTGTGTTCATCCGTGTTCATCTGTGGCCTTTACGGTTTGGATCCTGTGACTCGAAGCACCCGCGCGAAGCGCGCTATGATAAGTTCTTAGTCCGATTCCGAGGTAGATCTCATTGGCTTTAGTAGAAGGTTGTAAGCACTCGCTGGAAATCACTGTGCCCGTTGAGGAAGTGGAAGCCGAAACCGGCCGCGCCGTCGCCAAGGTGCAACAGCGCGCCAAACTGAAAGGTTTCCGGCCTGGCAAAGCTCCCGCCGGGATCATCCGCCAGCAGTTCGGCGGCGAGATCCGCGAACAGGTGCTCGAAGCCCTGATCCCGAAATTCCTGCAAAACCGCATGGAAGCCGAAGACCTCAAGTGGGTCGGCAAGCCCGACATCACCGAGGTCCACATGGATCCCGGCGAGCCGCTGCGCTTCAAAGCCGAATTCGAAGTGGTGCCGCAAATCGAATTGCAGGATTACAAGGGCCTGAGCGTGCCTTATCACGATCCGCAAATCACCGACGAAGACGTAAGCGGGCGCATCGAAGAGCTGCGCCAGCAGAAGGCCGAGTTCGTGAACGAAGACCCGCGCCCCCTTCAGGACGGCGATTTTGCCGCCTTCTCCCTCGAAAGCCTCAGCGGCGTGGATGGTCCGGCAGTCAAGCAGGATGAAATGACCCTGGAAATCGGCGGCGGCGACACCATGGAGGATTTCACCGAGCAACTCCGCGGCATGAACCCCGGCGAGGAGAAGGAATTCGACGTACACTATCCCGAAGATTACGGCCAGGCCAAACTCGCCGGCAAGACCGTCCGCTTCCGCGCGCAAGTGAAAGCCGTCCGCCGCAAAGAACTGCCCGAGATCAACGACGAGTTCGCCCAGGATCTTGGCGACTACCGCACAGTGGACGAACTGCGCGAGGCCGTGCGCAAGTCGTTATTCGCGCAGCGCCAGTTTGCCGCGCAGGAAGAGGCCAAGAACAAGCTGGTAGACAAACTCGTCGACTTGCACGATTTTCCGGTCCCCGAGGCATTCGTCGACCAGCAGATCAAAAACCGTACGGAACAGCGGATACGCGCGCTCGCCGAACAGGGCCTCGATCCCAAGTCTCTGAAGCTCGACTGGAAAAAGGTCAAGGAGAGCCAGCAGGATAAAGCCGTGCGCGAAGTGAAAGCTTCCATGCTGCTGGGCCGCATCGCGGAGCACGAAGCCATCGCCCCCACGCGCGAGGAGGTGGATCGCGAAGTGGAACGTATCGCACGCCAGAATCGCGAGCCGTTCGCCGCCGCGCGCCTGCGCTTCGAAAAGGATGGCACCCTGGGCCGCATCGCCTCACATATTCAAACCGACAAGACGCTCAATTTCTTGTTCGAGCACGCAGGCAAAACAGAGGAGTGATTACCATGAAATGGCTATGGCTTTTGATGGCGGCATTTGCCCTGACGGCATCCGCCGCCGATATTAGCGGTAACTGGAAGGGGAGCGCCGAAACGCCCAACGGCACCATCGAGCGGACGTTCGTTTTCAAGGTCGATGGTCACAAGCTCACCGGCGAGACCACCAGCAACAACTTGGGCAAGTCCACCCTGGAAGACGGCAAAGTGGATGGCGACGAGGTCTCCTTCAGCATCACGGCGAACCTGGGCGGCCAGGAAACCAAGGTCAACTACAAAGGCAAAGTGGCCGACGCCGATACCATCAACTTCAAAGTGGAAATCCCCTCGTTCACGCAAAGCCTCGATCTGACCGCCAAACGTGTGAAGCAATAAGCCGGGCTCCGCGTGGCGGATTCCTCAACCCGCCCGCTAGTTGACCGTGAAGCTCGAAGTACTCGATACGTGTCCTCCCTTGGTCGTGATTTCGATCTTCCCGGTTACCGCGCGCGTGGGTACGTCGGCGGTTACCTGCGTGTCGGAATTCACCGTAAAGGTAGTCGCCGCCACTCCGCCAAACGTCACTTTGGTGGTCTGGGTAAGTCCGGTTCCAGTCAGCACGACCGGCGTTCCCACCGGACCGCTAGGCGGATTGAAGCTGGCGAAGGTCGGCGTGACGCGAAACGTATCGTTACTGGTCAGCGTGGTCGCGCCAGTGGTCACGGTTACCTCTCCGGTCAGGGCTCCGGCGGGCACCGTGGCGCTGATAAAGGTTGTGCCTTGGCGAGTGAAAGAAGCCGTTACTCCGTCGAACTCGACCACCGAAGAGCTGCTGAAGCCTTGGCCGAGAATGCCGATATGGGCGCCCTCTTTGCCGGACGTGGACACCAGACTGGCAAACGCCGGCGCGCCGACGTCCAGGCTGAAGAAAACGCCGCAGCCATGACCGGAGCATTCGCTGAGGTCGCCGCCGCTGACGGTGAAGCCATAGAGCAGGCCGTTGGTGTGTTGTCTCAAAGGGGACTGCGGATTGTCGCCGTCCGTGGTGCCCGCAAAACTGTAGAGCGTAGTGAAAACCCCGGTGGTTATATCCACGCTATAAATCGTTCCATAGTTTCCGGAGTTTACGGATCCTGTCACGCCATACAACAGCCCATTCGAACCCTGTATCAGGCTGGAGCTGGGGCCGTCCCCATCTCCATTAGATAGATTAAGATTGTGGACAACGCTGTAGTCACCGCCCGGCGTAATTTTGAAGACAACTCCGTTGCCGATGCTACCCCCCGTATAGGTAGTGCCGTAGAAGTTGCCGTCGTTGGCTTGGATCAGGGCATAGTAAGCCGCGGACCCGTCGGTACCCGCGAAGCTGTGGAGCACGGTCACGGCGCCGGACGGGGTCATTTTGAAGATAACTCCGTCGTTGCTCGTTCCTCCGGCAACGGTGTCGCCATAGAAATCTCCATTGGTGCCCTGTACCAGGGGCGCGGTGACGTTCTGGCCGTCGGCGCCGGTGAACGTATGGATTGTGGTGAACGTCCCGCTAGGGGTGATCGTGTACACCGTACTGTTGCTACCGTTATTTTCGGTCGGTGTCGTCCCATAAAAGGTGCCGTTCGTGTCCTCTATCGGCGCCGAGTGGGGATCGGACCCGTCACCGGTATTCGTGAAGCTGTGAAGTATGGTCTCGACGCCCGCTGGCGTTACCTTGTACACCTGTCCGCAGCCGGCGAACCCGCAATTACCGCCGGCGCCGCCATCCTGGTTTGTGCCATAGAAGCTCCCATCGGTACCCAGCGTCGCACCGCTGATCACGAAATAACCAATGCTGGCAAAGATATTCACCGTTCCCGAGGGTGTAGCCTGGAATAACGTGCCGTACCCAAGAGTGCCCCCGGAAACGGACGTGGAGTACAAGTTGCCATCGCGCCCCTGGGCAGTTGCCCAAGCCTGCGGATCTGAAAACCCGGTATTACCGCCAGGGAAATCGTAAAGTGTGGTGGGGGTTTGGGCCTGCGCCGGGATGGCTGCCCCGGCGAGGGTGAGTACGATCATCGCGGCCACAACTGCCGCCTCTATGCGAAAAAAACTATTCATTCGAATTGATCTCCTTCATTCCGCGATCGCCGCAGTAACGGTACCCTCATGACCAACACGCACCGCCAAGTTCCGCGTTCATAATGAGCCTGTCGCGAAGTCCTCGTTTATAATGAGCGGAGTTGCCGTTTGGGTTAAAGGGTCATAAGCGGCCACGAGAGGCCATTCCCGGCCAATGGGACCGAAACGCTATCCTCAGCCCATCAACCGCCCTCCGGAATCGAACCGGCGTTTGGATTCCTGGAAGGAGATTGCCGAGTTTCTGCGCTCCGGCGAACGGACCGTTAGGCGCTGGGAGTCCGAGCGAGGACTGCCGGTTCATCGGATGCCTGGAAGCGGGCGTGGCAGAGTATTTGCGTACACCGGTGAGCTGAGTCAATGGTTGGAGGCTGGCGAGCCGAATACTGGTGCAGTGCCACCGGCAGTCATATCCACCCAGCCTCGGCCCCGTAGGCGCAGGTTCACCCCAATAGCGCTGCTGGCAGTGCTGGCCCTCTTTGGCGCGGTCATCGCGGCGTACCAATGGACCCGTGGGCGGCAGCGCAACCCGCCCGAGATCGTCGCGCGCCAACTCACTGCCAATCCGACCGAGAACTGGGTGGTGGGTGCCGCAATTTCCCCGAACGGCAAGTATCTGGCCTTCCTGGATCGGACGGGGCTGTGGGTGCGTTCCATCGATTCCGGCGAAACCCATCCGATTGCCGTGCCGCCGGCGTGGATCGGTAACATTACCGGGCTCCGCTGGTTCCCGGATGGCGGCAAACTCATCGCCGGCGTACGCGCTGCCGGACAATACGACATTTGGGCCATCACGACGGTGGGCCAAGCTCCCCCGCGCCTCATCCAGCGCGCCGGCCTTTGGCCGGCCGTCTCGCCGGACGGGCGGTCCATCGCTTTTCAGAACGGCGATCCCCAGCTGCGTGGAAAGGATCTGTGGGTTTCCGGTGTCAGTGGCGAATCGCCGCGAAAGCTCGTCGACGCGGTGGATGGAGAAAAGGCCCTCAGCCCCATCTGGTCGCCCGACGGCCGCTGGATCGCTTACCTGCGGGGTCGCGAAAGTAAAACCGAGGGCGGGCAGTTTGACCGTTCCGCGGCGATCGAAATCCGGCCGGCGGGCGGCGGGCCAGCCCACATCATTGTCCCTGGGGCGAGCTTGCCCCCATCGACCTCCTTATTCTGCATGAACGGCCGGGGCTGCCTAAGCTGGTCGCGGGACGGGCGCCTCTTCTTTCCCGCCAGCGACCGAGCTGGAACCCAATTGACACGCTATGGATACAGCATTTGGGCCATCCCGGTAGAGGCTCGAACGGGCGAAGCTGCCGGCAAACTCGCGCGGCTGGCGCAGTGGGCGGACTTCTACCCAAATTGCCTGACACTCACCGCCGACGGAAAGCGCCTGGCATTCCTGAAGAGCCGCATCCAGCTTGATGTGTATGTGGGGGAACTGGGCAGCGATGGCAGCATCATCGCCTCGCCCCGCCGCTTGACGCTCGACAATCGGGGCCTCGGCAGCACCCCCGACTCCTGGACGCGGGACAGCCGGGACATCCTCTTTACATCCGATCGCAATGGCAAGCCGGAGGTTTTCAAGCAGGTTCCCAACGAAAGCCAGGCCCAAGCGGTAGTGCAACTACCCGGAGATCAGCCGCGGGATGTATTGCCAACCCCGGATGGATCCTGGATTCTATACCAGGACCGATCAAATTCCGCGTCCCAGCCGGATTCCGCGCCCCAGCGCCTCATGCGCATGCCAGTGGGCGGCGGATCACCCGAGCAAGTGCTCGAACTCCCGGCCGCGACGAGCTTCGACTATCGATGTCCCCTAAAAGCCGGATCCTGCGTATTGAGCCAGAAGCAAGGGCGCGAGTTGCTGTTCTACGCGCTGGACCCTGTGAGGGGGAAAGGGCGTCTGCTGGGAAGGACCGACCGCTGGGCTCCCCGGATGGATTCCTGGGCCTGGGATGTTTCACCGGAAGGTTCGCGCCTGGCGGTGGTGGGCGCCGGCAATAAGATAATGACCTTAGTGAATGGAACATGGCATGAAATCCCGGTTGCGGAGCAGTGGAACACCGATTACATAGCCTGGACGGCGGATGGTGGGGGCTTCTTCGTGACCTCCTCCACGTTCGACTTATTACACGTCACAACCGCGGGCAAGGTAAGTCTCCTGAGCCGTAACGATCGCGCCCAATGGCCTGCGTGGCCGGTTCCGTCTCCGGATGGCAAGTACCTGGCGTTTCAAGCGCAGACCTACGATTTCAACGCGTGGATGATGGAGAATCCGTAGCTGTAACCAAATCCTCAGTCGTGGGGTGGCAATTCTGCCCGCAGCCAACACGCGCTGGCCATCCGCGGACTCCAGGCCTTCGGAGAACACAACCATTGGCCAACGGTCTGCATGAGTCCGGTTCCGGTCAGCGTGACCGGCGTTTCCACCGCACCGCTGGGCGGATTGAAGCTGGCGAAGATCGTGCCGAGCGAAGGTTAGACCCCAGCCCCGGCACGCGCAGCGAGCCCCTTTTGTTCGTCCGGCTATGACGGGCGAGGCAAGACCCCAACCTCCAGCCCCAGGCCCCCGCCCCGGCCCGCCGAGCGCGCCCCTAAACCCGCCAGTACTTTTTGCCGCCGCCAAGCACATTGCCTAAATCGTGGAATTCAGGTGATAATGGTATTGAACCCGTTCTTCAACCCCGGAGCCTGCGGGGGGAAGCGCACTCCCCGGACGCCTACCGTCCGTGGATTCAGGAGGCAACTGCGTGAAGCGTGCCGGATCCGATGAGGCCCTGCGATGCTCGTTCTGCCACAAAAGCCAAGACGTAGTCGGAAAGCTCATCTCATCCCCCAGTGATTACCCTCGGGCGTACATCTGCGATGAATGTATCGCGGTGTGTAACTCGATTCTGGACGACGACAAGGTCGAAACCGCTCCGGGGATGCCTCACAAGATCCCCAAGCCCTTGGAAGTGAAGGAGCACCTCGATCAGTACGTGATCGGCCAGGAAGCCACCAAGAAGAAGCTGGCGGTAGCCGTTTATAACCACTGCAAACGCATCCACATGAACCGGATGCGGAATTCGGACGTGGAGCTTTCCAAGTCGAACATCCTGCTGATCGGTCCCACGGGAACCGGCAAGACCTTGATGGCGCAGACCTTGGCCCGTATCCTGGACGTGCCGTTCGCCATCGTGGATGCCACCACCCTGACCGAAGCGGGCTACGTCGGCGAGGATGTCGAGAACATCATCCTGAAGCTCCTGCAGTCGGCCGATGGAGACGTCCAAAGGTGCCAGCAGGGTATCATATATATTGACGAGATCGACAAGATCTGCCGCAAGGACGAAAATCCTTCCATTACCCGCGACGTATCGGGTGAAGGCGTGCAGCAGGCGTTGCTCAAGATCCTGGAAGGAACCATCGCGAACGTGCCGCCGCAGGGTGGCCGCAAGCATCCGCACCAGGAGTTCACGCCGGTCGATACCACGAATATTCTGTTCATCTGCGGCGGCGCTTTCGTCGGTCTCGAAAAGGTGATCGGGCGGCGGATCGGCAAGAAATCCATGGGCTTTTTGCCGGACGAAGATAAAAGTAACAAGACCATCGGCATCTCCAGCCACCGCGACATCAGCCTGCTGAGCCAGGCGCAGCCTCAGGATTTGATCAAGTTCGGGTTCATCCCCGAATTCATCGGACGCTTGCCGGTCAGCGCGGTGCTCGAGGACTTGGACAAAGACGCTTTGGTCCAGATCCTGACCCGGCCCAAAAACGCCATCGTCCGGCAGTATCAAAAGCTTTTTGAGTTCGAAAATGTGCGGCTGAAATTCAGCGACGATGCCTTGGAGGCGATCGCCGATCTGGCTCTGGAACGTAAGGTTGGTGCGCGCGGCCTGCGTATGATCCTGGAGGACCTGATGCTGGATCTGATGTATTACTTGCCGTCCTACAAAAAGGTCCGGGAGTTCCTCGTCACCAAAGAGATGGTGCTTTCCCAGAAAATCAGTCTTACAATATTAGAAAAGGCCGGTTAATCGGCCCGCGCTCTTTTTGGCGTTGTTGCCTGCCAGCCGGCCACGGGGCGCCGGCCGAACCCTTAGCGGAGAAACATGCTTACTTCAAAGGAAAAATCGGACACAAAACGTTTGCCGATGATGCCCATACGGGATGTCGTCATCTTTCCGTACATGATGACCCCCTTCGTGGTGGGCCGCGAATCGAGCGTACGGGCGCTCGAAGAGGCCATGGCCGGAGACAAGAAGATCTTCCTGGCCACCCAGCACGATGCGTCCATCGACGAACCCAAGCCCAACGAAATCTACAGCGTGGGCACCGTGGTGAATATCGTTCAAAGCCTGAAACTGCCGGATGGCAACATCAAAGTGCTGGTGGAAGGCGTGGAGCGCGCCAAAGTTTTCTCGATCACCGATGATGAAGGCTTCTTCCGCGCGGTGGTCCGCACCTTCAACTTCAAGGTCGAACCCGGCCCCCAACTGGACGCCCTCACCGGCCGCGTCACGTCGCTTTTTGAGCAGTACGTCAAGCTGAGCCAGAATCTGAACTACGAGACCATGATCGCCGCCATCCGCGTGGATGATGCCGGCAAACTGGCCGACACCGTAGGCGCCAATCTGCAGCTCACCATCGAAGAAAAGCAGGAGCTGCTCGAAATCTTCGATCCGGTCGATCGGCTGACCCGGGTGGCCGAAATGCTCGATATCGAAATCGAGAAACTGAACGTGGACCGCACCATCCAGGGCCGCGTCAAGCGCCAGATGGAGAAGGCCCAAAAAGAGTACTATCTCAACGAGAAGATCAAGGCCATCCAGAAGGAACTCGGCCGCGGCGAAAAGAGCGAAATCGACGAGTTGAAAAAGCGCATCGAAACCGCCGGCATGACCAAGGACGCGCTCGACAAAGCCATGGCCGAGCTGAAGCGGCTGGAAAATATGCCGCCCATGTCCGCCGAGTCCACCGTGTCGCGCAACTACCTCGACTGGCTCCTGGCCGTGCCATGGAAGAAAAAATCCAAGGAAATTCGCGATCTTAAATTCGCCGAGCAGGTGCTCGAATCCGATCACTACGGTCTGGAGAAAATCAAGGAGCGCATCCTCGAATTCCTGGCCGTTCGCCGCCTGGTGAAGAATCCCAAGGGATCCATACTCTGCTTCGTGGGTCCTCCCGGCGTGGGCAAGACCTCGCTAGGCATGTCCATCGCCAAGGCCACCGGCCGCAAATTCGTGCGTATGTCGCTCGGCGGCGTGCGCGATGAAGCCGAAATCCGCGGCCACCGGCGCACCTATATCGGCGCTCTTCCCGGCCAGGTCATCCAGATGATGAAGAAGGCCGGCACGCGCAATCCCATCTTCATGCTCGACGAAGTGGAGAAGATGTCCATGGATTTCCGCGGCGACCCCTCGGCTGCCCTGCTCGAAGTCCTCGACCCCGAGCAGAACTACATGTTTGTTGACCACTACCTGGATGTGGAGTATGATCTGAGTCAGGTCTTCTTCATCGCGACGGCTAACGTTCTGCATACGATTCCGCCCGCCTTGCAGGACCGGATGGAGGTCATCCGGCTTTCCGGCTACACCGAATACGAAAAGCTGGAGATCGCCAAGCGTTTCCTGGTCCGCAAACAGATGGAGCAGACTGGATTGACCGGCGACGAGATCGAATTTACCGACCAGGGTCTCTCCGCGTTGATTCAGGATTACACGCGGGAAGCGGGCGTGCGAAATCTGGAGCGGGAAATCGGCAACGTGTGCCGGAAGCTGGCGCGCAAAGTGGTGAACGCCCAAAGCGCCAAGGATAAGAAGCAGGCGAAAACCGTGATCACGGCCGAAATCCTGCCGGATCTGCTGGGACCGCAGCGCTTCCGCGATCTGCAGGCGGAAAAGAAGAACGAAATCGGCGCGGCCGTGGGTTTGGCCTGGACCGAAGTCGGTGGCCAGATACTGACCACGGAAGCTACTCTGATGGAGGGAAAGGGTAAGCTGACCATTACCGGCAAACTGGGTGACGTGATGCAGGAGTCCGCGCAGGCGGCTATGAGTTACATTCGCTCGCGCGCCCATCAGTTCGGGCTGCCGCGCGATTTCTACCGCAATCTGGATGTGCATGTGCATATCCCGGAAGGCGCTATCCCGAAGGATGGGCCTTCGGCCGGGATCACCATGGCCACCACCATCTGCAGCGCGCTCACCCGTATTCCGGTACGCGGCGATCTGGCCATGACCGGCGAAATCACCCTGCGGGGGAAGGTTCTGGGTATCGGAGGATTGAAGGAGAAGCTGTTGGCGGCGCATCGCCATGGAATCAATGAGGCCATCGTTCCGGCTGACAATAAGAAGGATCTGCCGGACATCCCCGAAAATATTCGCAACGAAATGAAGATCCATTTCGTCGAGTCGATGGACGAGGTTCTCAAAATCGCATTGGAGCGGGAAATTGTGGCGTTACCCATGCCCGCCGCTCCGGGAGTGGAAGTAGCTTCCCAACCAGAAGAGGTAGTCGCCCACTAATAAGGTGGGGCAGACCATCGTTTTATGTGGTCTGCCGTGGTGCCGCGGGACTTCAGTCCCGCATGAATGCCCATTGACAGCACTTTTGTAACTTCCGCGGCACAGCCGGACCGGTTCCCCTCCGACGGCCTGCCCGAGATCGCGTTTTTAGGGAGAAGTAACGTAGGAAAGTCCAGCCTGATTAACGCTCTGGTGGGGCGCAAAGGGCTGGCTTTCACCAGTAACACTCCGGGTCGCACGCAAACGATCAATTTTTATCGCATCAACGACTCACTGTACTTCGTGGATCTCCCCGGATATGGTTATGCCCGGGTTCCAAAAAGCGTGACCCGCGAGTGGCAAGGCTTGATCGAAAGTTACTTGTTGACAAGAGATACCCTGGATCTTTCCTTTCTGATTCTGGACGCCCGCAGGGGGTGGATGGAACAGGATTTGCAACTCAAGGAATGGCTCGAACTGCACCACCGGCGATTTCAGGTAATCGCCACCAAGATAGATAAATTGAACCAATCAGAACAAGGGCACGGTCTGGCGCTTATCCGCAAGGAGAACGTCGAACCTTTGCCATTCTCGGCCTCCACGGGCCGGGGAGTGAGGGAAATTTGGCAAGCGATAACGAACACACTCCAGACGCGGTAGAAATCGCCACACCCGCAGAAGACCACGAAAAACCGGTCGAGCGCCCGCCCGCCCGGTCCACGGAAGCCAATCGCGACGGCGCCGCCCTTACCGAAACACCCGTCGGCCCGCCGCCCAGCCAACATGGGGGCCACCGGCGCAACAAACCGCCGGCTCAAGCTAAAAACGGCTCGCCCACTTTGGACTTGGTCGAACTGAAGGACATGAGCATCCAGCGGCTCAACCAGGTCGCCAAGGATATGAACGTGGCCGGCGCAGCCGGTCTGCGCAAGCAGGAGTTGATCTTCAAGATCCTGCAAACCCAGGCCGAAAAAAGCGGGCTGATCTTCTCGGAAGGCGTGCTCGAATGCCTGCCGGACGGTTTCGGCTTCCTGCGCGCTCCCGAATACAACTATTTGCCCGGCCCCGACGACGTGTATGTCTCGCCGTCCCAGATCCGGCGCTTCGATCTGCGCACCGGCGACACCATCTCCGGCCAGATCCGTCCGCCCAAAGAGGGCGAGCGTTACTTCGCGCTCATCAAAGTCGACGCCATCAACTTCGAACCGCCCGAGGAAGCCCGCAACAAGATCTTCTTCGACAACCTGACGCCGCTCTATCCCAACGCGCGCATCAAACTCGAGACGGCCAAGGAGAATTACTCCGGCCGCGTCATGGATCTGCTCACACCCATCGGCAAGGGCCAACGCGGCCTGATCGTCTCGCCGCCGCGCACCGGCAAGACCATGCTGCTGCAGAGCATCGCCAACTCGGTCACCACCAATCATCCGGAAGTGACTTTGATCGTGCTGCTGATCGACGAGCGTCCCGAGGAAGTCACCGACATGCAGCGCTCCGTGCGCGGCGAGGTGATCAGTTCCACATTCGACGAGCCCGCCACCCGTCACGTACAGGTGGCCGAGATGGTCATTGAAAAGGCCAAGCGCCTGGTCGAGCACAAGAAGGACGTAGTCATCCTGCTCGACTCCATCACCCGCTTGGCGCGCGCCTACAACACCATCGTGCCGCCTTCCGGCAAGGTGCTCTCCGGCGGCGTCGATTCGAACGCCCTGCAGCGCCCCAAGCGCTTCTTCGGCGCGGCCCGCAACATTGAGGAGGGCGGATCGCTCACTATCATCGCCACCTCGCTGATCGACACCGGCAGCCGCATGGACGACGTGATCTTCGAAGAGTTCAAAGGCACCGGCAACCTGGAAATCCACCTGGAACGCAAACTGGTGGATAAGCGCGTGTTCCCCGCCATCGACATCAATAAGAGCGGCACCCGCAAGGAAGAGCTGCTGCTGCCCAAAGAGGAGTTGAACCGCGTCTGGATTCTGCGCAAGGTGCTCAATCCGCTGTCGCCGGTAGAAACCATGGAGCTTCTCCTCGACAAACTCAGCAAGACCCGCAGCAACGCCGAGTTCCTCAACTCCATGAGCGGCTAACCGTGGGGTGGACCATCGTTTTTCGTGGTCCGCCGTGCGCGCTATACTGCCTCAATGAAACCCACGCCAGCACTTGCCCTCCTGTGCACCGCCCTGTGTGCGGCGTCCTCGCCCGACGAGCGCCCCATCACCGACCCCCAAACGATCACCTCCATTGCTAACGCCGACGCCGCGCCGGTCCCCATCGAAGAACTGGTTTACACTCGGTCCACCACCAGCCCCGCCTGGTCACCTGACGGCCGTGAAGTCGCCTTCACGACCAATCTGACCGGCCGTAACAGCCTCTGGAAAGTCTCGGCGGCGGGCGGTTGGCCGGTCCAGTTGACGCAGTCCGACGACCGCCAGTCCGGCGCTGCGTGGTCGCCCGATGGAAAATGGATTGTCTATGAACAAGACTACGCCGGAGGCGAAATCTCCGATCTGTTTGCCATCCCAGCGTCCGGTGGGCCTCCCATCAATCTCACGCGGACTCCGGATGTCTCCGAAACCGATGCGCACTGGTCGCACGACGGCAAGACGCTGGCATTCTCCATGAAAGCGAAGACCGCGCCGAGTTTCGACGTGGCCCTGCTCGACTGGCGCGCGCGCGCGGTTCGTAATCTCACGCACGAAGAGTCCAAGAACCGAGCCTGGGAAATCGCCGACTGGAGCCCCGACGGTCTGAGCCTCTACGCCAACCGCGTCAATGCCGGCGGCACCGATTCCGACGTCTATCGCGTCGATCTCAAAGCGGGGGCGCTCGAAAACCTGACTCCCCATACCGGCGATGTCATCTTCCGCGCGTCCTCAGTCTCGGCCGACGGCCGGACGCTGGCGATCAGTTCCAACCAAAAAGGCGGCATCTCCAATATCGCCTTGCTGGATATCGCTTCGCGCAAAATCTCGTGGGTGACAGACCTCGAGTGGGACGCCCACGCCGGCGACTTTGCTCCACGCGGCGCGAGTTTCACTTATCTAGTCAATGAAGACGGCCGCACGACCACTTACGTGGCCCAGCGCGGTTCGCCCCATGCCGAGCCGCTGAGTTTCCCGGAGGGGTTAACTAGTCCCGTCGGCCAGCCGAACGCATTTTCGCCGTCGGGCGACCGATTGCTGATTTCGCATCAGAGCTCCAATCGCCCGGCGGACCTTTGGGTTTACAATCTGGCGACCCGCCGTGCCACTCAATTGACTTACTCCGCGCTAGCCGGACTCCACCCCGCCAACCTCCCCGCCTCCCATCTGGTGCATTACAAGAGCTTCGACGGCCAGACCATCAGCGCTTTCCTCTGGGTGCCGTTCAATCTGAAGCGCGATGGCACGCACCCGGCCGTCGTGCTGCCCCACGGCGGGCCGACGGGCCAGACGCTCGATAGCTTCAGCCGCAACGCGCAGGCGCTGGCTTCGCGCGGCTATTTGTGCATCGCGCCAAACGTGCGCGGCTCGACCGGCTACGGCATGGCCTTCCAAAAGGCTAACTACAAAGACCTCGGTGGCGGCGATCTGCAGGACGAAGTCTACGCCGCGAAGTTCCTCATCGCCACCGGCTACGCCGCAGAAAAGAAGATCGGCATCATGGGCGGATCATACGGCGGCTACATGGCCATGATTGCGATCGGCAAGACGCCGGATGTCTGGGCAGCCGCCGTGGAACTGTTCGGCATCACCGACTGGCTCACCGAACAGGAACACGAAAGTCCTGAACTGCAACAGTATGATCAGTCCATCCTGGGCGACCCGGTGAGAGATCGCAAGGTATACGAGGACGCCTCGCCCATCAAGTACTTTCAGAATGCGAAGGCGCCTCTGCTGGTGCTGCAGGGCGAGAACGACATCCGCGATCCCAAGGAGGAGGCGGACCAGGTAGTCACCACGCTGCGCAAGTACGGGAAGGTGGTGGACGCGCACTACTATCCCGGCGAAGGTCACGGCTTTGCCAAGCGCGAGAACCAGGTGGATTCGCTGGAACGCTCTATCGCGTGGTTCGACAAGTACCTGAAGGAGGCGCGGTAGTGGTATCCGAACGAGAGTATCTCACCAGGAGCTACGAACCTGAGTGTGAGTTCGACGAAGGAAGGTTGATCGAGCGCAATACGGGAGAGATGCCTCACGGCATTCCGATGGTCGCGGTCGCGTCTCTGCTGCACGAACGCCGCAAGGCGTGCCGGATGTCTGTGTCTATAAGCAGCCCGCACCGCGTGATCCTCTCCCCAGTACGCCACCGTTCATCGCTGTCGAAGTGCTATCACCCGAGGATCGCATGAGCCAGATGCGCACGAAGGTCAATGAGTATTTGGCGTTTGGCGTCGCATTTGTTTGGATCATCGATCCCGATACACGCCGCGCCGACCTGTTCCAGGCTTTAGATGAATAACCCCGGTGAAGCCATCCTGCTGCTCTCCTTCGGCGGTCCCGACCGTGCCGAAGAAGTCATGCCATTTCTCGAAAACGTCTTGCGCGGACGCAACGTGCCGCACGAGCGCATGCTGGAAGTGGCCGAACACTATTACCATTTCGGCGGACGCAGCCCCATCAACGATCAGAACCGCGCGTTGATGGCAGCGCTGCGCGAAGTGCTCGCCGCCGAGGGTTCCGACCTGCCCGTCTATTGGGGCAATCGCAACTGGCATCCGCTGCTGCCGGACACCCTGCGTCAGATGGCTGCCGACGGCGTGCGCCGCGCCTTTGCCTTCGTCACCTCGGCCTACAGCTCCTATTCCGGCTGCCGCCAGTACCTGGAAGATATCGCGCGGGCACGTGCGGCCGTCGGACCTGCGGCGCCGGAGGTGCTGAAGTTGCCGGTATTCTACAATCACCCCGGCTTCATCGAGCCCATGGCCGATCGCGTGCGCGCCGCCTTCGCACAGATTTCCGCGGGCGCCGCGCTGGCCTTCACCGCCCATAGCGTCCCCCTGTGGATGGCTGAAACCAGCCGCTACGTGCAGCAGGTCGAAGAAGCCTGCCGCTTGGTTGCGGACCTGGTCGATCAACCGGCATACCGGCTCGTGTATCAGAGCCGCAGCGGATCGCCGGGCCAGCCGTGGCTCGGGCCCGACGTTCTTGAATACCTGCGCGAGCTGGCCGCCGGCGGCACGCGTGACGTGGTGCTGGCGCCCATCGGCTTCATCTCCGATCACATGGAAGTGGTCTACGATCTGGACACGGAAGCGCGCCAGTTATGCGGTCAGCTTGGCCTCAACATGGTCCGCGCGCAGACGGTGGGCGCCGACCCGCGCTTCGCCGCCATGATCCGCGAACTGGTCCTGGAATGCATCACGAACGGCCACCAGAGGTGCCCCGACGACTGCTGCCCGTCGCCCCCGCGTCACCGGTAGAGCCGCACCACCCACTCCGCATACAGCGCCGGCTTGCGGCTGCCTTCGAGTTCGATTGTCACCACCCATACCAACTGATACCCCTGGTCGAAGTCTTCGACCGATTGCAGCGTGAAGCGCGCCCGCAGCCGCGCACCCGACGGCACCGGCGACGGAAAGCGCACGCGGTTCAGCCCGTAGTTGATCCGCATCTTGAATTCACCGCGGATATCGAAGCACTCGTGCGACAGGCTGCTGAGCAGCGACAACGTCAGGAAGCCATGGGCGATGGTGCGACCGAAAGGCGACTCGGTTTTGGCGCGTTCCACGTCCTGATGAATCCACTGGTGGTCGCCGGTTGAATCCGCAAAGGCGTCGATCCGCGATTGCTCCATGGTGAACCATTCGCCTACCGCCACTTCCTGGCCGGCCAGCGAACGCAATTCGTCAATACTCTCAATCACGCGCATATAGTCTCACCGGAAGGTGCGTAGCCGCGCATCCGTCAGGTGCGGTGTGCCGTTGAAACTGAACAGCGTCATGGTGTCGTCCCGCAGCCGGAAGGTCGAGACGGCGGAGTTATGGAGCACGCCCGCCAGGCGCATGATGTGCCCGTCCGACACACCCAGCGACGCGGCAACCCAGATGGCGATGGGCGAAGCGGACGTGAAGATGGCCACCGCGTCGCCTGGTTGATAGGCGCTCAGGGCCGCACGGTTCCCTAAGACGCGCCGGCAGAAGGCCGCCCAGGATTCGGTGCGGCAAGGAAAACGATCCTCCATCCAGGCGCGCATGGCTTGCGTATCGCAATCCGTCCAGGCATGGTGGATGGGCGAATCCTGGTCTTCCAGCTTGCGCATCAATTCCTGGTAGTCCTGCTTGAATTGCGGATCGGCTTCGCATAACTGCGGCGCGAATTCGCTGAAGACCGCGGTCATATCGAATTCGTTCCACTGCGGATCGTAGACGATCTCAGGCACGCTCACGCCCGCCTCACGATACGCGCGCGATACCTCCGTCGCGGTTTGCCGCTGCCGGTTGAGGCCACCCGCGATAAACGCCTTGAACTCGACCTTTTGCGCGGCCAGGTATTGCCCCAACAGGTAGGCTTGCCGATGCCCCAGATCCGATAGCGCATCGTAATGCGCGCGCCTGCCGGCTTGCCCGTGGCGGATAAGATACAGCGAACTCAACCGGCTCTCTCCGCGACTTCGGCCGCCACTTCCACCAATCCGCGCACACGCTCATCGAAGTTGCGGAAGCGCTCGTCGTGGGTCTGCCCGCGCCGGTACCGGAAATAGATTTGTTGGAGCACCACGGCGATCTTGAATATTCCGAACACTTCATAATAGCCGAGGCCGGAGACATCCCGACCGGTAAGGCGCGCGTAGCGCTCTACAAGTTGCGCGCGCGTGAACCAACCGGGCAGTGTAGTGATGCTGCTGAGCGCGTCGCGGCGCACGGCCGGATCGCCGGCTTCCGGCCAGTAGCACATCACGCAGCCCAGATCCACCAGCGGATCGCCGGCGGTGGCCATCTCCCAATCGAGCACGGCTTCCACGCGGCTGGGATCGGCGGCGTCGAGCATCATGTTGTCGAGCTTGTAATCGTTGTGCACTAACGTTGGCGCGGGTGATTCCGGCATCCGCCGCGTCAGCCATGCGATGAGTTGCTCCATTTGCGGCAGCGTTTCGGTCTCCGCGCGCTGCCAGCGCTCGGCCCAACCGCTCACCTGGCGCGCCAGGAATCCGGCAGGTTTGCCCAGCATCGCCTGGCTGACATCCACGGCGTGCAGCGCCGCCAGGCAATCGACGAAGGCTTCGCTGACGCGACGTCCGAAATCCGGATCGTTGGCGTACGGCGCGGGAATTTCGCGCCGCAGCACCAGGCCGCGCCGCCTTTCCATGACGAAGAAGATCGCGCCGATGATGGCCGGGTCGTCGCACAAGAGGAACACGCGCGGCGCTTGCGGAAACAGCGGATGCACCGCGCCCAGCACGTTGTACTCGCGGGCCATATCGTGGGCTTTGGGCGCCACCGGCCCGAGCGGACGGCGCAAGACGTACTCGTGTTCACCGGCTTGCAGCAGATAGGTGAGATTCGAGTGCCCGCCGGGGAATTGCCGCACCGTGATTCCCGATTCCGCGCCCGCCAGCCGGCCTCGCAGGTACGCAGCCAGCGCGGTGGTTTCGATTTGTTCTCCTTCGCGGACGGCTGCGAAATCGGTTGGTGACGTCATGCGATTGCCAGTGGACGTATAGGCGATCCGGTGCCACCGAGAATCTTCAGCGGCGTGGCCACAAACAGAAAAGTATAGCGATGTTCCGCCGCCAGTTGCTCCAGGTTCAGGCACTCGATGATGTGTATGCCGCTTTCGACCAGCAGATGGACGTGCACCGGCATGTTCGAATCGGGCACCTTTTCGAACGCCACCGTGTCGGAGCCCGCAGCGAAGATGCCGTGGCTGCTCAACCAGCGCGCGCCTGCGGCGCCGGGTCCGGGACCATGCACCTGCGCGATGAAGCGTGCCGCGTCGTCCCAAAAGCGCGCCCAGCCGGTGCGCAGCAGGACCACATCGCCCGCGCGAATTTGCAACTGCTGGGCGTCCGCGGCTGCCTCCAGATGAGCGGGCGTGATTTCGAAATC